>NZ_CP065377.1:0-734377 GCF_019967995.1 Faecalibacterium prausnitzii
ATGGATTCTTTCAAGGACGTTTTAGAGGCCGCGCAGGCGTACTGCAAAACGCAGATGGCCGAGCCGACCTATAATCTCTATATCGATGGCCTGGAGCCCATCAGCTTCGAGGACTCAAGCCACATCACCCTTTCGGTGCGGAACGACTTCATCTGCAAGATCGTGACGGACCGCTACCTCGGCCTGCTCAAGGAAGCCTTCAAGACCGTGCTGGGCTTTGATGTGGACATCACCCTCGTGGTGCCCAGCACCCCGCCGCATGAGGTCGTGCTGGCGCAGCAGTACGAGGCGAACCCCGCCTCCCCGCAGGGCAACTACGAGTTCACCTTCGAAAACTTCATCAAGGGCCCGTCCAACCAGTTTGCGTTTGCTGCTGCGCAAGCGGTCGCGGCCAACCCTTCCGGCGCCTACAACCCGCTGTTCATCTACGGCGGCTCCGGTCTGGGCAAGACCCATCTGCTGACAGCCATCCAGACCGAGATCAAGCGCACCCACCCCGATTTCGTCATCATGTACGTGACCTGTGAGCAGTTCACCAACGAGCTGATCGCCGCCATCCGCGCGGGCAGCACCGAGGACTTCCGGATGAAGTACCGCGTGGCCGACCTGCTGCTGGTGGACGATATCCAGTTCATTGCGGGCAAGGAGTCCACCCAGGAAGAGTTCTTCCACACCTTCAACTCCCTGCACGACGCCCACAAGCAGATCGTCATCGCATCCGACCGCCCGGCCAAGGAGATCAAGAGCCTGGAAGAGCGCCTGCGCACCCGCTTTGAGTGGGGCCTGACCGCCGATGTCCAGCCGCCGGATTTCGAGACCCGCGTGGCCATCGTCAAGCGCAAGGCCGAGCTGCTCCACCTTGACCTGCCCGAAGATGTGGCGGAGTTCATCGCCAACCACCTGAAGAACAACATCCGCCAGCTGGAAGGCGCAGTGAAAAAGCTCAACGCCTACTACATGCTGGAGGGCATCCAGCCCGTCATCAGCGTGGCGCAGAATGCCATCAAGGACATCCTGAACGAGACCCAGCCGGTGCCCGTGACCATCGAGAAGATCGTGGGAGAGGTGTCCCGCACCTTCAACGTCTCCCCCGCCGACATCCGCGGCACCAAGCGGAACGCCAACGTCGCTTCCGCCCGCCGCGTCGCCATCTACATCCTGCGCGAAGTCACCGGCATGAGCATGGAGGAGATCGGCCGCGAGTTCTCCGGCCGGGACCACTCCACCATCGTCTACTCCCTCAAGACCATGGAGCGGGACATGAAGAACGACCAGCACCTGCGCGAGACGGTCAGCGACATCATCAAAAACGTCAAGGCGTAAACCCGAAGAATACTGCAAAAGTCATACTATTTCAGGCGGCAAACCACCAAATAAGGGAGAAAAAGGGGCCTTCCGGGGAAAACTGGAACAAGATGTTGTGGCAAAGGGGCGGATCTTTCCACTCTTTCCACAGAGTTTTCAACATTTAACACCCACAATCCACATCGGATGTGGAAAGAAACCGCCGACCACACGATTCAACACTTCTTCCACGACCCATTCACAACCCCGTGGAAAACCCCTGCCCCGCATGAAACCAGACACTTTCCGACTTTTCAACATCTTCCCCACCCCCTACTACGGTTACTACAACAAGTTCAATATACAGAAGACGGTTTTGCAGCCATTCCATGCGAAAGACTTCCTGAATACACGAATCCAAAATAAGGAGAGACGATAGATTGAACATCATCTGCGATAAGACCCTGCTGAGCGCAGCCATCGACGGCGTTTCCAAAGCCGTCACCCTCCGCTCCACCATCCCCGTGCTCGAAGGCATCCTGCTGAAAGCCGAAGGTTTTCAACTGACTTTGACCGGCTACGACCTCGAAATGGGCATCGTGACCACCATCGAGGCCAATGTCAAGGAGCCCGGCGAGATCGTGCTGAATGCCAAGCTGCTCAGCAGCATGGTCAGCCGGATGCCCTCCGGTCAGATCACGATCCAGTCTGCCGAAAACGGCAAAACCACCATCCAGAGCGGTGTGGCCCAGTTCGAGATCCAGTCCATGTCGGCCACCGATTTCCCGGAGCTGCCCAACACCGGCGCCGAGGAGACCCTGAACATCCCCACCGGCGTACTGCGCGATATGATCGACCGCACCCTCTATGCCGTCAGTCAGGATGAGAAAAAACCTGCGCATACCGGTGAATTATTCGAGATCCTGCCCGATAAACTGACCGTGGTGGCCCTGGACGGCTACCGTCTGGCCATCGTCGAGCGCCCGGTCAAGGCCGTGAAGGACATCCGGATCATCGTGCCCAGCAAGACCATGAACGAGGTCTCCCACCTGCTGGCCAACGACGACGAGGAAGCCGTCCACATCTGTGCCAACCGCCGGTATGTCGTCTTCATGACCGCCGGTTACACCATCATGAGCCGCCTCATCGAGGGCGAATTCCTCAACTATCACAATGTCATCCCGGACGGCAGCCGCACCCGTGTGACGCTGGACACCAAGGAATTTATCGAGACCATCGAGCGCGCGTCCCTGATTATTACAGAGCGTCTAAAAAATCCCCTCCGCATCAGTTTTACAGAGGGTAAAGTCGTGGTCCGCTGCCAGACCAATCTGGGCCGCGTTGTGGACGAGTTCAATGCCAAATGCGAAGGTGACGATGTGGAAATCGGCTTCAACAACCGCTATCTGCTGGATGCGCTGCGGAATGCCCGCACCGAGCAGGTCCGGCTGGAGATCAGCGGCCCGCTGAGCCCGGTCAAGGTCCTGCCCGCCGAGGGGAACGACTTTTTGTACCTCGTCCTGCCCGTCCGTTTCAAGAACGATTGAGAGGCGTAATATGCAAAAAATTCTCATCCATACGGAATTTATCAAGCTGGATGCCCTGCTGAAATATGCGGGCCTGTGCGAGACCGGCGGCGAAGCCAAGGAGCTGGTGCAGAACGGTGCCGTCAAAGTGAACGGCGAAGTCTGCACCATGCGGGGCAAAAAGTGCCGCGCCGGAGATGTCGTCGAACTGGACGGCCAGAGCGTGACCATCGGCCAGGGACAGTAAACCATGCGTCTGCTCTCACTGGAAGTTCAAAATTATCGCAACATCGCCTCGGCCAGCCTGACGCCGGGCCGGGAGCTGACCGTCATCTGCGGCAACAACGGCCAGGGTAAGACCAACCTGCTGGAAGCCATCTGGCTACTGACCGGCGGAAAGAGCTTCCGGGGCGGCAAGGACGCCGAACTGGTGCGGCGGGGCGAACCCTTCGCCGTGCTGGAAGCGTCCACCCTCCGGGCACAGCAGGAAGAGCAGGAACCGGACACGCCGAACCGCGTCCGGATGACCATCGGAATGCCGGATTCCGCCCGGCCGGGGCGGTACGCCGCCGTGAACGGTGCCCCGCCCAAACGGGCGGCGGCATTGGCAGGCAGCTTTCCGGCCGTCGTCTTTGACCCCGGACACCTGAGCCTTGTCAAAGGTGCCCCGGAGGGACGCCGGAAATTTCTGGATGCTGCCTTGTGCCAGCTCTACCCCGGTTACCTGACCATCTACCGCCGCTATGTCCGGGCATTGCAGCAGAAAAATGCGCTGCTGCGCCATTCCAGCACCACGCCGGAACGGCCCTACGCCGAAAAGACGGCCCTGCTGGAAGTGCTCAACACCGAGCTTGCTATGCAGGGCGAGGCCATCCAGCGGCGGCGGCGGGCCTACCTGGAACAGCTGGGCCCCCTCGCCTGCGCCAACTACGCCGAGCTTTCCCATGGAGCGGAGCGGATGGAGCTGCGCTATGCGGCCCAGTTCGAGCCGGGCGGTTTGGCCGCTCTGCTGCGGGCCCGGCAGAACGAGGAACTGCGGGCCGGGCAGAGCCTTTGCGGCCCCCACCGGGAGGACCTGGAACTTCTTCTGGACGGTCAGCCTGCCAAAGTGTTCGCCAGTCAGGGACAGCAACGCAGCGTGGTGCTGAGCCTGAAAATGGCCGAAGCTGCTGCCGCAGCGTCCATCACCGGCGAACACCCGGTGCTCCTGCTGGACGATGTGCTCAGCGAACTGGACGACGGCCGCAAGCAGTATCTGCTGACCCGGATGCGGGAAAAGCAGACCTTCGTCACCAGCTGCGACGATACCGCCTTCCTCAAGACGGACGGCGAGGTCTACCGCATGAACGGCGGGGTGCTGACCAAACTGTAATTGGCACTCTCACAATCACAGTGCTGAAACTGGAGATAATACGAAATGTATATTCATCTGGGGCGCGACTATGTCCTGAACGACCGGGACGTCATCGGCATCTTCAATCTGGAGACGACCACCATCTCCCCCCGCGGGCGGGAATTTCTGAACTACGCCCAGAAGAACGGCGCGGTGGTCAGCCTTTCGGAAGAACTGCCCCAGTGCTATGTGCTGGCCGATGCACCGGTGGATACCGTGTATCTTTCGGAGCTGTCCAGCGCTGCGATGAAAAAGAGAACGGAAGCGCCGTTCTGAACGGCCCGGCTGTGAAAATGAGCCGAAGGCAAAATGAAATCAACGAATCCGGCCTGCCGGAGGCTCCCGCTTTGGGGAGCCGGCATTGCAGTGCAATGCCGGAAAAGCAGGCCATTCAAATCTAACGATAAAGGGAGAAAGGATATGGCAGAGGAAATCATCACCAGCACCAACGCGGAAACCGCAACGGACCACGAGTATAACGCCAGCGAGATCCAGGTCCTGAAGGGCCTGGAGGCTGTGCGCAAGCGCCCCGGCATGTATATCGGCTCGACCGGTGAGCGGGGCCTGCATCATCTGGTCTACGAGATCGTGGACAACGCCATCGACGAGGCTCTGGCCGGTTACTGCGACCACATCGAAGTCAAGATCCTGAAGGACAACATCATCCAGGTCACCGACAACGGCCGCGGCATCCCCGTGGATATCCAGGCGGATACCGGCCTGCCCGCTGTCACCGTCGTCTATACCATCCTCCACGCCGGCGGCAAGTTCGGCGGCGAGAACTCCGGCTACAAGGTGGCCGGCGGCCTGCACGGCGTCGGCGCATCGGTCGTCAACGCCTGCTCTGAGTGGCTGACCGTCAACGTCCGCCGCGACGGCCACGAATATGAGCAGACCTTCCGCCGCGGCGACCCGGACGGCCCCCTGAAGTGCATCGGTACCGTGGAGCCGGGCGTCACCGGCACCCGCGTCACCTTCAAGCCGGACCCGGAGATGTTCAAGGATACCACCGTCTACAACTTCGAGACACTGGAAAAGCGTCTGCGTGAGGAGAGCTTCCTGAACGCCGGTGTCAAGATCACCCTGACCGATGAGCGCGAGCTGTACACCCCCGTTCTGGAGGACGGCCAGGAGGGCGACCCCTGCTACCGCACCGAGGTCATGTGCTACGAGGGCGGCATCAAGAGCTTCGTCACCTACCTGAACGAGAAGCGGAACCTCGAAGTTCTGCATCCCAACGTCATTTATCTCAAGGGGCAGACCGACCGCGGCATGGCCGAGATCGCATTGCAGTACAACTCCAGTTACAACGAGCTGGTGCTGAGCTTTGCGAACAACGTCAACACCCCGGACGGCGGCACCCACGAAGAGGGCTTCCGCACCAGCCTGACCCGTGTCTTCAACGACTACGGCCGCAGCCACGGCCTGCTGAAGGACAAGGATGAGAACCTGTCCGGCTCCGATGTCCGCGAGGGCCTCATCTGCGTCATTTCGGTCAAATTGCAGGAGGCCGAGTTCGAGGGCCAGACCAAGGCGAAGCTTGGCAACACCGAGATCCGCACCCTCGTCTCCAACATGGTCTACACCAAGCTGATGGAGTTCTTTGAGGAGAACCCCGGCGTGGCCAAGGCTATTTTCGAAAAGGCCACCCAGGCCGCCCGCGCCCGCGCCGCTGCCAAAAAGGCACGCGAACTGGTCCGCCGCAAGAGTGCGCTGGAGACCAGCCGGATGCCCGGCAAGCTGGCCGACTGCCGCGAGAAAGACCCCTCCCGCACCGAGATCTTCATCGTCGAGGGCGACTCTGCAGGCGGCTCGGCCAAGATGGGCCGGGACTCGGCCATCCAGGCCATCCTTCCCCTCTGGGGCAAGATGCTGAACGTCGAAAAGGCCCGTGCCGACCGCATCTACGGCAACGATAAGCTGATGCCGGTCGTGCTGGCGCTGGGCTGCGGCATCGGCGAGGAATTTGATATCTCCAAGCTGCGGTATGACAAAGTCTTCATCATGGCCGATGCCGATGTCGATGGTTCGCACATCTGCACCCTGATGCTGACCTTCTTCTTCCGCTATATGCGCCCCCTCATCGAGCAGGGCCATGTCTACGTTGCCCAGCCGCCCCTGTTCAAGGTGCAGAAGGGCAGCACCATCAAGTATGCCTACAACGACGCCGAGATGGCCGTGCTCTCGCAGGAAATGCCGGGCGCAAAGGTCAACCGCTATAAGGGCCTTGGTGAGATGAACCCGGAACAGCTCTGGGAGACCACCATGAACCCCGACAACCGCGTCATCGTGCAGATCACCATTGAGGATGCCGAAAAGGCCGACGAAGCCTTCACCATCCTGATGGGCGACCAGGTCGAGCCCCGCCGCCGCTTCATCGAGGCGAATGCACAGTATGCAAAGCTGGATGTCTGATATCCCTCTCAGGCGCTGACGCGCCAGCTCCCCCTAAGGGGGGGAGCTTATCGGCAAAAGATAAACGTTCCCTTCTCACGCAAAAAAGCTCGCCCTTTGGGAGAGCTGTCAATGCCGCAGGGCATTGACTGAGAGGGTTGATCCTACGGAGGAAAAAATGGAAGAAGATTTTGTGATGATACCGGGCAGCGGTACCAAAAAGATCATCCGCGACGTCAAGAAAGAGATCGAGACGGCGTTCCTGGACTACTCCATGTCGGTCATCGTGTCCCGTGCGCTGCCCGATGTGCGCGACGGTCTGAAGCCGGTCCACCGCCGCATTCTGTACACCATGCACGAGCGCGGCAACGACCCCAGCCATCCCTACCGCAAGTCGGCGGATACCGTCGGTGCGGTGCTGGGCTCCTACCACCCCCACGGCGACGCATCGGTCTACGATGCCATGGTCCGTCTGGCGCAGGATTTCTCGCTGCGCTATCCGCTGGTGGACGGTCAGGGCAACTTCGGTTCCGTGGATGGCGACCCCCCGGCTGCTTACCGTTACACCGAGGCCCGCATGAGCCGGATGGCCGTCGAGATGCTGACCGATATCGACAAGGATACCATCAACTGGGACCCCAACTTCGATGAGACGAAGAAGGAACCCAGCGTTCTGCCCTGCCGCTTCCCGAATCTGCTGGTCAACGGCAGCCAGGGCATCGCGGTCGGCATGGCCACCAACATCCCGCCCCACAACCTGAGCGAGGTCATCGACGGCTGTGTGGCATATATCGAAGACCCGGACATCGACCTGCCCGGCCTGATGGAGCATATCAAAGGCCCGGACTTCCCCACCGCCGGCATCATCATGGGCCGCAGCGGCATCCGTGCTGCCTACGCCACCGGCCGCGGCAAGATCACCCTGCGCGGCCGTGCCACCATCGAGGAAAAGAAGAACGGCCGCGCCCAGATCATCGTGACGGAGATCCCGTACATGGTCAATAAGGCGCGCCTCATCGAGAACATTGCAGACCTCGTTAAGGACAAACGGATCGAGGGCATCAGCGACCTGAACGATGAGACCAACCGCAAGGGAATGCGCATCGTCATCGACGTGCGCAAGGACGCCAATCCCCAGGTCGTCCTGAACCAGCTGTACCAGTACACCCAGCTGCAGGATACCGTGGGCGTCATCATGCTGGCCATCGACCACAAGGTGCCGAAGGTTCTGACCCTGAAGCAGATGATCCAGAAGTACGTCGAGTTCCAGGATGAGGTCGTCCGCCGCCGGACCCAGTATGACCTGAAGAAGGCACGGGAGCGCGCCCACATCCTCGAAGGTCTGAAGAAGGCCACCGACATCGTGGACGAACTGATCGCCACCATCCGCGCCTGCAAGGGCGGCATGAGTGAGGCCAAGACCGCCATCATGGAGCGCTTCGGCTTTGATGACCCGCAGGCCGACGCCATCGTGAAGTTGCAGCTGGGCCGTCTGGCCGGTCTGGAGATCCTGAAGATCGAGGAAGAGCTGGGTGCTTTGCAGGCTAAGATCCGGGATTGGGAGGACATCCTGTCCAATGACGCCCGTGTGCTGGAGATCGTCAAGAATGAGCTGCTGGAGATGAAGAAGCGCTTCGGTGACGAGCGCCGCACCGAGATCGAGACCGTGAACGGCGAAGTGGACATCGAAGACCTCATTGCCGAGGAGCAGTGCGTCTATACCCTGACCGAAGCCGGTTATATCAAGCGCCAGCTCAAGGCCACCTATCAGGCCCAGAAGCGCGGCGGCCGCGGCATTTCCGGCATGACCCGCAAGGAAGAAGACATCGTGCAGGAGATGTTCGTCGGTTCCACCCACGATTATGTCCTGTTCGTCACCGACCGGGGCCGTCTGTTCCGCATCAAGGGCTACACCATCGCCGAGGGCAGCCGCACCAGCAAGGGAACCAACATCGTGAACCTGCTGCAGCTGGCGGAAGGCGAAAAGGTCACGAACATGATCTGCCAGAGCAAGGACGCAGAACAGGAGGGCGGCTTCGTGACGATGGTCACCAAGCAGGGCCTCATCAAGCGCACCCCGCTGGAACAGTACGCCAACATCCGCCGTTCCGGCCTGATCGGCATTGCCCTGAACGAGGGCGATGCGCTGGCCTGGACCCGCCTGACCACCGGCCACGATATGCTCATCGTCGCCACCCGCAACGGCCAGGCCATCCGCTTCAACGAGGAGGATGCCCGCCCGATGGGCCGCAGCGGCCACGGCGTCCGTGCCATCAAGCTGGCCGAGGGCGACGAGGTCGTCGGCGTCTGCATCTGCCGCGAGGGCGCGACTGTCCTGACCGTGACCGAAAACGGCAAGGGCCGCCGCTCCGAGATCGACACCTACCGCATCACGGCCCGCGGCGGCAAGGGCATCCGCAACTACGATGCGTCCAAGGATAAGGTCGCAGCCGTCAAGATCGTCGATGATGTGGACGATATCCTGCTGAGCAGTCAGGAGGGCATCATCATCCGCTTCCATGCCGACTCCATCCCGGTGCAGAGCCGCTATGGCTCCGGCGTCCGCGTCATGCGCCTGGGAGAGAGCGACAAGGTCATGGTCCTGGCCCGTACCGACCACGACGACGAGGCCCAGACCGCAGCCATTGAGGCGGAGGAGGGCGATGAACCCACCGCCGAGCAGCTGGCCGCGATGGAAGCTGCCGACGAGGCCTCGGCTGCGGAGACCCCCGAAGCAGACCCTGAAAATTGAGCACGAAGCCCGGAAGGCTTCGGCCTGAGAGGGAAAGTTAGTCTGGACTTCGCCCAGAACGTGTGATAAAATAACCAAACAATCACAAATCCCATGGGGGAGTAGCAGGCGCTGTTTGCAGACGGCGCAGCAAGTCAACACAATGGCCGCCGGTCGCGGTCTGGCTTGCTTTCATTTGCGAGACTCATGTGTTTTGGTGCGAGTACCACGCCCAACACATGGAGTCCGGAAGTAGAAAATGACCCGGAATCGGACGTGTACGCGCACCGATTCCGGGTTTTGTTTTTGCCGCACCAGATTCCGGTCCGATTTAGGAGGCATGTTTGTATGGAATGGAATTTCTTGTTTTTCTTCAACAGTGTATTGCTGGGCGTGGGCCTTGCCATGGATGCGTTCTCGGTCTCGATGGCGAACGGCCTGCACGACCCCAAAATGTCCGTCAGGAGGATGTGCATCATCGCGGGCACCTTCGGTGTGTTTCAGGCAGTCATGCCCATGACGGGCTGGGTCTGCGTCCACACCATTGTCGAGCTGTTCTCGTCCTTTGAGATGTTCATCCCATGGATCGCCCTCATCCTGCTGGCGTACATCGGCGGCAAGATGCTGTTGGAGGGCATCAGGGGCGAAGAGACCGAGGAGGCCATTGAGCTGAGCGCCGGTGCCCTCTTCGTGCAGGGCGTGGCCACCAGCATCGACGCCCTTTCCGTCGGCTTCACCATCTCGGAGTACGACTGGACGATGGCGCTGGCGGCATCTGTTATCATCGCCGCAGTCACCTTCGTCCTCTGCATGGCCGGTCTGCACATCGGCAAACAATTCGGCACCAAGCTGGCCGGCAAGGCATCCATTCTGGGCGGCGTCATCCTCATCGGCATCGGTCTGGAGATCTTCCTCACCGGCGTCCTTTGACGGAAACGTTTTCACTGAGCCTTGTGTTCGTAAAAAGATCTTTCGCACAGGCGCCGCAGCACGGCCTCCTGCATTTTCGGCACAGTGGCCAAGAAATGCAGGGGGCCTTTGGATGAGCTGCTGTGTTTTTTGCCGGTTCGTGCGCAATTTCTGCGGCTTTGAGAAAACGGCAAAGTTTCTTTGCTGAAATTTCGTACAAAGAAACGCAGCCCGGCCGTTTTTTGGTGCAGATTTCGCTTGCAAAACCTCCGGAGATTTGATATGCTCAGGGCAGAGAACAACATTTCCAACAATGGTTGGAAATGTTGAAATACCAGACCGTTCAAAGGAGGTACCGAATATGGCAACCAATATGAGCCGCCGCGTTTTTCTGAAGTGTGCAGGTGCTGCTGCGCTGGCTGTGACTGCATCCGGCATCTTCGCAGGATGCTCCCCATCGGGCGGGGGATCGAAAGACACCGTATACGGTGTGGGTGAGTCCACACAGATCAATGGAGTGAACGTAAAGCTGCTGGGCTATCGCCAGGATAAGATTTCGGGCATGGTCGGGAACTATGCAGGAAAAACGTTCATCACCGTGTGCATCGGGCTGGAAAATCAGTCGGAGCAGACGGTCAAGATGGGAAATACCACGGAGACCGAACTGGCCGAGGTGCTGAAGGCAATCTATAACAACCAGTATGAGACGCTGGGCAAGAGCGATTTCAAGATGACGTCGGACAGCGGCAAGATCGGCCATGCGGAGATCGGTTATCTGACGGACGAGACCGGCCTGAAGAGCTACGGTGTGCGGGATAACCTGAACCCGAAGGAGACGGGCTGCATCAAGATCTATGCGGTCGTTCCGAGCAACTGGGAGCAGATCGGCATCCAGTATACGCCGTACTTTGCCCAGCACGAGACCCGCAGCTTTGTGCTGAACCGCGCCAACGACAAACTGTAACCATGCCTACGGCCCTTCCCCCAGGGCCAGGCGTTTTCTCCGACCCCACAGAAAAAGGACCCGCGCCGCAGAGTGAATGCCCTGCGGCGCGGGTCCTTTTGTGGTTGAAGCGCAAGTTTTATGGTTCCGGTTCAAAATAGTCGGCGTATTCCTCGGTGAGCTTGGAGCCAAGCCGCCGGATGCCGCCGTAGAGGTGCCGCTCCACCAGCGGCTCAAATGCGGCCATGTCGCAGCGCTCAATGGCGTCGATGAGGTTGGTGTGGTCTGCGATGACCTCGGCCAGCCCGCCGCTGGTGATGGTGTCCAGCATCCGGAACCGGCTGTAGTCGGCGTGGGCGTTCTGCAACGTCCGCCAGAGGTACATCTTCCCCATGGCGGCAAACCAGGTCTCGTGGAGCAGGCGGTCGGCCTCGTACAGACGGTTGAAGTCCGGGTGCTCGGCATGGGCCAGAGCCTCGTAAGCAGCGGCCCGCTTCCGGATGAGCGCCCGCTGTTCCGGAGTGCACCGGGGCGAAAAATCCCGCAGCACACGGGCCTCCACGGCGGTGCGCTCGTAGATCAGCTCCTCCACGATCTCGCGGTTCAGCCGGGTGACGGTGGTGCCCTTGTAGGGCACGATCTTCACCAGCCCGTTTTCCTGCAATTTCTGCAAAACGACCCGGATGAGCGACCGCGGTGCCCCGAACCGGGTGCAGAGCGGGTTCTCGCTCAGCGAGCTTCCGGGGCGGATGGTCAGGTCGATGATCTCCCGCTCCAGCACATCATAGATCGCGGCGTCTGTTTTGTACGTTTGTTGTTCCATAGCTTCGTTCCCCAGACAACAAGGCCCGGCTGTGTTCAAGCCGAAGGCGAAAAAATAGAGTGGACCGACCTGCCAAAGGCGGATGCTAAATGTTCCATGGCGCGGTCTCCGGCTTTTCCAATGCGAACTCCATCGGCTCCCCGGTCTCCGGGTGCAGAAAACAGAGCCGTGCGCTCTGCAGTGCAATGGTTCCCTTGAAATGACTGCCGTATTTGCCGTCGCCCCAGAGCGGATGCCGCCGGGAGGCGAACTGCACCCGGATCTGATGGGTCCGCCCGGTGTGGAGGGTGATGTCTGCAAGGCTCAGGGTTCCGTTCGAGGCGGTGATGCGGTATTCGAGCACGGCTTCCCGCACCCCTTTGCGCGGGCGGCTGACCGGGAAGACCCGGCCCTTCCGGCTGTCCTTGAACAGATAGTCCCGCAGGATGCCGTGTTCCGGCAGCGTTTCGTCCGGTGCTCCGGCAAGGACGGCCCGGTACTGCTTGGTGAAGACCGGTGCGGGCAGCGTATTTTGGGTGGGTGCAGCCCGGCCGTCCAGCACGGCGTAGGCTTCCTGGCTCTGGGTGATCTGCCGTGTCAGCGCGGCGGCGGCCTTCGGAGTCCTGGCACAGACCATCAGGCCGGACACACCGGTGTCCAGCCGGTGCACGATGCCCACATAGGCGTCCGGCTGCCCCCACAGTTCCCGCAGCCGGGCGGGCAGGCCGGCCTCACTGGACAGGCCTGCCGGTTTGTTCACGACCACAAGGGCCGCATCCTGATAGAGGATCACAGTCTGCCCTCGTCCAGCAGGGCCTTCAGCTTGAGCACGCCTGCCACAGTCTTGCCGTCCTTGATCTCGCCGCTCATGACCATCTCATAGGCTTTTTGCAGCGGCACACGGTCGGGCGTCAGGAACTCGTCGGCGTCCAGGTGCATGTGGGTCTCCTTCAGGCCGGTGGCCACCCAGGTGTAGATGACCTCGGTGTCGTAGCCCACGGTGGGGTAAAATTCGCCCAGCGAGGTGTAGTGCTCGGCGGTCAGGCCGCATTCCTCTTCCAGTTCGCGCCTGGCGGCTTCAAAGGGGTCTTCGCCCGCTTCCAGCTTGCCGGCGGGCAGCTCCCACAGCTCCTGCTGCATGGCATAGCGGAACTGGCGCACCATGCAGATGGTGCCGTCCTCAAAGTAAGGCACGATGCAGGCACCGCCGTGGTGATGCACCACTTCGCGGGTGGCGGTCTTCCCGTTCTCCAGCAGGGCGGTGTCCTTAGTCAGGGTGATGACCCGGCCCTCGAAGAGCACCTCGCTGGTCAGTTTCTTCTCAAAATGTGCTGCGTCCATCGTTTCTGCGTCCTTTCTGAACGAGCCGGAGCCTGCTCCGGCCCGGATAAATCACTGGTTCCAGTTTACGGCATTTCCTGTACGATTGTCAATTCAAAATTAAGGAAAAGTTAAGAAAAAATCGCTCCATTGGCCAAAAACTTAAAATTCTGCAAGAATGAATCCCACCAAAAACACAAGCGTAAAAAACCAACAAAAAAAATCGTGAAATTTTGTTGCGTTTTGCCAGTGGGTTTGCGTTTACTTTAGAAGCGGAATTTGTTATTATAGTATACGAGCAATAGTGCCTTTTGGGGTTCTCCGGCCCCGCCGGGGCGCTTATTGCCCCGCGCAAAAGGTACCAAATTCTGAACAATGGAGGAAGAAAAATGCCTAGAGCAAAGCAAACCATGGATGGCAATACCGCTGCCGCTCATGTAGCATATGCCTACACGGACGTGGCTGCCATCTACCCCATTACCCCGTCTTCTCCGATGGCTGACTCTGTGGACCAGTGGTCCGCAGCTGGCCAGAAGAACATCTTCGGCAACCAGGTCAAGGTCGTCGAGATGGAGTCTGAGGCCGGCGCTGCCGGCGCTGTGCACGGCTCTCTGGGTGCAGGTGCTGTTACCACCACCTTCACCGCTTCTCAGGGCCTGCTGCTGATGATCCCCAACATGTACAAGATCGCTGCAGAGCAGCTGCCCTGCGTGTTCGATGTTTCGGCACGTACCGTTGCTACCCAGTCCCTGAACATCTTCGGTGATCACAGCGACGTCATGGCATGCCGCCAGACCGGCTTCGCAATGCTGGTCGAGAGCAGCGTGCAGGAAGTCATGGATCTGTCCCCGGTTGCCCATCTGGCAGCAATCGAGGGCAAGGTCCCCTTCCTGAACTTCTTCGATGGCTTCCGTACTTCTCACGAGTACCAGAAGATCGAGAAGTGGGATTACGCTGATCTGAAGGAAATGTGCAACATGGAGGCTGTTGAGGAGTTCCGCGCCAAGGCACTGAACCCTGAGCACCCCAAGATGCGCGGTTCCCACGAGAACGGCGACGTGTTCTTCCAGCATCGTGAGGCCTGCAACTCTGTCTACGACGCACTGCCCGCAGTCGTCGAGAAGTACATGGCCAAGATCAATGCAAAGCTGGGCACCAACTACGATCTGTTCAACTACTACGGCGCTCCCGATGCAGACCGCGTCATGATCGCTATGGGCTCTGTCTGCGACGTTGCAGATGAGGTCATCGATTACCTGAACGCCAAGGGTGAGAAGGTCGGTATCGTCAAGGTCCGCCTGTATCGTCCCTGGGTCTCTTCCGCTCTGCTGAAGGTCCTGCCCAAGACTGCAAAGAAGGTCGCAGTTCTGGACCGCACCAAGGAGCCCGGCTCCCTGGGCGAGCCTCTGTACCTGGATGTTGCTGCTACCCTGCGTGAGGCCGGCATGAACGATGTCGTCCTGACCGGCGGCCGCTACGGCCTGGGCAGCAAGGACACTCCCCCGTCCTCCATCTTCGCTCTGTTCAAGGAGCTGGAGAAGGATCAGCCGAAGGAGCGCTTCACCCTGGGTATCACCGATGATGTCACCGGTCTGTCCCTGCCCGAAGTCAAGCCCGCTCCCATCACCGCAGCTGCTGGCACCAAGGAGTGCAAGTTCTGGGGTCTGGGCGGCGACGGCACCGTCGGCGCAAACAAGAACTCCGTCAAGATCATCGGCGACCATACCGACAAGTATGTTCAGGCATACTTCCAGTATGACTCCAAGAAGACCGGCGGCGTGACCATCAGCCACCTGCGTTTCGGCGACAAGCCCATCCGCAGCCCCTACTACATCAACCAGGCTGACTTCGTGGCCTGCCACAACCCCGCTTACATCCACATGGGCATGAAGATGGTCCAGGATGTCAAGCCCGGCGGCGTGTTCATGATCAACTGCCAGTGGTCCGATGAGGAGCTGGGCCAGCACCTGAACGCTGAGGCCAAGAAGTACATCGCTGACAACAACATTCAGCTGTACACCATCAACGCCATCGATAAGGCCATCGAGATCGGTATGGGCAAGCGCACCAATACCATCCTGCAGTCTGCTTTCTTCAAGCTGGCAGACGTCATGCCCATCGAGGACGCTGTCAACTTCATGAAGCAGGCCGCTCAGAAGAGCTACGGCAAGAAGGGCCAGGACGTCGTCGAGATGAACTGGAAGGCCATCGATGCTGGTGTTGACGCCATCCACAAGGTGGACGTCCCCGCTTCCTGGTCCAACCCCGAAGCTGATCCCGCACCCAAGGCTCTCACCGGCCGTCCGGAGCTGGTCAAGCAGATCCGCGACGTCATGGAGCCCATCGCTCGTATGGACGGCGACAGCCTGCCCGTTTCCGCTTTCGTTGCAAATGCAAACGGCGAGTGGGAGCAGGGTGCTTCTGCATATGAGAAGCGCGGCACCGCTGTCAACGTTCCGGAGTGGGATGCTTCCAAGTGTGTTGGCTGCAACCAGTGCGCATTCGTGTGCTCTCACGCAACCATCCGTCCCTTCCAGCTGACTGCTGACGAGCTGGCTGCTGCTCCCGCACAGACCAAGAGCCGCGACAACAAGCCCGCAAACGAGTACAAGTTTGTCATGGCTGTGTCTCCTCTGGACTGCATGGGCTGCGGCGAGTGCGTCACCGTCTGCCCCACCAAGGCCATCAGCATGGTTCCTCAGGAGAGCCAGGCCGACCAGCAGGCAGTCTTCGACTACTGCGTCGCCAACATCTCCAAGAAGCCCGGCAAGTTTGCTGACGACACCGTCATCGGTTCTCAGTTCAACCAGCCGCTGCTGGAGTTCTCTGGCTCCTGCGCAGGCTGTGCCGAGACCTCTTATGCTCGCCTGATCACCCAGCTGTTCGGCGAGAAGATGTACATCTCCAACGCTACCGGCTGCTCCTCCATCTGGGGCGGCACTGCTTCCATCTCTCCGTACACCGTCAACAAGGACAGCGGCCATGGTCCTGCATGGTGCAACTCCCTGTTCGAGGATAACGCTGAGCATGGTCTGGGCCTGTACCTCGGCCAGAAGACCGTCCGTGAGAACCTGATCAAGCGCATCGCTGAGGTCGCTGGTTCTGACAAGGCTTCCGCTGAGCTGAAGGCTGCATTCGACAAGTTCATGGAGACCAAGAACAACACCAAGGCCAACGACGAACCCGCCAAGGCTCTGATCGCTGAGCTGGAGAAGGCTGCTGCCGCTGGCTGCACCGAGTCCGCTGAGATCCTGAAGAGCAAGGAGTTCATCGCGAAGAAGTCCGTCTGGATCTTCGGTGGCGACGGTTGGGCATACGACATCGGCTTCGGCGGCCTGGATCACGTCCTGGCTTCCGGCGAGGATGTCAACGTCATGGTCTTCGATACTGAGATGTACTCCAACACCGGTGGACAGGCATCCAAGGCTTCCAACATTGGTGAAGTCTGCCAGTTCGCTGCTGCTGGTAAGGAGATCAGCAAGAAGAGCCTGTCCGAGATCGCAATGACCTATGGTTACATCTACGTCGCTCAGATCGCTCTGGGCGCCAACATGAACCAGGCTGTCAAGGCGATCGCCGAGGCTGAGGCTTATCCCGGCCCGTCTCTGATCATCGGCTACGCTCCCTGCGAGCTGCACGGTGTCAAGGGCGGTATGACCAACTGCCAGAACGAGATGAAGAAGGCTGTCGAGGCTGGTTACTGGAACCTGTTCACCTTCAACCCGGCCAACAAGGCTCAGGGCAAGAACCCGTTCACTCTGACCTCCAAGGCAGTCGATGCCGAGAAGTACCAGGCTCTGCTGGCAAACGAGACCCGTTACAGCCGCCTGACCCGTGCCTTCCCGGAGCGCGCAAAGCAGCTGTTCGCACGCAACGAGCAGGTCGCAAACGATCGTTACGAGCATCTGACTCGTCTGGTCGAGCTGTACAAGTAATCTTTCTCCCCTGTTTTGGGCCGGAACGCGCCGCAGCGGCACCCTAGTCCGAAAGGCGGCTGCTCCGCACTGGCGGTTACTGCGCAACGCAGCAGTGCGAAACTGTGGCTGATCTGGCCCCGGCAGCGGTAAAAGAAGAACGTGCACAAAAGCGACAACGCTTTCCGCACAACAAGTCTCTGATTTCATTTTCCCACGCCCTTGTTGCGGCAGTGATCCGCAGCGGGGCCGGGTGTTTGAAATACCAAAGCGCCCGCGAGGGTCCTTGAAAGCACACCCCGCGTGTGTCAGGAACATAAGGTCTGTTCGCAGATACCTTGTTCCGCCTGAAGCATAAGACCTGCCTTGCAGGGATCTTGCCTCAGTCAAAAACGGATCTCGTTTTTAGCGCCCCGCTCACCGGCAACGGTGACCGGGGCGTATTTTTTGTGTGCGGCGGGCTATTTTACACTTTCTTCATAGGTTTTTCATGAAAAACCGCGCATTCGGTGCTATACTACGAACATAAGGAACCGGGGCCGCAACCGATTCCTTGTACATGATTCCTCCTCACACCAAGGCAATATCCGAACAGAAAGTCCTTTCCAGTGTTCCGCAAGCGCTGGAAAGGGCTTTCTGCGTTTTTGACGGAAATTTCCCTCTGCTTTCGGCGGTTTTAGGGTTGACCGGCCTTTTTGCGGACGCTATAATAAAAAGTGGATAAGATTTTTAGGAGGTGAACGCAGGACAATGGACCCGGATCATAGTCGAAGACACGGATCAACTGCGGCACAGCAGAACGAAAAAGCAGCTGCGTTCGCCTTTTTTGCCCGGTAAGAGGTGCTGTGTGGGCACTTCTCAGCGGGGAGAAAGGGCGCAGCCTGGTGCGCGCAGCGGGCAGAACGGCTCGCTGCGGGAAGCAGGCGGCGCTTTTTGTTTTGTGTGCTGTCCGATCCGCCGGAAACGGTAAGGAGGAACACAAATGGAACTGGAAGAAAAAAAGAGCGCGGCCCCGGAAGCATCGCTCCCGGTGCCCGAACTGCCCGCAGATATCCCTGCGGAAGTCCGCCGGAAGCTGGCCGAGGACCTGAACGAGGAGGCCACCGAAGACCTCAAGCAGGATGTGCGGGACGCCGAAGAAGAAGAGGCCCGCGACGAAGAGGTCAAGGCCAACCCCGAAATGCTGACCAAGAGCCGCCTGCTGAAAATGCTGGTGAAAAAGCAGTATGTCAAGCTGCGCGAAGTCACTGAGGAAGAGCAGCCCGCCGACCTGGCCGAGCTGCTGGAAGAACTGGACGAAAACAACCGTCTGGTGGTCTTCCGCCTGCTGAAAAAGGAAGTGGCGACCGAGGCCTTTGCCTATATGTCCGATGAGGCCCGCGATGACCTCGTCAATGCGTTCTCGGATGTGGAGTTGGTCAGCGCCATCGAGGAGATGAGCCTGGACGACGCCGCCGACCTGCTGGAAGATATGCCCGCCGGTGTTGTGAAACGGGTGTTGGAGAAATCTTCCAAGCAGACCCGTGAGAGTCTGAATAAGCTGCTGAACTACCCCGAAAGCTCGGCCGGCAGTCTGATGACGCCCGAATACGTCCGTCTGCGCAAGGAGATGAACGTCAGCGATGCGTTGGCCGCCATCCGCCGTCAGGGCGAGAACGCCGAGACGGTCTACACCAACTACGTCGTCGAGCGGAACCGTCTGCTGGGCGTTGTGTCTGCCCGCAGCCTGCTGCTGGCAGACCCCCAGACCCCCATTGCCGACATCATGGACGACAACGTCGTTGCCGTGAAGGTCACGGACGATCAGGAGTATGTGGCCCGTGAGATGCAGCGCTACGACTTCACGGCCATGCCGGTCCTGGACAACGAGGGCATGTTCGTCGGCATCATCACCATCGACGATGCAATCGACGTTCTGACCGACGAGTCCACCGAGGATATGCAGAAGATGGCGGCCATTCTGCCGGATGACGATGCAACGACTTATTTCGGCACCAGCGTCTGGACCCACGCCAAGCAGCGCATCCCCTGGCTGCTCATCCTGATGCTGTCGGCCACCTTCACCGGCATGGTCACCACCCACTACGAGGAAGCCTTCGTCAGCCTGCCCCTGCTGGTCTCCTTCATGCCCATGCTGATGGACACCGCCGGCAACTGCGGCAACCAGATCAGCACTCTGATGGTCCGCGGTCTGGCGCTGGGTGAGGTGGAACCGGCCGACTTCCTCCGCGTTCTGGGCAAGGAGATCCGCGTCTCTGCCATCGTGGGCGCGGTGCTGGGCATCGTGAACGGCCTGCGCATCTATCTGATGTACACCTTCCTCTTCCCCGGCCAGTACGAAAATGTCATCGGTTACGCCATCGTGGTCAGTGTATCGCTCTTCTTCAGCGTCATCCTGGCCAAGCTGGTGGGCGGTATGCTGCCGCTGGCTGCCAAGAAGCTGGGTGCCGACCCGGCCATCATGGCAACGCCGTTTATCACCACCATCGTCGATGCGTGCAGCCTGATCCTGTACTTCCAGATCGCGCAGATCGTGTTCCGGAATATGATGTGAGAAAACTTGAAGAGCGGCTGCATCTGCCGGGACTCCGCAGATGCAGCCGCTCTTTTTCTGTGGAAAAGTCGGGTTTTCCAACGGTTTTCAACACGAAGAAAATCCGCCCCATCCGATGTGGAAAACTTGACCGCCCTGCATTCCAGCGGGGAGAAAGCACTTTACAGCTGGGAAGAGCCGGTGAAAAAAGAAAAGAAAACGGCTCGACTTTCTTTTGGAAAAAAGAAAAAGCTCCCGCATTTCTCCCCAGAAACCACCATGGAAAATGCCGGGAAATACTTCACGTATAAAAACCAAACGGTGGAGTAGTGGAAAACTCGGTGGAAAAAGTGGAAAACATCGTGGGAAACTGGCCCTCTTTTTCACAAATTCAGTGGAAAACCCGGTGGAAAAAGTGGATAAGTCCATTTGGAAGGCACAAAAATGGATACAACCGGCTGTTTTAGCAGAAGGCGGCAGCGACAGCCAGCCGCCTTTTGTTCACAGGGATTTTCTTGAATGGCCCTGCCAAACATGATACAATGAGAAAAACAGCGGCCCCCAAGCCGGGGCCGGAATCTTACGAGCATGGAGGCGTTCCCCTATGAACTGGCTAACCAAACTGGAGCGGAAGTATGGCCGCATCTGCATCCCGAACCTCATCTCGATCCTGGTGGGTGCACAGGTCCTGGTCTATGCTGTGGAACTGTTC
This sequence comes from Faecalibacterium prausnitzii, assembly GCF_019967995.1. Taxonomy (NCBI): domain Bacteria; kingdom Bacillati; phylum Bacillota; class Clostridia; order Eubacteriales; family Oscillospiraceae; genus Faecalibacterium; species Faecalibacterium prausnitzii. The sequence goes on from NZ_CP065377.1 coordinate 20,462, forward strand.
GTCAATCAGTATGTCTCGCTTTATCTGAGCCTGAGCCGCACGGCCCTGCTGATGGGGCAGGTCTGGCGGGTCATCACCTTTGTGTTCGTGCCGTTTTCGGGCGGCGGGCCGCTCAGCGTCATCCTGGGCATCTACTTCACCTGGTTCATCGGGAGCGCACTGGAAAAAGAGTGGGGCGACTTCCGCTTCAATCTGTATCTCCTGCTGGGCATGGTGGGCGCAGTGGCGGCCTGCCTGCTGACGGGCTATGCCGATACCTACTGCCTGTCGCTCTCGCTCCTGCTGGCCTTTGCGATGCTGTATCCGGAGGTGCAGGTGCTCCTCTTCTTCGTCATCCCCATCCGGGTCAAGTACTTCGGCTGGTTTGCGGCGGCGCTGTGGGCGCTCAGCTTTCTGGGGTCCGGCATGATGGGAAAACTGAACTATCTGCTCTGTATGCTGAACTTCGTCGTCTTCTTCGGCCCGCAGGCCTGGCGCAGTGTCCGTGCCTGGGTCCGCCGGGAGCAATGGAAACGGAAGAACCGCCGCTGAGTGCGGGAGAAAACAGGAAAGACAGAGGACAGCATGTTAGAACGCATTGCGGGAAATGAAGAACTGAAGTCCAGCATCCGCCGGATGCTGGAGGGCCGGCGTCTGACTCACAGCGTCCTGCTGGTGGGCGAAGCGGGCCTGGGAGCCGGTTTTGCGGCCCGCTGTGTGGCGGCGGATTACCTCTACCCCCAGGGCGGTGCGCCCGCAGAAGCGCTCCTGCGGGGCGAATGCTGCCGCGCGGTGGCCAAGGCGGGCAAACGGGACAGCGGCCAGATCGAGACCGGCATCGTGCGGGAGGCCATTTCCGTCACCGGCATGGGGTCCGGTGGGCGGTATCTGGTCGGTCAGGTCACGGCCATGCGGTCGGAGATCTTCAACACCAGCCTTTCGGCAGAGGGCCGTGCCGTCCTGCTCTACCATGTGGAGCGGATGAACGAGGAGTCGGCCAATGCGCTGCTGAAGGTCATGGAAGAGCCACCGGAGGGTGTGCTCTTTCTGCTGACGGCGGATTCGCTGGCAGACGTCCTGCCCACCATCCGGAGCCGCTGCATCAGCTTTGCCGTGGCCCCGGTCTCCCCGGAGGACTGCGCCCGCTACTGCACCGCGCAGGGCGTGGGCGCAAAGGATGCGGCCCTGTACAGTGCGCTGTTCGATGGGCACATCGGCACCGTGCTGGCCGCTGCGCGGGACGAAGCCCGCCGTGAGCAGGTGGACCGGGCGCTGGCGCTGGCCAAAGCCGCGGCGGCCAGAGACAGCTATGCGGCAGCGGTGCTGCTGGCCGCTTATGAAAAGGACAAAGCCGGTGCATCGGCCCTGCTGGCCGATTTCCGGGCCGTAGCCGCCGCCGGGCTGCGTGGCAGCTCTCATTCCCCGGTGGAGGGTGAGACCGCCCGGAAGGCCCTCGGAGCCGCCGATGCGGCGATGCAGCAGATCGGCGCGCAGGTCAACCCCAAGATCGTGCTGTCGGTGCTGGCGGCGAAGTTCCGGACGTTCTGAAAAAACAAAAGCAGCCGCAACGCGGCTGCTTTTGCATCGTTCTCATTTTCGATTGGCTCTCCGCCTGCGGTTCCGGTTCAGGGAGCTGCCGCCGGAGACGAGGGTGACACAGCTCAGAACGGCGAGGAGGAGCACGAGTGCGGCCATCAGGAGCAGGGTGCTCTTGAGGTCGGTGCGGAAATCCGACACGTATTCCTGATGGGTCACAAGGTCTACGGTGCCGACCTCGTAGCCGTCCAGATAGACGGTGGCCTGGCCGAGGACTGCATCGGCCTTGACGGTGGCGGAGACGCGCTCCGGCAGCGCAAAGCTGTAGGTGACTTTGTCATCGGCGTGGCCGTAGCCGCTGACCGGTTCGGCGGCGTAGAGCTCGACGGCCTCCGCACTGCGGCACTTGGTCAGGGGCACGGTGGTCAGCGGGGTGGTGGTGTCCACCAGTCTCCGGTCTGCAAAGCTGGCGAAGGCCCAGTCCAGCAGCTCGGAGGCTTCTTTGTAAATGTTGTCCAGGTCGGAGCCGAGGATGACCAGACCGTAGGTGTGGCCGTTCTTCTGGGCAAAGGTGACATAGCAGCGGCCTGCCAGCGTGGTGAAGCCGGTCTTCATGCCCCGGATGTAGTCGCGATAGTAGGAATATTCGGGGTTCAGCATCAGGTTGGTGGAGGTGATGCTCCGCTCGTTCTGGTGCAGGTTGGTGGCCGGGAGGGTGTAGCTCAGGGTGTTGGCGACCTTCATATAGGTCTCGTTGGCGGCGCAGGCCGAGGCGATGAGCGCGAGGTCACGGGCCGAGGAGACGTTGCCGTAATCGTACAGTCCGTGCACACAGGTGAAGCTGGTGCTGGTGCAGCCCAGCTCCTGGGCCTTCTGGTTCATCATCGCGACAAAATTGGGCAGGCTGCCCGCCACATCGTTGGCGATGACGCTGGCGGCATCGTTGGCGCTGGCCACCAGCAGGCCGTACAGCAGGTCGATGCGGCGCACGGTCTCGCCGATGCGCAGATTCATGGTGCTGCCGTTGGCGTTCTGGATGTCCTTGAACTCCTGCGTCAGGCTGGTGGGGATGGTGATCTCTTCGTTCAGGTCTTTGCCGCTTTCGAGAAAGAGCAGGGCCGTCATCATCTTGGTCAGGCTGGCGATATACCGCTGCTGCCCGGCGTTCTGGTCCAGGATGGGCTTGTCGATGTCTGCGTTGAACAGATAGACCGACTCGCCCTCGTTGGCGGTCTGGATGGGCATCTCGTACACAGCCAGACCGGGCAGCGCGGTCGAGACGGCCAGCACGACCGTCAGCAGCAGAGCCGCCATCCGGCGGAAGAGCGTAGTGTTTTGCATGAGCGTATCCTCCCAAAATTTCAAATCAGCTGAACAGGAGCTGCCAGAAGGTCAGCGGCTTTTCGGGCTGGGCCGGGGCGGCGGCTTCCGGCTGCGTGGTGGTCTGCACGGGGTGCAGCTCCGGGCTGGTGAAGGCCCAGTCCAGCAGCTCGGAGGCTTCCCGGAAAATATTCTGGCTGTTTGAGCCAAGGATGACCAGACCGTAGGTGTGGCCGTCCTGCTGGGCAAAGGTGACGAAGCAGCGCCCGGCCTTGGTCGTGAAACCGGTCTTCATGCCGTGGGCGTAGCTGCGGTAGGCCGTGCTGCCCGGCTGCAGCAGCTTGTTCGTGGTGGTGATGGTCCGGGCTTCATGTACATTGGTGGCGGGCAGCTGGTAGAGTACCGTGTCGGCTACCTGCCGGTAGGTCGGGTTCGCGTAACAGGCCAGCGCGATCTTCGCCAGGTCCCGCGCGGTGGAATAGTTGTTGGCATCGTACAGGCCGTGCGGGCAGGAGAAATGGGTGGTCGTGCAGCCCAGCTGGCGGGCGCGGGCATTCATCCGGGCCGCAAAGGCGGCCAGGTCTCCCCCGGCGGCATCGCTGGCCAGCACACTGGCCGCGTCGTTGGCACTGGGCAGGAGCATGGCATACAGCAGGTCGATGCGGCGCACGCTCTCCCCTGCCTGCAGGCCGATGGTATGGCCCCGATTGGCCTTGATGGACTGGAACTCCGGTGTCAGACGGTCCGGGATGGTGATGCTGGCGTTGAGGTCTGACCCGTTCTCGATCACGAGCAGGGCCGTCATCATCTTGGTCAGGCTGGCCACATGCCGGACCATATCCGGGTTCTGTTCCACGATGGCCTCGCCGGTGTCGGCATCGAAGAGGTAGATCGACTCCTGCGGATAGGCGGTCTGGATGGGCATGGCGTAAACGGCAAAGCCGGGAAGCGCTGCGGCCACCGCCACGGCGGCGGTCAAAACCAGCGCGAGCACCCGGCGTACAAAAGCAGGATGGTTCATGAAAGAATGCTCCTTTGGAAGTTTCGGGCTTCCCTGATCCCCAAAATCAAAACGAACTATTAAAAGAATACCATAAATGAGCGAAAAGAGAAAGGTGGTTTTTCAACAATGATGATCCAATTTCGTGGAAAAACGCCACAGGACTGCGGTGCAGCCTTTGTGGCCCCCAACGCAACGGTGCTGGGCGACGTGGTGCTGGAGAAAGGCTCCAGCGTCTGGTACGGAGCCGTGCTGCGGGGTGACGACGGCACCCTGACCCTTGGTGAGAACACCAACGTGCAGGACAACGCAGTCCTGCACTGCGACCCCGGCGGCGCGGTGACGCTGGGCAAAAACGTGACGGTGGGGCACAGCGCGCTCGTTCACGGCTGCACCGTGGGCGACGGAAGCCTCATCGGGATGCACGCGACCCTGCTCAACCACTGCGTCGTCGGCCGGAACTGCATCATCGGCGCGGGGGCGCTGGTGCCGGAAGGAATGGTCATCCCGGACGGCTCGGTGGCGGTAGGCGTCCCGGCGAAGATCATCAAGACCATCCGCCCCGACCAGGCTGCGCACAACATCGAAAATGCCGTCCACTATGTCGGCGATGCCGAGGCACATGCCGAGGCGGTGAAACAATGCGAAATCATCGAAACGGAAGCGAAAACGAAATGAACTTTCATCGAACCGGCTCACACCGGATGATTTTTCGGAAAAGCGACGAAATTTCAGGGCCGGATGCTTAACAAAATTTTCACAAGATTTCACAAGAATGTAATGACTTTTGTTCGGAAATCGGGTATACTATGAATTACAAGGGAGCGGGGCCGCAACCGTCTCCCTTGCACATGATTCCTCCTCACACCAAAGCAATACCCCAAAACAGGAACCCCCTCCGGTGTACCGCAAGCGCCGGAGGGGGTTCCTGTTTGTTTTCAAAAAGATATTCTTACGACACTCCCGCCCTTTGGGAGAGGGTCATACAGCGCCGTAGATGCCGTGCACCGAGACTTCACCGGTGAAGACATGCTCTTCGCCGCTGTCGGTGCGGACGACCAACCGGCCGTCCTCGTCCACGTCGATGGCCTCACCGGCACCCTGCCCGCCGCCCGGCAGGTCAAATGTCACGCGGCGGCCGATGTTGATGCAGGCGGCCTTGTATTCGTCCCGGAAGGGTGCAAAGCCGTCCCGCGCAAAGACGTACATCGGGCGGTCGAAGCCGAAATCGGTCAGCCCCTCGGCCAGCCATTCGGAGTCGGTGGAAAGGTCCACCTTGGCCCCCTGCAGCTCCAGCGAGGTGCCGTGGGGCAGGTCGGCTGCGTCAAAATAGCTCTGCGGCTGGGCCAGGTTGATGCCGATGCCGCACAGGATGCCCCGGCCCTGCTGCTCGTAGCCGTAGGACACGCTCTCGCAGAGGATGCCCACGATCTTTTTGCCGTTCAGCAGCAGGTCGTTGGGCCACTTGATCTGGCAGTCTACGCCGTAGCGCAGCTTCAGCTGGTCGCGCACGGCCAGACTGGCCAGCAGCGGCAGGGTGGCGGGCTGCGCCAGCGGCTCCCGGATGGCGACGGTGTAATAGAGCGCCCGGCCCTCTGCGTTGACCCAGGTGCGGCCCAGACGGCCCCGCCCGGCGGTCTGGTTGGTGGTGTAGACCGCGCCCACCGGGCCGAATTCTTCAAAATGCTCTTTCACATAGGCGTTGGTGCTGCCGCATTCGGTCAGATAGCGCACTTCATTGATGCTCATTGATGCGGTACCTCTTTGTGTTCATGGTGGACGATCCTGCCCTTGTCCAGCGTCAGGATGCCGTAGGTGTTGGGCCCGGTGTAGCACCGGCCGCAGGAGCCGGGGTTGAACAGGAACACCGATCCGTGCTGTTCGGCCACCGGGACGTGGGTGTGGCCGAACAGGGCCACCTCCGCGCCGCGGGCCTCGGCGGCATCGGTTAGCGTGTCCAGATCGTATTTTACACCGTACATGTGACCATGTGTATAGAAAATGACGACCTGATCGAAGGCGGCCAGGCCGTCCAGCGGTTCCAGCGCACCAAAATCGCAGTTTCCGGCCACGGCGTAGACCTTCATCTTCGGGTAGAACGTCAGCGCTTCTTCCAGGTCGCGCAGGCCGTCGCCCAGAAAGATGACGGCGGTCGCATCGCTCTCCGCGTGAAGGATGCGCTCGACTGCGCCGGTGCTGTTGTGGCTGTCACTCAGGATCAAAAGTTTCGTCACGGGACCAAGTCCTCCTCAAAATTTATTCTTCCGTTTCGCCGGCCTGCAACGCCAGCATCTGTTTGTAGACTTCGCTCTTGGAGTAGGGGGTGCCCTGCGCGGCGGCCTTGGCGGCAGCCGTGGGGCCGTAGCCCTCCCCGGTCAGCTCCAGTGCCCGCTGTGCGGCCTGTTCCAGCGTCAGGCTCTCTTCAGCCTCGGCAGCGGGCGCTCCGGCCATGACCAGAACGTATTCGCCGCGCGGCTCGTTCCCGGCGTAGTGGGCCTGTGCCTCGCCGAGGGTGGTCTTCCAGATCTCCTCATGCAGCTTGGTCAGTTCCCGGCAGAGGGTGATGCTCCGCTCGGTGCCAAAAGCCGTCGTGAGGTCGTCCAGCGTGGTGCGCAGCTTGTGGGGTGCTTCGTAGAAGATGACTGTCCGCTTCTCGCCCTGCAGCTCGGCCAGCCGCTCCCGCTTCTGCTTTTTGTTCACGGGCAGGAACCCCTCGAACACCCAGCGGGAGGTATCCTGGCCGGAGACCGCCAGCGCCGTGACGCAGGCCGATGCGGCCGGCACCGGCACCACCCGGATGCCACGCGCCAGCGCATCCCGCACGATGACCTCGCCGGGGTCGGAGACGCAGGGCATCCCGGCGTCCGAGCAGAGGGCGCAGTTCTCGCCCGCCTCGATGCGGCGGAGGATGCCCTCGCCCTTTTGCAGGGCATGTTCGTAGTAGCTGACCATCGGTTTTTTCAGGCCGAGGAAGTTGAGCAGCTTCATGGTCACGCGGGTGTCCTCGGCGGCGATGAAGTCCGCCGCGCCGAAAGTTGCCGCCACGCGGGGCGGCATGTCATCCAGGTTGCCGATGGGGGTCGCGACGATGTATAAGGTTCCTGCCATGGGGAGTACCTCCAAAATTTATTGTTTCCCGTACAGGGCTGCTCCGGTCGAAAGGAGCACGTCCGGCTCAATGCGCAGGCCGGTCTTCCGGTTCTTCTGCGCCTCCACCAGAAAGAGCCAGGGCGCGGCATCCGGCTGATTTTTCACAAAGGCCAGTCGTTTGGGCTCCAGGCGGTGGGCCCGCAGCACGGCCAGCACCTCGGCCAGCCGTTCCGGCCGGTGGCACAGCGCGAGCCGCCCGCCGTCTTTGAGCAGGCGGAACGCGCAGCGGCAGACGTCTTCTAGGGTGCAGTCCGTCTCGTGGCGGGCCGTGGCGCGGGCGGGGTCGCTGCTCTGGAAGCCCGCCGTGAAATAGGGCGGGTTGCAGGCGCACAGGTCAAAGCTGCCCTCCCCTTCGCGGAAGGTGCGCAGGTCGGTGCAGCAGGGGTTGATGTGGTCGATGTTCTGGGCCGCCAGCGCCTCGGAGAGCAGGGCGCTGGCTTCCGGCTGCAGCTCGATGGCTGCGCAGGGGCCGCGGTGGCCCCGGTCGTGCCATTCCAGGCTGACGATGCCGCAGCCGGAACACAGGTCTGCCGCGCGCTGGAGCCGCTTTGGCTCGGCAAAGCGGGCCAGCAGCAACGCGTCTGAGCCGAACCGGTGGACCGCAGAACAGAAGACTTCTGTTTTATTATACAAAATCTCGGTGGAATGTTCCATATCTGCAAGCTGCATCCTTTACCAAAATATCGGGGCCGAAAAGCCGGGAAAATTGTGCATGAAAGAAAAGCAGCAGACCCGCTTTTGACAGGTCTGCTGCTTTTGATGCGTTTTTACGGATCTCGCCGCGAAACTTATTCAGCGGTGATCGCACCGGTGGGGCAAGCGCCCTCGCAAGCGCCGCAATCGATGCAAGCGTCTGCGTTCACAACTGCAACGCCACCCTCAACGGTGACTGCACCAACGGGGCAAGCGCCCTCGCAAGCGCCGCAGCCAACACATGCGTCAGAAACCTTGTGTGCCATAATAAAACTCTCCTTTATTCCCGTGCCAATGTTTAGGAGACGCCTGCCCTCGCACGGTACCAGCATGCCTCTCCGGAATTCTTCCTTGTCTGCATTCTAGCAAACCAAAAATGAAAAGGCAAGACTAACCGTGCCAACGAAAAGACGTTTTTTTGTTTTTTGTGGGGTTGCACAAAAGCAAAGGCTAACTTTGGGGGAAAATTGAGAGAGATTTTTAGCGAAAATCACGAAATACGGTTAGTTTTACGATACTAACCACTGTGATTTCCCACTGTTTTTCTGGGAATTATTTCTCTTTTTTGGGGCAGTTTCCACAGCCGGTGCGGCCATTGGCGTCGGCTGCGGCCACCACGGGGGCCGGGTTGCGCACACCGGAATAATCGTCATCCGGGTCGGGGCGGCGGGGGGCGCGCTTGCCGCCGCTGACGTACTCGCAGACGCCCACTTTGTAGTACCGCGGGGTCAGGGCCTCGGTGCCGCAGCGCACCCGCAGGTAGCCGGACACCGGGTTCACTTCCAGAACGGTGCCTAGGCCGTCCGGGGTGCGCACGGTGCTGCCCACCATGGGCATGATGCTGTTCAGATACTCGTAGGCGCTCTCCTCATAGGCCAGGCAGCACATCAGGCGGCCGCAGGCACCGCTGATCTTGGTGGGGTTCAGCGAGAGACCCTGCTCCTTGGCCATCTTGATGGAGACGGGCTGAAAGTCCTTGAGGAAGCGGGAGCAGCAAAACGGCTGGCCGCAGATGCCCAGGCCGCCGATCATCTTGCTCTCGTCGCGCACGCCGATCTGGCGCAGCTCGATGCGGGTGTGGAAGATGCCGGCCAGGTCCTTGACCAGCTCGCGGAAGTCCACGCGGCCGTCGGCGGTGAAGTAGAACATGATCTTGGAGCGGTCGAGGGTGTATTCGGCCTCCACCAGCTTCATTTCCAGGCCGTGGCGCGCGATGCACTCCTGGCAGGTGTGGTAGGCGCGCTTCTCGTCCTCGCGGTTCTGGCGCATCCGGCGCACATCCACGCTGTCGGCCATCCGGGTGATGGGCTTGAGCGCCTTGGGCACGGCGGCGTCGGTCAGTTCCCGGACGCCCTGCACCACCTCGCCGCACTCGATGCCGCGGGCGGTCTCCACGATGACGTAGTCGCCGGTCCTGATCTCGGCCCCGGCAGGGTCGAAATAGTAGCTTTTTCCGTTTTCCTTGAAACGGACAGAGATCACTTGTTTCATAGTTGTCCTCGTTCTATTTTCTGAAACGCTCAGAGATCTGAGCCTGAAGAGCCATTCTTGAAACAGTATAACATACTTGAGTGCAATTTTCTATGAAAAATCAAATTCCTCTGCAACAATCCCGGCGGCTGAGCCGTATCTCTAGCGAAAACTGACTAAATTTTGCAAAAGATTCACCCTGCACCCTTGCAACCCCTCAGACCTTGTGTATAATAGGAATCATGTAAGATTGCCCTTTTGAGGGCGCTGGCCGTGGAGCGCACGGCGCAAGCAAAGAAACGGTAGGATAAAATGGAAAAATTCAGTGTCAAAAAACCGTTCACGGTGCTGGTGGCGGTCATCATGGTGCTGATGCTGGGCTTTGTGTCCATCAGCAACATGCAGACCAACCTTCTGCCCGACGTGAATACACCGTACCTGATGGTGGTTACGGTCTACCCCGGTGCAAGCCCGGAGCGTGTGGAGAGCGAAGTCTCCGACGTGATGCAGAACGCATTGGGCACCGTGGCGGGTGTGGAAAAAGTCACCGCCACCTCGGCGGAGAATTACAGCCTTCTGCTGATGCAATTCTCCGATGATACGGATATGAACAGCGCCATGGTCAAGGTGTCGAACAAGGTGGATCAGACCACGGCCAGCCTGCCGAGCAGCTGTCTGACCCCTTCGATCATCGAGTACAGCCTGAACATGAATGCCTTTATGACTGCGGCCGTCAGCCGCGAGGGCAGCGATGTGTATGACCTGTCAGAGTTCGTCAGCGACACCCTTGTGCCCTACGTGGAGCGCAAGGGCGGCGTTTCCAGCGTGTCCGCCAACGGCCTGATCGAAAAGATGGTGCAGGTCCAGCTCAGCCAGGAGAAGATCGACGCCATCAACGAAAAGCTGCTGGAAGTGATCGACGTCCAGCTGGCCGATGCGCGCAAGCAGCTGGAGAGCGCCGAGGCTCAGATCGAAGCGGGCCGCAAGGAATACGACCGCCAGTTCAAAAATTATAATAAGACCGTTTCGGATACGGTGATGCAGCAGTTCAGCGGCCAGGTCGGCGAGGCGGTCGAGACCGTCCGCAAGCAGGCACAGGCCCTGCTGGACAGCGTGAACCAGCTCATCGCCGTGGTGCAGGAGCCGGAGATCCAGCAGGCCCTGATCGACGTCCGCGACGGCCTGCAGCGGGTCATGGACAAGTTCAACGAGACGGGCATGAAGGACATCGACTCCCTCATTGAGATCGTGGCCGAGCTGCGCGATATCACCGATAAACTGACCGGCGCACTGCAGCAGCTGCAGCAGCGCCTGAACACCGAGTCCGGCACGGAGGGCAGCACGGCGGCAGATCTGGCCGATGATCTGCAGGTGCAGCAGAGCCTGAACACGATCTACAATACCCTGAACGACGTCATCAAGGCCATGGACGATGTCCCCGGCCTGATGAGCACCTTCTCGGATGCACTGGGCACCTACTCGCAGCAGCAGATGCAGGCTTATATGAAGTTCACCGAAGCCCGCGAGATGCTGAACGAGTACGAAAAGCAGCTCGCCGAGGCAAAGCAGACCTACGCGGACGCTGAAGAAAAGGCGATGGCCAGCTCCGACGTCTCCAAGCTGCTGGACATCGACACGCTGGCACAGCTCATCTATGCCCAGAACTTCTCGATGCCCGCCGGTTACGTCAAGGATTCCAGCGGCAAGAGCTGGCTGCTGAAGGTCGGCGAGGAATACGACAGCATCGAGGATATCTCCGGTGCCCTGCTGCTCCATGTGGACGGCTTCGGGGATGTCCGCCTGTCGGACGTGGCCGACGTTGAGGTCATCGACAACGCCGAGGCCAGCTACACCCGCCTGAACGGCGAGCGCGCAGCCGTGCTGAAGATCTACAAGGGCGCCACCTCCAGCGCCAGCGAAGTGTCGGACAACTGCCTGTCCGCCTTCCAGGAGTTGGAAGCCCAGTACGACGGCCTGCATGTGGTCGTTCTGTCCAACCAGGGCAACTATATCACCATCATCGTCAAGAGCATCCTGAGCAGCATGGTCATCGGTGCGGCACTGGCCATCATCGTGCTGGCCCTCTTCCTGCGGGATGTCAAGCCCACCCTCGTCGTCGGCTTCAGCATCCCGCTGTCGGTCCTGTTCGCTGTGGTGCTGATGTACTTCACCGGCATGGACCTGAACGTCATGACGCTGGCCGGCCTGTCGCTGGGCATCGGTATGCTGGTGGATAACTCCATCGTCGTCATCGAGAACATCTACCGTCTGCGCGGCCGGGGCGTCCCGGCGGCCCGCGCCGCCGTGCAGGGCGCAAAGCAGGTGGGCATGTCGGTCGTGGCGTCTACCCTGACGTCCGTCTGCGTCTTCCTGCCCGTCGTCTTCTCGTCGAGCATCGTCAAGAGCCTGATGCAGCCCATGTCCCTCTGCATCGGCTACTGCCTCATGGCCTCGCTTATCGTGGCCCTCACCGTTGTCCCGGCGGCTGCTTCCACCGTGCTGAAAAAGGCTGAGCCCAAGCAGCTGAAGTGGTTCGACAAGATCCAGGACAAGTACGCCAAGAGTCTGGAGTGGTGCTTCCGGCACCGCGCCCTGCCCCTGCTGGCAGCGGTGGTGCTGCTGGCCTTCTGCGGCTGGCGGGTCTTCTCCATGGGTGTGGAGCTGCTGCCCACCATCACCAGCAACGAGGCCATCGTGACCCTGAGCACCACCAAGGACCTCAGCAAAGAGGATTCCTACGCCATCGCTGGCAAGGCCGTGGAGGCCATGCTGGAGGTGGACCATGTGGAAGAAGTGGGCATCACCACCGACACCCGCGTGGCCGGGATGGACATCGGCCAGCTGGGCCTGCCCACCACCATCACCGACCTGCTGAACGCCGCCAACAGCTACGGCACCTATCAGGTCAACGTCATGCTGGATGAATCCCTCTCTTCTTCCGAGATCGAGACGGCCCGGCAGGCGCTCGAAGATGCCCTTTCCGGCATCGAGGACTGCACCGCCAAGGTCGAGATCAGCGGGATGCAGGAGCTGACCAGCCAGCTGGCCAGCGGCCTGAGCGTGAAGATCTACGGTGCCGATTCCGAGACCCTTTCCCAGCTGTCGGAGAAGGTCGTGGACATCGTCAACGATACCGAGGGCTTTGCCAATGCGACCAACGGTCTGGGCAGCGGCGACGCCACCATCAACCTGCAGATCGACCGCGACAAGGTCCGCTCCTACGGCCTGACCGTGGCCCAGGTCTACCAGCAGATCGCTGCCAAGCTGACCACCACCACCACGGCCCAGACCCCCGTGACCGTGGACGGCAGCACCATGAGCGTCCAGATCAGCAACAATCTGGACCCCGTCACCAAGGAAAACATGATGGACATCACCTTTGAGACCACCGTCATGTCTGCCGACGGCACCACCAGCACCGGCACCTGCACCCTGGCCGATATGGCCACCTGGGACACCGGCAGTGCGCCGGACTCCATCACCAGCGAGGATCAGACCCAGTACGTCAGCGTCACGGCCGACACGCTGGACGGCTACAACACCACTGTGCAGGCCCGTGTTCTGGAAAAGAAGCTGAACGAGTTCGCCCTCTCCGATGAGATGCCGGAGGGCTGCTCCTTCTCGATGGGCGGCGAGTCCGACTCCGTCAACTTTATGGTCAACGAGATGGTGCAGTGGCTGGCCCTGGCCCTGCCCTTCGTCTATCTGGTCATGGTGGCCCAGTTCCAGAGCCTGCTCTCTCCCTTCATCGTCCTGTTCACCATCCCGCTGGCCTTCACCGGCGGCCTGCTGGGCATGCTCTTCACCGGCCAGCAGCTGACCATGATCTCCCTGATGGGCTTCATCGTCCTGATGGGCACCGTCGTCAACAACGGCATCGTCTTCGTGGACTACGCCAACCAGCTGCGTCTGGGCGGTATGGAGCGCCGTGCGGCCCTGATCGCCACCGGCAAGACCCGTATGCGCCCCATCCTGATGACCACCCTGACCACCGTGCTGGCCATGCTCCAGCTGGTGTTCAGCAACGATATGGCGAGCCAGCTCATGAGCGGCATGGCCATCGTCATCATCTGCGGCCTGAGCTATGCCACCCTGATGACCCTGTATATCGTGCCCATCCTGTACGATATCCTCTTCAGGAAGCCGCCGCTGAACGTCGATGTCGGCAGCGACGATGAGCTTGACGACATCCCCGACGATGCCGCCGAGTATATCGCCCAGGCCTCCTCCGCACAGCCGGAGGGCTGAACCTGAAGTTCCCCAGAGCCGTCCGCCGTTCCAGGCGGGCGGCTCTTTTGCTGCCTGCGGCCCGGCCGACCGGGGCATTCCCCCTTCGGATCCGCCGGAGCGGGTCATTTTCACCAAAAAATATCTCGAAATATTGGCTGATAAACCTAAAAAGATGTCCACACAGAAGATGCAAATTGTGATATAATCATAATAATAAAGGATATAACCGAGAGTGTGGTATCCAAACATTTCGAAAAAGGAGGCGAAGCCCTATGGCACAGTTTCGCTCCAGGCCCTTTGGTGTGACCAGAGACGGCGAGAAAGTCAATGAATACATCATGTCGAATCCCGGCGGGCTGGCGGTCAGTGTGCTGAATTACGGCTGCGTGATCAAAAACATCTTTGTCCCCACAAAACAGGGTCCGGTGGATGTCGTGGTGGGCCACGATACCTTTGCCGACTACGAACAGGATTTCAATTCTTCCAGCAGCACCTGCTGCGGCGCCTTTGTGGGGCGGTACGCCAACCGCATCGAGAACGCGGAGTTCAGCGTGGGCGGCAGGAAATACCAGCTGGAGCCCAACAACGGCAGGAATCATCTGCACGGCACCTTCCCCAAAAAGATCTACGACGTCAAGGCCTTCGGCGATACCCTGCTGCTGGAGACCGAGAGCCCGGCGGGCGAGGACGGCTTCCCCGGCAACCTGAAAGTTTCGGTGCGGTACATCCTCACCGAGGACAACGCCCTGCGGATGGACTACCGCGTCTCGTCCGATGCCGACACCATCCTGAACCTGACCAACCATACCTATTTCAACCTCGATGGAGGCGGGGACGTGCTGAACCAGAAGCTGCGCCTCTATGCGTCCCGCTATCTGGAGGGCAACAACGAGACCTGCCCCACCGGCAACATCCTGCCGGTGGACAATACGCCCATGGATTTCCGGGCGGGCAAGATCATCGGCCGGGACATCGACACCGGCTTTTCTCAGACTACCATGGCGGGCGGCGGCTACGACCACTGCTTCGTCATCGACCGGGGCCGCGGGGCCAGCCAGAGCCTCTGCGCCTGGGCTTCCAGCGATCAGACCGGCATCAGCATGAAGGTCTACACCACCCAGCCCGGCGTCCAGCTCTACACAGCCAACTTCCTGCAGGACTGCCCTGCCCCCGGCAAGGGCGGCATCCCGATGCAGAAATACGGCGGCTTTGCGCTGGAGACCCAGCACTTCCCCTGCAGCCCCTCTCACCCGGAGTTCCCCTCCACGGTCCTGCGGGCCGGAAAAGTGTTCCGCGCCAACACGACCCTGCGGTTCTTCACCGGCAAACAGTGCGGGAAGCTGTAACCAGCAGAGCGTCCGGCCTGCATAGAAGGCCCGACGCTTTGTTTTTGCTTTTCTCCTATTTGCACAAAGTGCGGCGTCTCTCCATGGGCAACATGCGAAAAATCATGCGTCATCAAAAAGTCAAAAACTGTCAGGCAACAAAAATCCAGAGGAATAGAAAGATGGATACTTGATTCTGCCCGCAAAACGCGGTATGCTTTAGGCAGATGGAGACGGGGAAACGCCCCGCTCACAATACGGTGAGAAGTGAGGTATTTTGCTATGGCAATTCTGGTTTCCGGCGGTGCCGGTTATATTGGCAGCCATACCTGCATCGAGCTGCTGAACGCAGGCTACGATGTGGTGGTGGCAGACAACTACTACAATGCTTCCCCTGTGGTGCTCGACCGCGTCAAGCAGATCACCGGGAAGGACTTCCGCTTCTACAATGCGGATATGACCAGACACGAGGACGTGGAGAAGATCTTCACCGAGTGCCCGGACATCGACGCCGTCATCCAGTTCGCCGCCTACAAGGCCGTCGGCGAGAGCGTCTCCAAGCCCATCGAATACTACTACAACAACCTGAACTGCACGCTGGTCATTCTGGACGTGATGCGCCGCCACAACTGCCACAACTTCGTGTTCAGCTCTTCGGCCACCGTCTACGGCGACCCCGCCTCTGTGCCCATCACCGAGGATTTCCCCGTTGGTGCCACCACCAACCCCTACGGCACCACCAAGGCCTTCACCGAGCGCATCCTGACCGATGTCTGCAAGGCTGACCCGGAGCTGAACGTGGCCCTGCTGCGGTACTTCAACCCCATCGGTGCCCACAAGTCCGGCCTCATCGGCGAGGACCCCAACGGCATCCCCAATAACCTGATGCCCTACATCGCCAAGGTCGCCATTGGCAAGCTGGAAAAAGTCCACGTCTTCGGCAACGACTACCCCACCCCCGACGGCACCGGCGTGCGCGACTACATCCACGTCGTGGACCTGGCCCGCGGCCATGTCTGCGCCATCAAGAAGCTGGAGACCAAGTGCGGCCTCTTCATCTGCAACCTGGGCACCGGCCACGGCTACAGCGTGCTGGATGTCATCCATGCCTTCGAGAAGGCCTGCGGCAAAAAGATCCCCTATGTCATCGACCCGCGCCGCCCCGGCGACATCGCCGAGTGCTACGCCGACCCCTCCAAGGCCAAGCGTGAGCTGGGCTGGGAGGCCGAGTACGGCATCGAGGAGATGTGCGCCGACAGCTGGAACTGGCAGCAGAAGAACCCCGACGGCTACCACACCGTGAAGTAAAAAACCAACGAAAACGCAAGGCCCGCTTCGTCCGCTCCATACCGGATGAGGCGGGCTTTTTTTCGCTGTCTGCCTTGACAATGCCGGGCAGTTAGCATATATTAAAACTGTTTCTACGAGCTAACAATCTGTCGAAACAGAAAGGCATTGGCCATGACATTAAAAGAACTGAAGATCGGCGAAAGTGCCGTTATTGACGCAGTGGGCGGGGCGGGAGCCCTGCGGCAGCATTTTCTGGACATGGGGCTGATCCCCGGCGAGAAGGTCACGCTGGTGAAGTTTGCACCCATGGGCGACCCCATGGAGCTGCAGATCCACGGCTATGAACTGACCCTGCGCCTGGACGACGCAGCGCAGATCGAGATCACCCCGGCCGCGGCCGCGCCCACCGCTGCACCCGCCCGGCGGGAGAACAAGATGGTGGAGCATCCGGGTCTGGGCGAAGGCGGACGCTACCACACCAAACAGGGCGAGCATCCCCTGCCAGAGGGCAAGACCCTGACCTTTGCGCTGGCGGGCAACCAGAACTGCGGCAAGACGACCCTGTTCAACCAGCTCACTGGCTCCAACCAGCATGTGGGCAACTTCCCCGGCGTCACGGTGGACCGGAAGAGCGGTGCCATCAAGGAGCACCCGGAAACGGAAGTCACCGACCTGCCCGGCATCTACTCGATGTCGCCCTATTCCAGCGAGGAGATCGTCACCCGCCAGTTCATCATCGGCGAAAAGCCGACCGGCATCATCAACATCGTGGACGCGACCAACATCGAGCGCAACCTGTATCTGACGATGCAGCTCATGGAGCTGGATACCCCCATGGTGCTGGCCCTGAACATGATGGACGAGGTGCGCGGCAACGGCGGCACCATCCGCATCAACCAGATGGAAGCCATGCTGGGCATCCCGGTGGTGCCCATCTCGGCGGCTAAGAACGAGGGCGTGGACGAACTGGTGGACCATGCGATCCATGTGGCCAAGTACCAGGAGCGTCCGGGCCGGCTCGACTTCTGCGGCGAGGAGGACCACGGCGGCGCGGTGCACCGCTGCATCCACGGTATCATCCACCTCATCGAGGATCACGCCAGAGCGGCCGGCATCCCGGTGCGGTTCGCGGCCACCAAGCTGGTGGAGGGCGACGCCCGTATTGAGGAAGCCCTCAAACTGGACCAGAACGAAAAAGAGATGATCGAGCACATCATCGTGCAGATGGAGCAGGAGCGCGGGCTGGACCGTGCCGCCGCCATTGCGGATATGCGGTTCCACTTTATCCACCAGCTGGTGGATCAGACCGTGGTGAAGCCGCATCAGAGCAAGGAGCAGGTGCGCAGCAGCCGGATCGACCAGTTCCTGACCGGCAAATACACGGCCATCCCGGCCTTTGTGGGCATCATGGCGCTGGTGTTCTACCTCACCTTCGGCGTCATCGGCGCAGGTCTACAGAGCCTGCTGGAGATCGGGATCGAGAACCTGACCGTCTTTGTGGACGATGCCCTGACCTACTGGAACGTCAACGAGACGGTTCACTCGCTGGTCATCGACGGCATCTTCACGGGCGTGGGCAGTGTGCTGAGCTTCCTGCCCATCATCGTGACCCTGTTCTTCTTCCTCTCGCTGCTGGAAGATACCGGCTACATGGCCCGCGTGGCCTTTGTGATGGATAAGCTGCTGCGCCGCATCGGCCTTTCGGGCCGCAGCATCGTGCCGATGCTCATTGGCTTCGGGTGCACGGTGCCGGGCGTCATGGCCAGCCGCACCCTGCCCTCCGAGCGGGACCGCAAGATGACCATCCTGCTGACCCCCTTCATGAGCTGCTCGGCCAAGCTCCCCATTTACAGCCTGTTTGCCGTGACCTTCTTCCCGGATCATGCGGCACTGGTCATGGTGGGGCTGTATTTCCTGGGCATTGCGGTGGGCATCCTGGCGGCATTTGCCCTCAAGGGGACCCTGTTCCGCGGCGAGGCGGTGCCGTTCGTCATGGAGCTGCCCAACTATCGCCTGCCCGGCCTGAAAAATGTGATGCAGCTGCTCTGGGAAAAGGCGCGGGATTTTCTGGAGCGCGCCTTCACCGTCATCTTCATGGCGACCATCGTCATCTGGTTCTTGCAGAACTTCGATCTGCAGCTCAGCCTGACCGCGGACCCGCAGGAAAGCATCCTGGCCTTTGTGGCCAGCGGCATCGCGCCCCTGTTTGCCCCGCTGGGCTTTGCGGACTGGCGGGTCTCCACGGCCCTCATCACCGGCTTCATGGCAAAGGAGAGCGTCGTTTCGACCCTGACCATCCTGTTCGGCTCGTCCGCTGCGCTGGGTGCGGCGCTGTCCCCGGCGGCAGCGGCCCCGCTGCTGGTGTTCTGCCTGCTCTACACCCCCTGCATCGCGGCAGTGGCTTCCGTCAAGCGGGAGCTGGGCGGCCGCTGGGCAGCCGTCATGGTCCTGAACCAGTGCGTGGTGGCATGGGTGGCAGCCTTCATCGTCCGGATGCTCGCGCTGGCGCTCGTGTAAAACATCTGTTCTTTATAATAAGAGCCTGTACCCGAAGCGATTTGGGCACAGGCTCTTTGTTTGTGTGAGGCTCTTGACAAGGCACAAAAATCGTGCTAAAATACTTCAAAAATGAACGATTCAAAAATGGAGCGATAAAATGAGAGAGAAAAACCCCAGCATGGAATTTGCAAACAAGACGGCGCTGGCCTACAGCGCGGTCTGCAAGCCGCTGTGCCAGGAACTCGGCCTGCCCCAGACGGCGTTTGATATCCTGCTGTTCCTGGCCAACAACCCCACCTACAAAACGGCCAGCGACATCGTAGAGGTGCGCCACATCAAAGCGAACCTCGTCTCGGTGAATGTGGACAAGCTCGTGCACGAGGGCCTGCTGACCCGCTGCCAGGTGCCGAACGACCGCCGCAAGACCGAGCTGCTCTGCACCGAAAAGGCTCAGCCCATCATTCAGCGGGGCCGGGCGCTGCAGGAAGCCTTCTTTGACCGACTGCTGAACGGCATCGACGAAGCCCGGCTGAATGTGTTTTATGGGACCCTGGAACAGATGGGCCGGAACCTGGATGAAATTCTGGAAGGAGAACTGTAAGATGAATGGATTGTTTACGATCGTTGTGACCTTTTTTGCCGGGATGGGCGCAGGCCTGGGCACCGGCTTTGCCGGTATGAGCGCCGCTGCGGTCATCAGCCCGATGCTCATCACCTTCCTCGGCATGGACCCTTACATGGCCGTCGGCATCGCTCTCTCGTCGGACGTGCTGGCCAGTGCGGTGTCGGCCTATACCTACCATAAGAATAAGAATCTGGATATCAAGAATGGCCTCATCATGATGGCCAGCGTTCTGGTGTTCACGGTCGTGGGCAGCTACCTTGCCAGCCTGCTTCCGTCGGCCACCATGGGCAGCTTTTCGGTCTTCATGACCTTCCTGCTGGGCATCAAGTTCATCGTTCGACCCGTCATGACCACCAAGGAGGCCATGCAGGGCGTCTCCGCAAAGAAGCGCGCCATCCAGTCCGTCGTGTGCGGTGTCTGCATCGGCCTGATCTGCGGCTTCGTGGGCGCTGGCGGCGGTATGATGATGCTCCTCATCCTGACCAGTGTGCTGGGCTATGAGCTGAAGACTGCCGTCGGCACCAGCGTTTTCATCATGGCCTTCACCGCCCTGACCGGTGCCGTTTCCCACTTCGCCATCGGCGGAATGCCCGATCCCTTCGTTCTGGCGCTCTGCGTGGTGTTCACCCTCCTGTGGGCCCGCATTGCAGCCGTGTTTGCCAACAAGGCAGACCCCAAGACCCTGAACCGTGCCACCGGCATCGTTCTGGTCGTGCTGGGCATCGTGGTCATGGGCTTCAACTTCCTGACCAAGTAACGCACAAGACCCCCTTCGGAGCGGCAACTCGGAAGGGGGTCTTTTTTGTATGAATGGAATACGATTTTGAAAAAATCAGGCGTCTTTTTCCTCAATGGTGGAGTGCTCAATGACCCAGTCGGCAGCGCGGCGGATGGCCTCATTGCGCTGAATCATCGGGATGTTCATACCGGTCTTGACCTCTTCGAGGGTCTTCTTGGTGCGGTCTGCACGCTCCTGCAGGTTCTTGTTGATCTCCTCATCGGTGGGGACGAGGTTCTCGTTCTGGGCGACCTGCAGCAGGGCCATCCGGGCGCGGGTGTTCTTCTCGGCGGCAGCGTGCACGTTGGCCGTGAAGGTCTCGCGGGTCTGGTGGATCTGGCTCAGGTAGCGGTCCAGGCTCATCCGCTGCATCTGGAGCTGCTGCTGGATGTTCTCCATCTCGTGCTGGTAGGTGCTCTCCACCAGAACACTGGGCAGCTCACCCTCAGCGGCGGCAGCCAGCTGGGTCAGGATCTGGTCCTTGGCACGGTTCAGGGCACTGGCGTGTTTGCCGTCGTACAGCTGCTTGCGGACCTGTTCCCGGAAGGCTTCCATGGTGTCCACCTTGCCGATCTTCTTGGCGAAATCGCTGTTCAGGGCAGGCAGCTGGCGGACGCAGACGTCGAGCAGCTTGATCTTGAAGACGACCGGCTTGCCTGCCAGATCCTTGGCGTGATAGCGTGCCGGGAAGGTGACGTTGATCTCAAACTCCTCGCCGCCCTTGTGGCCCAGGATGCCGTCCTCAAAGCCGGGGATCATCCGGCCGCTGCCCAGCTGCAAGGTCTGGTTCTGGGCGGTGCCGCCTGCAAAGGCCTTGCCGTCCAGCAGACCCTCGTAGTCGATGTGCACGATGTTGCCCTTGACGGCCGGGCCTTTGTGGGGCACCAGCTCCGCCGCCGCGGCACGGCGGCGCTCCAGCACGGCGTCGATCTCCTTGTCGGTGACAGCCGGGGTGACGCACTCGGACTGGAAGCCGGTGGTCTGGGCCAGCTTCAGTTCCGGCTGCAGGGCGGTGGTGGCGGTGGCCACAAAGCCCTCGTCCTTCTTGACGCTGACCAGATCGTAGCTGGGCTCATCCACGGCGTGGAAGCCGTGCTCCTGCATCGCAGCATCGTACAGGGCGGGAACGTCCCGGTCCATCAGATCGTTGATGGCGTCATACCAGAAGGTGTGCTCGCCGCGGTCAGCTTCGATCTGCGCACGGTCGGCCTCGCCCTTGGCAAAGCCCTTGATGGTGTAGGAAGCGCGGGTGCGCTCATACACCGCATTGGATGCGGTCTCCAGCTCCTCAGCGGTCGCGCTGAAAGTCATTTTGCAGACACTCTTTTCGGGAGTTTCCACGCTTACCAGTTTCATAGAAATCGAACCTCCGTGTTGCCCCAAAAGGAGCGAATTCAAACATTAGTAAAGTTATTATAGCACAAGTGGGGCAAAAGCGGTATAATAAAACAGAGAAAAAGTGCGAAGAGAACACTTTTGCCGGCCGGAACGGGCCGGAATGAGGGGCTTTTTGCAGGGAATACGAAAGGATGTGCATCGTATGCGCTTGTTTGACGTTCTGGGGCCGGTCATGATCGGGCCCTCTTCCAGCCACACGGCGGGTGCAGCCAAAATTGGATACACGGCACAAAAGTTGCTGGGCGATATCCCGGTGGATGCCGACATCGGTCTGTATGGCAGCTTTGCCACGACGGGCCGAGGCCACGGCACCGACCGTGCGCTGGTAGCCGGTCTGCTGGGCCTCCGCCCGGATGATCCCCGCCTGCCGGACAGCTTCGGGCTGGCCAGAGAGCAGGGCATGAAGTTCAGCATCCACCCGGTCGAGCTGCGCTCGGCCCACCCGAACACCGCTGTGCTGCGGCTGACGAGCCGGACCGGCCGGGTCCTTTCGATGAAAGCGGCCTCGGTGGGCGGCGGACGCATCCGCGTCACCGAGATCGACGGTGTGCCCGCCGATTTCGGCGGCGACAGCAACACCCTCATCATCCATAACGAGGACACCCCCGGCTGCATCGCAGAGGTCACGACCTCGCTGGCGCTGCGGCGGATCAACATCGCGTCGATGCAGGTGTTCCGCGCCGGGACGGGCAGTTACGCCGTCATGGTGCTGGAATGCGATTCTCACATCCCCCACCCGCTGGAGCAGCAGCTTGCGCTGATGCCCGGCATCCTGAAAGTGACCTGCCTGAACGTAGACGAACCCGAAGAAAATGCGGAGGACTGAGCGATGGCTTTTTTATCCTGTGAAGAAATGCTGGCAGCAGCCCGCACCCAGAACATCTCGCTGGCCGAGGCGGTTTTGCGCAGCGACCTGGCGGAGAGCCGCCTGACCGAGGAGCAGAGCCGCCATGGGATGCGGCATCTGTGGCACGTCATGGAGGCCACCAGCCGGGATTACGACCCTGCCCAGCGCAGCCGCAGCGGCCTTTCCGGCGGCGACGCCGCCAAAGTGGAACAGGCGCATCGGGCAGGCCGGAGCTACGGCGGCGATTACCTGGCCGAGGTGACGGCCGAAGCGCTCAAGACCGCCGAGTGCAATGCCTGCATGAAGCGGATCGTGGCCGCACCCACCGCAGGCAGCTGCGGCGTTCTCCCGGCGGTGCTGCTCCCGCTGGCCCGCGCGGGCGAAGCCGATGAGACCGCCATCTGCGAAGCGCTCTACGTGGCCGCAGGCTTCGGTCAGGTCATCGCTGCTCGCGCAACGCTGGCCGGTGCCGAGGGCGGCTGCCAGGCCGAGGTCGGAGCCGCCAGCGCCATGGCTGCAGCAGCGCTTTGCCACCTCAAGGGCGGCACACCGGAACAGTGTTCCGCAGCGGCCGCCATGGCGCTGGGCAACCTGCTGGGCCTGGTCTGCGACCCGGTGGCGGGTCTGGTGGAAATCCCCTGCATCAAGCGGAATGTCGTTGGCGCAGTGAATGCCGTCTCCTGCGCCAATATGGCGCTGGCCGGGGTGGACTACGCCATCCCCTGTGACGAGGTCATTGACGCCATGGGCCGCGTCGGAAGCCTGCTCTCCCCCGACCTCCGCGAGACCGGCCAGGGCGGCCTCGCCGCAACGCCCACCGGCATCCGCATTGCCGAGCAGCTGGCGGAAGAAACGTAAAAACGAAAAGACGTACTTTTTTCAAAAGCGAAAATAAAATTCTGAAAAATCCAAAGAAAATTTCAAAAAACCGTTGACAAAACCCCTCCTCAGTGATAAAATACATCATGTTCCGACCGGAACGTATGCGTTGGTAGCTCAGCTGGATAGAGTGACTGACTACGAATCAGTAGGCCGGGGGTTCGAGTCCCTTCCATCGCACCAGAAAATGCCGTGAAATCGAAAGATTTCATGGCTTTTTTGTTTTGTAAGCCATGGCTGCACGGTTTCTGCACGGTTTTTGCACGGTCGGTGTTTTCCATGTCCGATTATGTAGGGCGCTGTATTGCATTGCAATCAGTGCCCTTTTTTGCATCAGGTGAGCAGTGCCAGGCGGAGTTTTGCCTTCATTTCCGGGTCGGCATCCTTGAGCAATTCCAGCAGAGCCGTCATGGAGATGGTGGGTTCGCCTGCGGCGGGTACAGCCTGCGGGCTGGAGGTGTCGGTCTTGGCATAGAAGCCGCTTTCAAACTTCTTGCCCAGCTCCACACGGGAGGACTGCTGGATATGGGCGTAGGTGTTCACCAGCATATCCGCACTGGCGTGACCAGTGGTCCCCTGCACTGCCTTGATGTCGCCGCCGGAGATCATCAACTGGTAGGTGGCACTGGAGTGCCGCAGACCGTGAAAGACGATGCGTGGGAACTCCGGGTGTGCGTCCTGCCATTTCAGGAACTTCTTGCGGATGAGCACCGGCTCCACCGCCAGACCGTTGGGGAGCCGCAGGAGCATCCCACTGTTGCGGTACCGCTCCGAGTCGAGGGCTTCTTCCCTTTTCAGGCGTTCCAGCCACTGTTTCAGCTCCTCCCGCAGGGCGGCGGTCATAAAGATGGTGCGGCAGGAGGCTTCGGTCTTGGTGTCCTTCAGGATGAGAGAGGTCTTGCTGCCCTCCAGCTTGTCCGGGAAGATGCGGAGGATGCAGCCCTTGTCCACCTGTGCCAGCGTGTCCTTCTGCACCCGCTGCATGGAACGGTTGACGGTGAAGGTGCCCATGCCGTTGGCGGCATCAAAGTCGATGTCCTCCGGGGTCAGACCTGCCACCTCCCCTTCCCGCAGCGCGCCCACCAGCGTCAGGTGCACCGCCAGATGCAGGATGGGGTCCTCCATGCTGTCCAGTGCTGCCCGCATCTCCTCCACCTCCCAGATGCTGCGCTCTTGGGTGGTCTTTTTGGGTGCTTCCACCGGGACGGGGCTTTTGATGAGGATGCCCCACTCCACCGCCAGCAGAAAGGAATTGTGCAGCAGTTGGTGGACCTCATGGAGGGTAGTGCCGGAGAGGGTGCGCTTCTGCTGCTTGGGCGAGAGGTCTCGCCGCTTGCCGCCCACATACTGCCCACAGGGGGTCTTGCTCAGGGTGTCGTATAGGGCTTCGATGTGGTAGGGCCGCAGCTTCTGCATCTGCATCTCCCCGATATAAGGGATGATGAGGTTTTGGATGAGCGCCAGATTGGACTGGTAGGTCTTGGGTGCCCACTTGTGCTTGCTGCA
The DNA here is from genome assembly GCF_019967995.1 of Faecalibacterium prausnitzii. Lineage (NCBI taxonomy): Bacteria > Bacillati > Bacillota > Clostridia > Eubacteriales > Oscillospiraceae > Faecalibacterium > Faecalibacterium prausnitzii. The sequence goes on from NZ_CP065377.1 coordinate 44,987, forward strand.
CTGCTTGGGCAGCCAGTCCATCAGGAACTCTGCCACCGTCACGGTGGACGGGATCAGGAAATTGCCGGTCGCCAGTTCATGCTCGATCTGCTTCTGGCGTTTGACCGCCTCCTCTTTGGTGGGAAAGCTTTCCCATTTGTCGCAGCTCTTGCCGTGCTCGTCCTGATAGGTGTAGCGGACGCTGTAAGAGCTGCCACGTTTCGTGATATATGCCATAGATTTGCCTCCTTATCAAGCTGCCCGGTAGAGCCACGCATCGAAGCTGTCTTTCGGGACGCGGATGCTTCCGCCTGCCCGCAGGACACGGAACTCGGTGGTGCTGTTGCACAGGTTGTAGGCGGCACGCTGGCTGATGGCCAGCATCTGTGCGATTTCCTTTACCGTGTACACCAGCTTCGGGGCTTTCGGGCTGTCAGTCGGAGACTTGACGGCATTGGTTCGAGTGACCACCTCCATTGTAGCCGGATTAGAGTCCGACTGCAAGAACTTTTTCGTATAATCTAAAGATTTCACATTCTCGTACATTTTATCACACATAGGCAGTTCTCCTTACTTATCGTGGCGCATCACAGGCTCCTGCGTGCGGTTCTCATAAAATCTGATGACTTCCGGCGGGATGCTGTCCAGCGTTTTCAGGGCGGCTTCATAATCCTGCCGCAGCTTGGCATCCTCCAGACGCTTCAAGACGCTCCCTTCCTTCGCTTTGTCCAGCGAGGCAGAGAGCGTCTTGTTTTTCTTTTTCAGTTGTCTGTTCTCGGCGGCGGTCTCCGTAAAGGCGACCTGATAGCGGTTCAGTTCGGTGCGCATTTTGGACACTGCTGGGATATAGCTGTCCAGCACCTTGCCAATCTCCGCCGCACGGCTCTTGCCGTTGAAGGGGTTGATGCCCACCAGTAGGGCATCCAACTGCTCCTTCTGCTTGGTCAGTTGGGTCATCTCCTTGAAGATGCGGGGCGGGATGTGCTCCCGCCCGGTCTGGCTGGCGCTTTCACCCCGTTCCAGCTCCGGGTACTGCTTGACCATGTGCTGCCAGAACTCGTCCTGCCACTTCACAAGGTTCTTGCGGTTGCCAATGATCTCTTTCGCGCTCAGCCGTCCGTCAGGGGTCAGTGGCACGAAGCAGAGGTGCAGGTGGGGCGTTTTTTCGTCCATGTGGATAACAGCAGAGAGGAAGGTATCCGGGCGCTGTCTGCCCTCCAAAAATTTCAAGGCGTACTCGAAATACGCCTTGATCTCGCTGCGCGACTTGTCCTTGAAAAACTCCGGGCTGGCGGTGACAAGAGCCTCCACCACACGCACGCTGTCCTTGCGGACACGGCAGTGAGCGGCAGCTATCATGCGGTCGACTTCTTCCCGGTACCTGCCCTGCGGCTGCACCAGATGGAGGTTGTAGCGGCTCCGGATCGTATCAATATCCGGGTTGCTGGCGTACTGCTCTTTGGTGCGCTCGTTGTGGGCTTCGATGGGGCTGATGGCAGGCCCTTTGTACTTTTTGAACCTTAAAATGCCGTATTGGGCTTTCATAGATCACGCTCCTTTTTGGGGTGTACAAAAAATCTGTACGGACTTCAAATAACCTGTACGGTCTGTACGGTGTACGAATAAGCAAAATACAAACGATAACACGCTTTAATTTGACTCTGCTTGCCGTACAGGTGCGTACAAGTACAGACCGTACAGGTTGTACGAACTTCTTCCGTGAAAAAATGCACTTTTTACGGGCAGGGGTGGACAAGCGGCTCGATGCCTACAAAACCCCGCACCCTGCGGCCACCGGGCAGATAGATGTTGTTGGTGGCTTCAAGGTTATAGCGGCGGTCGTTCTGTCGCAGTTCTGCGCTGAAACGGATCGCCGATACGCTGTGACAGGTGTTGTCCTCGCACCACAGTTTGTAGATTTCATAGAAGTCCTTGGAGCTGATGGAATAGTCCGCCTTGAAGCGGAAGTAACCCTCGGACTCCATGAAGTCGATGACATTGTTGCTGCTGCGCTTGATGGTGTCCACGTTGGCGGCGGCTCGTTCGCTGACCGTGAAGCGGAAATCGTTCTGCACCAGCCGGTGCAGCCCTTCCAGACACCACAGCAGGATGCCCTCCAACTCGGCACACATCTTTTCGACAAGGAAAGGGTCATCCGTGCGGTCGGCAGGCTTGTCTTTGGTGGTCAGGATGAGCTGGCGGCGAAAGAAACCGTCCGAATGGTCATACAGCGAGGTCAACGCACCGTTGCCAAAGCAGAGGAACCGGGCGTAGATGTCCCGCTGATAGCTCTGGACACCTTTGCGCTCCAAGTCCAACTTGGCTTCGGCAGTCACGATGGTCTTGATATAATTCGTCTTGGGCAGGGCGTTCATGTCCATGTCGTCGTCGATCATCAGCAGGCGGCGTTCCAGATCGGCACGGGCAAAGCGGTTGTTCTCGACTTTCTGGACGCTGCCGTTGCTGGCGGCATCTCCCATGAGCCGTTTCAGCACAAGCCCGATGCGGGACTTGCCCTCGCCGCCCTTGCCGACAATGAGCATCATCTTCTGTCCCTTGGTGCTGGGGATGAGGCAGTAGCCCAGATACTCCTGCAAGGTGGGGACGTCAGCATCGTCCAGCAACTCGTGCAGGAAGGTCAGCCAGCGGTCAGGGGTGGAGGCTTTGGGGTCGTACTTCACCGGCAGGCGATTCTGGCAGAACAGGCGGCTCTCCTGAAAGGTGCCGTCCGGCAGATGGTACACGCCGTTCTGGAGGTGGATGCAGTCCTGCTCGATGGGAAACGGGTCGGAAAAAGCCAGCAGCTTGATGGTCTCCAGAATGTTGGTGACCTTTTTGGACAGGCCGGAGGTGACGTATTCCTCGATGTTCTCCAAGATGCGCTGCTTGATCTCGCTTTCGTCCTCTACCGGGCCGTCCAGCGTGTACAGTGTTCCGTTGACGCATTTCAGCGGCCACTGTTCCAGAAAGGCACGGCCAAACTGGACTTCGTCAATTTTCTTGCCGTTGTACCAGTCCGGCCATAAGGGGTTGCGGGAAATGTTTTTCTTCATGTGGTGGTTCTCCTTTCAAAAAGTAAAGTGGTGATTATCATAATGATAAACACCACTTTAGGTGAATGAATCGTCAGGCGCACTTTGCCAGAGCAAGGCGGTCGGTGCGATCCTCCAGCATCAGCAGGTACGACCCGGACAGCAGCCGTGCGGCGGCATCAGCCTTCTGCTGGGGTGTTCCAAATGCAACGCAGTCCGTCAGATGCTCGATGGTCTCGGTCATGTGGAGGGCTTCCACGAACCGCTCGTCCAGCGGTTCTTCCGGGCTGGCGGGCTTGTAACGCTCTCGCCAGTCGTGCAGCAGGTCGAGATAATCGGTCAGCACCCGCAGGCAGTAGGCGATGTCTGCCCACTGCTCGTCCGTCAGGCCACGCTTGGGCGGCGGCAGGGCGATGGCATTGGCGGGCGGCTTGTCCGGGTCAAGCCCGAAATCATGGATGAGCTTCTCGGCGGATTGCCGGGGGTTCAGGTCGAACAGCTTGGCGGTGAGGTCGATGGCATCTCCATTGGCCCCGCAAGCGAAACAGTAATAGTAGGATTCGTTCAGCATCATACTGGGGTGGTTGTCGGAGTGGAACGGACAGCACACCATGCCATGGCGGTCGGGTCCCATGCCGTACATCTCTCCCACCTGCCGAACGGTGATAGCGGACTTGATCTTTTGATATAAACTCAAAATTTCTCCTTTGCTCAAAGGTTTTGGCACGGATCATTTTAATCCCTGCCACGTTCAAAGCCGGTCTCCCTTGCTGCCTCCCGACAGGAAATCTTTTTGGACTCTGTGTCGGCCCCATGCAGGGCGCTCGCTCCCCCGATGGGAGGTCTTGGCGGTCTGGGCAGTTCGGACGGTCATTCTGTTGTCAAGGTCCTGTTATGAAAGATATTTCAGAGGGCTTTCGCGGGAAGCCCTTAATATGTTCGCTGCCGGGGAGTTAATATGTTTTCTTTCTGTCTATAGGATAGCACCTCCATGGCCGCTGTGCCGTATATCCATAATGTCGGAAAACAGGTGCAGAAACTGCAAAATTCCACGCTTATGGACAGGAACCGCCGGAAGTGGTATACTGTGCAAAAAACATCGGAGGTGCGACCATGAACATCAAGCTGACACTGGGGGAACGGCTCAAAGACCTGCGTGTGGAGCGGCAGTTGAAGCTGGAAACGCTGGCAGAGCAGACGGGTCTGTCCAAATCGGCACTGTCGAAATATGAGAGCGACGATGTGACCGACCTCAGCATTTATGCGGTGACAACGCTGGCTGAGTTCTATGGTGTGACCACGGACTATCTGCTGGGTGTGACGGAAAACAAAAAACGCCCAGATGCAGTCCTTTCGGACTTGCATCTGAGCGATGGCGCAGTGGACGTATTAAGGAATGGAAAATTCAATCATCGGCTGCTGTGCGAGCTGATCGTGCATGAGAATTTCCGGCGGTTCATGACCGATCTGGAGATCTATGTGGATGGATATGTCAGCGCAAACATTCAAAACCTCAATGCCGGTCTGGAAGCAACGCGGCAAATGCTGAAAAAGAAGTATGCAGCAGATGAAAACGATCTATACATGAGCACCTTGAAGCTGGGGCAGATCGATGAAGATGAGTACTTTGGTCGGGTCTTGTATGACGAGTTGGTGGCTATCCTGAAGAACATCAAGACGGAACACCGCAAGGACAAGACCACTTCGGATGGTGCAATGGTCGATAACTTGATAAAGGAACTGGAGGATGCACAGAAACTTGAAGGGTCTGCGGATGAAAAGAAGATCCGAACGGCATTGAAGGCAATCGGCATCAACTACGATAAGCTGACAGAGGATGAAAGAAAGCTGATAAAGAAGATTCTTTATAAAACGGCAATGCTGAAACCGAGGACACTTGCAGGCAACCGGGGCAAGCACAGACGCTGATTATTTTTACATTGCGGCTTACAGGGGAAAAACGCTGCTGCGGCAGGACGGGAGAACGTACACCATTGGTTCCTCTGAAAGCCTGCGCTGGGTGGGCAGAGACCGTCAACTGCCACGCCCATCCGCGCATCCTTCTGCCACAGAACAGGTGCTTGCCGGAGCCGCTCGCAGCCCCTTTTCCGCATCAGCCGGAACCAAGGTGTAACACACTAGACTTTGCAGGCAAAGTCGTGTGCCAACGAGCGTTCCGCCGCTCTTTGGATTCTTCCCGGCAGGGCACTGGAAAATGAGGTGCCCTGCGCAGCGCGGCACGTCCGTCACCTCGCACAAAAAACGAACCGCAAGTTTTACTTGACAATTCGCAGAATATGCACTATCATAGCCATAAGATGAATATAATGTTTATAACGATATACTCAATTTGAGAGTGAGGTATTTCATGGCGATCAATGATAGTGCTGTCGTCCCGCTTTACCAGCAGGTAAAGGATGACATTCGTGCCGCGATCGAGAGCGGCAAGTACAAAACCAACGAGAAAATCCCCCCGGAGCCGGAACTGAGTGCAGAGTACTCGGTCAGCCGCATCACGGTGCGCCGTGCCGTGGAAGAATTGTGCGCCGAAGGGTATCTGATCAAAATGCAGGGGCGCGGCACCTTTGTCAGCAAGCCCCGCATCCACCGCAAGTTTACCAGCGGCAGAGGAACTGCCAGCTTTACGGAGACCTGCAAGGAGTACGGCATGGTGCCGGGCGCCCGGCTGCTGAACCGTCAGATCGTGCCGGTGCGCAAGGATGAAGAAGCCTTCTTCCATGTGGGCCCGGATGCCCTGCTCATCTACATCCAGCGTCTGCGCACTGCCGATGGCCAGCCGGTATTTCTGGAGAACCTGTTCCTGCCCTACGAGCCCTACAAGAGCCTGATGAGCGAGAACCTCAATGATGTTTCCATGTTTGACACCATTGAGCGCATCTCCGGGCTGCGCCCTGCGACGACCTCCTGCCAGCGTATCGAGGCGGTACGGGCTTCGGCAGAACAGGCACAGCTGCTCAACCTTTCGCTGGGCGAGCCGCTGCTGTATCTGAACGCCTACTTCCATGACCAATATGACCACCCGCTGTGCATCGGGCGGCAGTATTACATTGGAAGCCGGTATATGTTTGAGTTTTAAGGGCAGGATTCTGTCCCCCAAGAGCGTCTTTTCCACCCGGAAAAGACGCTCTTTTTGTCGTTCCAAGGAGAATTGTTGGTGAAACTGCTAAAATATAGGGGAAGTGCTTTGTGCACTTTACCAAAGTAAAGATTTTTTTAGAAAAACCTCTTGACGTCTGTGCAAAATGTGGTACTATGTACATGACGATTATGACGTCTATAACGAATAGGACGATACAGACGCCGAAGAGATGAAGGAAACACAAGAAAGGTCGTGGATGCGTATGAACCGAATCATTCTTGCTTCGCACGGAGGGCTGTCCGCCGGAATGAAGGACACCGTGCAGATGATCCTTGGCGAGTTGCCGAACCTTTATGCCCTTGCTACCCTGCGGGATGAGACCGAGCCGATCACGGTGGCGGCACGCCGGCTGCTGGACGGCTTTGCGGCAGAGGATGCTGTGTACATCGTGACCGATGTGATGGGCGGCAGCGTGAACAACGAGATGCTGACCCTGCTGCCGGAGTATCCGGCGGTGCACCTGATCTGCGGCATGAACGCTTCTCTGGTGCTGACCCTTGCTTCCAACGACGAAGCCCTGACACAGGACGAACTGGCCGAGTGCATTGCAGATGCCAAGGCGCAGATCATTGATTGCAACCTGCTGCTGAAAAACGCAGCCCAAGATGAGGAGGATGACCTATGATCAAATTAGTACGTCTGGACTACCGTCTGCTGCACGGTCAGGTGGTATTCTCGTGGACCGGCCATGTGGGCGCACAGCGCATCATCGTGGTGGACGATGACGCCGCCAACGACGAGATGAAAAAGTCCGCCCTGCTGCTGAGCAAGCCCGCCGGTGTCCGGGTGAACATCTTCACGGTGGACAAAGCCATCGCCAAGATGCCCAAGGTGGAGCAGCTGGACGAGAAGATCATGATGATCTTCGGCAACACCGCTGCGCTGCTCAAGTTCTGTCAGGCATACCCCAAGATCAAAGAGATCAACTACGGCGCTGTGGCAAACAAGCCCGGCTCCGTGGCCTTTGACCAGTCGGTATTCCTGACCCCGGAGGAGCAGGCCGACACCCAGAAGCTGCTGGATATGGGCATTAAGATCTACAGCCAGCAGACCCCCACCTTTAAGGTAGTACCCATCGATCACATCTGATCGTAAGGAGATAAGAAGGAGGAATTGACCCATGTTTGTTACCGCACTGCTTCTGGGTCTGGTTGGCGTGTTCTGCATTCTGGACTCGCGCATTCTGGGCCGCATGAACTTCGAGCGTCCGCTCATCACCTGCACCATCGTCGGTGCGCTGCTGGGTGATCTGCAGACCGGCCTGACCCTTGGCGCATCCATCGAGCTGATGAGCCTTGGCATCGTGAACATCGGCGCAGCAGCACCCCCGGACATGAACATGGCTGCCATCATCTGCGCAGCCTTTGCCATCCTGACCGATGCTTCTGCCGAGACTGCACTGGCACTGGCTATCCCCATCGCTGTTCTGGGCCAGATGCTGGGCGTGCTGATGCGCACCATCCTGTCCAACCTGACCCACGTTGCCGACCACGCTATTGCAGAAGGTAAGTTCCGCAAGGCATGGAGTATGCACATCGTCTGGGGCACACTGCTGTACAGCCTGATGTACTTCATCCCCATCTTCCTGTCCGTCTACTTCGGCACGGATCTGGTGCAGAAGATCGTGGCTTTCATCCCCGCATGGCTGACCGATGGCCTGAACCTCGGCAGTAAGTTCCTTACAGCTTACGGTATTGCCCTGCTGCTGTCCACCATGCTCAACCGTGATCTGACCGTTTACTTCCTGCTGGGCTTCTTCTTTGTAGGCTATCTGGGTCTGGATGTCACCGCTGTGGCCATCTTCGCCGCAATTCTGGCTGTGATCCTGACCGGTCTGAAGTATGGCAAGGGCGCACCTGCCGCAGCCGCTGCCGGTGCAGCTGCTGCCAACCCGGACTACGACCCGCTGGAAGATGACGATGATCTTTGATAGGAGGAAGCTGAAATGAGCAACGCAACCAAGACTGCAAAGCGCAGCGACTTCAAGAAATACTTCCAGTTCATGTGGCGCTCCCTGAACATTCAGGCCTCCTGGAACTACGAACGTCAGATGAACATGGGCTTTTTGTACGGCATCGCTCCCACGCTGGACGAGCTGTACCCCAACGAGAACGACCCCGAGCAGCTGGCGCACAAAAAGGAAGCCTACGAGCGCGAGATGGCGTTCTACAACTGCACCCCGCAGACCAGTGCCTTTACGCTGGGTCTGGCTGCCTCCATGGAAGAGCAGTACGCCGCCGACCGTGAGAACTTCAACCCGGAGACCATCAACGCCGTCAAGACCTCGCTGATGGGCCCCCTGTCCGGTGTGGGCGACTCCTTCTTCCAGGGCACTGTCCGCCTGATCGCTTTTGGTCTGGGCATCTCTCTGGCACAGCAGGGCAGCGTTCTGGGCCCCATTCTGGCTATGATCATCTCCATCGTCCCCTCGGTGCTGGTCACATGGTTTGCCGGTAAGCTGGGCTACACCATGGGCAGCAAGTACCTGACCAAGCTCAACGGCGGCATGATGGACAAGCTGATGTACGTCTGTGGCATCGTAGGCCTGATGGTCATTGGTGCCATGGTGGCAAGCATGGTGGGTCTGACCACCCCCATCACCTTCGCAAGCACCGGTCTGGTGCTGCAGGATGTGCTGAACAGCATTCTGCCGAACCTTCTGAACCTTGGCATCGTGATGCTGATGTACACCCTGATCCGCAAAAAGGTCAAGACCGGCTGGCTGCTGGGCATCTGCATCGTGGGCGGTGTTGCCATCAACGCCCTTGGTCTGTTGGTGTAACCGGGTTTCCGGCTTACATAGATATCCGTACGCCTGTAATTTGTGATTCATCAGAACAAAAAGAAAAATAATTTGGAGGATTGCATTATGTATAACATTGATCTGGCAAACGTCAAGTCCATCGTGGCAGACATCGTGGCAAAGCACAACGTGGAGAACGTGGCCTTTGTTGGCTGCGGCGCTTCCAAGGCAGAGCTGTACCCCGCAAAGTACTTCCTGGCAAACTGCAGCAAGAAGCTTCGTGTGGCACACTACACCGCCAACGAGTTCAACTACGATACCCCCGATTGGCTGGGCGACACCACCGTGGTCATCACCGCTTCTCTGGGCGGCAGCACCCCTGAGACCGTCAAGGCCAACAGCGTGGCAAAGGCCGCCGGTGCAACCGTTGTCAGCGTTACCCACGCTGCCGGTTCTGCCCTGACCAAGGAAGCTGACTACACCATCGTCCACGGCTTTGAGGCAAACTACGCCGCCAAGCTGGAAAAGATGGGCTACGTTCTGGCACTGGCTGTGGAGATCTTGCAGCAGGTGGAAGGCTTCGACAAGTACGACAAGATGATCGAGGGCCTGACCAACGTGTTCGAGGCTGCCGAGAACGCTGCCAACTCTGCCCGCAAGTCTGCCAAGGAGTTCGCTGAGAAGTACAAGGACGCTCCCGTCGTTTACGTCATGTCCAGCGGCGCTTCCATGGAGGTCGCTTACTCCACCTCCATCTGCCTGATGATGGAGATGCAGTGGGTCAACTCCGGCTCCTTCCACAGCGGCGAGTTCTTCCACGGCCCCTTCGAGATCGTGGACAAGGACGTGCCCTTCATCCTGCTGATGAACGACGGCAAGACCCGTCCCGTGGATGCCCGCGCACTGACCTTCCTGCACCGCTTCGATGCTCTGACCACCGTGGTGGATGCAAAGGATTACGGTCTGGGCAATGCTGTGGACAGCAGCGTCATCACCTACTTCAACCCGCTGATGCACACCGCTGTCTTCCGTGTCTATGCTGAGGAGCTGTCCTACGTCCGTCAGCATCCGCTGACCCTGCGCCGCTATATGTGGAAGCTGGAGTACTAAGCGGTCATCCGGGATCCATAGACCCATGCTTGGGGGAGGGGCTTGCCCCTCCCCCTTTTTGATGAAGAGGGAAATGAAGAATGATTGAAGCAGTGATTTTTGATATGGATGGGGTGCTGGCGGATACGGAATACTACTACGAGAACCGCCGTAAAAACTTTCTGCTGGAAAACGGCATCCCTATCCCGGAGGGCAACTTCATCGGCTCCAACGAAAAAGCCATCTGGGAAGCGCTTGTTCCCAACGACCCTGTGCGCCGTCAGGAGATGCTGATGGCTTACCGGGAGTACCGCAAGGTTCGCCCCACCCCCTATGACAAGCTCACCGACCCGCAGGCAGAGCCACTGATGAATGCGCTCCGCAGCCGTGGGCTGAAGGTGGCGGTGGCGTCCTCCAGCGCAGCACCAGATATCATGAAGATGCTCACGGAGGGCGGGCTGAAAGCCATGGTGGATTTTGCTTTCAGCGGCGAGGACTGCGCCGCCCATAAGCCTGCGCCGGACATCTATCTCAAGGCGCTGAAGGCACTGGGGCTGACGGCAGACAAGGCCATTGCGGTGGAGGATTCTCCCACAGGCATTGCCTCCGCAAAGGCAGCAGGACTGAAGGTGCTGGCGCTGAAACCCCGCCACGGCGAGCCGCTGGACCAGTCCGCCGCAGACTGCATCATCACCCAGCTGATGGATGTGGCGGAGCACCTGGACTGAGATGGAAGCAATCAAGAACGGTCTGTGCAAAAACCTGACCCCGGCACAGCTGTGGAGCGGCGCACGGTTTTTTCTGCTGCTGAATCTGAGCCTGATCATTTGTGCGGCGGCACTGAACTTTTACTGCGCCCCCAACCACTTTGTATTTGGCGGCACCACAGGTCTTTCCGTTGTGCTGGCTACCTGCTTTCCGGCGTTGAGCGTCAGCACCTTTATGTGGATCACCAATGCGGTGCTGGATGTGCTGGGCTGCGTCTTTCTGGGGATAAAGGCCATGGGATGGACGCTGTACTCCTCCTTCATGCTCAGCTTTTACTCCAGTATGTGCGAAAAGCTGTTTCCCATGTCCCAGCCTTTAACGGATGACACCTTGCTGGAGCTGTGCTTTGCGGTGGCGCTGCCGGCCCTTGCCAGCGGCATCGTATTCAACATCGGGGCATCCACCGGCGGAACCGAGATCGTGGCGATGATCTTACACAAGTACATCAAGGTGGAGATCGGCAGGGCTCTTCTGCTCAGCGATATCGGCACGGTGCTGTTTGCGGCTTGCATTTACGGCCCGCAGACCGGGATGTACTGCGTGCTGGGGCTCATCGGGCGCAGCACCATCGTGGATACCGCCATCGAGAGCCTGAACCTCCGCAAGGTGTGTACGGTCATCACCTCAAGGCCGGAGCCCATCCGGCGTTTCGTTACGGAAACACTGGGGCGCACAGCGACCCAGCAGGACGCCACCGGCGTGTACACCGGCGAGCCCCGCACCATGATCATGGTGGCGCTGACCCGGCGGCAGGCAGGGCTGCTGCGGGATTTCCTGCGCCGGGAGGACCCGGAGGCCTTTCTGACCATTGTTAACTCCAGCGAGATCATCGGCAAAGGATTCCAGTCTGTCTGAAAAGGCAGAATGCCCGCCCACCGTGGTTTTCCACAGGTGGGCGGGCATCATTATATATGGTAAATGGTTATTTACGCTGAAAATACGCTGACTTCCCGGGATTTACGCTGAAAATACGCTGACTTGGCATGGTTTACGCTGAATTTACGCTGAAATTGCGCTGAGAAATACGCACCGCGCGATTAGCAGTTTTTCCGCGCGTTTTCTGTGGCTCAATCCTCCAGCCTGCCATGGTCACATCCCAGCGACAGGTAGTGCTCCATCTCCCCTCTCAGCACCATCTGTGCATATTCCAGCGGCTTGTTGTACAGCAGCCAATCCAGCTCTGCCCGCTGTGCCGGGGTGTTGCCGTACTCGTTCTCAATGGCGATGCAGTCGATGGCAACGGTGGTGCCATCCTTGAACCGGGCTTCCACCCGGTTGCTGTCCATGTTGTAGCGGCAGGAAAGCAATTTCGTCATAGTCGTATCCTCCAAGACTTGATTTTTGGTGTGCGGTCACTCGAACCAATGCCGTCAAGTCGTTGTCGGATGAAGTGGTTTTTAGTTTGTCCGGGAGTAAGTGCACGGTTTCTGCACGGTTTTTGCACGGTTTCAAAACGTGCAAAGAGTGCAAATCGTTGCAAAATCGGACAAAGGGTGCAGAAACTCCAAGTTCAAAATCTGCGAAACATCGTACAAAAACAACGTTAAAACGTAACTTCCAAAAATTGAGGGAATCGCCCGGCGTGCGCTACGAATCAGTAGGCCGGGGGTTCGAGTTCCTTCCATCGCACCAAGTAAAATCCCACGATTGACCGTTGAAAATACGGTGTAAATCGTGGGCTTTCTTGCTTTACATAGGCTTCAAAAGGGCTGGAAAGTGCCTCATTTGTGCCTTACTGCCCCAAAAACTGCCTTGCCGTGTGCCTTACAGAGTGCCTTATGCTGGATGCCCGGCGGGGCGGTTTTGTGCCTGTTTACCGCCTGTTTGATAGCAAAAAAGCCTGTCCGGTGTTGTAGCCGGGCGGGCTCTTGTGCTATATGGGGTTCAGTACCCTTTCAGGATGTTCAGTGCATCCAGTGTCTTTGCTGTGTCAAGCAGTTCAGCTTGTGACTTGTCAATGGCTTCGATGATGCTCCACAGAAGCGTGTAGTACATGGGCAGCTCACGCCAGAGGGCTTCCAAATCGTACTCACTACAATCAACTTCCCGCTTGAGTTCATCCACCTTCCCGCGGGTGCACATCCAGCTGTCCATGATAAAGAGAAGGTTCTTCAGGTCGGCCAGATGCCCCATCGTGGTTCCCACGTCCAACGCTTCCACTTGCTTTGCAGTCAGGATCATTATCTTGTCCCCCCCCCTTCAGGCTCTGATAATGCCGCTTGCGAAGATCCACACCAACTGCACTTTGTCCGGTGCCGCCTTCTGCAAACGGGTGTTGATTGCGTCGATTATGTTCTCCTTCTGGTCGCCCAGATCGCCAAAGAACAGTGCGTCCACGCTGGTGTCAAGCAGAGCTGCCAGTGTCTTGGCCTCGCAAAGCCGGAACTCGGTTTCCCCGTTCAGCTTCTTATTCAGCGTGTTGGTGGTGATCTGCAGCGCTCTTGCCACGTTCTCCTGCTTCAGACCGCGTTCCCGAATCATAGCACGAATATCGTTCATACCTCAACTCTCCTATCTGGGGCTGGATCGTGCCCCGCTCTACCCGGCGGGCTTCCATCTTCCCGCCGGGGATCCTCTGACTGTGTTACTGGACTTCCAGCGGCTTCACCTGCGATGCACCAAAGAACGATGCCCGGTAGGTCTGGCCGTCTCCCTTGCTGCTGTGGATAAGCACCGCCTGAAACAAGGCCTTTGCGCCATGCTCTACCATGTACCCGGCGGCCTTCCAGCCTGCCCAAGTGTTCACCGGCTCGGTGATCCCGGCGGTCTGCTGGGCTTCCTCGATGCGCTGGGCGTTGACCGGAGCAGCCTTTGCGCTGTTCCATGCCCGGTGCAGGGCTTCGGCAAAGCTGCTCACGCCCTTGCGGTACAGCTTCCATGCCTTGTGCATGATCTCGGAAAGATTGTACTTCATTTTAAGACCTCCGCTTTACTTTGCGGGTCCGCCTTGTTATAATGGGCTTGACCCTGTTGTGGGTTTGGCGTGGTGTGTAGTTGGTAGCTGGCACCGCGCCATTTTCTTTTATACAGCTTATCAGGAAGTGGGTTACTGTCTTAGCTGGCGTTCTGCTCTTGCGCTCCCGGTACATCCTTCGCCCCTTGCCTTCCGGTCGTGCTTCCCTTGCTGTGTTTTTATTATAGCACATTAACGTGCTTTCATCTATTGACAAATTGCATAACGTTAACGTTCGATAATCGTTCATATTGTACACGTTGACGTGCCGCACGCTTTGTGGTATAATCATCATAAAGAGGTGATAAAATGCCTATCAGTGAAGCAAAGAAAAAGTCAAACGCAGCTTATAACCGCCGTCAGGACAATATCATGCTGCGCCCGACTAAGGAAGACGGCGCACGTATTCGCAAGGCAGCCGCAGATGCTGGCAAGAGTGTCCAGCGGTTTTGTCTTGATCTTGTCCTGCCCCATTGCCCGGAAGTGACAGATGTGCTTACAAAGGACACCGCCGGGGAAGTAGAAAAGAGTGAGGTGTAATCATGGCAAATACCTGTCCTGTATGCGGCGGCAAGCTGGGTTTGCTGAACCGTGAGAAAAGCGCGGACGGTCTGATCTGCGCCGGATGTAGCAGTTTCTTCTTTTCAAAACTGGGATTTCGGGCTGCAAAGCAACCGACAGATGTTCTTGTGGCTTACTGGGCCACACTAGAACAGCGTCGGAAGGCGTTCAAAGAAACCGATTCCATCTATGATGGTGATGCGCTCTTTGTGTCCATTGACAAAACCAACCGGCTGTTTTGTTTTGGGCACCGCGGCGGTGATAAAGGCCCTCGCATGATCTACAGCTTTGATGAAGTCGCCGGTTACGAATCTGACGCGCCAGACGATTTGACGGTGACAGAGACCAAAGGCGGCATTGGCCGGGCCGTGATCGGTGCAGCCGTTGCCGGTCCTGTGGGTGCAATTGTGGGCGCTGCCACCGCCAAAACAGAGACCCGCAAAGGTAGCCGCAGCAAAGAAAACGTGTCCATCCGTTTTACGCTCCCTCTTGGAGAAACCAGTCTGCCGACAACGGTTTATCCCGGCGGCATGACCGCTTTTCTCAAGAGATGCAAAGTCAGCCAGGAGAAGCCACAGGTCGCCGCTCCAGCTGCATCCAGCGTTGCTGACGAGCTTTTGAAGTTTAAGCAGCTGCTGGATATGGGAGCCATTACGGAAGCGGAGTACAACGCCAAGAAAGCCCAACTGCTGGGCTTGTGATACAGGGAAGGAAGTGTAAAATGATGGACTCTAATCAGGTTCTACAGTTAAAAGCCGTTTTTGACGGGATTGTACATACCACAGAAGATGGTACGGAATTTTGGTATGCACGTGAGCTGCAAACGGTTTTAGGTTATAATCGCTGGGAATATTTTGACTTGGCTGTGAAAAAAGCTGTTACATCAGCAGAAAATTCAGGATGTACTGTAACAGACCATTTTCGGGGCGCCCCGAAAATGGTCCAAATCGGTAGCGGCGCAACGCGTGAAGTTGCAGATTATATGCTCACGCGGTATGCCTGCTATTTGATTGCCCAGAACGGTGATCCGCGAAAGCCTGAGATTGCTTTTGCACAGGCATACTTTGCCTTACAGACACGTAAGCAGGAACTAATTGAACAGCGCATTTCTGATTTGAATAGGGTGCAGCAGCGTCAGCAGCTGCGTACGTCTGAAAAACGGCTTTCTCAAAACATCTATGAACGTGGTGTAGATGACCGTGGTTTTGCACGGATTCGCTCAAAGGGCGACAGTGCACTGTTTGGCGGGCGGACAACAGAAGAAATGAAGATACAGTATGGAGTGAAGAGTGGACCGCTTGCGGATGTTCTCCCGCCTGTTACTCTGGCTGCAAAGAACCTTGCAACAGAGATGACAAACCTCAATGTTGAACAAAAAGATCTTCAGGGAGAAAGCTCTATCACGCATGAACATGTCCAAAACAATTCAAGTGTTCGTTCGATGCTTTTAGGTCGTGGTATTCGGCCTGAGGATCTTCCGCCAGAAGAGGACATTAAAAAGCTGGAACGCAGATTGAAGTCTGAAGAAAAGAAACTTGCCAAAGGGAAAGACGTTCTAAAATGACTTGCCCACTTTGCAAGGGCGAAATGAAACCCGGCACGACCATTCACACAGTTCAGCTGAAGAACTGTGTCGTGGTCATCAAGAATGTGCCCTGCCTGAAGTGTGAACAGTGCGGCGAGGTCGTTCTGTCAGCTGACACGGTGGAGAAGATAGAGCACATCTTGCAGACGGTCGAAAAGGCCGTGGCAGAGATCACCGTTGTGAACTTCCCTGACTGCGCGGCATAAGCCCGCCGGGGCTGCCAGAGCGTAGATAAGACCACGGTAAGGAAAACACCCACGGAAAGAAGAAAAGCCCTCGGACACGCGCTGTCGCGGTCTGGGGGCTTTGTCATGCAGCGATTTTGTTGAGGTCAACAGAATCGTGTGGCTGAAGTGCTGCGCCCGGCGGGTGCTGCACGGTCAAAGGGTTTGGGATGCTGCCCAACAAGTCCTTGCAAGGCAAGGGGCTTTGTACATACAAAGACACTGCTTGCAGCGCCTATGGTGGTACCACGGCGCACTGCTTGCCGTGGTTTGGCGCTTCTTTTTTTATAGCTGCCGGAAAATCCGGAAAATTTTGCAGACACGGTATGTGCGAAATCGGGAGGCGCTTTATCACCGCTTTACCACCGCTTCACAGTTTGCATGAAACACTGTACTTTCACCGCTGAATCACCGCTGAACTGTGTAGCGCGCCCGGCGGGGTGCAGGTCAGATGATGGCAGAGATTCCGTACAACTCGACCAGCTCGCGCACATGCTCCTCGTATTTCTTCACCTGTTCGTCCCAGTATTCCACCGTGCGTTCCTGAACGCTGCCATAGCGGTTCCATGCGTTCCAGCCGGTGCCGCGCCATGCTCTGGTAGTGATCACATCATCATGCCAACGCTGGATAGAGGACAGGCCTTTTATTTTGCGGATTGCTTTAACCTCGATCTGACGCACGCGCTCGGCCTGTACACCAAGTTCCACGCCAACGGCCCGGAGGCTCTTTTCGTCATAGTAACGACTGCGTAAAACAGTTGCTTCCCGCTCGGTCAGATGTTGCGTCATGGCTGTTTCAAGGGCTGTGTGCAACTCCTCGGTGTAAACACCATCCTCTGCCTGTTGAAACGCCTGTGTAGCCGCTGGGTCTTCGATGGTCTCCCCTTTGGTGCTGCTGCCTTCGTCCGATTCATCAAGACGAATGTCAAGACTGCTGCACTCGTTCAGTGGGTTTGCAGATACAGCCACGCGCCTGCCGTCATCGGTGGTGACACCCCGTGTGTGCTCTCCACAGGTGGCGGTGCGAATCTGCTTCAACAGTGCGTAGCTCAAATACGTTGTGAAACTGCCCTGTTCTTCGTTGTAGTGCTTGGCAGCATAGTCCACCGCAAAATAACCTTCCTGCACAAGATCATCAAAAGACAGGCCTGCACTATCGGCAACGGGCTTGTTCTTCTCATACCATTGCCACAGCTGCCGCCGTACAAAGCCCTTGTTGACCTCCCACAGCTGGCCCAGTGCAAAGCTGTTCCCGGCGGCTGCCAGAGCAGCAAGGGCTGCGTTTGTGGCCTGCTGGTCGGTCTGCTTTGGTCGATTCTGCTCCATTGCTACATCCTTCCTTTTTTCGTGCGCATTTTTGTTCACAATGAGAGTTTATTGACACGATACGCGGGCGCGTATGACTGTGTGAACAAACTACGCACCTCGCCTTTTTTAGTGCGCACAAACGCGCACATTGACGTTCTCTTTTTTTATGCCGCACAAATCCGCACAGACTTCTTTTTTAGGCTGCAAAAACTCGAATTTATATACACGATAACACGCGCCTGCGGGTAATGTCAACAAAATGCTATTTTACGTCACTTTCGTTCTATAAAATGTCCGCTTTTTTGCCTGTTCATCGCCTGCTTGCTCCCTGTACAAATATTAGTCTTTTTCGCCGCTGAACCACCGCTGAAATGCTGTTTTGCGCCGCTTCACCGCCGCTTTCATTCATCACACGGCAACAACGAGAAAAGGCGCACAGGTTGCCCCATGCGCCCGGTGTGTCTCGTGTTTTCTCGTGGTTCGCTCGTTGTTTGGTCGGGGTTCACTGCTGCGGTTGGTCAACGGCGATATCAAGCACCGGTTTGCCGTATGCGTTGATTGCGGGGATGATTTTCAGTTCCGTGCTGGGAGCCTTGGTGTTGCGCGTGGCCTGAAACTGCAAAATGATGCCTGCACTGGGGTCGATGCCGTCGGCTGTATCCAGCGGCTTGCAGTTGCCGAAGTAATCTGGCAGCTGTGCAGCAATATCGTCCGTACTGGGATTGCCGGAAGGGTCAAAGGCCGCGGCTCTGGGGGCTTCATGGATGGTCAGTTCATCCGTGGTAATGGCGGCCTGAAGTTCGGCCGCACGATCAAAAGCGTTGTTCTCTGCCAGCTCCACAGCTTCACTCACCGCCAGATATAGCGCATCCTTGGTTTCAGGATCGTTGACCTTTTTGAAAAGCTGGAAGCATTCATGCAGCTTGTTCATCAGGGGTTTGCAGTTGGAACGGTCGATAGCTTTGCAAAAAAGTGCATTGTTGTCAGTATGGTTGATGATCATGGAAAAGTCCTTTCTGTGCCCTTACTGGACACGTTCAAAATCAACACCGCCGGGGTACGGTCGGTGGTTCAGCTGTGCATATAGGGCAGCAGCATGTGATAGATCATCTGCAAGACGTGCAGTGGAATGCTTGGCCCATGCTGCAAGGCTGTTTCAATACATGCGATATACTGCGCACCGGTTGCATCATAATGATACGGCTCCCGGCGGTGCGGGCGGTTTGGATTGTGTTTCATGGCTTCACCTTCTTTCTAACTCGCTTGTGACAGCGAGAAAACGTTGGCGGGGCTTGTCGAAGGTCAGGGGGATCTCACCCACACGGCCCTCTTTGTTTTTCGCTAGGACGGCTTGATATTGCTCTCCATCGTCCGAAAGAAGCAGGATAGCGTCTGCGTCCTGTTCCAACTGGCCAGATTCCTTCAGATCGGCGGCAGAGGGGGCACTGTGGGCGGCGTTGCGGTTGAGCTGAGCCAGAGCTACCACCAAGATTCCGGTGGTCTGTGCCAGCTCATGCAGGGCAATGGAAATACCCGTTATCTGCTGGTATCGGTCTTTGGCCTTGCCGTCAGAAAGCAGTTGCAAGTAATCGATAAAAACGACCTGCGCTTTCATCCGCTGCGCCTGTGCCTTTGCCCATCCAACACCCTTGCCGGACGCTGAACGGATGTACAGCGGCAATTTGTGCAGATCTGCAAGGTCGTCAAGTTCAGACTGTGGTACTCGCTTGGCCTTCACATCGGCCAGCGGGGCCGCCAGACGGTTCGCAATGATGCGGGCGGCAAGAGTATCCGAGTCGGTTTCCAGCGAGAAATAACACACTCTCAGCCCCCGCCGGGCCTGTTCGCAGGCCATTTGCAAGGATAAGGCCGTTTTGCCTGCGCTGGGTCTGCCGCCGATGATAAACAAGTTACCCGGGGACAGCTTGAGGTACTTGTCCAGCACCGGAATGCCGCTGGGAATGTACATCGGTTTTTCATCCAGTTTGCGGATGTAGCTGGCTACCAGCTCCCCGATAGGCTTAAAATCCCGTTCTTCCCGGTCAAGGGTCAGTGCCTCACCCATCCGGGAATACAGGTCAGGCAGGTCTGCAAAGGTGGTCAGGCTGCTGCCTGCCTGCAGGGCCAGACTCTGGAACTGCGTCAAAGCGGCCTGCTCCCGAATGACCTGCGTCCAGCTCTCCACGCTTTCACGGGTTATGCGGATGCACTCGGCTTCACACGCCTGTGCGCATTCCACAATGGCCGTGCTCTGCTCTGGATATCGGGCGCAAATCTCCACAGCGTCCAGCTTCCCGGTCGCATTCCAAAAGCCAGACAGGGCGACGAACACTGGTTGAAGGTCAGCCGGGAAATATTCGATTTCCAGTTCCGGCAGAGAATAGGGTGCAAGGTCGGGCTTGATGAGCAGAGCACCCAGTAAGATTTTCGGTGTATTCACGTCAGCACCTCCCATTTGCGTTCCTGCTGTTGGTCGGGCTTCTTCCGGGCTTCCCGGCGGGCCTCTACGTCACCCAATGTGCGCACCCCGTCGGCCTGCCAGCTTTTCAGGATGCCGTTTGCGTACTTCCAAGACCTGTGCCCGCTCTCGGCGGCTTCGTCAAACGCCAAACAGATTACCTCTGCCGGAATAGAATCGCGGTAGCGTTGTAGCTTGTCCAGTGCCGAACGTGGGAAGTCCCCTATCACCTGTTGGAAGTGCTGCACGATCTCGGCAAGGGCTGAATCTGTGCGAGAATCGGCGGCAGTTGTGGCGGTAGTATCTGGTATATCTGTAACTGTAACTGTAGCTGTATTTGTATCTGTATCTGTACGGTGCGAATGCACACCGTCATACCCAGTTAAATGCGTTTGCATCTTTTCGGATGCGTTCGTATTCGATTGCATTTCAGATTCAGCACTCGCTTGTGCGTTTTTTCCCCATCGTGCATTCGCAGACGCGGTAGCCTTTTCTGATTTTTCCCGATACTTTGCAAAGTCTTTATCTATGCCGTCCTTCATCGAACGCCAAAGGCCACGCATTCCACGATCTTTATATTGTTGTGGGACTGCTCCCTCTTTGGCGTAGCTGTATAAGTCGCGAACAATCTGCCCGATTTCATCGTTGGTATAATCCTGTGTTAGATTTTCCAGCCAGACGAAACGCAGGACGATGCTTTCAGGACTTTTTCCTTTCAAGGCTATCACCTCGCTACCCGGCGGATGCCCTGGGCGGTTTCTTCCACGTCCGTCGGGTCTCCCTGTTCAAAGTACCGGGCCAGACTGTCCAGATTCACAAGCCAGCGGTGCCCGGCGTTCACATACCGGATTTTACCTTGCTTGCACAGCCGCCGGATATAGGCCGGAGATAGATCGTAAATTTCAGCGGCCTTCGCTACGGTGCCCATGTTTGGGTATCGGATGGTATCACCCATTCTTGTACCTCCCAAGTTGTTTTTTGTGTTGCTTCGTTCGTCGTGGCCGCATAATATCACGGTCGAAAAAGAATTGCAATACCGCCAAATTTCAACCGAAAATAAAGGCGATGCAGCATTGTTGGAACCAAGTCTTTTGCGTCAAAATCCATCTGTTGCCATCTGGTGTCATTTGGTGCCATCCAGTGTCATGCAGTATCCCAGAGTGCCAAGGATTACCAAGGGTTTTCAGGGGAACGCTTGCCTGCTTTATGGATAGATGATGCAGAATAGTCACACCGAAAAAGATAGATGAAATTGATTCACCTAAAAAATGAATGGATACGATGATTGACTGGCTCTTATCAGGAGTGCTGTCTGGACTTCTTCATCCGTTCAATGGCATTAAAGCAGTCTTGCTTTTCGCTTTCCGAAAGTTCTCGGCGAAGTTTCTTTGAAAGAGTTCCATCTGTAATGCCAAGTTCTGCCGCAAGCTGCCAAAGATAAAAGCCCTCATCGGCGACTGCAAGCCGGATGTCCCTGTTTGGCTTTGAAATTCTGGATAAATTATTCATGAAGTTTCCTTTCTCTCTTGTACAGAGCAGCCCAACGTGATATGCTAAAACTGCAAACAATTTTCGTTGCGGTTGTTGTGCTTGCATGATGCCACACTTTGCAAAAGCAGTCAACATCTCCAATAGCCGATTTTCTAATTGCTAAAAAATTATGAACTGTAAACATTTTTCACAAGGCGCACAGATTGAACTTGTTGGATTTTTCTTGCCATTTTTTTAGACTTGCTCAGACTTTTTCAGAGCGTTTCAGGTGTGTTCTGGTTTCTTCAAGCCCTAGACGCATCGCTTTTGCAGAACATGGAGTTTTGTTTTGAATGTTTACAAATATTGTAGCTGATTATCTAAAGTGTAAAATTTCTGTGAATTCATTTTTTTCGTAAAGGAGTGTGCAAGATGGCTAAAATCGTAAAGCGGATGAAGAAGGACGGCTCTTGTTCGTACTGCATCCGGGTTTCCAACGGCTACGACCAGCAGGGCCGTCAGGTGATGGTAAACCGCACCTTCACTCCACCGCCGGGTATGACCGGGAAGAAGCTGGAAAAAGAGCTGCAACGGCAGGCAGATGCCTTTGAACAGGAAGTACACAGCGGTATTTCTCTGGATGCGTCCATGAAGCTGGATGAGCTGATAGAACGCTGGTTCACCGAGTACGCAGACCGCCAGCTGAAGCCCAAGACGGCCACCGAATACAGAAAGCTGGTGCCGCGCGTGTCCGCTGCTCTGGGTCACATGAAGGTCAACCAGATACGCCCGGCGCACCTCATGGCGTTCTATGCGAACCTGTCCGAGGACGGAGTGCGGCAAGATTCCACCTATACGGCAACGGCTGCGCTGCTGAAGCTGCTGCCGAAAGGCCAGCGGGCAAGGATCCGGGAAGTCGCCGGGGTGGGCGAGGAAACCATGCGAGGGCTGTGCAGTGGCAAGCCTGTCAGCCGTAAAACTGCCGAGAAGGTGGCCGATGCCGCCGGGCTGCCCATGTCCAAAGCATTCACCGAGAAGGTCAGGGCGGGTGGTAAGCTGGGCGGCAACACGCAGCTGCACTATCACCGCTTTTTGTCGAGCGTGTTTGAAAAGGCGGTCAAGTGGCAACTGATTGATGAAAACCCCTGCCGGCGCACAGAAGCCCCAAAAGCGGCAGAAATCGAAGTGGAAGCCTTACAGGAAGAGGACGTTGCAAAGCTGTTGGAAGCCCTGCAGGACGCGCCAGCACAGTACAGCGTTATCACACAGCTTGCCTTGCTCACAGGTGCCCGCCGGGGCGAGATATGCGCCTTGCGCTGGTCGGACATTGACCTTGACGCGGGTGTGATCTCCATCAACAGGACGGTGCAGAACATCGCCGGGCGCGGCACGGTGTTCACAGCACCCAAGACAAAACGCTCCCGGCGGTACATCAAGATAGGCCCGGAGTGTGTGCAGCTGCTGCGGGAGTACTGCCAGCACCAGAAGGCCGAACGGTTTAAGGTCGGCTCCGAGTGGGTGCGCCGGGTGGAGATCGAGAACGGCAAGACTGTGGACAATGATCTGCTGTTCACCCGTTGGAACGGCCAGCCGTTCGACCCCAACGCGGTTACATCGTGGTTTCCGGGCTTTCTGGCCGCCCATGACCTTCCGGCGGTTCACTTCCACAGCCTGCGGCATACCAACGCCAGCTTGCTGATAGCGGCTCATGTGCCTGTTACCACGGTGTCGGGTCGTCTGGGCCACGCCAAGACAAGCACCACCACAGACATTTACGCCGGGTTCATCCGTTCCAGCGATGCGGCGGCAGCGGACGCGCTGACAGACGTTTTCAGCCGTATCAAGGAAAAGTCCCACGCATAACAAAAGACGGCTCACAGGGGCGTTTCTGCTGCTCCTGTAAGCCGTCAACTTTTTCACTCTTTTCATTCTGTCCTATTTATGGGATGATACGCCCTCTTGAATGTGCCTTGTTTTTGCCTTACTGAATCGAAAAGAAGTGAAACGAAGATGCACGAAGAATAACGAAAACAACGATGAATCTATATAAAACGCAACGACCGAAAACGTCAAAAAACGTATAATGGCTTTCTACGAATCAGTAGGCCGGGGGTTCGAGTCCCTTCCATCGCACCAAACCATGAAAATCCGAACCTTTTCTCGATAGGAGAAGGGTTCGGATTTTTTGTTTTCTTCGGAAACGAAAACAAGGGCTCTTCCCTGACGGCTGTGTGTCCGAAACCTTATCAGAAGAAAGACCGTATCACGAAAGTCACAACTGTAAAGGTGCCGTAAGGCGGAAAGGACACGAGTATGAAGTACGATGAAAGAACCTGCAAATTCAACATGGACACCGGCTGCGTGGAGCTGCTGCTTCGGGATGGGAGAATGATCTTCATTGACTGCACTGGGGTCGAGGATGAATTGGACGTGACCATGGCGCAGAGGTCAGAACTGGATTATCTCATCTACAATGACCCGCTGGGCTACGCGGATTTGATTATGAATGGCGATCCGAAGGAATATTTGAAAAATGTAACTGGGAGCCACAGGCTGGAAATCTAAATGAATGCTGGACAATACCATTTTTGAGCTGGTGTTGTCCAGCATTTTTTTGGAGACCATCCCAATAGTTGCGTAAACCTCCGGAGAGGTGTAAAATTGAACCGACCCATAAAAATTAGACAATAGACAAAAAGCCTCCCCGTGTAGGATAATAGAACTACACGAGGAGGTTTTGCTATGTCCGGAAAATACGTAAATCGTTATGCCTCGCACGCCTCCCGGAGAGCAGGCAGCAACTCATCCAGCCGCCCGTCCAGTCCAAAGGACTTCTCTTTGATATTGTCCGCAATGTAGACCTCGCCCAGATTGATGGTCACATAAGTGGCGTTTGGCTCGCTGGCCACCAGGCGCATCATCGGAGCCTTGATCAGCTGATTGCGCCAGCCAATGCCCAGCTCCAGAACCACCAGTTTCTTTCCGTGGTAGGTTTTCAGAAAGTTTTGGAACCGTGCCTGGGCAGTGGTATCCGGAATCATTCTCTGACCCGCGCCCATGTGGATGTCCATGGGACCTCCGCACTTGGGACAACGCGGCACCAACTCTGTAGGCACATGGCCGCCCTGTTCGGCAGCGGATAATTTTTCGGCCACCTCTAAACTTGAATAGAGGGTGTCGTGGCAGGGATGGGCACACTGCATCGTAAACCAGTTGCCCTCGATCTCATAGATTTTCGTCGGATCGAAGCCACACAGTTCAAAGTGACCTTCTCCGTTTGATGTGACGACAAAGTAATCTTTCTCTCCCACAATGGCCTTCAAATCGTTCATCACCGGCGTAGGCTGGTACTGCCCGCAGTAATGATGGATGAGCCGAGCCCAGAAGGCCCACTTTTCCTCCTCGCTGGGCCATCCGGCCATCATGCCCTGCAAAATACAATGTAAGCCGTATTTTTGTTTGAAATCTCCAAACAATTCATCAAAGGCTGCATTATCTGCAAACAAATGCAATCCTTCGGTGATGGACAGGCCGTTACTGGCCCCGATCAGGATAGCGTCCGCTTCTCTGAATTTTTCCGCAATAGGGTTCCAATCAATCATATTCGTTCGCCCCTTTCTATTTTATGGTTGCTGCGCTGGAGCGCTCCTGCCGGAGGGCAGCTAGAGTTTCCGCCAAATCTCCTTGCAGATACAGGCTGCGTCCCCGCAGATGCTCTGGCCTATGAGATGACTCTCGATTAAGACATGCATAAAAGACGTTTTCGTTTTTGGCAGTAAGTTCCCAGAAGGGTAGTTTGATGATACTGGGCGTCATCTCACCCACGCCAAGTTCCAACAGCAGGACTTTTTTGTCGGACTGATCCATTATCCAGCGTCGCAGGAATCTATGGTAGCGGTGCAGGTTATCCTGCCAGAAGGTTCCCTCCAGAAAGGTATCATCTCGTACCCAAGGCACCAGCACCCGCCCGCAATCCGGGCAACGAGGAACAGCTTCCTCCGGCAGGTGCACACCCACCAAGCGACCGGTCAGTTCCTTTACCAGTTCGCGGTTTTTCCAAATATCATCCCGGCAAGGCTGACTGCATTGGCAGTAGCTAAAGTCTCCCTGAAAGGCGCAGATTTGTTTCTGGGGAAATACCCGAAAAAACTGCTGATCCACATTGGTGGTCAGCACAAAAGCAGGTTTATCCGCAACAAGCGCCTGTAGGTCCAAATAGGGCTGCCCGGTAGGGGCTTCCCACAGGAAGCGCATATATTGGCTGTAATACCCCCACTGTTCCCCATAGTTGGAAAAGCAATGGTAGAATCCAGCCAGCGGGGAGGTGAAGCCATACTGTTCGCGAAAGGGAGCCAATGCCTCCGAAAGTGCCGGAGACCAATGGTAGTGGTCGTATCCGGCCGCGCTGGACAGGCCGGAGCCGCCTCCGATCACAACGGCATCTGCTTGATTAATACGCTCGGCAAGTTTCTGAAGCGCCGCTTGGTTTCCAATCCTCATTGATCGTTATCTCCGTTTTCCATGGTGTCCCGTGCATCCCGTAGTACTTGAGCAATGTCGGCCACAATGGTCATGCCCTTGTCCTCCAACTGCTTGGGAAGGAAGTCATACTTGTTGTTGATCGCAATATATCGAGCATGGGGAAAGCTGAGGGTCAGGTTCCAGAAAGGCTCCTGAATGAACATGGGAGTCATTCGGCCAACGCCCAGCTCCAGAAACAGGATTTTACTGTCTTTATGTTCCAGCACATAGCGAGAAATTTTTTCGTACTGTTCTTCGTATTTCTTTCCTTGCAGGAAATTCCCATATCCTCGCACCCATGGGAATGCCTCGCCGCCGCAGTGAGGGCACCGGGGAATAAGATCTGTGGGGATCTTCGTGCCATCCCCCATAGCGGCCACCATATCAGCCACCGGCTTTACCGCATCCCAGGTGTCATCGGTACAGCAGGCGGCGCACTGGAAGAACCGGTGATCTCCTTGGATCTCCGCCACCTTCGCCTCCGGGTAAAGTTTGACAAACTGGGTATCCTGGTTGGTGGTGAGGATGAAGAAGTCCTTGCCCTTCAGCAAAGCGTCCAGATTCAGATAGGGATGACGCACAGGTGCGGTCTGGGTGGTGTGAAGGAAGGTGGCGAGATACCCCCAATACTCTTCCCGGGTCTTCCAGTGGTGACCCATCCCTGCAAAAGCACCTTTGAAGTGGTACTTCTCAGCAAAAGGCCGGAAGTATTTGCGGTAGGAGTCGTTGTCCTCGTAGTAAAAATCTCCGCCGCCGGCAGCGGACAGACCGGAGGTCCCGCCCACTACCACACAGTCAGCTTCCTTTACCTCCTGTACCAAACGATGGATCTGTTCGCTATACGGCAGCGGCTTTTTGTCAGTCAGCTGATAAGGCGTACTGCCGGAAGCATAGATAGGATAGTACTTGGAATAATTCATCTGGGTCTGCATGACCAAATCATCATAGAAGTTCATTGTCGTTATTCCTTTCAAGTGGGTGTTATTTTTATTCTTACTTCAAATGATTTTAGCATCCTCTTGCGTCGCTGTCAATATGCTGTTATAATAAAAATAACATCAAAGCAAAAAAGGAGATCAGGCTATGAAATATCCCACCCGCCTTAGCGATGCTGTTCATATTCTGGCTTTTATCGCTCTGTACCCAGACTGCGACCTGACCAGCAACAAGCTGGCAGAGAGCATTCAGACGAATCCTGCCTATGTGCGCCAGCTCATGTCCGCCCTGCGGAAGGGTGGACTGCTGGTCAGCGTGAAGGGACATCCCCGCCCCGCTCTGGCTCGTGAGCCGGAGAAGATCACTCTGCTGGATGCCTATCGGGCAGTAGAGGGCAACAAGCCCCTGCTCCATCAGGACATCCACACCAATCCTGCCTGTGGTGTGGGCGTAAATATTCAACTGGTGCTGCGGGATTTTTACTTGGACATTCAAAAAACAGCGGAACAAAGAATGCAAGAGATCACGCTGAAAGATGTGCTGGAACAGTACAAAGCCAGGATACCTCTATGATGAGAGCTACCAAAGCCAGCAAGGTATCGGCTGGCGGACCTATCTCTACATCGCTGACGCAGCAGCAGCGATCGTCCTTATCGGACTGGAGATCATGGTGCTGCGGGGCTACCAAAAACGCAAAGCAAGCGCTGCTTCCGAAAAGCGCAGCGAATCATAGTCAAAACCACCGGCAAACGCTGATGGCCTATGGGCGGCGGTGCAGGAGCATCGCCGCCCATTTTATATGAGGAGACGCTATGAAACACCCTGAAATTCTCGCAAAGCTTTCCCTTGAACAAAATGTGCCCTGCTCTCGGGTAGAGATCAACTCGATATAAGGAACAAGCCCACAGGTCTGCCGTATTTTATATGCGGTCTATCCTGTGGGCTTGTTTGCTATTATCGACTCATGATTGAATTTGAAATTTCAAGCACGACCGTATCATATTTGTAGGTGGCAACAATCATCGGCAGGCTTTTCAGCCTTCAAAACCTATGCACACGTCTGATTTTCGTACCGTTTGAGCCAGAGGAAAAAGCAGATGTTTAATAAGATGCCCACTGCGGTGGAGGTGGGTGCGGACAGACCGATCATCGTCAGGCTGGCGTTGGGCTGGATACTCATAATATACGCCATGGGGAGACGCACCAGCAGAGTCTGCACCAGCCCCTGTACCATGACCCAGAGCGTTTTGTCGTTGCCATTGAAGTAGCCTACCATGCTGAACAGGATGGCAGTGGCGATGGTTTCGGGCGCAAAGCCCATGAGGTAGGCGTAGCTGTTGGCAATAACAGCGGCATCTGCCGTAAACAGACCGGAGAGAACGTCACCCTTGCACCACACCAGTGCAAATACGGCGCAACCGAACACTAGACCGATGCCAATGCCGGTGAACATGGACTGCTCGGCGCGTTTTTTATTGCCAGCACCCACGTTCTGGGACACAAAGGATGCCATGGACTGCATCAGAGAACTGGGGATCAGCATGGCAAAATTAACGATCTTGCACGCCACACCGTAGCCGGAAGATGCCTCCAGCCCCAACCGGTTGACGAAAGCGCAGAGCGCCAGAAAGGAAAGCTGGGTCAAAAACTCCTGCAAAGCCAGCGGCAGACCGATGCCCAGAAATTTTTTGCACTGGGGGTTCAGCTTGAAATCAGAGCGATGGATTTTGAAGGGCAGCTCCTTCTTCAGCAGCATTGCGATTGCACAGATTACGCTGACGGCTTGTGCTGCTACCGTAGCAATGGCGGCACCGGCAGCATCCAGATGAAAACCAGCCACCAGCACCAGATCGCCAATAACATTCACAATGCACGCCACCAGTACAAAGATCAGCGGAGAGCGGCTGTCGCCCAGACCGCGGAAAAGAGCCGAGAGCATATTATAGGCTACAATAAAGAAGATGCCGCTGCCGCAAATGCGCACATAGCTGGCGGTCAGGTCTAGGGCTTCGGCAGGAGCCTGCATCAGACTGGAAATAAGCCGTGCAAAAAACACCAGCACCACGAACAGTGCAGCTGCCAGAAGGGTGAACACAATAGCTGCCCCACCAATGACTTGCCCGATGTACTGCGGTCGTTTTTCGCCCAGATAGCGGGCAATGAGCACTGTGACGCCCATGGCAAGCTGGGTGACAACAAAGGTGACGAGATTGAGTACCTGGCTACCAGTAGAAACCGCAGACAAGCCTGAAGTGGAGCCAAAGCGCCCCACTACCAGAAGGTCTACTGCGCCGTAAGCGGCCTGCAGCACCAGCGCACCCAGAATGGGCAGCATGAAAAAAGCGAGCTTTGGCAAAATGCGGCCTTTGGTAAAATCGGTCTTATCGTTTTTCAAGAGAATCTTTCCTTTCGCGCATAATAGCATAGAATTTTTCCAGCGTTTGGATGGTGCACGCTGCATCCTCCTCGGAAATGCTGTCCAGATACGGGAGCAGTTGCGAGAAGTAGTCCGTATTGTACTTCTGGGAAAGCGCTTGCCCGCTCTCGGTGAGAAACAGATAGGTCACGCGGCCATCTTCAGCGGATACCTGTTTCCTCAGATACCCTTTGTGCTCCATCTCTTTTACGGTACGGGTCACACCGGGGCGGGGCAGGTTCAGCGCATCGCTGAGATCAGAGATCTTCGGCTGGATGCCACGGGTCTGCAATTTCTGAATAACATCCAGACACTGGATATAGGAGGATGTCACACCCTCCGGCAGGGCAGGCAGCATCTCCCGTGCCCGCTTTGCCAGATAGCAGGCATCCAGCAACTGCTTGATCAGTTCGATGGTCATAATGAAATTCCTCTCCAAACGATTATCGAAGGTAATTAACATTGATAATTATATAGAACTGCCCGGGAATGTCAAGTCTTTTTGAAAAATCGGAGATGTCGGCAGCTTTGAGGCAGCTGCTTCCGGCATACCATTCTTGAGAGTGTTTGAGCGAATACAGTCTGAACCATGGATTAGAAGATCAAATACGAAACAAAAACAGGGTGCGCCCCTGCGGACGCACCCTGCCATCGCAATTCACGATTTGATTCGTTGGCAACAACCGTGAATTGCATATCGCAAACAAGTTGTTGAGAATTGCACTGCTTGTAAAACTTGCGATTAAAGCCACAGACAATAGCGATATGTACAGCAGGGAGTTCCCCACCGGAGGGAACTTCCTGTTTTTCGTTGTTTGCATGATGAGCCTGTTCCGCCTGCCATGCAGCAAACTCCCGCTGGCCTTCCTCGCTGTTCCAGCAGGCAAGGATCGCCGGATAGAATGCCCGTGCCAGACGGTCGATGACTTCATCGGGGTAAGGGGAAGTGTTTGTGGACTTTTTCTTTTTGTTCAAACGCACGCTCCTTTGATTGTCCCACCGTGGCAAAGCCGGGCGAGAAAATCAAAGTTCCAATTTTTATCAGGCGCAAGGGCGCAGATATTTTCCGCCCTGCTCTTGCGGCTGGCGGCTCGTTGATGGCTTACAAGTGCCTGTCGTTATGCGATTTTTTCATCGTTCAGCATTTCTTCAAACTGTGCCATATACACCTTGTGCTGCTTCAGGATCTTCGTGGTCTCCACTTTCACATAGGCATCATCAGGCACCTTGGGGAGATACTTCATCAGGAAATCAACATCCTGCTGGATTCGCCGGACGGCAGCTTCCAGTGCAGAATAGTTGATCCCGTAGATTCGTTTCTGCGGAGCAGGGCGGTCCTCCGGGTGCAGAATTTCGTGCACGATCTGCTTGCGGTTCGGAAAATCGGCTCTGGCGAGGCGGTGCATATCGGCATCACGGACTTTGAACTGCCCGGACAGAATCTTCTCTTTCGTACCGGGCATCATCTGCTCCATGATCTCCACGCCCCGCATGAACTTTTCCGAGCGGACAACATAGGATTCGCTAACGTTGTTCCGCTCTGCAATCTGCTTGCGGACGCTTGCTTCCGCAGAGGTGGGAGGAATTGTGTCAATTTGACACAATTCCTCCTGAACGGCTTCCTGAGTGGTTGCTGTATACTGATTGTTGCCGTTTCCACCGGGCTTCCGATGCTCCACACTGTACTGTTTTCCAATGAGGAACTTCTTCTGCTCCGGCGTGAGATTGCGCCGCCCCAGCTGATTCTTGCAGATCCATGCGAGGACTTCTTCTCTGCTTTCAAACGGAAGCGGTATGGTGGAGAAAGAGATTTCGGGATTTCTATAAATAACAATCAAGAGGGCGACAGCTTTTGTTGTCACCCTCTTGATTATTATTTATTGTTCCCACGTTTTGGCTTTTTGTCGGACATTTATAATTTGGAGCTGGTATAGAATGCTGGGAATTGCAGAAACCAATGAAAAAATACCCAAGACAATAGAATGCTTGATAATGGCAAACAGTGCAAATAGGAGCAGCAGGAATAGCCATGGGTTACGCAAATTGCGGTAGTATTTTTCTTTATCGGCATAAGAAGTATGAAGTTCAAAAGGCTTTCCGTCGTTTGATTTTTCTACAATCAATAGTTCCCTGTTAAAAGTTGTTGCGTTTGTTGCAATACAACCGCCCATTTCCGCCCATGGACGCAATCGAACTTTTCCGACAGAATAGTTTAGATTGATATTTTTGAAAAATACCTTGTAGCCCATATCCTCCAAAAAATCAGCGTAGTCCGTTGCATTCTCTTTTGATTTTTCTCCGATAAACTCTACACAATAGGTCACTTCATCAGGACTGCATTCTTCAAATTCATAGAGCACCCTCCCTGTCCGGACAAGTCGATAGCCTTTTTCGGACATTTTGTTTAACCATTTTGCCTGTGCATTTAGCAATCCACCAAAGAAGCGATAACATTTTTTACTCATACTGCACCTCCAATAATTTCACTTGCAATGCTTACAAGTTCGTTTAGTCTTGCAAGCTCTTTTTCTGCAATTTCTTTTCCCTGTGCTGTAATGTGGTATTCTTTTTTTCTTCCCTCACTATCGCCATAAGGTTCAATCCACTTCTTGTCCTGCAAAGAGTTTAATGCTCCATATAAAGTGCCTGCGCCTAGGGAAAGCCGTCCGTCTGTTTTTTCTTCAATAAACTGCATAACAGCGTATCCGTGTTTTGGCGTATAAAGAGAAAGCAAAATATAAAAGGTGACTTCTGTAAGCGCACCACCTTTTGCATTATCGCGCATGGTTTGCCTCCTTGTTACGGTTACTGTAATAAATATATCACTAACCGTAACATTCGTCAAGCAGATTCATGAAAATTATTTAATGGGTGTGTGAAAGAAGAACGGTCTGCTCTCTATTTGTTTTGTTGTTTGGCGTGTCGTGGCGGTGGGGCGTGCTGGGATTTGCTTTGACATTCGTTTTGGTCATTGTACCTCCTGTCTGTTCGATAACTCCTCGGTGGAGCTATGTAAGCACGACACGCCGTTGCTGTTCGCACCGTCAGGTGCGAACCATGATCAGGGTTTGGGGTGGGACCGCGTTTGCGTAGCGCAGCGCAGCAATGAAAGCCCCAGTGGGGCTTTTAAGCGGCAGCGCGGTCTGCGACAGCAGATGGAGGGGCGTTGCCCCGACAAGCGCTACCCCAACAAGATCACTTGAAAACTCGCAAGAGTTTGAGAAGTGAAGTCCCGGATGGGCAGGAAATTTTCAAGAATTGAAAATTTGTGGCCACGGGACGGTTCTTGCCCTCTACCGCTGCGCTCAAAATCAACTTTCGGCAAATGTTTCCGAATTGTTAAGACGCAAAAATAAGTAGAGGTGGTGCTGCTCATGTAATGGGGTCACCGTTTGCTCCGAGCGAAGTTCCTGCCCCTGTTTTGCAGCGGCGTTGACAAAAAGTCGGTATCACGTTCGGACGGTTTATGAAATTTTCAAGGTGCGTTTCCCGGAAAAGAAAAATACCGCCCACGCAGCGCAGCGATGATTTTGTCGGGTGAATCGGCGGCAAAATGAATCGGGTGTGTTGCGGGGCGGTAGCTTCTTTCGTGGATTTTTCCTCACTGAAGTGGTGGGTCTCACGGTGATAACCAACCACTTTTGCAGAAGATTTGCAATCAATCTACAAGTTCAGTGGGATTTGTGATAGAGAATATCATGGTTCGTAGAGTACGTCAAGATGATTCCGAAGAAATTATTTATGAATGGAGACAATAGTAAGACTTCTATTATGAATATGATACACTTTACATCATGAAAGAATTTAAGCTGCACAAAGATGATTCAAGCCGATGTGCAATGTGCACAATAAGTTTTCTACAACAAAATACAGATGTGGTCATTTAGCTCTTTTACCAGACAACTTTTTTTGTAAAATAAAAAAATTTGTTGACTTGAAATTGCTTGAAATGTTATCTTGTTGGTAACAAAAGCACGGTGAAGTGCTTGCTACCACACGAAAAGGCAAAACAAAAAAGGAGAGTAAAATGATGAAAAAGCGTATTGCGGCGTTGGTCACCGCCGGTGTCCTTGCTTTGTCGATGCTTACCGGCTGCGGAAGCAAACAGGAGAGCTGGAAAGTTACCTGCCCGTGGGCACCGTCTGGTGTAGCAGCGATGGTCAGCCAAAAGGCTGCTGCCAAGTCCCCTGATTATTCTGATAATAAAATCACACTGGTTGCTGAAGCCGTCAAGGGCGATGCTGCTACTGTCAACACTTGGGTGTCCAGTACTAAGGCAAATGATAAGGAACTGGTCTTCGCCGGTGAGGGTCTGTTCGCCATTACCGAGACTCTGGATCCGGCCAAGCTGCAGTTCAGCTACGACGATTTCGAGTTCGTGGAGAACTTGTACTCCTCCGTCTTCGTCCTGTCCGCTGATTCTTCACTGAACCTCAAGAATCTGGACGATCTGGAGGCCTATGTCAAGGCAGGCAACCCCGTATCCGTGGCCGTTAACGGCGCTACCGGCTCCGAGGCTTTCCTGGCAGCGGCTCTGTTCGGCTCTATGGGTGCCGGCGACCAGCTGAAACTGACTCCGTACCAGTCCGCTGCGGAGGCTGCACAGGCTGTAGCTAAGGGTGAAACGAACTTCGCGGTCTCTCACCAGTCTCAGATTCTTGAGACCTACCAGCAGGGCGGCGTTGATGTGGTTTGCGCATTCGATGACAAGGCTATCGAAAACGGCCCCTTCGCAGGCGTTGAGGGCGTTGGCTCCAAGGGCTACCCCTACTTCCGCAACCGCTGCTTCGTGATGGCTCGCAAGGGTACCGATGCCGCGAAGGTTGCAGAACTGAAGGAACTGTACGACAAGATCCTTGCCGATCAAGAAATGGTCGAGTGGTTAAACGATACCATGCTGCTGGAAGTTGATACGATGAGTGAAGATGACGTCAAGGCTCATATCGAAAACGTCAAGAGCATCGTTGAGCAGTATAAGGACATCGTAGCCGGCTGATAAAAGACCTCATAGCGAAAAAAGCCGAAGCAGGGGGAACGGGGTCATCCCTTCCCCCTGCTTTTACATTTCAAAAAGGAGTTGAAACTGGTGAAAAATCTGATAGAACATACCGCGGCAAAGCTGGATGACTGGGGCGCGAAGCTCGAGAAGAAGAACATCGAGTACCCTGTTGATTTGATCTGCGGCATTCTGTTTCTGGTCATCGGCATTGTGTTGCTGCTCATCATGCCACAGCAGGTACAGATCTCGGAAAAGGACGTTGTGAACGGCCGCGCCTTCCCGACGATGCTGATCTGGCTCATGCTGGCCATGAGTGCCCTTCTGGTGGGCCGCGAGGCATATAACATGGTAATGCACCGCCCGGCCAAGACTAAGACGCTCAACCTTCTGGTGGAGGTCAAGGCTCTGGTAATCGTCCTTATTCTGGTGGTCACTTACCTGCTGGCGGAGGTCACAGACCTGTTTGTGGTGGGTGCTGTATTCTGCGCGGTGGCATTCCTGCTGTTTTTCCGCTGCAAGAAGCCCCTCTACTACGCCATCACCGTCTCGATGGCGGTGCTGATCTGGGTCGTATTCCACTTCGTGCTGAATGTTAGTTTCTGAGGAGGCAGAATATGGGTTTGTTTGACTTTATCGGCCCGGCCTCCGGGCTGCTTTTTACCCTTGAAAATATCATATGGATCAACCTCGGCGTCTTCATCGGCTGCGTATTTGCCGCCATTCCTGGCCTGAGTGTCATCCTCTGCATCATCCTGTTTCTGCCTGTTACCTACACCATGAAGGCCATTCCCGGCATGATGTTCCTTCTGGGTATCTACTGTGCGGGTGGATACGGCGGCTCGGTGTCGGCTATCCTCATCAACACCCCGGGCACTCCCCATGCAGCGGCTACCATGCTGGACGGCCACCCGTTGTCCAAGATGGGCCGCACGAAAGCGGCGCTGAAGATCGCGCTCTACGCCTCCACCTTCGGTGGCATCTTCTCTGCACTGGTGCTGCTCTTCCTCGGCCCGCAGGTGGCCAAAATTTCGGCACAGCTGGGCACGGCGGAGTACTTCATGGTCTGCCTGTTCGGCATGACCATCATCGCAGGCGTTTCGGGAAAGAGCCTCGTCAAGGGCATCATCGCCGCTTGCCTCGGCCTGCTCATCTCCTGCGTGGGTGCAGACCCCATGACCAGCTACGACCGCTTTACCTTCGGCGTCCACCGCCTGTATCTGGGCCTCGACCTTGCCGTTACCCTCATCGGCCTGTTCGCACTGGTGGAGATCATCGGCAAGGCGGAGCTGAAGCGGAGCGAGCTGAACCTCCACGCCGGAAAGATTGGCAACGACGACGGCAAGATTACAAAGGATGAGTACAAGCGGATGCTCCGCCCGGTGCTCATCGGCTCTCTCATCGGCTCCTGCGTGGGCATTGTGCCCGGCACCGGTGCATCGGAGGCCTCTTGGTTCTCCTACAACACTGCAAAGAATATGTCCAAACACCCGGAAGAGTTCGGCCACGGTTCTGTGGAGGGCGTTGCGGCGGCGGAGTCGGCCAACAACGCTGTCTGCGGTGCGACCCTCATCCCCCTGCTGACGCTGGGCATCCCCGGCGACGGCTGCGTGGCCATTATGCTGTCCGCTCTGATGATCAACGGCCTGAACCCCGGCCTCTCGCTCTTTACCACGGATGGCCCCATTATGTATGCCATCATGCTGGGCCTCATCCTTGTGAACATCTTCATGTTCCTGCAGGGCAAGTACCTGACCAGCCTGTTTGCAAAGGTCGTCTCCATCCCCCAGCAGATCCTGACCCCTATCATCGTCATCTTCTGCTTTGCCGGTGCTTACTCGGTGAACAGCAGCTATTTCGACCTGAGCGTTGCGCTGGTGTTCGGCGTGATGGCGTGGTTCATGCGCAAGCTGGAACTGCCCGCTGTCCCTGTGCTGTTGGGTATGGTGCTGGGCAACATGACGGAGACCAATTTCCGCCGCGCCCTGCTCATCTCGGACGGAAGCCCCAGCATCTTCTTCGGCAGCGTGTACTGCTGGATCTTCATTGCGCTGATCGTGGTGGTCATTCTCGGCATCCTGCGCGGCAAGATGAAGGAAGCAAAGAACACCAAAGCAGAACAGTAAAGGAAGGTAAAACCATGGCATATAATATCATTTTCTATTTCAGTGACCAGCAGCGCTGGGACACCTGCGGCTGCTTCGGCCAGCCACTGAATATCACGCCTAATCTGGACAAGCTGGCGGCAGAGGGTGTGAAGTTTGACAATGCCTTTTCGCCTCAGCCGGTGTGCGGCCCCTGCCGCGCTCTGTTCCAGACCGGCAAATATCCCACCGAGACCGGTTGCTTCCGCAATAATCTGATGCTGCCCTCCAACATCAAGACGCTGGGCGAGTACATGGAAAAGGATGCCGGCTACGAGACGGCCTACATCGGCAAGTGGCATCTGGCTTCGGACGGTGAGCTGGAGAAAAAGCCCACCGTTGACCACACCATCACCGCTGTTCCGCTGGAGCTGCGCGGTGGCTATACCGGTTACTGGCGTGCTGCGGATGTGCTGGAGTTCACCTCCCACGGCTACGATGGCTATGTGTTTGATGAGAACAACAACCGCATCGATTTCAAGGGCTACCGTGCCGACTGCATTAACCAGTTTGCGCTGGACTATCTTGACCAGTATGCCGGCGAAAAGCCCTTCTTCATGACCGTGTCGCAGATCGAGCCGCACCATCAGAACGACCATAATCACTACGAAGGCCCCAACGGTTCCAAGCAGCGATTCGCAGATTTTGTTCTGCCGGAAGATCTGAAGGCTCTGGGTGGAAACGCAGCGGAAGAGTACCCGGATTATCTGGGTCAGTGTGCCAGCCTTGATGAAAACCTTGGTAAGCTGGTGTCAAAGCTGAAAGAAAAAGGCCTGTATGATAATACAGTTATCCTCTATGCTTCCGACCATGGCTCTCACTTCAAGACCCGCAACCGTGACGCGCACCTGAACGGCTATGATGATTACAAGCGCTCCTGCCATGACGGTTGCCTGCATGTGCCGCTGGTCATCTGTGGCGGCCCGTTCAAGGGTGGCAAGGAGATCACCGACCTGGTCAGCACCGAAAGCATTCCCAAAACTCTGCTGGCTCTGGCAGGCGTGGATGTCGGTGATAAGATGATCGGTGAAAATCTGCTTGACGTTGTGGAAAAGAAAAACCATAATAGAGTCAATGAGGTTTATGCACAGATTTCGGAAAGCCGTTGCGGACGCTGCATCCGTACTGCAGATTATATGTATTCTGTCTATGCACCCGGCGTCAACGGCGGCGAGGCTGCGGCATCCGATGTTTATGCAGACGACTTCCTTTACGATATGCAGAAAGACCCGTGGCAGCTGAACAATGTGGTCGCGGATCCTGCATATGCTGCGGTCAAGGCGGAACTTCGTGAACGTCTGCTGAACTGGATTCAGCACGCGGAAGGCAGCCGCCCCACTATCACCGACTGAAAAGGAGCGCTTGCCCATGCTCTCGGCTGTTGAGAAAAAATCCGATCAGGTTTATCGCTGGCTTCTGGCTTATATTGACGAAAACAAATTTTCCGGGAACCAGCGTTTGCCTTCGGAAAATGCGCTCTGCCGGAAGCTGGGTGTCAGCCGAGAAACGATACGAGTGGCCATCGACCAGTTGGTAGCAGAAGGACTCGTGTACAAGCTCAAGGGAAGTGGGACTTATTTCCACCGGGAAAAAGTAATGACGCGGGATTTGAACACAGATGATGCCCTTTATAAAATCGGCCTTGTCCTGCAGGGACAGGATACAAGTGCCAATTCGGGATTAATCGAAGGGGTTCGCAGTGTTCTGACGCAGGAGCAGGTTGACCTCCATGTATTTCTGACCGATAACAAATTCTGCAACGAACGCCGCTGTCTGGAGACTGTGGTACATCAGAATTTTCACGGTTTCATTGTGGATGGTGTCAAATCGAGCATCCTCAGCCCAAACCTTGACTGCTACAAGGAGCTTTACCGACGTAAGATCCCGGTGATATTCTACAACAACTTCTATCGGAACTTGCGCTGCCCCCGCGTAACGATCAATGACATCGAATGTGCCCATCAGCTGATAGGACGCCTGATGGATGCCGGACACAGCCACATTGCAGGCATCTTTGTGTACGACAACTACCAGAGCGTAGAAAAGTTTCAAGGCATGGCGGAAGCGATGCGAAATCGTGGTTTGGAGCTGAACGATGATTACATCAAGTGGTGTATTTCGGACGAAGCCCACAACGAAAGCTATGTCCGTTCCATTGAAAGATTTCTGAAGAGCATCCCTAAATGCACCGCTATCGTCTGCTGCAACTACATCATCTATCGGCTGGTCATGAAAACCCTGCAGAAAATGGGGAAGACTGTACCCGAAGATTATTCGCTGGTCTGTTTTGATTATTCCGAAGAAACTTATCGGCAGGAGGATGTTACCTGCTCCGTGGAGCAAGGCTTCGAGATGGGACGTCAGCTTGCGCTGCGGCTTATGGAGATGATTTCCACCGGCGAATGCGATGACCGGAACTACACTTATGTCATGAAGCCCATCCTCTACGATGGCCATTCCATCCGGAAGATCAAAAAGGTAAAATAAAGATTCTCCCGGAGGCAGTACTGCTCTCCGGGAGAATCTCTTTATCGGTTTTGTTGTGCCAGAAAATGTGCAGCAGTATGCAGGCGCGGAAGCACATAGGCAAAGAACTGCTTATACGCTGCGCAAAAGCGGTTGCTTCCAGAGGCAT
Source organism: Faecalibacterium prausnitzii (assembly GCF_019967995.1). Taxonomy (NCBI): domain Bacteria; kingdom Bacillati; phylum Bacillota; class Clostridia; order Eubacteriales; family Oscillospiraceae; genus Faecalibacterium; species Faecalibacterium prausnitzii. The sequence continues at coordinate 83,965 of NZ_CP065377.1, forward strand.
CCCAATCTCGCTTGCATCCGCCCCGACAGAGCAGCTGATAAGCACATGCTGCGCATTCCGCCGGGCGTTTGCGGCCCTGTGCCAGAAATGTCTGGCTTGTGGGAGAATCAAGCGCATCTTCAACGGTACAGTGGCTCAGATTTCCCAGCTTCCACTCATCCAGAACATAAAAGTCACAGGGATAAAGGCTTCCGTCACCTTCTACGGTAAGATAATGTCCACAGGAACCGGAGGAAGCGCAGGAGGTAGGCGGCATTCCCAGCAGGATACGCAGATAGTCCTCAAAATTGCGAACGCTGATATAATTGCCTCGTTGCAGCTGCTGATACCAAGTATCAAAGACGCCGCACAGAAAACGACCATAAAGTTCCGGCGTTAGAGAATATGCCTGCCCTCCAATCGTATCAAGTGGGTCAAGACATGGGATGAATTGCAGATTGTGCTGTCCCAACTCGCAGAGGCTTTTGAAGGCTCGCTGCGGCTTTCTGGCCAGCTGTCCGGTTACAACACAGAGCAGATTCGTTTCGACTCTGTAGGCATCCAGCAGCGCAAGCGCATGAGTTACTTTATCCCATGTGCCCTGCCCAGCTGCGTCCAGCCGATAGAGATCATGGTTCTCCTGTGTGCCGTCCAGAGAGAGGCCTACGAGGAAAGAGTTGGCTTTGAAAAAGGAAGCCCACTCTTCATCCAGACAAATGCCATTGGTCTGGATGCTGTGGAACACAGAGATATTGCGCTGCATGGAACGCTCCGTTTCCAGAAAGAACCGGAAGAAATCCAACCCGGCAAGAGTCGGTTCGCCGCCCTGAAACAGAAAATGGACGCTGCCGCCTTCCTCTGTGGTTGCAAAAGCCTTTTCAACCAGTTCTCCTGCCATTTCATGGGAAAGCAGTCCCATATTTTTGCAGGCTCGGCTGTTGGAAACATCGTCATAAAAGCAGTACCGGCAACGCAGATTGCACAGGCTGGACGCTGGCTTGACGAGAAATGTATTATGTTTCATAGAGATTCCCTCCGTGCTTCGCAGTTCTTAAAACAAGGATACCGGAAAATACGGGCTTTCGCAAGCAGTAACAGTTAAAAGCTGTTTGAAATAGTAAGAAAACAAATATAGTTGTCCGAAAATCAAAAAAGGGGAAGAAAACTTGTATGGATGAAAATAAAACATACGGTACACGGTTAGCACGGCTTTGGAAGCTGTTTTTGAGTACGCTGTACATTAGCAGCTTTACCTTCGGCGGCGGCTTTGTCATCGTGACCTTTATGAAGAAAAAATTTGTAGATGAGCTGCACTGGATCGATGAACAGGAAATGCTGGATATGACAGCGTTGGCGCAGTCCTCTCCGGGCGCAATCGCGGTCAATGCTGCAATTCTGGTAGGCTGGCAGGTAGAAGGCTTGATTGGAATGATCGTGGCAGTGTTGGGCACCATCATCCCACCTATGGTCATTCTTTCAGTCATTTCTGTGTTCTACAATGCTTTTGCCACCAATCGCTATATCGCGTTGTTACTCAAGGGAATGCAGGCTGGTGTGGCGGCGGTCATTCTGGATGTTGTATTCGACCTCGGCGGCAAGGTGCTGAAGACCCGCTCATGGGTGTATATTGTCCTGATGGTCGCAGCGTTTGTCGCAAATACGGTGTTTGATGTCAATGTGGTGGTGGTCATCCTTGCCGCTGCAGTATTCGGCGTGGTGCTGGCTCTGGTCCAGTGGAAAAAAGGTGGTGCAAAATGATCTACTTACAGCTTTTTCTCAGCTTTTTGCAGGTGGGTATGTTCAGCGTAGGCGGCGGCTATGCGGCCATGCCGCTGATCCAGAGCCAAGTGGTGGAACAACATGGCTGGCTGACGATGCAGGAGTTTACTGACCTCATCACGATTGCAGAAATGACCCCTGGTCCCATTGCGGTCAACTCGGCAACTTTTGTTGGTTTGCGTATCGCGCAGGTACCCGGAGCCATCATTGCAACACTAGGTTGCATTACACCGGCGCTGTTCTTTGTTTCACTTCTATCCTACATCTATCGTAAATACAAGGATATTTCTCTGCTGCAAAGTGTTCTGGCCTGCCTGCGTCCGGTCATTGTAGCACTTATCTTTGGTGCAGGTCTTTCTATACTGTCTATGGTGGTGTTCGGAGAGAGTGCAAAGACGCTCGCCAACGTAGACTGGATCGGCATCGGCAGTTTTGCATCGGCATTTTTTGTGCTACGGAAGCTCAAGTGGAATCCCATCCTGACCATGTGCCTGTGCGGCGTGGCCGGGCTTGGACTTCACATTTTGCTCGGAATATAATCTTAAGACAATTTGTCTGTTGGAATCATGAAAATAAATCATTGGGCTTGCAATCAGGGCAAAACTGTGGTATATACATTATACGAAACATTACTTTAATGAACGTATTACCGTTCAATGACGTATAAAATGGAGGTGCCCGCCATGACCGCCGTGATCTATGCTCGCTATTCCTCGGACAACCAGCGCGAAGAATCCATCGAAGGCCAGATCCGGGAATGCACGGCTTATGCCGAGAAAAACGGCATCACCATCGTCAAGCACTATATTGACCGTGCTATCTCCGCCAAAACGGACAACCGCCCGGAGTTCCAGCAGATGATTAAGGACAGCGACAAGAAGCTGTTTGACATTGTGCTGGTCTGGAAACTTGACCGCTTTGCCCGAAACCGCTACGACAGTGCCCGGTACAAGACCCAGCTGAAGAAGAACGGTGTCAAGCTTATGTCGGCTACGGAAATCATTTCCGAGGGGCCGGAGGGCATCATTCTGGAATCGGTGCTGGAGGGCTATGCGGAGTACTACTCTGCTGACCTTGCCGAGAAGGTCGTGCGTGGACAGACGGAGAACATCTTGAAAGGCCGCTGCAACGGTGGCCGTGGAACATTTGGCTATACGCTGGATTCTGAGCGGAAATTTCACATTGACCCGCTTGCCTCTCCTTTTGTGCTGGAATCGTTCAGGAAGTACCGGGATGGCCTCACGATGAAAGAGATTCGGGACTGGCTGAATGAAAATGGCATTAAGAACCCGGTCGGCAGCGCGTTCACCTATAACAGTGTCGAGCATATGCTCAAAAATCGGCGTTACATCGAAGAGCTGAAATTCCGGGACGTGGTCGTGCCGGATGCGATTCCGCCCATCATTCCGCTGGAACTGTTTGAGGATGTGCAGGTGAGGATTGCCAAAAACAAGAAAGCCCCTGCCCGGAGAAAGGCAGAGGATGATTACCTGCTGACCACCAAGTTGCACTGTGGCTGCTGCGGTGCTTTGATGTTTGGTGAAAGCGGAACGAGCCGGACGGGAGAAGTCCACCGCTATTATAAATGTGCGACTGCCAAAAAGCACAAGGGCTGCAAGAAAAAGACTGTCCGTAAACAGTGGCTGGAAGATCTGGTGGTCAACCAGACCATGCAGCTTGTCAAGGACGATTCCGCCATGGAATCCATCATCGCCAAGGTCATGGAACTGCAAGACCGGGAGAACACCAATCTTCCCCTCTATGAGAAGCAGCTCCGGGATGCGGAATCGGGTATCCAGAATATGCTCAATGCGATTCAGGCCGGTATCCTGACCAGCTCCACCAAGGAACGGTTGGAGCAGCTCGAAGAAACCAAGCGCGAGCTTGAAGCCCGCATTGCGGAAGAAAAGCTGGCAAAGCCGAAAGTGACCGAAGAGTTCATCCGGTTCTGGCTGCTGCGGTTCCGTAAGCTGGATATGAGCCTGAAAGACCAGCGGCAGGCACTGGTGGATACCTTCATCAATGCGATTTACCTGTATGATGATAAGGTTTTGATAACCTTTAATTATAAAGAAGGCACACAGACCATCACATTTGAGGAAGCGGCAGAAGCCGCATCAAAGGGAAATGGTTCGGATTTGGATTGCTTTACTGCACCAAGAAAAACCAGTACACATTGTGTGCTGGTTTTTCTTTTTTGTTTGCGCGATGGAAGGGGCTCGAACAGGGCGGCGGAGCATAGCGCCGCAAGCAATCAGCCCAGTGGGCTGTTGCTTAGCCTGCGGGTCCCAACGGTTAGGAATGTCTACTGTGGAAGCTGTGGATCGAAAGATTTCATGGATTTTTTGTTTTGTAAGCCACGAGTGCACGGTTTCTGCACGGTCGGTGTTATCCATGTCCGATGATGTAGGGCGCTGTATTGCATTGCAATCAGCGCCCTTTTTTGCATCAGGTGAGCAGGGTCAAGCGGAGCTTTGCCTTCATTTCCGGGTCGGCATCCTTGAGCAACTCCAAAAGAGCCGTCATGGAGATGGTGGGTTCGCCTGCGGCGGGTACAGCCTGCGGGTTGGGGGCGTCGGGCTTGGCATAGAAGTCGCTTTCAAACTTAATCAGCCGGAACCAAGGTGTAACACACTGGACTTTGCAAGCAAAGTCGTATGCCAAAGGGGGGCTGCCTCTCGCCTGTCGGCTCGGTCAGGTGCTTCAAAATGCACTGCATTTTGAGGTCGCCACTGGCGACCCGCACCCCTTTGGAAACCCAAGAGAAACGCCCATCAACTGCGCTGCTCGTCCTCGGCCAGTGCGCTGATCCGCTTGACCATGGGGTGCTGCAGAAACTTCTGCTTATTTACAGTATACCTCGTGCGTGCTATACTAAAATCAGTACCCTTTTCACGCATCGTTTTTGCGAAACAGTTGTTTTTTAAGAGAGAGTGACCTTATGAACAAAAAGATTACGATCCGTGATGTGGCACAGGCAGCGGGCGTTTCCATCAGCACGGTCCATCAGGCACTGAACGACAAGCCTGGCGTCAGTGAGGTCACCAGGGAGCATATCCGGAGGATTGCGGATGATCTGGGCTACCGGCCCAATAAAATGGCTTCCGGCCTGAAACGCCGCACCCAGCGTGTAGCTGTGCTTCTGCCGGATGAGGTGGGCCGAAACCGCTTTTATTATCCGCCTTTGTGGCAGGGTGTGCGAGACTACTTGAAAAACTCTGAAGATCTGAACGTGGAGTGTACCGAGTTCAGTTTTCCCAATGAGATCGACCCTTCCCACTCCCGCGGAGTGGAAGAGGTGCGCGCTCTGCTGGCCGAGGACAAACTGGACGGCCTGCTGACAGTGGGTCACATGGAAGCTATGACAATGCAGGAGTGGCAGCATGCCCGGGATGCCGGTGTGGCGGTGGTGCAGGTGGGGTTTAGAAACCCGAAGATCGCACCGCTGTGCAGCGTGCAGCCCGACTATGAGGTCATTGGACGGACGATGGCGGAGCTGATTTTCAGCCATATCCCCTCTTTCGGCAGTGTGGTGCTCTGTGCCGGAAATCCCAAATGGGAGCAACATGCCCGCATCGTGCAGGGGTTTGAGGATTATATGCAGGAAAACGGTGCGCAGAACCGCATTTATCTGGACAATTCCTGCGGCATCGGCTCAGAGGCACAGAGGAACATCCTGAATCTGCTGGAAAAGCCGGATGTTGCGGCCTGCTGCAGTGTGCTGTCGCAGGGGAGCGTGATGCTCGTGCAGGGGCTGCAGCAGTGCGGCAAAGCGGGTAAAGTGTTCGCGGTGGGCAGCGACGTATTCGAAGAAAATCTGGACGCTCTGCGGAACAGAATCCTGGACAATATCGTGCAGAAAAACCCTTACGCTCAAGGGTATCTTGGCATCAAAGCACTGGTGGAATATCTCGTGCAGGGCAAGGCTCCGGAACAGCGCACCATTTACGTGGGCTCTGAAGTGGTGTTCCGCAGCAACGCTGTGATGTATGACCGGGACAATTTCCGGGGGCTGCTGCTCTGAAAACAAAAAAACATGAAAAAGGCGGACTGGTTTCCAATCAGTCCGCCTTTTTCATGTAAATGGAGAAGTAAAAAGAGCAAGAAGTAAACGTCAAAAAGTCAGTGGGATCAGCCCTTGTACTCGAGCTTGCGGTAGCTGCGGCAGCTCTTCTCGATCAGATCCCAATCCAGTTCGGCACCCACGCCCGGACCCTGCGGCACATGGATGATGCCATGTTCGTCAATGGGCAGTTTGCCCTTCATGGGCAGGGTGTAGTTTTCTTCCGGTACGAAGTACTCGAAGTACTCACAGTTCTTGATGGCGCAGCTGACATGCAGGTTGACAAGATCCATGTAGTTCATGGTGGTGGTGTGGATCTCGCAGTTCAGGCCGAATGCTTCTGCCAGATGTGCAATCTTCAGCGTGCCGGTGATGCCGTCCTTCCAACTGACATCCGCGCGGACGATATCGGCAGCGTGCTGAGCAATGACCTGCGCCACACCCCAGTGGCAGCCGCGGGTGGTCTCGGTGGCAGCGATAGGGATATCCAGTGTGCGGCACAGCTCGGTGTATTTATACAGCTCAAAGTCGCGGAAGGGCTCTTCGAACCACTTATAATTCAGCCTTTCCAGCTGACGTCCCACGGTGACGGCTTCGTTGATGGTATAGTCGCCCACGGGGTCGGTCATCAGCAGGTAGTCGGGGCCGACAGCGTCGCGGATGGCCTGATGCACTTCCATATCAAAGCTGACCGGCCCGCCCGGATGGGCTTTGTAGCCGGGAATGCCTTTGCTCTGGTAGTAGAGAGCCTCGTCCACATACTCCTTAACAGTGCCGTGGAAGTTTCCGCTGGCATAGACCGGCAGGCTGTCGCGGCAAGCGCCGATGTACTTATAAAGAGGAAGCCCGGCTTCCTTGGCACAGATATCCCACAAGGCTACATCCACGGGGCCGGGCAGGAACACGGGAAAGAATGCCTCATGACGGTCGATGGTCCACAGTTCCTGGAAGATGGCCTCACGGTCATGGGGGTCACGTCCCAGAACAACAGGGCCGATGCTCTCCTGTAAGTAAGCTTCGCTCACAGCGCCGCTGCGGGCTGCCATGCAGGTGGCAACGCCCTCAATGCCGGTGTCGGTGGTCAGTTTGATGGCGATGACATCCCAGCCCATTTTGGCACCGCCCTGACGCTTTTCGTCAAACAGGCAGCGGCCGCGCTCGACCCACCATGTCTCGAACTTGGTAATGATCATAAAAATGCTCCTCTCGTTGATCGTGTTAAAGGAATTGGCTGCTTGATAACCGGAACTTTACTTTGCGGAAAAGGATCTTTAACGGAAATACGTCAATAAAATACAACCGAAACGTTTTGCTTAATTATAATGCAAAATTACATAAAAGTAAAGAGATTACAGAATTTTGGTTGAAAAATCGTCACACTGCAAAAACGATTTGGTCAAAAACTATGATATATGACAAAAATATATCCGAAACAGACGAAAAAATTGAAAAATATTGACCTTGCGCACAAGACGTGCTAAAATGTTGCCAAAGAAAGCTACAAAAACGTTTTTGTGGCAAGGAGCAGGCGGGACACGAAGACGCTGCCCCGAACACGTATCCGACACACGATGCCAAGAAAAAAGGAGATTTCTTATGAAAAAAGCAATTTCTCGTCGTGACTTCCTGAAGGTTGTGGGCGTTTCTGCCGCAGCGCTGGGCATGACCGCATGCGGCGGTTCTTCCGCTTCCACCTCTACTTCCACCGCAGCTTCCTCCACTGCCTCTTCTGCAGCAGCAGGTGCAGGCGAGGGCGGCTCCGGCAATGACTACAAGCTGACATGGAACGAGGTCAACGGCGAGGACTACGGCGCAACCGTTGGCGCACACACCTTTGCTGAGAAGATCGAAGAGCTGTCCGGCGGTCACATCACCATTGACCTGTACATCAACGGCACGCTGGGTTCCGAGGCTGAGTCCATGCAGGGCATCCAGATGGGTACTCTGGATATCTTCCGCGGCAACGCTTCTTCTCTGCCCAACTACGGCGCTGAACTGATCGGCACCACCGGCCTGCCGTATGTCTTTAAGGATATGGCACAGTTTGAGGATGTGGCTGAGAGCAGTCTGGGCGACGAGCTGCTGCAGAGCGTGGAAGATGCCAACTGCGGTTATGTTGCTCTTGGCTGGCTGGTCGAAGGTCCTCGCAGCCTGTTCATCACCCCGAAGGTCTACGAGCGTCTGGGCAAGCCCACCGACTTCACGCTGGACAAGATGAAGGGCCTGAAGGTCCGCGTGCCCGAGACTGACCTGATGATCAGCACCATGGATGCTCTGGGCGCTTCCGCCACCGCAATCGCTTACTCTGAGCTGTACACCTCTCTGCAGTCCGGCGTCGTCGATGCTGCTGAGAACGGCGTTACCTCTTACATGAGCAACAGCTTCAACGAAGTTGCCCCCTACTTCATCACCGATGCACACACCTTTGGCTGCGGCGTCATTCTGATGAACGCTGACAAGTGGAACGGCTTCAACGATGCCGAGAAGGGCTGGATCAAGGAAGCCGCTCTGGCCGCACGTTCCGCCTGCTACGAGTACAACCAGAAGCAGGAGCAGGCCTGCTTCGATTCCTTCGCCGACAAGGGCATCACCAAGCTGGAGGTTTCCGATATCGAAAAGTGGCAGGAGGCCTGCGCACCTCTGTATGAAAAGCAGAGCACCGACGCTCAGGACATCATCGCTAAGATCCAGGGCGGCAACTACTGATCCCTGCCGAGACGTTTTGACGAACCAATAAAGGACGAACGTTCCCCACGGCTGGCAGCGGTCGTGGGGAATTTTAGAAAAACGAACAATCAAGGAGCCGATTATGGACAAATTCAGAGCCGTATGGGAAAAGATCGACGCCGTGCTGTTCCAGCTTCTGCGCCATGTCTGCGCAGTGATCCTGGGAGCTCTGGTAGCGGTGGTCTTTTACATCTTCTTCGGACGTTATGTGATGCATAACTCTCCCATGTGGGGCGAGCCGTTCTCCCTGCTGTGTCTGGTATGGCTGAGCCTGTTGGGCAGTGTGCTGGTGGTGCGCAAGAACGAGCATCTGGCCGTTACCATGTTTGACGAAAAGCTGGGCAAGACTGGTGTGTTCGTCACCGATATCCTGTCCGCTGTGTGTGTGGTGGGCTTCTCCATCTTCCTGATCGTGTACGGCATCAAGCTGGCACAGTCGGGCGCAAGCAACAACATGGCCGGCATCAATGTGCCCTATGCCTTTATGTACAGTGCACTGCCTGTGACCGGCGTACTGAACATCTTCGCTGTTCTGGGCCACTGGGTGATGGGTCGAAAGGAGAAAAAGTAAATGTCTACTGCAACGATCGCAACCATCCTGCTGCTGGGTGTGTTCCTGGTGCTGGTTTTCCTCCGAGTGCCCGTGGTATATGCCATTGGTGTGGCTTCTCTGCTGGATTTCTTCTATCTGGGCATCAACCCCATGCAGATGGCTCTGAAATTTGTCAGCAATCTGAACTCCTATACGCTGCTGGCGGTGCCCTTCTTCATCCTGATGGGTGAATTGATGAGCGCGGGCGGTATCACCGATACCCTGATCGCTTTCTCAAAGGAACTTGTCGGCTGGATGCATGGCGGTGCTGCCATGGTCAACGTGGTGGCCTCCTTCTTCTTCGGCGGCATCTCCGGCTCTTCTTCCGCCGACTGTGCCTCTCTGGGCCCCATCGAGATCAAGATGATGGAAGAGCAGGGCTATGACCGCGAGTTCTCCACCTGCCTGACCATGGCATCCTCCGTTGAAGGCATTCTGGTTCCCCCCTCTCAGAACATGGTCATCTTCACTCTGGCTGCTGCCGGCGTCACCACCGTTTCCATCGGCCAGCTGTTCGTGGCCGGCTACATGCCCGGCGCTGTGTTGAGCATCGTGCTGATGATCTACTCCTACTACTACTCCAAGAAGATGGACATCCCGGTCACCGGCAAGTTCAACCTGAAGAACTGCATCAAGGCGTTCTTCAAGGCCATCTGGGGCATGCTGGCTGTTATGTTCGTGGTCGTCGGCGTTATCGCCGGTGTCTTTACCACCACCGAGTCCGCCGCTGCTGCCGTTGTGTGGTCGCTGTGCGTCGGCCTGTTCATCTACAAGGGCTTCTCCTTCAAGGATATCCCCCACATCTTTGCAAACGTCGTGGAGACTCTGGGCAAGGTGCTGATCCTGCTGGGCGTGTCCGGCGCATTCACCTACCTGCTGACCTATCTGCGCATCCCCACCATGATCGCTACCGGCCTGTTCTCCATCACCAGCAACAAGATCATCATTCTGATCCTGCTCAACATCCTGATGTTGTGTCTGGGCTGCCTGATCGAGATGGCCTGCCTGATCCTGATGCTGACCCCCGTCATCCTGCCCATCTGGATGCAGCTGGGTCTGTCCCCCATCCATCTGGGCATCGTCATGGTGCTGAACCTCGGCATCGGCCTGCTGACCCCTCCTGTCGGCTCTACCCTGTTCATCGGTTCTGCCATTTCCGGCATCAAGATCGAGACCCTGTCCAAGAAGATGGCGCCGTTCTACATCACCATGTTCATTGCGCTGATCATCCTGACCTACTTCCCGCAGACCTTCATGTGGCTGCCGAACCTGCTGTACTAAGCGCGTATGGAAACAATGAATCTGCCGCTGGGGGCGCGGCTCTGGATCGCAGATGCCCCCAAAGACCCAAAAGGAATGATCCTGATCTGCCCCGGCGGCGGATACCAGTGGCTCTCGCCGCGTGAGGCCCAGCCGGTGGCCCACGCCTTTGCCGCCGCCGGCTGGGCGGCTGCGGTGGTGTACTACACCGTTCGCGAAAAGCCCGGCCAACCCCCGCTGGGCACCCTGCCGGTGCGCCAGCTGGGCGAAGCACTGCAGACCATGCAGCAGCGTTTCCCGGCACTGTCGGCGCTGGTCTGCGGCTTCTCCGCAGGCGGCCATCTGGCAGCCAGTCTGGGCGTGCACTGGCGTGAGTTGGGCCTGCCCCGCCCCGACGGCATGATCCTGGGCTACCCGGTGATCACCGCCGGAAAGTACGCCCACCGCGGCAGTATCGAAAACCTGACCGGGGCCGATGACCCGGCGTGGTTCTCGCTGGAAAAACAGGTCACGGCCGATACGCCGCCCGTGTTCTTCTGGCACACCGTCACCGATCCGGAAGTTCCGGTGCAGAACAGTCTGCTGCTGGCCGATGCGCTGAGCACCGCCGGTGTCCGGTACGAAATGCATCTTTACCCCCGCGGGGTGCACGGTCTGAGTCTGGCAACGCCCGAAGTGGACGAGCCGGAAAAGCACCGCGTTGCAGATCCCCACATCGCCGGCTGGTTCGGGCAGTGCCTCGAATGGCTGGATATTCTAAAAACGACAAAGGAGTGATTCCCCATGGCAATGTGGAAAAACGACGATGAAATGTTCGCCCTGATGAAAGAGAAGCTCTATACCCCCGTTGTGGGTGATATTCTGGATCAGATGGGCTATAAGCACCAGTTCCTGCCCGCTTCCATCCGCCCGCTGGCTGCACAGGTGCCTACCGCACCCTACATCCTGCCCGGAGAGGAAGAGGACAAGCGCCTGAAGGTGGCTGGCTACGCCTGCACCGTTCTGGAAAACGATGTGTTTGAGTACCCCGCCGAAAAGCCCTTTGGTTATATGACTGAGGCGCTGGATGACCTGAAGCCCAACGAGATCTACATCGCTACCGGCGCACACAACAGTGCTCTGTGGGGCGAGTTGCTCACCGCCTGCGGCAAGGCCCGCGGTGCAGTTGGCGCTGTTCTGGACGGCTACACCCGCGATACCCCCAAGGTCATCGAGCAGAACTTCCCTGTTTTCTGCTCCGGTACATGGGCACAGGATTCCTCCGTCCGTACCTACGTGTTCAAGTGGCGCTGCCCCATTGAGATCGGTCAGGTGACCATCCACAATGGCGATATCGTCTTTGGCGACATCGACGGCGTGCTCATCATCCCCAAGGATATTGCACCGGAAGTCATCGAGAAAGCCCTCGTCAAGGCAAGCACGGAAAAGACCATGCGCAAAGCCATTGAAGACGGCATGATGGTCACGGATGCATTTGCAAAGTTCGGAGTGCTGTAAACTATGGACGAAAAGCAGAACGCCTTTCAGATCAATCGGGAAGACAATGTGGCCACGGCCCTGACCCCGCTGGTGCCAGGCCCTGTGGAGCTGCGCGGCGATGCCTGCGCCCCCGAAGTGGAAGCCGCCACCGAGGTGCCGATGGGCCATAAAATTGCCCTGCGGGACATCAGGAACGGTGAGGATATCGTCAAGTACGGCATAGTCATTGGCCGCGCTACCGCCGATATCCCGGCTGGCAGCTGGGTACACCTGCACGTCATGCGCAGCGTCTACGACCAGCGTTCCAGCCATCTGGACGTCAGGACCGGTGCTCCCAAAGACACGAAGTACGAGTAAAGGAGAGGCTTTTAATGGATTGGAATGAACTGCAAAGCCTCACCTGGCCCGGCTACGCCCGCAAAAACGGCGGCAAGGGCATCCGTAACCGGGTGTTGGTGATCTACACGGTCAAGTGTGCCGAGTTTGTGGCGCAGCAGATCGTAGCCAAAAGCGGCAGTACCAATGTGGAACTGCTGGGCTTTGACGGCTGTACCGACAACCAGTATGCGGTGAACCTGCTCATCAGCTTCATCCGCCACCCCAACGTGGGTGCGGTGCTGGCCGTAGGCCTTGGCTGTGAATACGTGCAGCCGGAATGGCTGTCTAAAATTGCCGAGGAAGAGGGCAAGCCCACAAGCTGGATGTTCATCCAGAACGAGGGCGGCACCCAGCCTGCCGTCCGCAAGGGCGTGGAGTGGGTGCAGAGCGCACTCAAAGAGCTGGAAAACACCCCTCGCGTGGAGATGTCCGTAAAAGATCTGGTCATCGGCGCAGAGTGCGGCGGCAGTGACTACACCAGCGGTCTGGCTGGCAATGTGGTCGTGGGCCGGTTCTACGACTGGCTCACCGATCAGGGCGGCACGGCCATCTTTGAGGAGATCGTCGAGGCCATTGGTCTGGATCATCTGCTGCTCAAGCGCGCTGCTTCTGAGCAGGCCGCAAAAGAGCTGCGCTATACCTATGATAAAGCGCTGGAATACTGCCGCAGCGTGCGTCAGTATTCGGTCAGCCCCGGCAACTTTGCAGGCGGCCTGTCCACCATTGAAGAAAAGAGCATGGGTGCCGTCATCAAGAGCGGTTCCCGCCCCATTCAGGGCGTCATCAAGGTGTCCTGCCCGGCACCCCACCCGGGCCTGTGGCTGCTGGATTCCACCCCGGACCCTTACTGGATGCAGTTTGGCATCACCAATCCCAACGACAACGAGGGCTTGATGGATCTTGCCAGCTGTGGCGCACACATCGTGTTCCTCGTTACAGGACGCGGCAATGTGGTGGGCAGCGCAGTAGCCCCCTGCATCAAGATCACCGGCAACGGTGCGACTTACGCCCGCATGGAGGGCGATATGGACTTCAATGCCAACCCCGTGCTCCGGGGCGAATGCACCCAGAACGAGCTGGCTCGCCGCCTGACCGAAATGGTGGTAAAAACTGCCGCCGGTCAGCCCACCAAGAGCGAAGCCCAGGGACACCACGAGTTCTTTGTACCGTATAAATATCAGGAAAAGCAGGTCGCTTTCAGGCATGCCTGCGAAGAGTGAGGAGGACTGTTCCCCATGGCAGCATTTACCGAAGAACAGGTGAAGGATTTCAGCATCAAGAACTGGTACGACCTGTCCGGTCAGGTCGCCGTCGTCACCGGCGGTGCCACCGGTCTGGGCCTTGCCATTACCCGCTGCCTTGTTTCCGCAGGCGCAAAGGTGGCCGTTGTGGCTTCCCGCGCTCCTGAGCTGGTGGCCGATACTCTGGCAGAGTTTGGCGGCAAGGCTGTGTACTATCAGTTCAATATCACCGATACCGATCACGCTCAGGAACTGGCCGATAAGATCACCGCTGAGCAGGGCCCCGTGAGCATCCTTGTGAACAACGCAGGCAACCATTGCAAGAAGTTCATCTGGGATATGACCGTGGACGACTACAAGCGCGTTCTGGATGTGCATCTGGTGGGTGCATTCGCACTGACCAAGGCTTTTGTTCCCCAGATGAAGGAGCAGGGTCATGGCCGCGTCATCTTCCAGGCCAGCATGACCAGCTACATCGGCCAGCCCCAGGTGGCAGGCTACTCCACCGCAAAGGCCGGCTATCTGGGCCTGATCCATACCCTGACCGCTGAACTGGCCGAGTACGGCATCACCGTCAACGCCATTGCTCCGGGCTGGATCGACACCCCCATGTTCCACAAAGCTACCGACAACGACCCGCCGCGTCTGGCCAAGATCATGGGCCGCATCCCCGCCAAGAGCGTGGGCGACCCTATGGATGTCGGCATGTGTGCAGCGTTCCTGTGCAGTGACGCAGCCCGCTATATCAGCGGCACCTGCATCCCTGTTGACGGCGGCGCTCTGATCGGATTCTGATGAAATGAGCCCACCCATCTCCTGAACAGACGGGTGGGCATTTTTGGAGGATATTTGTTATGAATGATCGTTTCAGCGAAGAGCTGTTCCTCACCAATGAGACCGGCAAAATGCTCTACCACAAGTATGCAGAGCATATGCCGATCATCGATTACCATTGCCATCTGCAGCCCGTGGAGATCGCCGAGAACAAGGAGTTTGAAGATCTGGGCGAGATGTGGCTGCGCGGCGACCACTACAAGTGGCGCTGTATGCGCACCTTTGGCATCGACGAGAAGTACATCACCGGTGACGCCAGCTACTACGAAAAGTACATGAAGTTTGCCGAAATTCTGCCCCAGCTGGTGGGCAATCCCATCTACATCTGGTGTGCACTGGAGCTGAAGCGCTACTTCGACATCGACGAACCCCTGACCGCAGCCAATGCACAGGAAATTTATGACCGCACCAAAAAGCTTATCACCGAAAAGCACATGACCCGCCGCTGGTGCATGGAGCACAGCAATGTGCGTCTGGTCTCCACCACCGAAGACCCCATCGACGACCTGCGCTACCACAAGGTTCTGAACGAGGAAAAGATGTTCACCCGCGTGATCACCGCCTTCCGCCCCGATAAGGCCATGTTCTGCGCCAACGCCGATTTTGCTGCTTATCTGGTAAAGCTTTCTGCTGCTGCGGAGCAGCCCATCGACAGCTTTGCCGAGATGCTCACCGCATTGGAAAAGCGTTTGCAGTATTTCCAGCAGATCACCGGCACCACCGTCAGTGACGACGGCATCCCCTACTTCAACTGGGCAGATTACACTCCCGCCGAGGTAGAGGGCATCTTTGCCAAGGCACGCAGCGGCGGCAAGCTGACCCAGCATGAGATCGACCAGTACCAGAGCGCATTCCTGTTCGAGATGGCCCGTATCTACAACCGAAACCACTACGTTATGCAGCTGCACATCGGCACCTATCTGGATGCCAACACCAGCCATGTGAAGAGTGTGGGCCAGTCCACTGGTTTTGATTGCTGCGACGATGCCGCACCGGTCAAGGGCGTTGGCGAGCTGCTGAACAACCTGACCACTATCGGCGAACTGCCCAAAACCATCATCTACCCGCTGGACGGCACCAAGATTGAGACCTGGGCGATCTTAGCCGCAGGCTTCTGCGATAATGGCACCAAAGCAAAAGTTCAGCTGGGCGCACCCTGGTGGTTCAATGATCAGGCCTTTGGCATCCAGCGCCAGTTCGAGGCCTGTGCAAACCTGTACCCGGTCTCACTGTCGGTCGGCATGCTGACCGACAGCCGCAGCTTTATTTCCTATCCCCGTCATGAGCTGTACCGCCGCGTGCTGTGCAGTTATCTGGGCAGTCTGGTGGAGCGCGGAGAGTATTTCTCCGGTGAGGAAGAGCTAAAAAAGACCATCGAGAATGTCTGCTTCAACAATGTGAATGAGTTCTTTGGCTTCAACGTTAAGGTTTGATAGGAGGATTTATTATGGCAGATCTGAAGGGTAAGGCCGGCATCGTCACCGGCGGCAGCAGCGGCATTGGTTTCCAGATCGCAAATGTGCTGGCAGAGGCCGGCGCAACGGTTTACGTGATCAGCCGTACCGGCAGGCCCAAAGAGGGCGTGGGAGAAAGCGCATCGGGCGTTGTCCACCTGAAGGGCGATGTGGGCGATGTAGAAGCCATGAAGGCTATGGTGGCAGAGCTTGCCGCAAAGCACAATGGCTGCATTGATTTTCTGGTGAACAATGCAGGCGTCAGCTATAAATGCCGTGCCGAAAACTTCCCTATGGAACAGTTTGACAACATCATGAACGTGAACGTCAAGTATTTGTTTGAGATGAGCGTTGTCTGCTACCCCTACCTGAAGAAGAGCGCGGACAAGGGCCGCATCATCAACATCACCAGCATGAGCGCACATCTGGGCTTCAGCGAGGTGGTGCCCTACTGCACCAGCAAGGGTGCTGTTTTGGCTATGACCCGCGCACTGGCTGTGGAGTGGGCCGGGGACAACATCACCGTCAACAGCATCGCACCGGGCTGGTTCCGCAGCAAGATGAACGAGCAGGTGGTGGACGCCGCCCGTGAGCAGAAGATCCTGAACCGGATGCCCCTGCATGCTTACGGCGATACCCGCGATCTGGGCAAGATGGCCGAGTTCCTGGTGGGCGATGGAGCCTCCTACATCACAGGTCAGGATTTTGCCGTGGATGGCGGTGCCCTGGCGTATGGATACTGACCGAACTTGATTTTTGGTGTGCGGTCACTCGAACCAATACCGTCAAGTCGTTGTCGGATGAAGTGGTTTTTAGTTTGTCCGGGAGTAAGTGCACGGTTTCTGCACGGTTCTTGCACGGTTTCAAAACGTGCAAAGGGTGCAAATTGTTGCAAAATTGGACAAAGGGTGCAGAAACTCGAAGTTCAAAACCTGCGATACATCGCAAAGAAATAACGTTAAAACGTAACTTCCAAAAATTGAGGGAATCGCCCGGCGTGCGCTACAAATCAGTAGGCCGGGGGTTCGACTCCCTTCCATCGCACCAAACCATGAAAATCCGAACCTTTTCTCAATAGGAGAAGGGTTCGGATTTTTTGTTTTCTTCGGAAATGAAAATTCCGGCTCTTTCCCGGCGGCTGTGTGTCCAAAACCTTATCAAAAAAGACGTATCACGAAAGTCACAACTGTAAAGGTGCCGTACCCTGTCAATCAGAGCGACTACAATATCGGTCAGTTCGGGGTGTTTCTGGGCTTTGGCTCGAATCAGGCTTAGAGATATGGATGATAATAGCTGCTGATTGATTCAATAAACGCCTTCTGCGGTTTGGAAAGATAATTCCGGCTGGAAGACACCACATCGAATTGACGAACGGCCAGCGGATGCGCTATTTTATAGTAGCGCATATCGTCGTGGTCGTAGAGTACCATCCAATCGCTGATGAACGCCGCACCAAGGCCGGAACAGACCAGATGATACGCCGTCACAAGCTGTGACACTTGAAGCCGGACGATGGGGTCGATCTTGGCATCCTCAAACAACGCAATAGAGCGGCTGTACAGGTTGTTGCCCTTGGTCAATAGGATAAACGGCACATCCGCAAAGGGAGCAAGCGAGGTGATTGCCGGACAATCCGGCATGAGATTGCGGCGGAACATAATGTCTCTTGCGGTCAATGCATAATTCTTCAGAGTTTTGTTGATGGGATAAGAGGTCGGGACGGCGACTAGAACATTGTCCTTGAAAATGGGTGTTCGCCGGAAATTGTCCTTCGGGTTTGGGATACAGTTAAAGGTCAGGTCGATTTTATTTTCGCGCAGCATTTCGATAAGTTCGTTGGAACTGGCTTCCACCAACTCCAGATGGACCCCCGGATATTGTTTCTGGAAAGCCGTCAGTACGGGCGGCAGGATATACGAGTTGAGATAGTGCGTTCCGCCCAGAACCAGATTGCCAGTATTCAGATTGGAAAGGTCGCTCAGCTCTTTGGACAGCTCCGCTTCAAGGTGCAGGATCTCCTTGACCTTTTCGATGTAGACTTTTCCGGCATCGGTCAATTCCAACGGCTTTTTATCCCGAATGAACAGCGGCATCCCAATCTCCGCTTCGACTTTCTGGATGGCGATGCTCAGAGCGGGCTGCGTTAAATAGAGAGCCTGCGCTGCTTTGGAAAAGCTCCCCGATTGATAGACTTGGTAGATATACTGCATTTCCTGCTTCATAACGTTCACCCTGCCGTATTATAAAAAATACTTATAGCTTTATAAAATCTATAAAATTGATTATACTGCACATTGGTGGTATTGTAAAGTCACAAAGAGAGTACACCATGTCGAAAGGAGAATGAACATGGAAATCAACGCATTGCTCATGGACGAAAAAGACAATGTTGTGACTTGCGTGACAGAAGTTGCCGCCGGACAGGATGTTGTCTACCGCAAGGGGCAGGAGTTCTGCACCGTGAAAGCAGAGGAGAACATCCCTTACTGCCACAAGGTCGCATTGGTCGATTTGAAGAAGGGCGACGAGGTCATCAAGTACGGCGAGAGCCTTGGTGCAATGACCGAGGACGCCGCAAAGGGCCACTGGGTCTCCCACAACAATCTGGTCAGCGTGCCGCGTGACTATGACAGCGAAATGGTACAGGAATAAGGAGGAATCGGAGATGCAATTCTGGGGCTACAAACGCAAAGAAGGACGCGCAGGCATCCGCAACCACGTTCTGATTCTTCCCACCTGCGCCTGCGGCAGTGAGAGCTGCCGGATCGTGGCAAGTCAGGTGCGCGGTGCGGTCAACATCGTGTTCAACACCGGCTGCTCCGATGTTGCTGCCAACACCGCGATGTCGCAGAAAGTCCTGACTGGCTTTGCCTGCAACCCGAACGTTTACGGCGTCGTTATCATCGGTCTGGGCTGTGAGACCGTTCCCCACGCAAAGCTGCGTGAAAAGATCCAGGCCATGACCAGCAAGCCGGTCGTTTCCTTTGGCATTCAGGAAGAGGGCGGTACTCTCAAGACCATTGAGAAAGCGGTTCGCGCCGCCAGCAAGATGGCAGCGGAAGCCGCCATGCAGCCGAAAGAGCTGTGCGACATCTCCGAGCTGATGCTGGGCATCGAGTGCGGCGGTTCGGACGCCACTTCCGGCATTGCCAGCAACCCGGCAGTCGGCGAGCTGAGCGATCTGCTGGTCGATCTGGGCGCAACTACCATGATGAGCGAGTCCATCGAATGGATCGGCGGCGAGCATCTGCTGGCAAAGCGTGCGGCTACCCCGGCCATCCACAACCAGATCATTCAGGTCTGCAAGGACTACGAAGCCCATCTGAAATCCGCTGGTCAGGACTGCCGCGCCGGTCAGCCCACCCCCGGCAACAAGGCAGGCGGCCTGTCCACTCTGGACGAGAAGAGCCTTGGCTGCATCCGCAAGGGCGGCACCCGTCCTATCGTTGAGGTTCTGGAACAGGCTGTTCCTCCCACGAAGCGCGGCGCAGTCGTTATGGACACCGCTGGCTATGATATTTCCTCTGTCACCTCGATGGTCGCTGCAGGCTGCGACGCAGTCATCTTCACCACGGGCCGCGGCACCTGCACCGGCAACGCCATCGTCCCCGTCCTGAAGGTCACGGCAAATGCCCGTACTTATCAGCACATGGAAGACAACATGGACGTTGACCTCAGCCCCATCGTGCGCGGCGAAAAGACCTATCAGGAGATGGGCGCAGAGATGCTGAACAACATTCAGGATATCTGCAACGGTAAGATGACCAAGGCAGAAGCGTTCGGCTTCTCGGATATTGCAGTCGATCACGTCTGCCGCTTCGTGTAATCAAACAGGAGGAATTGCGGTATGAACCTTTTGAAAAAATGGAATAAGCTTGGTTTGTTCAACAAAATCATGATTGGTTTCGTTCTGGGTATTCTGGCTGGTTTTGTGCTTGGCCCAAAGGCTTCTTCTCTGGCCTTTCTCGGTACGATCCTGACCCGTCTTCTGACGATGGTGGTCGCGCCGTTGGTGCTGGGTCTTCTGATCTGTGCAGCCGCAGATGTCAAGGACTTCAAAACGCTGGGCAAGATCGGCGGTAAGACACTGGCAATCTTCTTGGGCGGTACAGCTGTCGCTGTTGCTATTGGTCTGGTGCTTTGCAACTTCATGCAAATCGGTGCAGGCTTTGTGATGGAGACCACTGGGGGCTACGATGCAAGTGAAATTCCCAGTGTGGTCGATACGCTGATGGGCATTATCCCTACCAACCCGTTCAACTCCCTTAGCACCCAAAATCTGCTTCAGATCATTTTCTTCTCCCTGTTGCTGGGATTTTCTCTCATCAAGCTGGGCGATAAGGGTGCTCCCGTTCTGAACTTTTTCCGCGCATGGACTGAAGCATGGAAAGAGATCACCAACATCGTGCTGGAGTTCACCCCCTACGGTGTGTTCGGCCTGATGGCGGACATCGTGGGCAAGTACGGTATGGATGTCCTGCTGCCCTACCTCAAGACCATCATCGCATGTTACCTGACCTGCGCTCTGTTCACCATCTTTGTGCAGGGTGGCCTGATGGCTGGTGTTTACGGCGGCATCAGCCCCATCAAGTTCTTCAGCACTATGAAGGAAGCCATGCTCTTTGTCTTTGCTACCTGTTCCAGCGTGGCAACCATCCCCCTGAACCTCAAGTGCACCAAAAAGCTGGGCGTCAGCGATAAGATCGCCGACTTTGTGATTCCCTTCGGTGCAGTTATGAACATGAATGGCACAGCCATTTACGAAGCTGTTGCAGTCGTCTTTGCATCCCAAGTGTTCGGCATCCACCTGACGGTTTCCCAGCAGGTGATGGTCATGGTCACGGCTGTTCTGGCATCCATCGGTACTGCTGGCATCCCCGGTTCCGGTCTGGTCATGCTGACCATCGTGCTGAATGCAGTCAATTTGCCGCTGGAGACCATCGGTTTGCTGGCCGGTATCGACCGTATCCTGAACATGGCTCGTGTTATCCCCAACATTGTGGGTGATGCTGCTGCCGCCGTCGTTGTAGCCAAGAGCGAGGGCGAGCTGCATCCGGGGCTGGTCAAGGAAACTGCGAATGACTGATTGCCGGTTTAGAAGATCCTCTACATAGATATATTCTTAAAATTATACCTTCTTCATCATACCATTCTCCTTAAAAGGCAACCTCCCTTCCGACGATTACAGTGTCAGAAGGGAGGTTTTTAGCGGACTTCGTTTCCACAAAGCTGATGTTTGGCGAAAGTTCCGCTAAGAAACCTTGTTTTTTGGGGGCGCTTTTTGTACAATGAAGCAAAGCGACTCACAACAACGATAAAGGACATTTGGAATGAAAAAAACCGAACAGAGATACCAGGCATACCTTCAGATCTTAAAAGAGGAGCTGATCCCAGCCATGGGCTGCACCGAGCCGATCGCGGTGGCCTATGCCGCCGCAGTGGCCCGGCAGACGCTGGGGGAACTCCCGGACCGGGTGCGGGTCGGGGCCAGCGGAAGCATGATCAAGAATGTCAAGTCGGTCATCGTGCCCAACACCGACAATATGAAAGGGCTGGAAGCCGCCGCAGCGGCGGGCATCGTGGCTGGCCGTCCGGAGCAGAAGCTGGAGGTCATCGCCGATGTGACACCGGAGGAGACGAAGGCCATCCGCGCCTATCTGGAGCAGGCTGATGTGAAGGTCGAGCATGTGGAGAACGGCGTCACCTTTGATATCATCGTCACGGTCTGGAAGGGAGCGCACACCGCGCAGGTGCGCATCGCGGTCTTCCACACCAACATCGTCCGCATTGAGAAGGACGGCGAAGTCCTGCTGGACCTGCCCGTCCACGGCGACGAGGAGGAGAACTTGACCGACCGCAGCCTGCTCGACATGGAGCACATCTGGGACTTTGTCCATTCGGTGGACATCGAGGACGTGAAGCCGATCCTGGACCCGCAGATTCGGTACAACATGGCCATCGCCGAAGAGGGCCTGCGGGGCGATTACGGGGCCAACATCGGCAGCGTTCTGCTGGACATGGAGGGCAATGATGTGCGGGTGCGGGCCAAGGCCTACGCGGCCGCAGGCTCCGATGCCCGGATGAACGGCTGCGAGCAGCCGGTGGTCATCAACTCCGGCAGCGGCAATCAGGGCATTACTGCCTCGGTTCCGGTCATCGTCTATGCACGGGAGCTCAAGGCGAGCGAAGAGCAGCTGTACCGGGCGCTCACCCTCTCCAATCTGACCACCATCCACGAAAAGACCCCCATCGGCCGGTTGTCCGCCTACTGCGGTGCCATCAGTGCGGGCGCGGGGGCCGGTGCGGGCATCGCCTATCTCTGCGGCGGCGGGTACGAGGCCGTCATCCACACCGTTGTCAATGCGCTGGCCATCGTGTCGGGTGTCATCTGCGATGGTGCCAAGGCCAGCTGCGCGGCCAAGATCGCCACGGCAGTGGAAGCCGGGCTGCTCGGCTATAATATGTACATCCGGGGCCAGCAGTTCCGCGGCGGTGACGGCATCGTCGCCAAGGGCGTGGAGAACTCGCTGCGGAACGTGGGCCGCCTGGGCAAACAGGGCATGAAGGAAACGAACCGCGAGATCATCGACATCATGGTCGGGTGCAAATAACAGAAAACGCAGAGCGACGCCGTCGGCATTTGCCGACGGCGTCGCTGTTTGTACCGGTTCAGGTGGTCTCCCGCTCCGTTAATGTATAAGGGAACTGGATGGACTGGGGCGTGGGAGCTTTTTCGCTGGGGCTTTCGATCTCCATAATGGTCAGCTGGGCGGCTTTTTCGCCCATCTCAAAGGCAGGCATCTCCATGGAGGTCATGCTGGTCTCCAGCATCTCGCCGATGGCGTGGCCGGTCATGCTGATGACCTTGACCTGCTCCGGCACCCGGATGCCCTGTTCTTTCAGGGCACGCAGAACGCCCAGGCCCTGCAGGTCCACCGGGGCCAAGATGGCATCCAGCTCCGGTTCGTCCCGGAGAAGCTGGTTGGTGCACTCATAGCCATACTCAAAGCTATTGACCGGCTGGGTGGATTCGGCAAGAATCTCCTCCAGCCCGTGGGCGGCGATGGCCTTGGAGTAGCCCTCGTACCGGCCCTTGAAGGGGCTTTGGTGGGAGTAACCGGCGATGAGCGCGATGCGGCGGCAGCCTTTGGAATAGAGATAGTCCACGGCGTTCCGGCCGCAGGCTTCGTAGTCGGCTACGATGCTGCTGATGCGTGGCTCCTGACACCGCACGATCTGGGTGACGGCGATGCCGCTGGCCTGGATGCTGCGCAGCAGCCGGTTGTTGCGCCCGGTGCCGGTGATGATGATGCCGTCCACGAAGCTGTTCTGCATCCGTTCCAGACAGCTTTTTTCCCGCTGGGGGTCATCGTCGGTGGTGGAGATCAGGGTGGAATAGCCCAGCCGTTCGGCTTCGTGCTCGATGCCCGGCAGGATCTCAGAGAACAGGGTCAGGTGGAGCCGGGGCACGATGACCCCCAGGGTGTGCCGCCGTCCCTGCCGCAGCGCTTTTGCCATGACATTGGGTCGGTAGCCCAGCTCCTTAGCGGCAGCCACGATGCGGGCTTTGGTCTCCGGGTGAACATAAGAGGTATTGTTTAAGGCGCGGGAAACAGTGCTGACATCCACACACGCTTTCTGCGCAACGTCTTTCAGGGTCGCCATGAAGCAGCTCTCCTTTCTGTTCCGGATGCAAACGTTTGCACAACTTGTAAAGATTCTTAGCCGGAAGTATCCCGGACACCCCTATTGTAATCCTGGCGGAACAAAAAATCAAGAAGCAGGAAAAGGAACGCCTGTCAAGATGATGCTTGGCAAAATGAACAAAATCTGAGCCGGAAAATGCTGAAAATATCAAATTATGCAAGGCGTTGCAGGCAGCATGCAAAACTTTGCAGGGAGGCTAATTTTTATTGACGAGGGGCTTGCACCCGTGGTATAACAGAGTCACAGAAAACAAACGATTGCAGAGAAAAGCCCAAAGACATCGGCGCGCGAGATGATCTCCAAAGCAGCTTCTGCGATCCAGAGAACGAAAACCAACACAACATTGATTTTTGATAAAAGGAGATTCTCATTATGGCTAAGGTTAAAACGTTCAAGACCATCTTCCCCGCTGTGTCCGTTCCTCTGAACGACGATTACTCCATCAACGAGCCGGAGTTCCGTGCTTATCTGCGCTGGATCAAGAGCTTCTACGGCAAGGGAATCGAAGGTCTGGTCTGCAACGGCCACACCGGTGAGATCACCGGCCTGACCCGTGCCGAGCGCAAGCGTGTCGTCGAGATCTGCTCTGAGGAGTGCGGCGACGTGATGACCATCATCTCTGGCGTCAACTGCGAGAACACCGCCGAGTCCATCGCCATGGCCAAGGAAGCCAAGGAAGCTGGTGCAGACGGCATCCTGCTGATGCCCCCGCACATGTGGCTGCGCTTCGGCATGAACCCCAACGCTCCCTTCGAGTATGTCAAGGACGTTGCTGAGGGTGCTGACATCGACATCATCATCCACCTGTATCCCGCAACCTCCAAGGCCTTCTACCCGGTCGAGACCCTGATTAAGATGTGCAAGGAGATCGACCACGTCAAGTGCATCAAGATGGGCACCCGCGTCACCTCTATCTACGAGCATGACGTCCGCCTGCTCCGTCAGGAGTGCCCCGATATCAGCCTGATCACCTGCCACGACGAGACCCTGTGCGTCTCCTGGTTCCCCGGCATGGACGGCGCTCTGATCGGCTTCGCAGGCTGTGTGCCTGAGCTGATCTGCCCGGCATGGGACGTCTTCAAGAATCCTGACAAGCACACTCTGAAGGAAGCACAGGATTGGTCCAACCGCATCTACCACATCTCTCAGGCCATCTACGGCGGCGGCCAGCCCTCCGGTGAGGCTCATGCCCGCCTGAAGGAAGCTCTGAAGCAGCGCGGCATCTTCACCAGCGCTCTGATGCGCAAGCCCGTTCTGCCCCTGAACCAGGAGGAGAAGGACTGGGTCGCTCTGGGTCTGGAGCGCAGCCAGCTCCCTGCAGTGGATATGGAGCAGTACAAGTAAGATAACCCCCATTCCCGCAGCAGCGATGTGCGAAGCTGCTGCGGAGGGTCGGATCATACTCCGGGTGCTGCCTGATGACCTCATCAGTGCAGCACCCTCTTTTTTAAGAATAAAAGGAAGAGTTTATCATGAGCGAGAACAATGCAACGATGTCGGCCGGGATGTCGGCGTCCGCTCCTGCCTTTGGCTCAGACGTGAAGCGTCTGCCATTGAAAGACCTGCTCAAGCGCATTGGCCCCGGTCTGATCGCGACAGGCATCGTAATCGGCCCCGGTGCCGTGACAACAGCCTCGATGATCGGCGCAAACTATGGCTACGACCTGATGTGGCTGTTCTTCCCCATCATTTTCATGGGCATCACCTTTATGATGGTCACCAACCGTCTGGCCATCGTGACCGGGATGCCGACCATCCACGCCATCCGCAAGTATTACGGCCCGGTGGCTTCCGGCGTCGTGGGCTGCGCCATATTCCTTTCCTGCATGTTCTTCACGATGGGCAACATCTCCGGCACCGGTGCCGGTATGAACCTCATCTTCGGCATCGACTGGAAGATCGGCTCCGCCATCATGATCGCGGTCGTGGTGTACATGTACTTTGCCAAGAACGTCTATTCCAAGGTCGAAAAGATCATCACCCTCTGCATCATCCTGATGATCGTGGCGTTCTATGCCACGCTGGTGGGTGTCGGCGGCCCGGACCCTCAGGGACTGGCACAGGGAATGTTCGGTTTCAAGATTCCGGAAGGCTCCCTCAGCACGGCACTGGCGTTCATTTCTACAAATGCCGCCGTGACTGCCGGTATTTACGGCACTTACCTTGGCAAAGAGAAGAAGTGGAAGAAAGATGACCTGTTCAACGGTGTTATGCTGACCGATGCCATCACGCATATTGTCAGCGTCTCTCTGATTTCTGGAGCTATCGTTCTGGTGGGTGCCGTCGTGCTGCACCCGCAGGGGCTGAGCATCAAGGCCCCGGCCCAGCTGGCAGAGATGCTGGTGCCCATCATGGGCGGCAGTGCCCGCTACATCATGGGTCTGGCCCTGTTGGGCGCAGGCTTCTCTTCCCTGCTGGCCAATACCCAGCGCGGCATGGTGCTGCTGGGTGCCGGTCTTGACAAGGACGTCAGCCTGGAGAGCAAGTTCATTCGCATTGGCTGCCTGGTCTGCCTGGCCTTTGCCATGGTGGTCTGTTACAGCTACGGCGGTTCCCCTACCCAGCTGATCCTGATAGCCAACATCGCCACCTCCGTCGCTACGCCTTTTGGTGGTCTGTTCATGCTGCTGATGATCTGGCGCGATGATTTGAGCGTGGGCTATAAGAAGCCCACCGGTCTGCGCATCTGCATGACCATCAGCTACATCTTCGCCGTCATCATGACCATTTCCGGTCTGTCTACTCAGATCCCCAAGCTCCTCGCACTATTCCACTGAGTTTATCTGGGATACCATACCAGAGAGCTACTTAGAGAGCTACTCCAAGATACCTTCTTCTTTCTCCGTTGCCTGTGCGGCTTCCCATTTCGGCCTGCACAGGCAGCAAAAAACACCCGCTGTTCCTGCCGCCATGACAGGGCCAACGGGTGTTTTTGCGTATCACATTACCAGCGATTCGCCTTGAGGCCGTCGAGCACCTCGAACAGGCTCCGGCACTCGGCGGTGTACAGGCGGCGCATCTCGTCGTCGGCGGGCAGCAGATCCGGCACCATCACAGTGACAAAGCCACCGGCGGCTCCGGCGCGGACGCCGTTGTAGCTGTCCTCCAGCACAAGGGCGTGTCCGGGTGTGACGCCCAGCTTCTCTGCCGCCAGAAGGAAAATCTCCGGGTCGGGCTTGGAGCGGGTCACCTGCTGGCCGGAGGCGAGGACGCTGAAATAGGAACGCATCCCCCAGTTGTCCAGATTGCGCTGGATGACGTCCATCCGGCTGGAAGACGCCACGGCCATGGGGATGTGCTGCTCGTCCAGCCAGGCCAGCAGCTCGTCCAGACCTGGCTTTTTGGGCACCGGCTTCTGGAACGCCTTGTCGGCCACCGCGTGCAGGCTGTCCACGATGGCGGCCGCATCGCAGTCCTGTCCGTAGAATTGGCGCACAACATTCCGTAGAGTTTCGCCCGCGGTGCCCCGCGCGGCCTCGCTGAGGCCCTCTTTATAAGGAAGCCCCAGTGCCGCCAGAGCCGGTTCCCAGAATGTGGCCCACATCCGCTCGGTGTCGAACATCAGGCCGTCCATATCAAAAATGACGCCGTTTATCATAAGGTATCCTTTCTGTCCGCGTCCCTGCCCTCTCAGGCGCTTTGCGCCAGCTCTCCCGAAGGGAGAGCCATTGGCAGGACGGTTTTGATCGTAAAAAATGAAGAAGGTGGAGCGGCCCGGAAACATCCGGGCTCCGCAAAAGAGGCAGACAAGAGCTGCCAATGGGGACAGGGCCCACGGCTATGGGAGCCGCAGGCGATCTTGCACTCTGCCCGACATGCCAAAGCCTCTCCCTTTGGGAGAGGTGGCATTGCGTGAGCAATGACGGAGAGGGCTGCTCACAAAAATAATATCACAATTTGCGACAACTTACAGCCCCCAAACATGAAAGATTTTTTGATTCCTTGAAAAATGCGTTCACGATATTATAATAGAAAACAACATTTGACATCTGGAAAGCGCGGAGGGAGCCGCGTGTGTCAGCTGTGTGAGATCAGAAAAGAGGGAAAATTATCATGTTGGATATCAAGATCACCCGGACGACCTGTCCGAAAGAGAAGCCGCAGGATGAGACCAAGCTCGGCTTCGGCAAGAAGTTCACCGACCACATGTTCGTCATGGACTACACCGAGGGCGAAGGCTGGCACGATGCCCGTATCGTCCCCTATGCTCCGTTCCCGCTGGACCCGGCGACGGTCGTGTTCCACTACGCACAGGAGATCTTTGAGGGCATGAAGGCTTACCGCACCGCAGACGATACCATCCAGCTGTTCCGCCCGGACTGCAATGCAAAGCGGATGCAGGATTCTGCCGACCGTCTGTGCATCCCGAAGATCCCGGTCGAGGATTACATCCAGGCCGTTGAGGCGCTGGTGGATGTGGATCGTGACTGGGTGCCCCATGCAGACGGCACTTCCCTGTACATCCGCCCCTTCGTGTTTGCAAACGATGTGGGCCTGGGCGTTCATGCTTCCAAGCACTACATCTTCTGCATCATCTGCGCACCGTCGGGCGCTTACTATGCAGAGGGCATCAACCCCGTCCGCATCTATGTCGAAGATGAGTACATCCGTGCCGCTCCCGGCCTGACCGGCTTCACCAAGTGCGGCGGCAACTACGCTGCTTCCATCAAGGCCGGTGAGCTGGCCGAGGAGCAGGGCTATGCCCAGGTGCTGTGGCTGGACGGCGTGGAGAAGAAGTACGTCGAGGAAGTCGGCAGCATGAACATCATGTTCAAGATCGACGGCAAGGTCTACACCGCCGCCACCGTGGGCACCGTTCTGCCCGGCGTCACCCGCCGCAGCTGCATCGAGCTGCTGAAGGACTGGGGCTATGAGGTCATCGAGGGCAAGCTGGCCATCGCTGACATCATGCAGGCTGCACGTGAGGGCAAGCTGGAAGAGGTCTTCGGCACCGGCACTGCCGCAGTCGTTTCCCCGGTCAAGGAGCTGGTCTGGAAGGGCGAGCATGCCTACATCGGCGACGGCAACATCGGCCCTGTCACCCAGAAGCTGTACGACACCATGACCGGGATGCAGTGGGGCAAGCTGCCCGACACCAAGGGCTGGATCGTTCCGGTGGAGAAGAAGTACTAAGCTGCAAGTTTCTTTCCTTGTTCCGAGTTCTGCAAGCGCCGTCCGGCAGCTCACCGGGCGGCGTTTGCTGTATCAACCGCTCAGGCGCTTTGCAGCGCAATCTGCCCTGTGGTCTTGGTTCAGAATTGCAATTCTGCCGGGATGGTGCTAGACTAAGCATAGAGTAAGAGGATTGAGAGGGACCAGGACCATGATCAAGAAATGGAGCGTCAGCTACCCCGCTGTCAACGGCACCGAGCAGCGCCGTGTTTATGTCTATCTGCCCACCATGTACGAAGCCGACCCGGACCGCCGGTATCCGGTGCTGTACATGTTCGACGGCCAGAATGTCTTTTTTGACGAAGACGCCACCTTCGGCAAGAGCTGGGGGCTGGCAAACTATCTGGACTACACCGACACGCCGCTCATCGTGGCGGCGGTCGAGTGCAACGCCGGGCCGAACAACGAGCGTCTGGTGGAGTATTCGCCCTACCGCTTCGATGATCCGACCTACGGTCACTTTGACGGCAAGGGGGCTGCGACCATGAGCTGGTTCATCCACCGGTTCAAGCCCTTCATCGACCGCAATTTCCGCACCCTGCCCGACCGGGAGCACACCTTCATCGGCGGCAGCTCGATGGGCGGTCTGATGAGCCTGTATGCCCTGCTGAACCACAACGACGTTTTTGGCCGTGCGGCGGCTCTGTCGCCATCCATCTGGGTCTCGCCGGAAAAGCTCAGCGGTCTGTTGGGCCGCGCGAAGCTGGAGCCGGGCACCGTGCTCTACATGGACTACGGCTCCCGCGAGATGGGCAACCACGAGGGAATGCGCAAGGACTTTGCCGATATGTGCAGCAAGGTCATGATCCGCGGCATCCACCTGACCGCCCGTCTGGTGCCCGGCGGCACCCACAGCGAAGCCAGCTGGGAAAAGCAGCTGCCGTTCATGATCCATACCCTGATGTACGAACTGGATTGACCCGACGACCCGATTATAAGGAGGGACCCACGATGGAAATGCAGTATTTTAAGGATTACAGCCCCGCGCTCGGCCGCGAGATGGAGTGCAAGGTCTACGGCCACGCCGGCCGGCCGATGCTCTACATCCCCTGCCAGGATGGCCGGTTTTTTGACTTCGAGGGCTTCCACATGGCCGATACGCTGGCCCCGTGGATCGAGTCCGGCCAGGTGATGGTCCTCTCCATCGACACCATCGACAAGGAGACCTGGTCCGACACGAACGGCGACCCCTACTGGCGCATCCGCCGCTATGAGCAGTGGATCCGCTACATCGTGGAGGAAGCCGTGCCCAAGATCCGCCACATCGCCCGCGAGCGGAACGGCTGGAACGACGAACCGGGCGTCATCGCCTTTGGATGCAGTCTGGGCGCGACCCATGCCGTCAATCTGTATCTCCGCTTCCCGAACATCTTCTGCGGCTGTCTGGCCCTCAGCGGCATCTACACTGCCCACTACGGCTTCGGCGATTATATGGATGAGCTGGTCTATATGAACTCCCCGGTGGATTATATGGTCAACTTCCCGGAGGACCACCCCTATATGGAGCTGTTCCGGAACCAGAAGGCCGTCATCTGCTGCGGTCAGGGCGACTGGGAGCAGCCGGACACCACCTGGTATCTCAAGCGCATCTTTGAGGCCAAGCACATCCCCATCTGGGTAGACCTGTGGGGCCACGATGTCAACCACGACTGGAACTGGTGGTATCAGCAGGTCGTGTATTATATGCCCTACATTCTGGGCTGAACGCCCCTCGCAGAGGGATGGGTGGAAAGTATAGCGTATCAAAAGAAAGAGGAATCAACAAGACACCATGAGCAATTTTATCTTTATCTCTCCGAACTTCCCGACGAACTACTGGCAGTTCTGCCGGGAGCTGAAAAACGATGGCATGAACGTTCTGGGCATCGGCGACCAGCCGTATGATGAGCTGAAGCCGGAGCTGAAGGCCAGCCTGAACGAATACTATAAGGTCGGCAGCCTCGAAAATTACGACGAGGTCTACCGCGCCGTGGCGTTCTTCGCCTTCAAGTATGGCCGCATCGACTGGCTGGAATCCAACAACGAATACTGGCTGGAACGCGACGCCGCCCTGCGCACCGATTTCCACATCACCAGCGGCTTCCAGACCGAGGATATGCCCCGCATCAAGTACAAGAGCAAGATGAAGGAGTATTATCAGAAGGCCGGCATCGCCACCGCCCGCTACCACATGGTGGACGATTTCGAGGGCTGTAAAAAGTTCATCGACGAGGTGGGCTATCCGGTCGTCGTCAAGCCGGACAACGGCGTCGGCGCGTCCGATACCCACAAGCTCTCCGATGACGAGGAGCTGCGCAGCTTCCTGATCTACAAGAGCGCCCACCATGCCGACGTCTCCTACATCATGGAGGAGTTCGTCCGCGCCGAGGTCAACAGCTACGATGCCATCATCGACGGCAGCGGCAACCCCATCTTTGAGGCGGGCAACGTCAGCCCGATGTCCATCATGGACATCGTGAACAACGACGACAACTCCATCTACTACATCATCAAGGACCTGCCCGACGATACCCGCGCCGCAGGCCGTGCCGCCGTCAAGAGCTTCGGCGTCAAGAGCCGCTTTGTCCACTTCGAGTTCTTCCGGATGACGGAAGATCAGACCAGCATGGGCCAGAAGGGCCAGATCGTGGCGCTGGAAGTCAACATGCGCCCCTGCGGCGGCTTTACGCCCGATATGATCAACTTTGCGCGCTCCACCAACGTGTACAAGATCTGGGCCGATATGATCGCCTTCGGCGGCACCGATATGCCGGTGGGCGAGCACTATTACTGCCCGTTTGCGGGCCGCCGCGACGGCAAGCACTTCGTGTACAGCCACGAGCAGCTGATGCAGAAGTATCAGGCCAACATGCGGATGGTGGACCGCATCCCCGACGCCCTCTCCGGTGCCATGGGCAACCAGATGTACGTCGCCACCTTCTCCACCTTTGAGGAGATGGAGCAGTTCTATGCCGACGTTCTGGCCGTGACCGATGCCGACAACGACACCGTTCAGAGGGAACTGAGCGAGGTGCTGGCCCTCGGCGAGCCTGCCGCCACTACGGCCCTCACCAGAAAGCCGAACCTCTCCCCCGCCGTCAAGCCCACCACGGCCGTGACAAAGACCACGACCAGAGCGGTGACGAAGACGAAAAAACACTGAATCCCAAGGAAAAGGGCCGTCCTGCCGTGCGTTGCAGGGCGGCTCTTTTTGTCAGATTGCTCTAAAAACAGGACGAAAATTTTCCATATCCGATGAACTTTTCAAAAGGCGTTGACAGGAGTTTTGGAAGAGAGTAAGATGAGAAAAAATGGATGGCTTGTTTTGGGGAGTTGTCCATAAAAACAAAATGGAGGAATGAACTATGCGTATGATGAAACGTGTTGCAGTCAGCATTTTGGCGGCGGCAATGGCTCTGTCTCTGATGACTGCCTGCGGTGGCGGTGATGCCCCCAGCGCTCCGGAAACGCCGAGCAATCCGGGCACTTCGCAGGGCGAAGAAAAAAAGGACGATAGCACCGGCGGCAAACCGGAGGACAAGAAAGACGACGAAAAGAAAGACCCGCCCGCAGAGAGCAAGCCGGAAGACAAGAAAGACGAAGAAGTGGCAGATGGCTCGACGATCGAATTCAACAAGAGCCGCACCTATAAGTGGGCGCTGGAATATAGGTCTGCGCAAAAAGTATACATCAAGGTGGAACCGGTAAAACCGGCCTCGCAGGATGTTGTTTGTATGGAATCGGTTGCGGATGGACGAAAGTCGTATACCAAAGTGACCTATAAAAATGGAAAGGCAGCAGAAACGCTTGTCGATTTGTCTCAAAACAATGTTGTGAATCAGTATGAACTGTATTCGAACCAGAAGATCGCGATTATGAAAAGCCATTCTGTGACAGTAACGAATCCGGATGATAACACAGTTCTTGATCCTGAGACGAATTATACTGTGAAGAAGACCACGCGTGTCATCAATGCGGTCCCTTATTACACGGAAGCAATCACGATGGAAGATAAGGATGCGAAGAGGACGGAGACCCAGATGTTCTGCTATGACAATACGGGCAGTCTGGTGTATTTGGTTTCTTCTCCGGATACGGCGGATGAACAGATCGTTCACATTCAGTGCAGTAAGTCGATCCCGGATTCTGCGATCCTGAGCATTCCGAATGGCTGGAGTGTCTATACGGTTACGTACGGTGCAAGCTATAACGATAAGACTGTAAAAGACCAGAACGGTCATGAACTGACAGACGAAGAAAAGGAAGCTCTTGAGAAGAAGATCGGCGGAACCATCTGATGAAAACAAAGGCCCGAACCGGAAATCTCTGCCCGGTTTGGGCCTTTTTGTGCTTATCGCAGCTTCATTTTCAGGTTTCGCAGTTGGTTCAGCTGGTCACGCCGTCCATAGATGACGGCAAGGACCTGGACCCGGTGTGAGTCGGAATCCGGCCAGAAGTAGATCAGAAAATTTCGGCATAGAAGTTTCCGGATGTTTTGTGAATGCCAGGGTTCCTCTTCGACAAGGGGTGCCCGCTGAGGCAGAAGGCTCAGAGAAGCCATGGCCTGTTCCAATGCGGTCAGGAGTGCATCTGCGGTTTCGGGTTCCAGAAGTTCATGTGCGATATGGTGGACGATGGCACGGAGCTGCTGTTCGGCCTGCGGGGTGAGCGCGACAGTATATTCCTCCATGGCTCAGATCTCCGCGCGGAGCCGGGCAAAGGCCTCGTTCAAAGGGGAAGATTCTCCGCGCTTGGCCTGGTCCAGGCCGGTCTGCATCATGGCGTCAAATTCGTCACGGCTCAGAGCATCGCGGGTGGGGAGCCGGGTGGCCAGGTCCAGCGAAAATGGGATGCCGTCCCGCAGGATGACCTGACGGTACGCCATATCAATGAAGACCGAAACGGGAATGCCGAGCTGAGAAAGAAT
Source organism: Faecalibacterium prausnitzii (assembly GCF_019967995.1). Taxonomy (NCBI): domain Bacteria; kingdom Bacillati; phylum Bacillota; class Clostridia; order Eubacteriales; family Oscillospiraceae; genus Faecalibacterium; species Faecalibacterium prausnitzii. Next base: position 117,536 of record NZ_CP065377.1, read on the forward strand.
GGCTTCGGCCTGCTCCTTGATCTCTGGCTGGATGCGGGCGGTGACATTTGCGGTTTTTGCGGACATAAAGATCGCCTCCTATTGCTTTTATTGTACCACGATGTACTGCAATGCGCAATACGATAGAAGAAAGCGGAAAGCAAGGTTTGTCCCGCTCGGCAGAATGTGCTATACTGTCCTCAAAGACACTGTTGAGAATGAGGTACAGATATGAAAATTCCCGCAAATGGTTTTACACACGCTGGCAAGTTCCATGCAGACGACGTGTTTGCCACCGCGCTGCTGCAGATCGTCCGGCCGGATATCAAAATTACCCGCGGCTTTGTGGTGCCGGACGACTTCGACGGCATCGTGTATGACATCGGTTTCGGTATGTTCGACCACCATCAGGAGCCGCGCGAGACCCGCCCCAACGGCGTCCCCTATGCGGCCTTCGGTCTGCTGTGGCGGGTGCTGGGGCCGGGGCTGGTCGGTGAGCGGCAGGCACGGCTCATTGATGAAAACTTCATCCAGCCGCTGGACCTGAACGACAACACCGGCGAGCAGAACAGCCTGTGCGACGCCATCGGCTTCTTCAACCCGGTGTGGGATTCGAAGGAAGATCAGGACACCTGCTTCTTCAAGGCCGTGGCCGTGGCCAAGCAGATCTTGGAACACCAGATCGACAGCGCCAACGCCGTGAACCGCGCCGACGAGAAAGTCCAGCAGGCCTACAAAAATTCCCGCGACGGCATCGTCGTGCTGCCCTGTTACCTGCCCTGGAAAAACGGTCTGTACCGGACGGATGCGCTGTTCGTGGTCTACCCCAGCCAGCGCGGCGGGTGGAGCGCCCAGTGCGTGACCGACCACAAGACCAAGAAGCCCAAGCTGCCCTTCCCGCAGTCCTGGGCGGGCCAGCCGCAGGAGGTCATCGAGCAGAAGAGCGGCATCGAGGGCATCAGCTTCTGCCATGCCAGCCGCTTCCTCATCACGGCCAAGGATAAGGAAACGGCTCTTGCAGCCTGCCGTCAGGTGCTGAAAAACAACGGGAGACTGTAACATGAGCGCAGGAACCGAACAAGAGACCGAAGAGCGGGCCTACGTGTATATGGTGCGGTGCGCGGGCGGCCAGCTCTATACGGGCTGGACGAATGACCCCGGTGCCCGCCTGCACGCCCACAAGACCGGCAGGGGGGCCAAGGCCACGCGGGCCATGGGGGCGGAGCGGTTCGCCTATCTGGAACGGTGCGCGGACCGGTCGGCGGCGCTGCGCCGGGAAGCGGCCCTGAAAAAGCTGCCGAAAGCGAAAAAGGAAGCCCTCTGCGCCGGGTGGGAGGAGAAGAACCTCCCCCGCCTCTCGGTGGCGTCCCGCGCCGATGCAAAGGATATCCTGGAACTGTACAACTGGTATGTGCTGCACCACACCGCAACGTTTCAGGTCACGCCCTCCACGCTGGAAGAATACGAGGACTGGGTGGATAATACCCTGAAGGTGGCCCCGCTGCTGCTGGCGCGGGACGCAGACGGCAGGCTGCTGGGCTATGCCTGCGCTCACCGCTGGCACCCGCGCGAGGCCTACGACTGGTCGGTGGAGAGCACCATCTACTGCGCCCCGGATGCCCGCGGCTGCGGGGTGGGCACCCTGCTCTACCGCGCACTGCTGGAATTGCTGGCCGCCTGCGGCTACTGGAACGTCTATGCACTTGTGGCCGACCCGAACCCCGCCAGCGAGCGCATCCATGCGCAGTTGGGCTTTTCCTGCGTGGGCCGCACCCCGCACACGGCATATAAATTCGGCTGGCTGGGTCTGTCTACCTGGTGGCTGGCGCTGCGTACCGGCAACGAAAAGCCTGCCCCCGTCCGGATGGTGACGGCAGAGCAGACGCAGGCCGTGCTCTGCAAATACGGAAAAACAGAATGAAACGAAACGAAGGGCTCCGGCATCTGCCGGGGCTCTTCTGCGTTTCGGAAAGCGGTGCTGAAACCTTGGCACCTGCCCGGCGGGACGGATGAAACGGCTTTCAGAATGTGCAGGAATATATACACCAGAACTGCATAAAGTTTGCATAAATAATAAAATATTTGCATAAACATGCAAAGTGCCACAAACGGCACTGGAAAAGGGCAGAAGGTTTGGCGGTTTTCCGCATTGACGGAAAAGCCGCGCCGCGTATAATAAAAAGCGTGATAAGCAACCGAGAGATCGAGCGCACCGGGAGGGACGCCCGGTGCAGGAAAACAAAAGTGTAAGCATGAAAACAAAGGAGCGTTCATCATGAAAAAGGAAAACATCAAAAAAGTCGTTCTGGCCTACTCTGGCGGCCTGGATACCTCGATCATCATTCCCTGGCTGAAGGAAAACTACAACAACTGCGAAGTCATCGCTGTCTCCGGCGATGTGGGCCAGGGCACCGAGCTGGACGGTCTGGAAGAGAAGGCCAAGAAGACCGGCGCTTCCAAGCTGTACGTTCTGGACCTGAAGAAGGACTTCATTGAGAACTACATCTTCCCCACCCTGAAGTTCGGCGCAAAGTATGAGGACTACCTGCTGGGCACCAGCTTCGCACGTCCCTGCATCGCAAAGGCTCTGGCCGACATCGCCATCCAGGAAGGTGCCGACGCCATCTGCCACGGCTGCACCGGCAAGGGCAACGACCAGGTGCGTTTTGAGCTGACCCTGAAGGCCCTCTGCCCCGATATGGCCATCATCGCTCCGTGGCGTGAGTGGGACATCAAGAGCCGTGACGAGGAGATCGACTACGCCGAGGCCCACAACATCCCCCTGAAGATCAACCGCGAGACCAACTACTCCAAGGACAAGAACCTGTGGCACCTGAGCCACGAGGGTCTGGATCTGGAGAACCCCGCCAACGAGCCGCAGTACAACAAGCCCGGTTTCCTGGAGCTGGGCGTCTCCCCGGAGCAGGCTCCCGATACCCCGACCTACCTCACCATCCACTTCGAGAAGGGCATCCCCACCGCCATCGACGGCAAGGAGATGGGCGCTGTGGAGCTGGTCGAGTACCTGAACAAGGTCGGCGGCGAGAACGGCATCGGCCTGCTGGATATCGTTGAGAACCGTCTGGTCGGCATGAAGAGCCGCGGCGTGTACGAGACTCCCGGCGGTGCCATCCTGTACAAGGCCATCAATGTGCTGGAGACCATCACCCTCGACAAGGAGAGCGCACACCTCAAGGAGCAGCTGGCGCAGAAGTATGCCGACATCGTCTACAACGGCCAGTGGTTCACCCCGCTGCGCGAGGCTCTGGATGCCTTCGCCAACAGCCTGGCAAAGACCGTGACCGGCGACGTCAAGCTGAAGCTCTACAAGGGCAACATGATCAACGCAGGCGTCACCTCTCCGTACACCCTGTACGATGAGCAGACCGCTTCCTTCGGCGAGGACGAGGATTACAACCAGGCCGATGCAGCAGGCTTCATCAACCTGTTCGGCCTGTCCATCAAGGAGCGCGCAAAGCTGTCCAAGAGCTGGCCGAAGGTCGAGGACTAAGCGGCTGAACGAAGCCAACTTTCCCCGCTGTGTGTTTTCTACACTTTCACACAGCGGTTCCAAGACCGGCAGAGTTGCCGGCGGCACCGCCGCAGGAGCGTTTTCCCCTGCGGCGGCTTTGCCGTTTTTAGAGCCCTCTCAGTCTCGCTTCGCTCGCCAGCTCCCCCAAAGGGGGAGCCTTTGGCAGACCGGGAATGTCTGAGCAGGCTGAAAAATCGCTGCGGTTCGTAAAATACATCGCTCCGTTCTCAAGGTGAACAGCGCCTCGGCCGGTTTTGGACGAAGGAATGTCTTCCCGACATGCCAATGCCTCTCACTTTGGGAGAGGTGGCAGCGCGTGAGCGCTGACGGAGAGGGCAAGCCCGACTGAGAGGTTGTACGAAGGACCGCGTTATAAATAGATGTGTTACAATCGAGATAAAAGGAACAGGAACTATGGCAGAACAACTCTGGAAAGGCCGTTTCTCCAAGGCGGTCGATTCGCGCGTCAATGATTTCAACTCTTCCATCCGCTTTGACCAGCGGATGATCGCACAGGATATGCGGGGCAGCGGCGTACACGCCACCATGCTGGCCAAACAGGGCATCATCTCCGAGCAGGATTGTGAGGACATCCTCAACGGTCTGGCTTCCATCGCCGATGATCTGGCCAGCGGCAAGCTGGAGATCGACCCCAACGCCGAGGACGTCCACACCTTCGTGGAGCAGACCCTGACCGCCCGCATCGGCGACGCCGGCAAGCGCCTGCACACCGGCCGCAGCCGCAACGATCAGGTGGCGCTGGACATCCGCCTGACCCTGCGCGATTACAGCCGGATGCTGCAGGGCCGTATCGTCGAGCTGGTCCGGGTCATCTGCAAGAAGGCAGCGGAGAACACCGCCGCCGTCATGCCCGGCTACACCCACCTGCAGCGTGCCCAGCCCATTACCTTCGGCCACGCGCTGATGGCCTATGCCTGGATGCTGCTGCGCGATCTGCAGCGCTTTGAGGATGCCACCGCCCGCATGGACGCGCAGTGCCCGCTGGGCTCCGGCGCGCTGGCCGGCACCACCTACCCGCTGGACCGCGCCTTCACCGCAGAGAAGCTGGGCTTTGCCGCACCCTGCGCCAACAGCCTGGACGGCGTGTCCGACCGTGATTTCTGCATCGAGCTGGCCGCCGCCATCTCCACCTGCATGATGCACCTGTCCCGCCTGTCGGAGGAGATCATCCTCTGGTGCAGCTGGGAGTTCAAGTTCATCGAGCTGGACGACGCTTTCACCACCGGCTCCTCCATTATGCCGCAGAAGAAAAACCCGGACGTCACCGAGCTCATCCGCGGCAAGACCGGCCGCGTCTACGGCGACCTGAACACCCTGCTCGTCATGATGAAGGGCATCCCGCTGGCCTACAACAAGGATATGCAGGAGGATAAGGAGGCCATCTTCGACGCCGTCGATACCCTCGACCTCTGCCTGAAGACCGTCACCCCGATGCTGGACACCATGAAGACCCTGCCCGCCAACATGCGCCGCGCTGCGGCCAAGGGCTTCATCAACGCCACCGACTGCGCAGATTACCTGACCAAAAAGGGAATGCCCTTCCGCGATGCCTACAAGCTGACCGGCTGCATGGTCTCCGACTGCATCAGCAAAGACAAGACCCTCGAAGAGCTGACGCTGGACGAGTTCCGGGGCTACAGCAGCCTGTTTGAGAACGATATCTACGATGCCATCGACCTCATCAAGTGCTGCGAGGGCCGCACCAGCTACGGCGGCCCCTCCGAGGCAAGCGTGAAGAATCAGATCGCACTGGCATCTGCACAGGTGGACGCATGGGAGGCGAACAACGCATGAGCGTGAAAGTTTTTATCGACGGTTCCTCCGGCACCACCGGTCTGCGCATCGCGGACCGTCTGGCGGCCCGGCCTGAGATCGAGCTTCTGAGCATCTCCGCCGAGGGCCGCAAGGACGTGAACGAGCGGGCCAGCGTCATCAACTCCGCAGACCTCGCCTTCCTCTGCCTGCCCGATGCGGCTTCCAGAGAGGTCATGCCCCTGCTCCGCCCGGACGTCAAGGTGCTGGATACCTCCACGGCCTTCCGCACCGACCCGGCATGGGACTATGGCTTCCCGGAGCTGAAGGGCCAGAAAGAGAAGATCCAGAACTCCTGCCGGGTGGCTGTGCCCGGCTGCTACGCCAGCGGCTTCATTAGCATTGCGCGGCCGCTGGTCGAGCTGGGGCTGGCCCCGGCGGACTATCCGTTCAGCTGCACGGGCCTCTCCGGTTACTCCGGCGGCGGCAAAAAGATGATCGCCGAGTACGAGAACCCGGACCGCCCGGCCCACAGCAAGATCGACGCGCCCAAGAGCTACGGCCTCACGCTGGCCCACAAGCACCTGCCGGAAATGCAGAAGATCAGCGGGCTGGCCCACACGCCCGCCTTCGTGCCGGTGGTCTGCGATTACTATTCCGGGATGCAGGTCCTCGTTCCGCTGGACCTGAAGCTGGCGGGCACCACCGCCGGGCAGGTGGCCGAGGGCATCGCCGCCTATTATAAGGACGGCGCGACGGTCTCCGTCCACGCCCTGAACGAACCGCTGCCCGAAAACGGCCTGTACTCCAACGCCCTCTCCGGCAGCGACCGGATGGAGCTGTACCTGACTGTGAACGCAGCAGGCGACCAGATGATGCTCATTTCGCTGTTCGACAACCTGGGCAAAGGCTCGTCCGGTGCGGCCGTGCAGTGCATGAACCTGATGCTGGGTCTGAATGAGACGGAAGGATTAGAGTGAAACCTCTCCGCCATCGCTCACGCGAGGCCGGAAAGGTCGATAGGGGGAAGAACGATATGTCTTACAAGGAAGTATCGGGCGGCATCTGTGCGCCCAGAGGATTTGCAGCGGCCGGTGTCCATTGCGGCATCCGGGCCAACCACAACGAAAAATACGATCTGGCGCTCATCAAAGCGGAAGTCCGCTGCGCGGCCGCCGGTGTCTACACCACCAACAAGGTCTGCGGTGCGCCCATCAAGGTGGACCGTGCCCATCTGAAGGACGGCTATGCACAGGCCATCCTTGTCAACAGCGGCAACGCCAACACCTGCGCCGCCAACGGTGTGGCACTGGCCGAAGAGTGCTGTGCGCTGGTGGGCAAGGCGCTGGACATCCCCGCTGCGGATGTTCTGCCCGCCTCCACCGGCGTCATCGGCCAGCCCATGGTCATTGATCCGTTTGCCCGCGGCATCCCCGCCGCAGCGGCCAAGCTGGCCGCCACCGGGCAGGGCAGCACCGATGCGGCGACTGCCATCATGACCACCGACACCCACAAAAAAGAGTACGCCATCCAGTTCGAGCTGGGCGGCAAGACCTGCACCGTGGGTGCTATCGGCAAGGGCAGCGGGATGATCGCCCCCAATATGGCGACCATGCTGGCCTTCTACACCACCGACGCCGCCGTCTCCCCCGCCCTGCTTGAAAAGGCGCTGAAGACCGTCGTGCCCGGCACCTACAACCAGATGAGCGTGGACCTCGATACTTCGACGAACGACACCCTCATCATCTTGGCATCGGGCCTTGCGGGCAACCCGGAGATCACCGAGGAGAACGCCGATTACCAGGCCTTTGTGGCAGCGCTGACGGCCATTGCCGAGCACATGTGTGCCGAACACGCCGGTGACGGCGAGGGCGCGACCCACCTCATCACCTGCGAAGTCACCCATGCGCCCGACCTGAAGACGGCCCGCGCCGTCTCCCGCAGCGTGGTCTGCTCCAACCTGTTCAAGGCGGCGGTCTTTGGCCGCGATGCCAACTGGGGCCGCATCCTCTGCGCCATCGGCTATACCCCCGGCGACTTCTCCATCGACAAGGTCTGCGTCTGGCTGTCCAGTGCCGCCGGGGAGGTCTACGTCTGCGAGAACGCAGCCTACCACCCCTACAGCGAGGACGAGGCCGCCAAAGTGCTGGCCGAGCACGATGTCCTCGTCAAGGTGGACATGGGCACCGGCGACGCCAGTGCAAAGGCCTGGGGCTGTGACCTGACCTATGATTACGTCAAGATCAACGGCGATTACCGCACCTGAGAAGCGGTTCGAAACAGAGCATCGAGCGGGAAGAGGAAACGTATGAAGAACGAAGAAATGGCCCTCCTGTTTTCGGAGGCGACCCCTTACATCCAGAAGTACCACGGCAAGACCATGGTCATCAAATACGGCGGCAACGCCATGATCAACGAGACGCTGAAGAACGCCGTCATGAACGACCTCGTCACCCTGACGCTGCTGGGCGTTCGGGTGGTACTGGTCCACGGCGGCGGCCCGGCCATCAATGAAATGCTGAAAAAGGTCGGCGTGGAGAGCCATTTTGCCAACGGTCTGCGCGTGACCGACGACGCCACCATGGAGATCGTCCAGCAGGTGCTGGCCGGCAAGGTGAACAAGGACCTCGTGGCAAAGCTGCGCGGCCGCGGCGTCGGCCTGTGCGGCATGGACGGCCAGATGCTCCGCTGCACCGAGCTGGACCCCCAGCTGGGCCATGTGGGCGAGATCATCCATGTGGACCCGACCCTGATCGAAAATCTGCTGAACGGCGGCTACATCCCGGTCATCGCAACGGTCGGCATGGACGACCTCGGCCAGGCGTACAATGTCAACGCCGACACCGCTGCCGCCCAGATTGCCATTGCGCTCAAGGCCGAAAAGCTCGTCTCCATGACCGATATCGCGGGCCTGCTGCGGGATAAGGACGACGAATCTACCCTCATCCCCGAAGTGGAGGTCTCCGAGATCGAGGGCTACAAGGCCGCTGGAGTCATCGCAGGCGGCATGATCCCCAAGATCGGCGGCATGGCCGATGCCATCTATCAGGGCGTCCACGAGGCCGTCATCATTGATGGCCGTGTCCCCCACTCCATCCTGCTGGAGCTGTTCTCCGACCGCGGTTCCGGCACCCGCTTCTACCGCCGGAGCCATCAGGAATAAGGGTTGCTTCGCATCCTCATCTGCTTTATAATGAAAGAAAACGGGCTAGGAGGGCAAACTTATGGATTCCGAAAAAGTCATCAAGCGGGACAATGACTATGTCCTGCATACCTACAACCGCAATCCCATTGCGCTGGAAAAGGGCCACGGTCTGTATGCCGAAGGCCCCGAAGGCCAGAAGTATCTGGACTTCACCAGCGGCATCGGCGTCAACAGTCTGGGCTATTGTGATGTGGACTGGGCCGAGGCCGTTTCCGAGCAGGCCCACAAGCTGCAGCACACATCCAACCTCTACTACACGGCCCCCTGCGGCAAGCTGGCCAAAAAGCTGTGCAAGCGCACCGGCATGAGCAAGGTCTTCTTTGGCAACTCCGGTGCCGAGGCCAATGAGGGTGCCATCAAGGCGGCCCGCAAATACAGCTTCGACCACTACGGCAAGGGCCGTGATGTGGTCATCACGCTGGTCAACAGCTTCCATGGCCGCACCATCGCTACCCTGACCGCCACCGGGCAGGAGGTGTTCCACAACTACTTCGGCCCCTTCAACGAGGGCTTCCAGTACGTCCCGGCGGGCGACCTCGAAGCTCTGACCGAACTGGTGGACCGCCACACCTGCGCCGTGATGCTGGAGCTGGTGCAGGGCGAGGGCGGCGTCGTGGCGCTGGAGCCGGAATACGTGCAGGCCGTCCGCAAGCTCTGCGATGACAGGGACCTGGTCCTCATCGTGGACGAAGTGCAGACCGGCGTGGGCCGCACCGGCACCTTCCTGTGCTGTGAGCACTACAACCTCAAGCCGGATGTCGTCACCCTGGCCAAGGGTCTGGGCGGCGGCCTGCCCATCGGTGCCGTGCTGATGAACGAAAAGGTCGCGGCCGGGATGGGCGCAGGCACCCACGGCTCCACCTTCGGCGGCAACCCGGTGGTCTGCGCCGGTGCCAATGTGGTCGTGGACCGGATGGACAACGGCTTCCTGGCGAACGTCAATGAGCGCGCCGTCCAGCTGCGCACCGGTCTGGCAAAGCTCCCCATGGTCAAGAGCCTGTCCGGCATCGGCCTGATGGTGGGCATCGAATTTTTCGGCGATGTCCGGGCGGCGGATGTCCTCGCCGCCTGCCGCGAAAAGGGCCTGCTGGTGCTGACGGCCAAGACCCGCCTGCGCCTGCTGCCGCCCCTGACCCTGACGGCACATGATGTCGAGAAGGCACTGGCCATCCTGAACGAAGTGCTGCGCGAGATGGCCCAGAAGTCTCCGGAGGAACAGGCATGAAACATCTGCTGAAACTGAGCGACCTCTCCCCCGAAGAGCTGCACCACATCCTCGATGTGGCCGACCGGCTCAAGGCGGAGCAGAAGGCCGGAGGCACGGCACCGCTGCTGCACGGCAGGAGCGTGGCGCTGATGTTCTCCAAAAACTCCACCCGCACCCGTACCAGCTTTGAGGTGGGCGTGTACCAGCTGGGGGGCCTTGGCAACTACATGAACGCCGCCACCGAGCTGCAATCCGGCCGGGGCGAGCCGCTCAAGGATACCGCCCGTGTGCTGGGCCGCTACTACGACTGTGTGGTCTGGCGCACCTACCGCCAGTGCGACCTTGAAGAGTTCGCCGAACTGGCCGGGGTCCCGGTCATCAACGGCCTGACCGACTATGCCCACCCCTGCCAGGTGCTGGCCGACCTGATGACCATTCGGGAGCGCCGCGGCGCACTGGAAGACCAGAAGCTCTGCTTCATCGGCGATGGATGCAGCATGGCGAACAGCCTCATCGTGGGCGGTCTGCTGGCCGGGATGACCGTCAGCTGCGTTTGCCCGCAGGGCTACCGCCCCGCTGCCGATGTGCTGATGTTTGCCCACAAATATGGCCCGAAGTTCCATCTCCTCACCGACCCCGCCGAAGGCGTGAAGGACGCCGACGTGGTCGTGACGGCGGCCTGGAACACCGCCCCCGGCACACCGGAGAGCGAACGCCGCCTGCGCGATTTTGCGGGCTTTCAGGTCACGAGCGGCCTGCTGAGCGGAGCAAAGCCCGACGCGATGCTTCTCCACTGCCTGCCCGCCCACCGCGGTGAGGAAATCTCCACGGCGGTCTTTGAACAGCACGCCGACGAGATCTTCACCGAAGCCGAGAACCGCCTCCACGTCCAGAAAGCCGTTCTGGCCATCCTTCTGGCGAACCAATAAGCGGGAGCATACAGACTTCATAAAACAGCCGTTTGAACGGATAGAAAGAAAACCAGAACGGCGCAGTTGGATCAGCTGCGCCGTTCTGGTTTTCTGCTGTTTGTAAGAGCAGGGGGCGTCCTGCGGTCACAGATTTTCAGTTTCTGAAAATCCTTGCCATTTTGGGACCGCTTCTTGTTGGGCGTACCTGTGCCCAAAACCCTGCTGGGAACGTGTGCGACAAACCGGAAGTTATCGCTTTGTTCCATCCTCATTGAAATTGTTTTTTAATGCCTTTTCCGTCGGGAAAATAGAGCCTATTAAAAATACCAGTTGTATTACAATGATAATAATGCTTAATATTCCTATTGTATCATCACTTGCTCCATAAAAAGGAATATGTATAAGCATTGTAGGTCCCAACAGACCAATACCGACTTTCCACCAAAGTTTTCCTGCATGGTCATGTGCAAATCTCCAAGTATCCATATTTATCATTGACATCTTAGTTCGGTATCCCATAATTCCATTGATTTTCTTTGGACAATGTTTCCACATCATTCTGCCCGCAATTATCATAATCGCTGGAATAAAACAATCACAAATCAAAATGAACCACCAAAACCACATACTATTTCCTCCTCAAATTCCGATTTGTTGAACTAAGCCGAGTATACCACACGCGCGGTCGAATGACCACTCATATCTATGAGAATTTGCCCGAAATGCACCCTTCTGGTACAAAGTCCAGTGTGCGGCACCTTGCCAGCGGTGGATGCGCTTCGGATATGAAAAAGTCCCATGCCGACACCGTGGCGGTGCAGACATGGGACTTGATGCTTTTTCGGCCTGGCCGGGCAGCCGTGACCGATTCGGACCGGCGTTTACAGAGCCTTACACGTCCGAATAGGCGGAGAAGCCGCCGTCTACGGGCAGGCAGATGCCGGTGATGAACTCGGCGGCGTCGGTGTTCAGAACGTTCTTTTCCATAACAGATCTCCTCTTCGTTGCTTAAACTTTGCCTGCGCCCCTGTCCAGGATCTTATCGAACCGGGAGAAGAAGGTAGCGGCGGTGACGGCGGCGGCGATGATGTCGCTGACCGGCTCGGCCAGGAAGACGCCGAACACCGGGTCTGCGACCACATGCGGCAGGATGAAGATGAGGGGGATGAGCAAAATCAGCTTGCGCAGGCAGGCCAGCAGCAGGCTGACCTTGGCCTGACCCAGCGCCATAAAGCTCTGCTGGCAGGCGATCTGGATGCCCAGCGAGAAGATGCCAGCCATGTAGATGCGCATGGCCCAGGTGGTGTACTGGATCAGGGTGGCGTCCGAGGTGAAGATGCCGGCCACCACACCGGGCACCAGCATCATCAGCACCCAGAAGATGGCCGTGTAGCCGAAGCAGACCAGAAGCTGGAAACGGAAGGCCTCCTTGACGCGCTCTTTCTTGCCTGCACCGAAGTTGAAGCTCATCACCGGCTGGCCGCCCTGGCAGACGCCGGAAACCGGCATACTGGCCAGCTGGGAAACGCTGGTGATGACCGTCATTGCGCCCACGGCCACGTCGCCGCCGTAGCGGGCCAGGCTGGAGCTGAAACTGATCGAGAGCAGGCTCTCGGTGGACATCATGACGAAGGTGGAGATGCCCAGCGCCAGGACGGGCAGCACGATCTTCCCTTCGGGCTTGAGGTACGCTTTCTTCAGCCGGAGGGTGGTCTTGGGGCCGGTGAGGAAACGGATGATCCAGATGGCACCCACAGCCTGGCTGAGCACGGTGGCGATGGCGGCACCCCGCACCCCCAGACCAAAGAGGAAGATGAGGATGGGGTCGAGCACGATGTTGATGACCGCACCGATGACGGTGGTCAGCATACTGATCTTGGCAAAGCCCTGTGCGGTGATGAAGGGGTTCATGCCCAGCACGATGAGGACGCAGACTGAGCCGAGGATGTAGATGCGGCTGTACGCCAGCGCATAGGGCAGGGTGGCGTCGCTGGCACCGAACATCCGCAGCAGGGCCGGTGCAGCGGCGTAGAACACGACGGTCAGAAGCACCGAGAAGATCAGCAGCATGGTGAAGCTGTTGCTGACGATCTTTTCCGCCTGGTCTTTGTCGCCCTGGCCCATGGCGATGGCGGTGCGGGGCGCACCACCGGCACCGATGAGCATCGCAAAGGCGTTCAGCAACATCAGGATGGGGGTGAACAGGCCCACGCCGGTCAGCGCGGCTGCGCCGATTCCGGGGATGTGGCCGATGTAGATACGGTCCACGATGTTGTACAGCAGGTTGACGATCTGGGCCACTACGGCCGGGATCATCAGCTGGAGCAGCAGCTTTTTGACGCTGCCGGTGCCCATATCTCCTTGTTTTTTCTGTGTTTGTGCCATTGGTTTCTCCTTGCATGAAAAGGGCGGCCAGCACCGAAAAGAGGTGCTGACCACCGCATATTTTAATACGACAGGCCGAAATTCAACTCATAGTAATTGCCGGCGGCGTCACGGTAAGCGTAAGCCTTGCCGTTTTCGTCCTTCATGCTGTCGGGCATGTAGGCATCCTTGGCGTAGCCGGGCACATCGTTGGGGCTGATGCAGACGCCGTCTGCATTGACGGCCAGCACTTCGTCGCCCTTGGGCAGGGTCAGCGGCAGCTTGCCGACCGGGGCAAAGCGGCCGAACAGGACGTCCAGCGTTGCGGAGGGGTAGGTATCGAAGCCGACGGTCAGCGCGTCGGAGACTTTTTCGATGTTGCCGACTTCCCAGGCCAGCGGGCAGTTGATGTTGGAAACGACCTTGCCGCCGTGTGCGTGGACCGCCTCGGCGATGCCGGGGATGCGGCTGGCACCGACCAGCGTGGTCTCCTGATGGGCCTCGGCGGTGGGCTTGCCGCTTTCATCCACGTTGCAGACGGTCTTGCCTTCGCAGATGTCCAGCTCCAGATAGCCCGGCGTTGCATTGAAGTATGCACCGGACTGCGGGCTGACCATCAGCAGGGCGACATCGGCCTCGGCGGGGTCGGCCACCAGCGTGACATTGCCCAGCATCTCGCGCAGGGCCTTGGTGGCAGCTTCGCCGGCCTCGGCGCTCTTGCCGAAGGCCTCGGCGTAGACCTTGCAGCCATCCTTCAGGGGCAGGGTGCCGTCATTCTTCAGCAGGACGACGCTCTCGCGGTGGACACGGCTGGCCTCTTCCCAGTCGGCCTTGGTGGCCACGACCTCGGCAGCCTTCCGGGGGTCTGCATAGGGGTCTTCGAACATGCCCTGACGGAACAGCTCGGTCAGGGTGCGGCGGACGGCGCGGTTCAGGCTCTCGTCGGTCAGGACAAGGTCTTCCTTCCGGAAGCCTGCGGGCACCTCGTGGGTGTCGTAGTAGCCGTTGGCAGCACGGGCGTAGCTCTCCTCGCCGAACGCATTGTCCAGCAGACCGGAGATCAGGTCCACGCCGCTCTGGGTAACGGCGTAGCCGATGCGCTCCGGCTCATCCAGCATATCGACGCCCCAGCACATGTTGTGGACGATGCCGGTGTCGGAGTTGATGTAGCCCTTGAAGCCCATCTGGCTGCGGAGCATCCCGTCGATGAAGACCTTGTTGTAAGCGAAGCCATAGGGGTCCAGCGCGATGGGGTTGCCCTCGAAGTCCTCCTGCGGGGCGCTCTTCTCAGCGGACGGCTTGGAGTAGTAGGGCATGATGGACTCGGCGTTGTGGCGGATGGCCGCACGGAAGGCCGGGATGTGGTACTTCTGCAAGGAACCGGGGGTGGCGTAGATATTCCACTGACCTGCTGCATAGTGGGGGTCGAAGCCGTTTTCACGGGCACCGCCGCCGGGGAAGTGCTTCACAGTCACGGACACGCCGTCTGGGGTGACGCCGTTGCTGCCGCCCTGGATGCCGGGGATGAGGTGGTCGAAGATCTCCTCGATCAGCTCCGGGTCCTCGCCGAAGGTGCCGAAGGTGCGCTGCCAACGAGGGTCGGTGACGCAGTCGGCCATGTACATGTAGCCCTTCTTCAGGCCGCAGGCGTTCCACTCGCGGCGGATGGTGTCGGCGAACTTGTCGATGATGTCGATGCGGGCGGTGCCCTTGACGGCCGCTGCGATGCCCAGAGTGCCGGGCCAGGTGGCGAAGACACCGGCGGCATCGTTCATGCCGAAGACGACCTCACCGTTCTCGTTGCGGCTGTTGGACATGACCTGCATGGGCACGAAGTGCTCACAGGTCTCGGTCAGGTATTGCAGCTGGTTCAGATAGTCTGCCAGATCTTCGGGGGTGGGGTTCTCGCGCAGGATGACGTGGCGGTTGAAGCACTTTTTGACCATGTCGGAGGTGCTGGGCAGCGCCTGATGGCCGAAGATGCTGTCGGAAACGTCCACCGGTGCCTCATCCAGCAGGCCGGAGTCATCGCCCACGGGCTTGTGGCCGTTGGCGGCCAGACGGGGCGAGGGGTACTTGGGGCCCATCCGCCAGTCAGAGGTGAACAGCTGGCCGATCTTCTCGCTGGTGGTCAGGGTCTGGACATAGGCTTTGGCGCGCTCTTCAGGGGCAAGGCGCCAGTCGTTGACGGCGCTGACGGTGCCGGTGCCGTCGATATCCTTGAAATAGAGGCCGTCCTGTTCGATGACCCGGCGCTCCACCGTGCCGATGGTGGGGCCGTTTGCGTTGACATAGCGCTGGACGCGCTGGGATGCTTTCGTTGCCATGTGATTTCTCCTTTTTATTTTACGCCGTCTGCGGTGGGGTTCGTGATACCTATATTATAATGGCAGACCCCAGAAAGGGATTAGAAAAATTTTTGGAAAAATCCGCACTTTCCTAATATTCTTTTCCATGCAGGTCCATGCAGACGGAGAAAACTGGCAATGTGCTGTACTAGTATATCAATGCCATGTGCAATTTGACCAATAGGTTTTTGGAAAGTTGTGAAAATTGCTTCAAAATAGTAAAATCGTCCTGTTTTACCTCAAAATATTACTAACAGAATTTCAAAATATCGTTCATAATAAGGACATAAAGTCCCGATGTGCCGCACAGTGGCAGGTGCGGTTTTCAAACGGGGCAAAAACGGAGAACGCCTTGTTTACAAATTAAGGAGAGAAAACGAAATGGCAAAAACGAGAAGTCTGCCGGATAAGTACTACGACAAAGACTACGAGCACAACGGCATCCACCGCGTTCCGCTGTGGCGCATCGCATGCTTTGCACTGAACAACACGGCTACCAACCTGTACATGATGATGATGGGTTACGCTACCTACTACCTGATGGGCTGGGTCGGCGTCGGCATGATGATGGCCTCTTCCCTGAGCATGATCATGCGCATCTGGGACGGTGTCACCGACCCGTTCGTGGGTTTCATGGTCGATAAGACCAACGGCAAGTTCGGCAAGAACCGCCCGTTCATCGTCATCGGCAACATCATTCTGGCTGTGACCAGCTTCATCCTGTTCCACGTCACCCACCAGCTGCCGCAGGCAGTCCGCTTCCCCTTCTACGTTGTGGTCCTGATGATCTACTATCTGGGCTACACCTGCCAGTGCGTCGTTACCAAGTCTGCACAGTCCTGCATGACCAACGACCCCAAGCAGCGCCCCATGTTCGCTTCCTTCGACGGCGTGTTCAACACCGTTCTGTTCGCTGGTCTGGCGGTCGTGTTTGCGAATATGGCAAACAGCTACAAGGATGTCGGCGGCTATGCTTCCACCCAGTTCTTCCACAGCCTGTGGGTCATGACCGCCATCGGTTCCGGTATCTTCACCCTGCTGGCTGTCATCGCCATCGCCCCGAAGGACCGTCCGGAGTTCTTTGGCACCGGCAAGCCGGTCAAGGTCGGCCTGAAGGATTACTGGGATACCCTGAAGAACAACCGCGCCATCCAGATGCTGATTCTGTCTGCATCTACCGATAAGCTGGGCTCCTCTGCCCGTACCAGCGCTGTCTCCGTTGCAATGTTCGCCTGCATCGCCGGTTCTACCGTTCTGCAGGGCAACGTGACCGCTCTGACCACCATCCCCAGCGTCATCGTCACCTTCCTGGCCATCTCTCTGGTGGCTACCAAGTTCGGCCAGCGCAAGGCCATGATCATCGGCTCCGTCGGCGGTCTGGTCGTCAACGCTCTGACCATCGCCCTGTGGCTGCTGGGCGACCCCACCACCATGACCTCTGACCCCGCTAAGGGCACCCTGAACTGGGGCTACTTCCTGATCCTCCATGTTGGCCTGAGCATCATCTACGCAGGCTTCCAGGGCATCTCCGGCAACATCGTCATCCCCATGACTGCGGACTGCGCCGACTACGAGGTCTATCGCTCCGGCAAGTACGTCCCCGGCCTGATGGGCACCCTGTTCAGCTTCGTTGATAAGCTGGTCTCCTCCTTCGCACCCATGATCGCCGGTGTCATGTTCACCATCTGCGGCTTCGCTGACCACAACCCCGTTGAGGGCGACGTGGCTACCATGAAGCTCCGCATCGGCTGCGCCTTCTGCTACAGCGGCATCATCATGATCGGCCTGCTGTGCAACCTGATCGCCATGAAGTTCTATCCCCTGACCAAGGAGAAGATGGCTGAGATCCAGGACGAAGTTGCTGCCATCAAGATGAAGGCAATGGCTGAAAACGCATAATCAAGCTGCCACGCTTTCTGATTCTGCGGAAACTACATCCCATGGGAAAGACCGCTCACCGGCCAAGTGCGCAGTGGGCGGCTTTCCCGATTTTATGAGACAAAGACAGAGGTACGACAATGGCAAATACCCAATGGATAAAAGACCCCGACCACGGTTTTATCTGGAATTCCATCGAACATTACTTCTATTGGAAGGAAAACCGCCAGCGCCATGAGGTGAACCGGAAAAAGTATCTCCGCCTTTGCATTCTGGGGGCCTTTGGGGCGCACCAGTTCTACGCCAGGCGCCCGGTTTTGGGGGTGCTGTATCTGGCCACCTTCTGGACCGGCTTCTCGGCAGCCATGACCATCGTGGATGCTGTCATCGCGGCCCCCATGAAGCCGGACGAGAACGGCAGCATCTGGCTGTGACCCCCACCTCTTCTGAGCGGTTCCGCCGGGACCGGAAAGGTACAGTTCTATGAGCAACGTTTTGCAGACCCTGTTCAATACCAATCACGAGCTGCCTGATCTGCAGGTCATCGTGATTCTGGCCATCCTTGCGATCGTTGCGCCCTCGGTGGCCAAGTATCTTCATCAGCGGCGTTCCAGCGGCAGCACCAAGACCTCTGCCGCCTCGGCAAAGCCCCGCGCTCAGCACAAGAAAAAGCGCTGAGCGGCTGAACGTTCTACGACATTTCCCTCTATTCATTCATCTCATTTACCTCCTTTCTTTTCGAAGAAACACCAGAAGCCCGCAGCTTTCGCTGCGGGCTTTTGGCGTTGCGGCCTCACCTCTCAGGTACTCTGGAAGGGTTGGCAAGGTGCACAGCCGCTGCCCGTTCCGGCGGAGCCCGGCAGCCTGCGCAAAGACGAGACCTTGTTCGTCCAGCACAGCCAGCACCGGCCTGCCAAGGCCTCTCCCTCCGGGAGAGGTGGCAGCGCTTGCGCTGACGGAGAGGGCCGTGTGTGAAAGAAGGTGCCGCCGAACAGGATGACAAAATGCCCCGGCAGGTGCTGCACAGCATCTGCCGGGGCGGTTTTATGGGGCTTTAACTTTGGGTCCTATCCGGGAACGCTCAGACCTTCTTGATCTTGATGAGCTGTGCGTTCAGGCTCTCCAGGAAGCCATCGGGCAGAGCCATGACGTTGCCCAGATTCTCCGGGGACATGGTCTTCAGCATATCCCACATACCGGAGCCGGGCTTCACATCAAAGTTGGTGGTCAGCTTCACGACCTTGGCAACGAGGGCGAAGGCTTCGGGGCACTTGGAGACTTCTTCCATGTTGTCCTTGATGCTGTAGTAGCCTTCCGGGAACTCCATGGGAGCCTTGAGGTCCAGATCCAGGCTGCCGACCTGCTTGAACCAGTTGGCAACGCCCTCCTGGCGCGCGTTGAACTCCGGCAGGGTGTAGTAAGCGGGCTCCTCGGCGACCTTCTCCAGGGTGATGGAATCCTTCACATCACCGGCCACAGCCAGGATGGTGTTGAAGCCTTCGTTCAGAGCAACGTCGAACTTGAAGACGCGGTGCGCGGTCTGCTGGCCGACTTCCTTGCCGTTGACGTACAGAACGACGGTGTCCTGGTTGGAGTAGACCTTGATCTCGGTGGTCTCGCCTGCGCGCTGTGCGTGGCGGCGGCCAGCGATGTGGACCATCGGGGTCTGGGTCCAGTAAGCCTGATAGACAAAGTAGCTGTCCTTCTTGGTCTTGCGGTCCATGGTGACGAGGCCCTTGTTGTTGCGGCCGCTCACGCCGCCCTCGTTACGGGCAGCGCAGCCGAAGTCGAACATATTCCAGACGTGGGAAGCCCACACCCAGGGACGGTCCTCGAAGACCTGTGCCATGTGCTCGTGGTACAGTGCCTGATACTCCTCGGTGTAGTCCTTGCACTCCGGCGTGTTGCTGTGCCAGTTGATGATGCCCTCGCAGCCGTACTCGGAAATGCCGATGCAGATGTCGGGGTGGTCGGCGTGGAACTTGTCCAGCCAGGGGCCGTTCTGCTCCATCTTGCCGCCGTACCAGCCGAAGTAGTGGTTGTAGCTCTCCAGGTCGGTGATGTGGTGCATGGGGCCGTCCACGGGGGTGTGAGAAACGTGTGCAATGGTGGTCAGGCGGGTCGGGTCAAGCTCCTTGCAGAGCTTTTCCAGATCGTGGTGGGTGTCCACCAGCTCCTGAGAGATGCCGCCGATCAGGATCTCGTTGGAGATGCCCCAGAACATGATGGAGGGGTGGTTGTAGTTCTGGATGATGAGCTCCTTCATCTCCTCCATGACGTGGGTGTGTGCGCCCTCGCCCTTCTTGAAGACGCTGATGAAGGGGATCTCAGCCCAGACGGCGAAACCGATCTCGTCGCAGGCATCGTAGAAGTCCTGGCTGTGCTGATAGTGTGCCAGACGGATGGTGTTGGCGCCCAGCTCCTTGATGAGCATGGCGTCGTCATAGTGCTCCTCGGCGGTTAGAGCGTTGCCCTCGAACACGCGGTCCTGATGGCGGGAAACGCCGCGCAGCGGGGTGGGCACACCGTTGATGGAGAAGCCTTCGTTGGGCGTGACCTTGAAGGAACGGACACCGACGTTGGCGCAGATCTCATCGACGGCCTCGTTGTTGCGCTGCAGGGTCGCAGTGACGGTGTACAGGTTGGGCTCGTCCATGCTCCACAGCTGTGCATCGGGCACGTAGATGGTGACTTCGGTCTCGGCAGAACCGCGGACAGCGGAAGCGACCTCGCGGCCGAAGCAGTCCTCGATGCTGTACAGAACGGTCAGGTCGTCAGCGGGGTTGGTGACGAAGCTCTTGATGGTGAAGTTTGCACCGCCGTCCTCCGTGGGGACCGGGGTGACCATGATGCCGGGGCCGCCGTAGTAGTCCAGATCAAAGTGTGCATTGGGCACGCTGATCAGGTTGACGCCGCGGTACAGGCCGCCGTAGAAGGTGAAGTCGGCGGAAGCGGGGTACATGGACGGGGTGTCCTCGTTGGAGACCTCGATGGTCAGCTCGTTCTCACCCTCGTGGCACAGATCGGTGACATCGGTACGGAAGATGGAGAAGCCGCCCTCATGGGTGGTGGCGACCGTGCCGTTGACCTTCACGGTGGCGTTCAGCGCAGCAGCGAGCACCTCAACATAGGTGCGGCCGCCCTCACGGGGCTGCTTGGGCTGCTCGAAGGTGCGGGTGTAAACGCCGGTGGTGCGCAGGTAGCTGCCGTTGCCGTCGTTGCCGTCCACAGCGTTCCAGGTGTGGGGCAGGTTGACCTGCTCCGTCACATGGTCGCCTTTGGGGAAGGACAGGGTCCAGTTTTCGTTCAAGGAAATGATCTCTCTCATTGATACGACTCCTTCTCAGTTTTTTCTCTGTGTGGGTCTGCGGTGCAGACCTTGTTGTGAGATTAGTATATCACAGGAAACCACCGGAACGTTTGTACAAAATCGCGTCAAAATAGTAATATTTTGTGAAAATTCCAACGACCGGCCCGCTTTTGTGCAGAAGAAAACGGCCCCGGCAGCTGCCGGGGCCGTTTTCAGGCTTGCATCAGATCCCGCATTCGTCCAGGATGCCGCGCAGGGTGTCTGCGGACTTCTTGAGATCGGCGGATTCCTTCTCGCTCAGTGCGATGGGGACCAACTCTTCGAGGCCGTCGGCACCCACCACGGCGGGCATGCTCAGAACGACATTGTCCACGCCGAAGTCGCCGTGCATCATCGAGGAGATGGGCAGGATGGACTTCTCGTCCCGGATGATGACCTCGCAGATGCGCTTGACGGCCATTGCGACGCCGTAGTAGGTGGCGCGCTTCTTCTCAATGATCTCGTAGGCGCTGTTCTTGACCTTCTCCGCGATGTTCTCCTGCGACTGGTCGTGGTTGTAGTGGCCGCGCATCTCGCAGAAATCGTCCAGCGCAATGCCGGAGACGTTGGCGCTGCTCCAGGCCGCGATCTCGCTGTCGCCGTGCTCGCCGATGATGAAGGCGTGGACGCTTTTGCTGTCCACGGACAGGTGCTCGCCCAGCTGATACTTCAGGCGGGCGGTGTCCAGCACGGTGCCGGAGCCGATGACCCGGTGCTCCGGGAAGCCGGACAGCTTGATGGCGGCATAGGTCAGGATGTCCACCGGGTTCGCCACCACCAGCAGGATGCCGCGGCATTCCCGTTTGGCAATCTCCGGGATGATGCTCTTGAAGATGTTCAGGTTCTTGTGCACGAGGTCCAGCCGGGTCTCGCCGGGCTTCTGGCCTGCGCCTGCCGTGATGACGATGATGGCGGCATCCACGATGTCATCGTAGGTGCCGGCATAGATCTTCATGTTGCCCACAAAGGGGATGCCGTGGCTGATGTCCATGGCTTCGCCTTCGGCCTTGGCGTGGTCTGCGTCGATCAGGACGATCTCCGAGAACAGCTTGCTCTGCATCAGCGCAAAGGCGGACGCCGAGCCGACGAAGCCGCAGCCGATGACGGCGATCTTGCGTAAATTGACGTTGTTCATAGGTTGCTTTCCCTCTTCTGCCGCCCACGGCGGCTCCATTCATTCCAAGACCTCTCCCGCCGGGAGAGGCTGCCGGGCGAAATCGTTAAACTTTTGCCAAGCTTGGATACATTACCAGAAATCACGGCATCTGTCAAGTGCAGGCGCAACGACGCCGCTGCTTTTTCACAGGATGCCGCACAGCCCCTGAAAATATACCCGGCAGACGCAGAAGAAAACCAGTTGACGGAAAGCGGGAACTTTGTTATAATAATAGGGCTATCAAGCGGCTCTGGCAGCTTCTGCCCGCCGCTCCGAAGCGCGAAGTGAATAGGGAGATGTATCGAAGTGGTCGTAACGAGAACGACTCGAAATCTAACTGGCTTTTTGGAAGTGGATTTCCGATTTTGCTAGGTTTCATGCGGGTTTTCCGGCTTCGAGAGCGAACGATTTTCGGTCGTTCTCTCCTGAAATTCTCTCCAAAATTTTCCCAGAATGCACGGAGCATTCTAAAATTTAATATGTGGAGCATTACTCAAGTGGTCGTAAGAGGTCGCACTCGAAATGCGATAGGCCGGGAGACCGGTGCCAGGGTTCGACTCCCTGATGCTCCGCCAAATCGAATGGACAGATGAATTTTATTCGTCTGTCCATTCTTTTTTGCCGGAACATCGCCCGTCCACCCTGTCTTTGGGACGTATGGCATCATGCTGACGCATTGCCATAGCCCAGCCCTTCCAGCATCGCCTGTGCAGACGAGAGTTTGGAAGCATAATCGAGGTGGGCGTAGATGTTGGCGGTGGTGGAGAAGTCGCTGTGACCCAGCCATTCCTGAATCTGCTTCATAGGAACGCCGTTTGCCAGAAGAAGGCTGGCGCAGCTATGACGCAGGTCATGAAAGCGGATAGGACGCAGACCGTTTTTCTCCAACAGCTTCGGGAACTGCTCGGAAACATAGTTGGGGCGGATGATGTTCCCGATCTCGTCCACACACAGATAGCCCAGATACTCCCGGTTGTAGCTTTTACCGCACAGGCGGCGGTAGGTTTCCTGCTGACCTTTCAGCATCAGCAGGCGGTCACGGATGGGCGGCACAAGGGGCAGCGTCCGCAGGCTGGACTTGGTCTTTGCACGGTCTGCCTGCACCAGAACCTTTTTGCCGTCGATGGATGCCTGCGTGACGATGTGCTTGACCTCCAGCGTGTTGGCTTCAAAGTCGATGGCATCCCATTTCAGACCCAGCACCTCGCTGCGGCGCAGACCGTAGAAGGATGCCAGCAGAACCGGGATCTCCAGCTTGGTGCCCTCTGCGATCTCCGTCAAAGCATGAATCTCATCGGCACTGTAATAGCTGCCTTTGAACTCGTTCTTCTTCGGACGCTCGACCTTATCTGCCGGATTGGTGGGGATCAGGTCGATCTTGACCGCATACTTCAACGCCTTGTGGATGTTTGCGTGATAATGGATCACGGAATTTGCCTTGACCCGTTCAAGCTGCTTGGTGTAGAAGTCCTGCAAGTCGGTGGCTTTCAGGTCTACCAGCTTGATGCCGCGCTTGCGGAAATACGGAACGATGATGCGCTCCACCATTCCCTGATAGCTGGCATAGGTTGTGATCTGGATAGAGCTTTTCGTGACTTCCAACCATTTCAGCATGAAGTCCGAAAAGAGAATGTCATCGTCTAAGCGAATTTCCGCAGGTGCGGTAGGAACCATGAAGTTTCTCCGACGTTCCAGCAAAAGAGCCTCGGCTTTCTTCTTGTTCCTCTTGACGGACAGACCGGTGGCTTCCCACTTGGTCTTTCGCTTTCCGTCTGTGTCCTTGTAACTCAGAACGATGTAGTAGAAGTCGTTTTTTTCTTGCAGATGCCCTGCTACCATAGTGTTACCTCCTGTCTTTGCATCCACTTGAATATGTAACTTCTGCCGCTGACACCATCAGTGTACCCAACGGCAGGAGAGAATGCAAGGATGTCACGCCCGGACAGCGTGACCGGGGTGCGAATCCGATGAGATAAGTCAAAAGATGTGCCTTGGGGATGCGGTAGGAGCGTCCGACCTTCAAATGCTGGACGCTCCCTTTTTTCAAAAGAGCATACCCGGTTTTTGTGCTGACGCTCAATATCTCGCACATCTGGTCGATGTTCAGCACGTCCGGGTAATCCCGGAGCATCACACGGTACGCATCACGGGGATTCAAATTTTCCTCACCCAAACAGATTTCCCCTTTCCGGATTCATATTTTCCCGATCCAATGCCAGACTGCATTTCAGGGCTTTTTCAATTTGCGCCATCTCCCACTCACTGGTCATCCCCATAAAACTGTTGATGCGCTCTTTATCAATGGTGAAGATCTGTTCCAGCAGCACCACAGACGGACGGCTGAACGCAGGGTTCTGCTCAATGAGAACATGGGTGGGCTGGTTTGGCTTTTTGGAGACTTTTGAGGTTACAGCAGCCACGATCACAGTCGGCGCAAATTTATTTCCTGTATTATTTTGGATCACAATAACAGGACGTTTACCACCCTGCTCGGAACCATAGTGCGGGTCAAGGTCTGCAAAGTAGATCTCGCCCCGGCGAAAGCCGAAATTCTTCGTTACATAAACGGTAGCAATCATCCCCCTTTTCCTTATGTAGGCAAAAGCCGCCCTGCGGACGGCTTCTGCGACGTTTTAGGACTGTTGCCATAGGAGAGAACATCACTGCTTGATAGGAAGGCTCCTAGAACGGCTGGAGCCGTTGTAGACCTTCAGGATCTGGTGCATATACTTCTGATAGTTCGGGCCGCTCATCGCCTGCCCGCTGCGGTAGATCGTCAGGGGGCTGATGCGTTTGAGCTGCTTGATCAGACGAATCGGGTCATACTCGTGGTCGTACAGCGCAACGAAACGGGCAACGCCCTGCAGCACCTCAGAACGGAGCGAGTTGATGTCACCCTCCCATGCTTCTGCCAGAACACGAAGTGCATCTGTGTAAATGCGTTCGCCGTGCTGCCGATATTCGGCAAATGCGGTAGCGATGCAGGCAATCTTCCACTTGGCGTGACTCTGGTTGAAACTCAGACCAAAACCGGCGCGCTGGGTAGCACTCTGGAATGCGATGGCTTCCGGGTCGCCGCCGTGGATCTTGGCACGCAGCTTTGCACCGGCTGTAAGCGGCGCCGAAATACCCGTCTGCTGTGCAAACAGCATGGCTTCTTGCTGCTCGGTCAATCCCGAATAAACCTTGCAGACGATGTTCAGATCGCAGTTGTTATTCAGCAGCTTGCGGGCGGCAATGGTGTGTTGACCATCGAAAACATAGTAGTGACCGTCCCGGTAGCTGACCTTGGGGGCATTGGCGATGCGCTCGTCAAACTCGGCGGCGATTCGCTTGACACGGTTGGCGTTGAGAGTCCGCTGGTAGTAGCTGCGAGGCACCTCCAGAAACTTGCTGTTGATGACCATTTCGTGATGAACAAGTTTAATCATAGGCAAATTCTCCTTCCAGTTTTACGATATAATCCTTTGCTTTCTGCAAAAGTCCAACGACTTTCTGACGGATTTTTGGGTTTTTGAGGAATTCCGGGTAATTTTCAAAACAGACATCCAGACGGTAGATCATCGTATCTGCCGCTGATGCCACTTCGCTGAGCATTCCTTCTGCATCAGCTACTTGTTCGACCGATTCCATTTTTGCGGATAATGAGCGAATCGTTTGTAGCGCAGTCTGGTTTTGCTTTGGTTGAACAATCTGTTCGGATGGAACTTCAATAACCGGTGGCTCTGCTTGTGATTCACACGGAGTAGTCGAAGTCGCGGACTTTTCAACATTCTTTGCTTTGGATGTTGATTTACTGCGGGGCCTTTTTGTTTCTTTTGGCGCACAGATTTTCTCAACAAGAGCAGGACGATCTTCGGGAGGTGCACGGGCAACAGATGCAATCTCGGCGGCGGTCGGCTTGACCTCGCCGGAAAGCACTTTCTGGCGTGTGCCGGGAACGGCTTCTTCAGCGGCATCTACACCTTTTGCAAATTCTTCAGATCGTCGAACAAATATTGGAGTTGCACCTATTTCTGTTGCGATTTTCTCGCAGGTTTTCTGACGTTTTAGTTGGTGCTCATTTTGAGCACCAACTAAAACTGTATATCGATTCGTTCCTTTTTCATTAGGAACGAGTGCCTTTTCTGCTTCATATTGCTTTCCAACGAGATATTTCTTTTGCTCGACTGTCAGGTTGCGCCGCCCAAGCTGGTTTTTACAGATCCAGATGATGGCTTCATAGCGGTCTGCAAACTCTTTCTCGTGGACGGTATAAGGGATGTCGGGATGCTTCCTGAGAATCGTGTATCGGTTATGACCGTCTACGATCACGCCATTCCAGACGATGATGGGATTGATAACTTTGCCATCGTTGACAATGTTCTTCTCCAGCTGTTCCAGCTCCTCAAAAGTGAGCGGCGGGATCTTGCCCTGAAACTCCGGGTCAATCTTAAGCGCATTCAGATTCATCATCAAACCGTCCCTTCTTAAAGTAGGTGGATTTCGGGCTGCTGGGCTGGATGTAGTAGTCGTAGCCGAAGCTGGTCTGGCAGTAGGTGCAGGGTTCCTTTACGATCTGACCGGGGTCTGCACGGCGGACACGGATGCCACGGGTGTTCCGAAAGGCATTCAGGCAGCGGGGGCAGAGGGTGGTCAGGGTCGATTCATCGGTCTTGTGGGTAAAAGTACGGCTCATAATCAATACCTCCGTGTCATCAGAATGAATATTCGGTATGGAAAAAGCCCACTGCCTTGATTCAGAAGAATCCCGGTGGTGGGCTTTGAAGTTTTGCTTTAAGTTTTTCCAACCTATTTGTCCTCGACGCCCGTTGGATTTGGAATGCACCTCGGTAAGTGGGGACTTGCACCCACACTCCACATTGGCTTCTTCAGCCACCCCGTCTTCTTTATGACCGGGCCGCGAGTTACGGAAGTTTCATTATTTTGTCCGAGGGAATGATATTCAGTTTTCAAGGTACGCTTTACAGCTCCGGGCTTCTCCCCGTCTGGGGTGTTGCCCTTGCTGTGACCATAGTGTACCTGAAAACTGAATGCTTTTTTAGGACGTAACAGGTCCGCTTTTTCACTCTAAAACCGGACCTATCACGTCCGGTTTTGTATAAAATCATACACACTTACGTCTTGTTTTGTTTTGCAATTTTCAAAAATGCGATTTTGCTTTTTTTCAAAGAAAAAAGCCCTTCCAGATAGCAGCTCATTTGAGCCGACTATCCAGAAGGGCAGTCGTGTGTAATTATAAATCGTCCGCAACGGCATCTAAGCTACGCGCGATACGATGCAATTTTGTACAGATTTTCTTCCTTAACAGTTCTTCTTCCTCAGAGGGGGACTTTCCCACAATCAAGTAGTCCAGCGTGGTACGAAAAGTCTCCTTGATCTCAACAAAAAGGTCAATCGACGGTGCTTCTTCCCCTCGTTCAATTCGACGGAGATGACGGTCACTGATATTCAGTTTGATTGCCAACTCCTCCTGCGTCATGCCGTTGACCTTGCGCAGGTACTGGATACGTTTGCCGGCGGCGTAAAAATCAAAGTACATAAGTCAGCCCTCCGACCACAGTGCAACGCAGTCGCAAGCTGCGCCATAAGGTCGGAGTGCAAAGATACAGTCGGCGGCGAACCAAGTTCTGGTTGCCGGGGCTCAGTTGGTACTCGATCAATCTCCTTTTCATAGTTCTTCGTCCTTTCTTTGTCGATGATGGCAAGGCGGGCGGAGTATGAAGGACGTACAAAATGTCCCTCATAATAGTAAAAGAGCCGAAACTCTATTGCTATCCATGTAAAATCAGGGAATCGTATTCAGCAAATTCAAAAAAGCTTCCTGCTGGTCAGGGCGAAGTATCGACCATTTCTCAATGACTTGCATCTGCTGGGGCGTAAGTGCCACCGGGACAGACTCACTTCCCTCTGCCTTTGCAAAAAACTCGGAAAGTGTGATCTGAAAGGCATCGCAGATCTTTACAAGCGAAGGAATGGTCGGGATCGCATTGTCATTATACCATGTAGAAATGGTGGAAGATTTCAGCTCGGCGTGAGTCGCTAAATCGTATAGCGACCATTTGCGTTCTTCACGGTAGGCGGTTATGGTATTCAGAATGTTATCCACCGCCACTCCTCACTTTCGTACAATAAACTTTTCGCTTATTATACCGTACTACGCACAAAATTATAATCCTTTTCGCCGTATAAAAAGTACGGAGTTCGGGAGTGGCAGATACCTTGCGGTGGGGGCTATTTCTTATGATTTGCACACTAAAAACAAATGCCGCCCGAAGGCGGCATGGGAATTTTATTGGACGGAAAACAGAGTGCGATATTGAAATACCTTACATAGCATATACTGCCGGTTTATGGCGGCAAAATCAAAGTGTTTGAGCAAGGTATTCCACGTTCCGTGCGGGCAGCGGAAATCAGCGCCGAGGGCAAGAGTATCTTTGCCCATGACCCCAAAGGCAAGGTGGCGGAAGCCTACCGCGCCCTGACAAAGGAGGTGCTGCGCAATGCCGAAAAACGGCGCAAACATCAGCTTGAGCAGCTTCGATGATATTTTTTCCACCGACGAAAGCCGCAATGTTGAAAAAATCCAGCAGATTTCAATTTCAGAACTGCATCATTTTAAAGACCACCCATTCAAGGTGCTGGACGATGAGGCCATGCAGCGGACGGTGGAGAGCGTGGCACAGTTTGGAGTATTGGCTCCTTTGATCGCCCGCCCCCGGGAGGACGGGGGTTATGAGATTATTTCGGGCCACCGGCGGCAGCACGCGGCAGAGTTGGCCGGGCTGAAAACCCTGCCGGTAATTGTCCGCAATATGGACGATGACCAGGCGGTGATTCAGATGGTGGACAGCAATTTGCAGCGCGAACACATTCTGCCCAGTGAGCGGGCCTTCGCCTACAAAATGAAGCTGGAAGCTATAAAAAGAACGGCAGGCCGTCCTTCTAAAAATGTGTCCCAAATTGGGACACAAAAACGTTCGGATCAAATTATGGCTGAAGAAATGGGTGAAAGCCGTAACCAGATTCAACGGTTTATCCGCTTTACCAACCTGATCCCGGAACTTCTGGACCTGGTGGACCAGAAGAAAATCTCCTTCAATCCTGCTGTGGAGCTGTCCTATCTGGCAGACTCGGAACAGCAGGATTTTTTAGAGGCCATGCAGGACACCCAGAACGCTCCTTCCCTGTCCCAGGCTCAGCGGATTAAGAAACTGAGTCAGGAGGGCCAGTGCAGCTACGAGGCCATCTTCGACATTATGGGCGAGGAAAAGAAGGCCGAAATGGACCGCGTGACCATCAAGAACGACGTACTGCGCAAGTATTTTCCCAAGTCCTACACCCCGAAACAGGTGGAAGATACCATTCTGAAACTTTTGGAAAAGTGGCAAAAGAAACGCCAGCGCAGTCAGGAACGCTGACTATCTGGCATCAATCACAAAATACAACACAAAAATTTGGAGGTAACGCCTATGGCAACCAAGAAAACTACGTCCACCATCACTACCCGGCAGGTTTATGAGAAGGTCTGTGCCGTAGAGAAGATGCTCAAGGAGTGTTTGGAGATGCCGCCTTCTTCGGCTTCTGCAAAGCAGCGCTAGCGGCAACTCCCCAAAAAGCTCGAAGGGGTACGCTTGAGCAGCTCGATATCCAGATCGTCGGTCAGCAGCTTGCCCAGATCAACCACCCGTTCTTCCAACAGACCGGCTACGCCATTGCACATACCGTACACCACCTGAGCGCCGCGGCTTTTGCAGCTCTCAAATACGCCTGCAAGGCTTGCGTTGATGACCGAAGTCGGGCCGCCGGACTGTCCCACGATAGCATTTTTACCCATGATGATTTCTCCTTTTTGTTGTGTTCCGTCTCTGCTTTTATTCTATTGCAAATGCAATAAAAACTGAATAGGTGGCATCGCCTGGATTCATAGCACTACTCAGTGGGCATATGAAACCCCAAGGGATGGATCTTAGGCCAACCATCCTATTGAGGATAGCGGCAAAGCCTTGCTGATCAGGAAAGACAGTGGATATGTTGCCCACACTCTGTTGGGGAGAATACAAGCTTATTCCGAGTTGCTGTGCGCAGCTCAATACAGGAAGTGACATTTTAGAGGACAAAACAAACCGGATGCCAGAGAAAATCATCTATATAAATGATTTTTTATCTCTTACTGTGGATTCAAGACGAGTCTATTGTAACGTTTTTGTTGTATGCAAGTCCTGAGCGGTCAAAAAATTAAAATTATAAAAAAATGGAACCTCAGCAAAAGAACCGTTCAGGGTTTTTACTGAAGTTCCACCGGAGGCAAACAGCTCAACAGGCTGTCCACTGTACCGAAAGCCGGGAATTTTGATTTATAATTTGGGAATCAATTTTGTGTGTAGGCCACAATTTTGGAAATTTCAGCCGCAGCAGCCTTTAGGTCATTGGCCATCTGGAGATAGTTTTCGTTTGATTCAGCGATGTCTGCCAGAGAAATTGCAGCTACAGCGTTACCTTGAGAATCAAGGATCGGAACACTGCAACACGCAGTCAAGTGGCCCAATTCAGCAAATTCGGTTGCATAACCCTGCTTTTTAATCTGTTCCAACTGTGCAATAAATTCCTCTTTAGAAGAGATGGTCTGATCGGTATAAGAGGTGAGTTCTATGTTATCAATCAGTGTGCGTTGCGCTTTGGGTGGGAGAAAAGCAATCAGCGCTTTGCCAAGAGCTGTCGCGTGGGCCGGCTTGCTGGAGCCGATGGAGCAGGTGGCAAGCCGTGCGTTTTCTGCGACATATTTATAAAGATAAACCACATTGGAGCCGTTCAATATGCCAAGAAAGGCAGTCTTGTTGTATTTTTCAGCCAGCCCGGGGAGATGAATGACACACTGCTGAACGAGGCTTTGATTGTTAGCATACTTCATCCCGAGCGCAAAAGTCTCGACCCCCAAGCAGTATTTTTTATCATTGTTTTCAACCGTGCTGATGTAGTTCAACTCCAATAGGGTATGGACAATTGCAAAAGCACTGCTTTTTGCCATGTCCATTTGATTGGCAATTTCCTGCAGGGTAATGCCATGCTCGCTATTGGCAATAATTTTGAGGATTGCCAAAGTGCGCTCAACGGTTCGATTCATGATTTACTACATCCTCCTCCAGGCCAAAACAACTTTAAGCTAGAATGTATATTATCATTATATCGTTCTGTCGTCAAGCACTCCTGCCTAAAGTGCCTAAAGAGAGGGGAGTGCCGTATATGCACGAATGGTTTTGAAGGATACCATAGAAACTCAGGCAGACGTATCAGACCAAGATCCATAATCAGGCTCAAAAGATTCAGTGAGATTCTTATGATCCCCTACAGGTTGCACAATTCGCAAGTTGAATCTTTGTCAAAATGCGAGAAAAAGAAAAAACGGGTTGACAGAATCAGGCGAATTTGTATATACTAAAAATGCGGAACTTAGTTCTTAAATACGAACCGCAAAGGCTTAACGATTCAGCAGTCATCATATAAAATAGTGGTTCTGGATGAACCACTATTTTATCGCTCCGATAAATGAACCGGGCTCTTAATTAAGAACCCATGCAGAGAGGAATCAACATGGGCTTGCAGGTAGATCCAAAAGAACTTAAAAAAAGGCAATTCTTTTTAGAGGGAAATATACCCAAGGCAGTTCTTTCTGTCTGTTTGCCCATGGCACTGTTCCAGCTGATCAATGAGTTGTTTCGGGTGTTTGATCTTGTAATTACCTCTCAGATCAACCCTGAATCCGTCTCGGCGGTGTCGTTTTTCAACCAGCTTAACAACTCCATCGTCTCGGTGGGGACCGGCCTTTCCATCGGTGCAGGGATTCTAATTGCTGGTTTGTATGGAGCTGGGGAGTATGAGAGGTTAAAAACCACCGTAAATACCACCTTTTTTTTGGCCGGAGCCGCTGCCCTTGTCCTGGTGGCAGGGCTTATCCTGGGGGCTAGGCCTATTCTGCGTTTGGCAAACACTCCCGCCCAGCTTGTGGAAATCGGATTGAACTACTACCGGATCACTGCGCTGAATCTGGTTTTCACCTTCTTCAATAATGTCTATATCGCCATTGAAAAGGCCCGTGGGAATGGTTCCAAGATCATGCGGATCAACTTTGCAATGGCACTTACCAAGTTCTCGTTTTCCGCCTTTTTTGTTCTGGTACTCCACCAAGGGATTGTCATGATCGGAGTGGCCACCCTACTTTCCAACCTGGTGGTAACAGCAATCGGCCTTTATAATCTGCGTAACCCTGAAGATGTCTTTGGGCTGTCGCTCCGATATGTCAGGCTAAAGAACGACATCGTCAAAAAGATTGTTGCCATTTCCCTTCCGGTTATCGCCGAAAAATTCTCCTTCAGTGCAGGCAAAGTGGTTGTCAACTCGGTTGGCGTGAACTACGGCACCCAAACTGTGGGTGCGCTGGGCGTTTCAAACAGCGTCAGCGCTCTGTCTACGGTCCCGGCAGGAAGCATTGGAGATGGTGGGGCTGCTTTGATTCGACAGAACATCGGCCATGGAAATCCACAGCGAGCCCTGAAAATTTTTCGGTGCGTCTTTATAGTAGATTTTGTCTGGGGCGTTTTGGGATTCATTTTGACTTGGGTGTTTCTGGATCCGATCCTTGCGAGTTTCTCCAAAGGGGATGTGGCCTTTGCAGAGCTGATTGCACAGATCTTTACTCTCGAAATGATCTCAAACGTATTTTTGGCAATCCATTCGGCAGTTATGGCACTGTTGTATGCCTTTGGATATACCAAATTGTCCTTCTATGTAAATTTCGCAAGACTCTTTGTTTTCCGGATTCCGATTCTCCTGTTCTTCCAGCATTGTACAACGCTTGCGGGCGGTCAGGCGATGGGTTTGGTGATGATGATCAGCAACGGCATGACCGGTCTGCTTGCTTTGGTGGTCGCTGCGGCGGTGCTGCACAAAGAATATGGAGCGGGCTGGACGAAGCAACTGCTCAGTACTTGAATGAGTCTGATGCCAAAGTTGAATGCAGTACAGAAGAAAGGCGGTGACACTGTAAGATAGCGGGATCCCAGCAAAAATTTGCCCGAAATGCCTGGCGCAAACGGATTGCAAGCGGTATTTCTGGGCGCACGACAAGGAGGACGACACAAAGAATGGATCAACTTAAAATTAAGATGCGACAGCCGCACGGCAAAAAGCTCTTGCAGTCTTTGGTCAGTGATTGGCAGATCTATGTGCTGCTGTTGCCGGTGGTGATCTGGTTTGCACTGTGGGCCTATAAGCCGATGGGCGGTTTGCTCATCGCCTTTAAGCGATTTGATTCCAGCCTGGGCGTATGGAACAGCGACTTTAAAGGCATTGCAAACTTTATGACCCTGGTATCGGGTGTCTACCAGACACAGTTTTGGCAGGCGTTCCGGAATACCTTTGTAATTAACGCATACAGCTTGGTATTTGGTTTCCCTGTGCCGATTATCCTGGCTATCCTGTTTGCGGAGATTGGCAACAATTTTGTCCGGAAATTGACCCAGACGGCGACCTATCTGCCCCACTTTTTGTCTGAGGTTACCATCACCAGCATTACCATCATGCTGGTGTACAGCGGCGTAAACTCTACAGGCGTTCTGGCGGCATTGTTCCAGAGGCTGGACCTCATTGAACCGGGCGTTTCGCTGCTTTCCAACGCGAACTATTTCCGTCCACTGTACATTGCTGTTGGAATCTGGAAAGAGAGCGGCTACAGCTCGATTGTGTATTTTGCCGCCATCATGGGTATTTCGCCCACATTGTATGAAGCTATGAAGGTGGACGGCGCAAACAAACTCCAGGAACTGCGGTATGTCACGATCCCAGGCATGGCACCGACCTTGATTATCATGGTGATTATGCGAATCGGCAACATGCTGTCTATCGGTTATGAGCGCGTCCTGCTGATGTACAACTCCAACATCTATGTGACCGCAGACGTTCTGTCTACCTTTGAACAACGCATCGGTATCCTTTCGGCCAACTATGGCGTTGGTGCGTCGGTTAGCTTGTTTAACTCTCTCATCGCCTTTGCGCTGGTGATTGGGGCAAACACAATTAGCCGGAATATTTCGGATACATCTTTGTGGTAAGGGGGGAAAAGAAAGATGGACCTTCTCAACCGAAGCGAAAAAATATTTAAAGTATGTGCGTATCTGCTGGTAATCGCCTTTGCAGCCGTGACGCTCTACCCGATCGTGTATGCGTTCAGCGTCTCCATCAGCGGCCGGGTGGCCTACGAGAGCGGGAGCATCGTGCTCCTGCCCAAGGATGTGACCCTGCAGGCTTACGACATGGTGCTCCACAGCAAGGGTTTCTGGATTGCCTATGCAAACACCCTGTTCTATACGGTGGTTGGCACGGCGTGGAGTATGTTTATCTCTCTGACCGGTGCCTACGCCCTGCAAAAGAAAAAGCTCAAGTTCCGCCGTCAATGGAACTTTTTGCTGGTGTTCACCATGTGGTTCAGCGCAGGCATGATTCCGCTTTATCTGAACTATAAGAGCATGAACGTGGACAACCGCTGGGGCATGATCATTGCCTTTGGCGTGCAGGCCTACAATATCATCCTTCTGCGGAACTATTTTGACAGCATCCCCAAGGAGATCGAAGAGGCTGCCCTGGTGGACGGCGCTACCGAATTCCAGCTGTTCTCCCGGATCTATGTGCCCATGTCCACGGCCAGTATTGCAACGGTGACCCTGTTCTATGCCATCAGCCGCTGGAACGGTTACTATTGGTCGAGAATGCTCCTGGCCGACCCGAACCAGCAGCCCCTCCAGGTTTATCTGCGGCAGCTGATCGAAAACTACCAGAAGTTGTACGACGAATCTCCGGTGGTTCTTTCCTATTCAGCAGACAGCCTGGCCTATGCAATCATCGTCTGCTCTATCATCCCGGTTTTGGTCATTTATCCCTATATCCAGAAATATTTTGCCAAGGGCGTCAACGTCGGCGGCGTAAAAGGATAACTTTTTAAAGAATAACACCCTGATAGAAGAAAAGGAGAAAAACATGAAAATCAAACGGAGTGATTTTTTAAAGCTCATGTCTGTGACCGCTGCTTCGGCAGTTCTGGCGGGCTGCGGCTCGTCTGTCGTAGAACAGGCGGCCCAGAGCACGGCCAATTCCCAGGCTAGCAGTGGGCCGGCCCCGGCGGCTGAGCTGGATCTCAGCGAGAACATCGCCCTGAAAATCAACTATGCTGCGGGCAACAAATCCCGGACCATCACCTATAACCAGGAGTCTCCCTTGAATCTGCCCGACGGCACCAATGTCACCGCCGGTATGCTCAAGCCGGTGTGGAGCCACCTGCAGCAGGTGCTGAATGTGACCATCACCGATGTCACCACCCAGGACCAGAAGGCTACCGAGATGATCGATACCGCCTCCACCACCAACTTTGCAGAGGCAAATATTTTTGGCGGTAACTCCATCGCAGATGATCTGATGTACTATGGCACCGAGGGCAAATTTGTCAATCTGAGCCAGATGATGGATCAGGGTTACCTGCCCAATTTCCAGAATTATTTGGACGAGAATCCTGACGTTCGACGTGCAATCACCGCATACGACGGTAACATTTATCACATCCCCTACATTGCAGAACTGAATAACTTTGCTCGCTCGTTCTGCGCCCGCCAGAGCTGGGTCGTGATGCTGCTGGATGTAAACAACGCCCCCTACGACACTGCCACCGAGCTGACCTGCCATTACAAGGGCTTCTATGCTGGCGCAAACGCCCGCTATGGCGCCAACGGCGGCAGCGTGTCTCCCATGGAAGGCGTCACCATTACCAAAAAGACCGATCAGAACATTGTGGAGTTGCAGAACGCCCTCTCGGTGAAAAACGGCGAAACTCTGACCAAGACCTTTATCCAGTACATCAAGGACAACTACGACTACGCTTCTCCCTCCGAGCTGTTCCTGGGCGAGAAGGCCGCCTACGACATCGACGAGCTGGTGGCCCTGATGCGCTGCATCAAGGCAAACCCCGGCTACCTGACCGACGGAAGAGCGGATACGGTCTGGCCCATGTTCACCCGTCAGTCCAGCTATCGGGAGGATCTGCTGCGCCTTAGCACCTATTTTGACGGCGTGAAAGCACACAGTGCGGACTCCTACACCGCTCGCTGGTACATTGATGCAGATAATAATGTGCAATACACCTACTCCACCGAGGGCATGTACAATGTGCTGTGCTATCTGTCTGATATGGAGGCCGAGGGTCTGATCTACTCCGATTGCTATGACCTGACCAACAAGACCAACTTCCGCAGCACTCTGTGGGGAACGGATTCCAGTGACGCGCCTTCCTTTGGCTTCATCACCTTCGACTGGCAGGCATCCTCCACTGCGGACTCGCTGAACAGCGATGTTGTGGTGATCCTGCCGCCGGTCGCCAAGGTGAACGGCGTGTGGCAGTACTACATCGACAACGGCCGCGCCATCAAACCCGACGGCTGGGCAATTTCGGCAGCGGGCTGCACGGACGAAAAGACTCTGCGCCGCGCCTGCGCTCTGTTTGACTACTTCTTCACCGAAGAGGGTTCCACGCTCCAGAACTACGGCCTGCCGATGAACTTGGAGGAGAACGGCAGCTACCAGGGTCCGGATGGGACCTCCTATCCCAAGTTTAACCAGTGGATGGTGGACACCTGCAATGCGGTGGCCAAGGGTGACTTGTCCACTTTTTTGCGAGACTGGATGGGCAGCCTGATCCCCATTGGATACCAGAAAGACATCGGCTTTGAGTACCAGTATACTTCCGAGCGCGGCTTTGAGGGCTGGGTGCTGCTCCAGGGTTCCACCACGACCTTTGCAACCTACGCCGGCGAGGGCCCCAAGGGCGACAACCCCAATTATTACAAGATGATTCCGCCGGTCTTCTCCCTGACGCTCCGGCAGAAAGAGACGATCTCTGAAACCACTGCCATGGATGAAGATGACGTCGTGGAAAAGATGTTTAACATCGTACGGTACAAGACCCGCAACAATCCCCCGCAGGGAATTACGATTCCGGCCAATTATGAGGAGTATCTGGCACAGTTCGAGGCGCGCAATCTCGCGGACTATGTTGTGGCCTACCAGCAGGCCTATGCAGCGATGCAGGCCGCAAACTGAACTCTGCAAACTGTATTCGGGGCAGGGCCTTTGGAATACAGAATTAGGAGGAACTTATGAGAAAACTTTTCAAAGGGCAGCGGATCCTTTCTGTGCTGTATATTCTGGCTTCCATCGGAATGTTTCTGTTTGCCCTGGCCTTTATGACGGAATATAGTGATTTGTTTGGACTGAAACTGCCGCAGAACCAAGAAATCGCAATGTTCCACGACGTGATCCTTCAGACGTTTAACCGCCAGATTTTTGCCTGGTCGCTGGTGGGTGTGATCGGGATTGCTCTGATCGTTTTTCTGGAGATTCTGTCTTGTGTTCCGGATCGTTTTGCATTGGTTGTAATGTTGCTGCTGATGGTTGCCTGCTGTTATGGCGCAGCCAACTCGATCATGAATTTACAAGCAATTTCTGTTTACTATCAGGGATTGGATTTTCAGTACCTGTCTCTGGAGGGGCTTGAAAACTATCAGCTGCAGTTTACAACATTCCGGCTTGGAGTGGTGTTTAACGCACTTTACATCTTGGTGTGCGGCGCATTGGCGATCGATTTGACTGCGAGCCATTTGACATTTGTCCGCTTGAAAAAGGAGGGTGTTTGAGTATGCTGAAATCCATTCCTCCCGAAGAAAAGAAAACCTATGTGACGCTTTATAAAACGAACGGCTATTCTTACACCATGACGCTCCTGGCGATCATTGCCGAGTTTGTATATGTCACCACGATTTTGGATTCGATGCCCGTTAATTTCTGGATGGGTTTAACGGTCATCATGAATATCTTCGTGCTGTTTCTGGTATTTACTTGTGCAGTGAAGATCAATGTGTACAGTTCGCGATGGGCCGTGATCACACTGGCCGTTGGGGTGTACTTCCTTGTGAGGCAGTTCTTGATCGTGCCGGTATTTCTCCAGCCCTATGCACACGAGACGATTCTGCTTGTTTCCAACCTGATCGGATCCGTTCTCTTAATCATCGCAGGAGTGACCGGCACAGCCAAGGCGAAAAAACGCCAGGCTCTCCGGCAGAAGCTCGAGCGTATTGGTTCATAAAATCGGAGGCGTGTAGAGCAAATGGGAAAAATTCAATTCAAAAACGTTAATAAAATTTACCCAAATGGCTTCCATGCCATTCACGACTTTAACCTTACCATTGATGAAGGGGAATTTATCGTGTTTGTCGGCCCCTCCGGGTGCGGCAAATCCACGGTTCTCCGAATGCTGGGCGGTCTGGAGCAAATCAGTTCGGGAGAAGTGATCCTGGATGGAAAAGTCGTTAACAAATGCCCCCCGGTAGAGCGTGATATTGCGATCGTCTTTCAGGATTACGCCCTGTATAGCAACATGTCGGTCTACGAGAATGTGGGCATCAGCATGAAAGTCCAGCACGAAAAGGACACGGTTATCCTGGATAAAGTGCTGGAAGCTGCGGATACGGTTGAAATTACCGAATATCTGAACCGTCTGCCCAAGCAGCTGTCCGGCGGCCAAAAGCAGCGGGTGGCACTGGCCCGTGCCATTGTCCGCAAGCCGAAAGCGTTTCTGATGGACGAACCCTTGTCGAACCTGGATGCCAAGCTGCGAAATTCCACCCGAATCGAGATTGTACGGCTGCAGCAGCGCCTTGGAGTGACAACCATCTATGTTACCCATGATCAGACCGAAGCCATGACCATGGCGGACCGGATCGTTGTCATGAAAGAGGGTGTGATCCAACAGGTGGGTACCCCGCAGGAGATTTACGCCGCTCCGGTCAACCTCTTTGTGGCCAGCTTTATCGGCACACCACAGATGAACTTTATTCCTGGCAAGCTGAGTGAAACCGGCTTTGAAAATGAAAGCTTCCGGCTTTCGCTGCCGGACGCGCTGAAAGCCAAGCTCCGCTCTTCGATCGGGAAAGAGGTTATCCTGGGCTTGCGCCCGGAGGCACTGGCAGTCTCGGAGGGTATCCAGGAGAATACCATCCCGGTGCGTCTGGAGGAAGTGGAGTATATGGGCCGGTACCAGATCGTTCATGCCATGGTTGGAGGCAGTTCACTGGTCCTGAGCGTTCCCTCCGACGTAAAGATC
Source organism: Faecalibacterium prausnitzii (assembly GCF_019967995.1). Taxonomy (NCBI): domain Bacteria; kingdom Bacillati; phylum Bacillota; class Clostridia; order Eubacteriales; family Oscillospiraceae; genus Faecalibacterium; species Faecalibacterium prausnitzii. The sequence goes on from NZ_CP065377.1 coordinate 156,435, forward strand.
AATCCGGAGTTTTACGTCAGTCTCTCCATGGACAAGGCACATTTCTTTGATGGAGAGACAACCAGGAGTCTGTTGTGCAGAGAGGTGGAGGAAAATCATGCGTAAAGAAACCTCTAAGATCCAGATCACCGCAAAATTGCTGGTGGCTGCAGCGGCAATTGTGCATCTGATTTTCACCTATGTCCACACCAACGCCCTGCTGCTTCTGGAGGATCAAATTTGCGGGTTCATCATGTTCCTGTTTGTATTGCTGGGTCTTGTAACTCTGTTTGAAGCTACCCAGATCCACGGAGAAAGAATCCGAGAAGAGGTATTGACTGCGCTGCTCTGTGTGGGCACCATCGCTCTGGGGATGCAGCTGGTTGGTATCTACCAGCAGGCGATCCAAATTCAGAGCAGCTTGGATGTCGCGGTGGTACAAAAAGCAATTCTGTTCAGTGCGGGCCTGATGACCGCTTTTGGAGCAGCAGGGATTTTGCTGATGGTCGATGCAGTCAAACGTTATTTTGGGAGCGAAAAGGTATGAAGAAGTTCCTGAAGAATTGGTTCACGGACAACCGGAAAGCCGGGCTGATGCGTTGGTGGCTGGCGGGAATGTGCTACTTCATGATCGGCTTTGGAACACAAGTAGGCGGATATTCCAGTCCGATTGATTTCATCTTCTTTTTAGGAGTTGGGATCGGCCTGGTGACAATCGTGGTCTATAACCCGATTGCCTACAATGTATTCCGGCTGACCCGGAATGGAGAGATTTTAAACCACACCTATCGCAACATTTCTGGTGCAAAAAAAGCAGCTCGGAATTTGGTGGAAATAGCCGCCAGCATGATTACAGTAATTTTGGTTTACCTGACCTATCAGAACCTGAATTTGCTGCTCAATCAGATGCTGGAACTCCCGGTTGAAACAGTTCTGATTCCAGGAGAACCTTTTGGCTTTGCAACACTGTATCTGCTGTTCTATACGGTCCTTTCGGAACTGGCTGCAAAGCTGCGGGACCGCAAAAAGAAAAAAGAGGCAAAAGAGTGAAATGAGGCGAGCCATTTGATTTTTATCGGAGACTTGGAACCCTATCGCAAAGAAATTGCGGGAAAGCGAAAAAAACAGTATCAAAGGCTTCTTGAGCAGGCCGATCGCTATAAAACGATGGTCCTGCCTGAGGAACATCCCAAAGAAAGCACAACTTATATGGGCATTGCGATCCCCAATCTGGCGCTGGCCTATTGCCTCAGCGGTGACGAGGAATATCTGCACCAGGCGAAGCGGTTTATCCGCACCGTACTCTCTTATGAAAAATGGGGCAACGCCCATTTGGTGAATGTTGATCTGTCTGCTTCCTGGATCCTGTTCGGGCTGTCACTTGGGTACGACTGGCTCAAGCCCTGGCTCTCCCCTGAGGAGCAGTCGAAAATTTCGGCCAAAATCCGGCATCACGCACAGATCATGCTGGATTACCGGCGCGAGACCCACGGCAAGGGTTGGTCCACCAACTTCTACCAGAACCATAACTGGATCAATATGACAGGTCTCGCCGCTGCGGGTTACGCCCTGCAAGGGGAAGATGAAGCCGCTGCACAGTACATTCAGGAGGCCAAAGAGGACTTTGCGCGGGTGTTCGCGCTGATGCCGGAGGACGGGTCGAACTATGAGGGCGCGACCTACTGGCGCTATGGCGGGATGTGGCTGTTTGTCTATGCCCATCTGCTGAAAGTACAGGAGAGCGTGGATTGGTTCCAGAAGAGCGAATATCTCAAAAATACCTTCTACTACCGGCTTTATCAGTCCTGTGCGGACCTGAAACGCCAACTGAACTATGGGGACTGCCATGACCGGTACAGTTCTCATACAGCCTGTGTGTATTATAAGGTCGCCGCAGAATATGGCGATGGCTACGCACAAAAGTTGGGAAATCTGGTGGTCGATGAGTTTTTGATGGAGGAAGCCCAGAACAGCAAGGTGAAACCCGGGATTCTGCCGGAAGCGGTGTTCGAGTTCTTGTGGTATGCACCCGATGTACCGGAAAAAGATCTCTCCAACCTGCCGCTGGTGCGCTACTTCGATGATCTGGGTCTACTGACGGTTCGCAGCAGTTGGAAACGAGATGCCAAAGTCCTGACTATCAAGTGCAGTCCGCCGGGCGGTATCAAGCAGTGGAGAGAAGGCTGGAAGATTCGGAACGAAGAGGGGATCGAATTGTTCTCCCTGTCCCATCATCATCCGGATAACCTCTCCTACATCTTTACCCGCGGGAGCGATTATTTCACCTGTGAGGATGGATATAACCGCAACCTGATGCCGGACAACCACAATGTTCTGTTGGTGGATGGCCTTTACACCGATGCCGTAGATGTAAACGATGCGTATATGAGCAGCGTCCGGCAGCGTCTGGTGGCGGGCGAGCCCTTCTGCCCCGAACAGTATGCAGGGCGGGTGACCAAATTCCAGACGGAGGGCAGCCTGGTGCTCTATCGCGGCGAGACGGCCGGCGTGTACCCCGCCAAACAGGAAATGCAGGAAGTCAGCCGGGCGCTGATCACCGACGGTCTGCGGTTCTGGGTGTTTGTAGATCTGCTACGCAGCACACAGTCCCACACCTATTCTCTGATCTGCAATACGGACCGAAGGGCGCAGTTGGATGGGCAAACGGCCGTATACCCGCTGATGGGCGGAGAACTGTCTTACCAGGTCTATTCGGACCGGCCTGTCTGCCAAAAGCAGTATCAGCAGCAGGTGGAGAGCGTCATGACCACCCAGGAGCAGGACAAAAAATGCCGGACAGAGATCCAGACCCTGGCAACCTGCTCTTCTGCGCCGGAAAAAGAACAAGTCTTTTTTGAGTGCTTTACCTTCTCGGATGATCCTGTGAAAGTTCAGCACACGGGGCGGTCTCTTTTCCTGGAGTGCGGTGGTTGTTCCTATGAGGTAAAGGTTGGATACTGTGATTCCGCATCCAACACTACACCGATCCAAGTGGTATGTCAATCCAAGACGAAACAGGAATATTCCTTGTAAAAAGGGGTATCCATCACCATAGGAGGGCTTTTGTGAATTATGTAAACGATCGGTTTCAAGAGCTGATGGGGCTGGAGATGAACCAGAAGGCGCTTGAAGTCATGAAGAAAGATGTCGATGCATTTATGCCCGGCTTTTCCGATTCCCCGGAGAAGCTGAGCCGATGGGGTCACCATTACTTCTGCGACGACGATGGCGGCCGCCTGATCTTTGACCTGAACTCGCCGAAGGAACACCGCTGTGTTGTCTGTGGGAAAGTCTATCGGGACGAGACGCAGAACGGCGTTTGGATTACCTTCTATCGCAACCGGGCTGTTGTGATGACTCTGGTTTCTGCCCTGATCTACAAGGCCACCGGCGAGACCAAGTACCGGGATTATGCGGTCCGGGTCATGGAGTTCTACGCAGAGCATTATCAGGAGTTCCAGCTGCACAACAAAGAAAATGTTCTCTGCGAAAGTTACGACAACATGGTGTGGGGCTGCGGTAAGATGATGCCCCAGGGTCTCAATGAGGCGATCGTAGCCATCCGGTTTATCCAGACCATCGAGATTCTGCGAGATGAGCTGGATTCGGCCTGGCTGGAGCGTATCCACCAGAAACTGTTCCGCGAGATGTTCCGCTTGATGGCTCCGCAGGCGGTTGCCATCCACAACATCAGCTGCTGGTCGCTCTCTGCAATCGGTGTTATGGGCTTGGCCATGCACGATCAGGAAATGATCGACTACGCCTTCAAGAGCCAGTTCAATATGCACGAGCAGCTGAAAAAGGGCGTCACCAAGGACGGCTTCTGGTACGAAGGGTCAATTCACTACAACTTCTTCCTCTTGGAGGGCGTTTCCTATCTGTTCCTGTTCAGCAAAATTTACGATTACGATTTTGGTCAGGAAAGCACCGCTATTTTGGAGCGGATGTTTGTGCAAGCGTACCAGTACGCTTTTGACAATCTCTATCTGCCGAATCCCAACGATGGCTGGCCGGATCTGAATCTGAAGACCTTCAGCTATGTTTATCATACGGCAGCCCGGGCCTTTGGCGAGTACAGCCCGGTAGGAAATATCCTCAAAATCATTGAGGCAGATCCCGCGCCGAGAACCACTTTGCCGCTGTCGGAGCCCTATTACTGCTGCGGAACCATCTGCCTGGAGCGGCTGCTGTTCAACATCGATTTCAATTATGCGGACTACAAGCCCGTTCCCCACAGCTCGACGACTTTCCCCACTTCCAACTTTGCTATGCTACGGAACGATTCCTGGAATGTGTTCTTGAAGTACGGCCTGAATGGGCGTTCTCATGCCCACCCGGACATCATGAACGTTGAGGTAATGTACAAAAAGCTTCGCCTGTCTCGGGATCTGTCCAACGCGGGCTATCAGTCGCGGCTATGCAACGAGTGGCACCGTAAAACCTTGGCACACAACACAGTGTGCTGGAACGGAACCGACATTACCTCGGTCGAACCGGGCAAATGCCTGCTGTTTGAGAACGACCGGGTGCGCTGCAAGGCCGAGAACGTTTATGAGGGTATCGACTACACAAGAGAGCTGAAGATCACCGAGAATTCCGTTCTGGATTACTTTCAGGTGGAGGGCAAAACCGGCGTTTACGATTATACCTTCCACTTTGAGCCGGGGATTGAGCTGTCCTGCGACCTGCCGACGGAAGCGGCGGACCTGGGCTTCTCGGAGAACGGCTATCAGCACGTTCTGGAAACCAAGAAAGTTAAAACAGATCAGAACGCTGTGGTTCTGCGGGCTCAGCTTGGGGCAGAGTCGATGCAGGTTCGGGTCGATCTCCAGGAAGGGCAGGAACTGTTCCTGCTGAAAACCAAGGACAACCCCGTGAATCGGATCCGGAATACGGTTTTGATCCGAAGTGTGGGGGACAAGGCTACCTATCAAATGCAGTTAACCGTTTAAGGTTACAATAATTTTTTACTTATGATGGAGGTTTTATTATGAGAGCAGTTATTACTGGTGCAACCGGCGGCATTGGTGGCGCAACCGCAGAGGCACTGGGCCGGGCAGGATACGAGGTCATCATTACCGGCATCGATCTGGAGGCAGGTAAAAAGGTGATCGATAAGCTGGAGAGCCAGGGCATCAAGGTCCACTTCTATGCCTGCGATGCTACCAACGAGGAGCAGGTGAACGAGACCTTCGCCAAGATCGGCGAGGAGTTTGGTTCTCTGGATCTGCTGGTCAACAACGTAGGCGGCCTGGGCGGCCGGCAGCGTGTGTCCGAGATGGAGACCGGCTTTATGCGGAAGGTCATGGCTCTGAACTTTGACAGCGTGTTCTTCAACACTCGGGCCGCCCTGCCCCTGCTGAAGAAGGGCAAGGACGCCTCGATTGTCAACTTCAGCACCATCGCCGTGACCAGTGGTGCCGGCATCGGCGCTTCCATCTATGCAGCTTCCAAGGGCGCTGTCCAGAGCTACACTCGTGCTCTGGCAAAGGATCTGGCCGAGTTCGGCATCCGCGCCAACATGGTCTCTCCCGGTACCATCGACACTGCCTTCCACGCTGCGACTGACCGCGCCCTGGTGGAGAGCTGGAAGGACAGCATCCTGATGAAGCGGCTGGGCGACCCCCGCGAAGTGGCGGATGTGATCGTCTTCCTGGCATCGGAGAAGGCTTCCTTTATCACTGGCGAAGTGATCCAGATCAACGGCGGCCAGGCATTCATCTAAGGCTTCAGGCTGAAAAACTAGAAACAGGGGGTTCCCTATGGTATTGAAATATGAGGACATTCAGCCCACCTGCCCGGCTCCGGGGATCACCCGCCGGATCCTTGCCCATGGCGGCGGGATGATGGGGGTGGAAGCGAGCTTTCAGAAAGGTGCTGTGGGCGAAGCACATCGTCATCCCCATGAGCAGGTGAGTTATATTCTGTCCGGCTGCTTTGAATACGAAGTAGAAGGTCAGAAGTACATCCTGCACAAAGGCGACAGCTATTATGTTGCTCCCGATCTGCTTCACGGTGCAGTGGCCCTGGAAGAGGGCGTAATTCTGGACATCTTTACTCCGCAGCGGACGGATTTTCTCTAAACCGCAGACACTAACAGCAGGGGGCTGGAGCGTGACGTTTACCCCATTGTGCAGTACGAGATCTTTTCCAGTGTTGGTGCGACTTGAGTTGAACTTGAAATAGCACCTGGCTTCCTGGATTTCTTCTCAACACGCAGACACAAAACTCTAATTCTCTCCCAAACAAAATACGAGCATTATCACAAACACTTCTCCTTACATTTGCTTCTTCTCCCTGAAAAAGCCGGTACAGAAGCCCGTCGCCATCGACGCGGGTCTGTACCGGCTTTGTGTGTTTGGTGGAACTTTATAAAATAGCGTGAAGCCAGCCCCGTGCACCCCAAAAGGGCTCAGCGCAAGAGAGCCAGCCCCAAGTTCTGAAAAAGGTGGGAGGGTGGGTGTTCAGATGAAAAGACGCGGATTTTGCCAAAGCATAAACTCCCGGAACGGATGCAAAATGCAGGTTGATTTTTATTTTTGGTACATAAGGTCGTAGGCTTCTTGATGATTTTCCAATACGGTTTCGATCCCCATTTCTTTCAGCTGCCGATAAAACTGGTCAAAGGTATCCAGGCTTTCTACGCCCATCACGTAGCGGTTGAATTGCTGGGTGACATAGGCAGAGACTTCACGCATACAGGGATCAGCCCTCGTAGCCCATGGTAAACCTTTTCTGTTTTACGGCGGTAGTTCTGATTCATTCTTCACAGCTCCTTTGCGCAAGATACAACCATTTATCTTATTATAATAAATCTTTGCGCTGTTTTCAAGAGCAAATACAACAACTATTAGCGATGAAAAAATATACGGCTATATTTCAGTGTGAAGCCTGAATATAGCCGTATTTCTGCTTTATGGAAGATTTAATTGTTCTCCTCAAAGTTCTCGACCTGCTCCATGACTTTTTTGAAAACTTCGGGGCTGTACTGTGTTCAGCTTTTCATTCGGACTGCGACCCAAAAGGAACGCATTGTTGTGGCAAGCAGTGCAGACGTATATACATCTGCTTATTTTGCGTTGCAAAATGCTTGTTGGGGAGTGCCCCAAGCCCCTTTGATCTGCATTTTCCAATGCAGGCTGCGCATCCCTGCGGGACGCTTTTTACCCGGTGATGCTTTCCGGGTCATTGAGAACTTGCATAAGGTGAGAAGCGGCTTCTGCCAGAGAAGCATACTTCATCTGTTCCGGGACAGGCGCATTCAGAAGCGAAATGCCCCATTCCTGCATACATTTCGCAAGCTCCTTCTGCGCCAGCAGTGCAGCCTCCCGGCGCACTTCCGGGGAAGCGTCTGCATCCAGAACGTAGGCAGCATGAAATCCGCCGTTGCGGTCTTCCGTCAATTGCACCATAGAATTGTGGTCAATCCAGAAGTGGCAGAACCAGACCCTGCCGCCGATTTCTTCCATTCCGGAGCGCAGTTCTTCTTCATCGCTCCATTGCGGCACTTCGGAGAGAATACTCTGCAACTGCTCATACGCCTGCTGTTCAGCAGGGGTGACTTTCTTGCAGTGGTATTCCCGCTGAATGGCGCGCTGCCAGTACAGCGCCAGCTTGCCCTGTTTTGCTCGCTCGATTGCATCCTGAACATCAGCTAAAATGTTGTACTGCGGTTCTCTCATTTTGGCACCCCCAAACAATCAACTCTTTAGGAAACAATGCATTCCATAAGAATGATTATAGTCGAAAGGAATGCAAAAGAAAAGCGCACCGGCTAAATTTCAGCCGATGCGCTTGCAAAGTTTGTGGTTTATTCCTCGTTTGTGAGGTAAGGGAGATTGCCGATATAGGTATCCAGCAGATCGAGCGCCGCTTTTTTCTGGACGGGGGTCAAATGTTCCAGCCGCTTGCGGATCTCGTCATCGGTCACATGGGATGCACTGGGGACCAGATCACACAACAATGTGTCTGCGGAAATATTCAGAGCATTCAGAAGTTTAACAATAGTGGCAAGACCGGGTTCCTTTAAGCCACGCTCTACCATGCCGATATAGTTGGAGGAAAGCTCGGATTTTTCCGCAAGCTGTTCCAACGTCAACCCATGCTTTATACGCTGCTCCCGTAGTCGCTGTCCAAAAAGCTCTTTCATAGTGCAACCTCATCCTATCGTGTTCTTTACACTCTATAGGATACCTGCTGGTCGCACCAACATACACAATCCAAAGAGATAAACAATTCCGTTAAAGATTGAATCAACAAAAAAGATTGCCGGAAACCGACCACTCACGGTCAGTTCCCGGCAATCTGCTTTTATCGAGCCTGCTCGTTCTCCTGTGCTGGTTTTTCCTCCGCAAAAAATCGTTCCACATTTTTCTGTGCCCGAACCAGTTCCTGCATCTCGTTCCGTGCCTTGCGGTATTCCGGGTAGGCTGCTTTCTTTTTTGTCAGCAGCTCTGCGAACTCCGCATCCAACGCCTTGACCTTGGGCAATTTTTGCAGCCCGGCTTCGTCAAAGGCAGCTTTCGCCGCCTTGTGCAGAGCAATCTCCTCCCGGTGGGCTTCCAAAAACTTTTTGCTGTATCCCGACTTACGGTAGGCATCATAGACCGGGCGGGTCTTGGCGTAGTTGATGATGTGGGTTTTCAGGACGGCAATCTCCGTCAACCTCGCTTCTGCCGCCTTGATGGAATCTCCCAAGGCATGATACCGTTCCGTTGCCGCCGCTGCACGTTCCCGCAGTTCCTCGGCGCTGCTGATTTTCTGCTCCTGCAAGAACAGCAGAGTCTTAGACATCTCTTTCAGGTTGAACTTCGTTGCCCACTTTTTGTAGCCGACGCTTTTGCCCTCGGCCATTTTTCTCTGAATGTCCACCAGCAACTGGAAGGGCTGTTCTTTGGGCGGCTTCTTCTGGTACGGCTGGTGTTTCGCCCTGCCCTCCAGCACCGCTTTAATCTCGTCCTCGCCATAGCCGATGCCCAGTGTGCGGAAACGGATAAAGCGTTTCTGCCGCACACCCTTCACCGCCGTGTGCTTGCCACGCTTCACCTCATAGCCCTGCTGCTCCAGCTTTTGCAGAAACGCTTCGTAATCCTCCGGCTTTTCTGCAAGGATGGTGTCGATGATTCCGCACAGGCGGTCACGGTTGCTTTCTTTGGGCGGGTAGACGATGCGCTTCTGCCGCTCCCGGTAGGGCTTCTTTTCAATGACGGACAACTGGTGCTCTAAGCAAATCAGGTCACTCAACCGCTGCACTGCCAACGCCGAAAAGAAAAAATCCCGGAACTTTCTGGTGCTATCCATCGCTGTGGAGTTGAAGATCACATGGTTGTGGATATGCGCCCGGTCGGTGTGGGTGGCAACGATAAAGGCGTGTTTACCCTTCAAAAATCGCTCGGCAAACTCGTAGCCGATGCGGTTGGCTTCCTCCGGCGTAACTTCTCCCGGCTTGAAGGATTGCCGCACCTGATAAGCAATCACATCGCTTTTCTGCCTGCGCCCGGTCATCAGTTCATACTGCCGCTTGGACAGCATAAATTCCTCGTCTGCGGTCAAATGGCTGCACTGGTAGCTGCTGACCAGCGCTCCCCTATTCGTTTTGTCAGGATTCTTCGCATAGTCCGTGCGGCTTTTCAGACAGGCCGCAACCGACTTGCCTTTGTTTTTGTGCAGCGCAATCAGCCGTGTTGCTGCCAGCATCATCACCCCCTATTGAAAAGAAAAAATGCCGCACATCGGCGGCATCGAGATCATTTGGATAATTTTTCGTAATCGGCAGCACCTGCCAGATACATCGCCTTGTAACGGGCACATTCCAGCTCGTTGCAGATTCCATCTAAGACAAGGTATTGCTTCCATGCTTCTTGGCTGATGACGCTCTGCAGGGCTTTTTCAGCCGCTATTTTGGCTTTTTTCAGCCGCCGATAGTTTTCATTCTCACCCAGCATTTCAGAAAAAATCGTGCTGCTGTGCTCAGAATAGTATTCCTCTATCTTCTGGTTTTCCATAGCACCCCTCACAATCCGGCAACCCAGCCACTAAAACGTTCTGCTGCATCTGCAATCAAAGCGCCCATAAAAATCAACACAAAGCATCCAAACTCTGCTACCAGCAAAATCAAAAATTGCAGCCACTCCCGGCAGTACAGCGTATAAAGACCGCAGCCGAAAACATACAGCATGGGCAGAGCCAGCACAAACGCCGACAGGTTCAGCGTCCATTTCAGCATCAGCGCAAGGAAAGCCGTAAGCAGCCAAAACGGGAAAACGATCATCTTAAAAACGAACCTCATATCTAGCACCCGCCTTTCTTTCACCCCGATTATAAAGGTATCAACGATTGCTTTGCAAGGATGTCAACCCTTATGTAGCCCCGCAGCCCTCCAACTGCGGGGTAAAATTTTAGAGTTCTGCCAATTTGGAAAGGATCTGTCTGCCAATGTCGATCAGCTCATCCAGCCGCTGCCGCAGGTCCTCCATGTCGGTTGCGTAGATTTTGCCGCTCTCATTGGCACGTTTGGCGTACTGGTTCAGATTGTTGCTGCACATCTGCAAAAGATACGACATGCGCCGCAGTTGCGGCAGGTCGAGGTTCAGGCAGTAACCATCCAGTGCCATTTTGCGGATATAGGCACTCAGGCTGCGGATACCCATGCCCAGCATTTTCTCATAGATGCGGTTCTTCTCCGCTTTTGTGGTTCTCAGGATGATGATCTCGTCGCGCTTTTCCCTCACCGGGCATCACCATCCTTGTCGTAATAACTGCGAAAAGGCTTCACCGGCTCCGGCTTATCCGACTTTTCTTCCAGTGCCGCCAGCACCGAGGGGCGGCGAGGGGCATCCTCCTGTTCTTCCTCGTCCTGTTCCGGCTCGTGATTTTTCTCGTCCACATCCAACTGGGCGTTCAGTTCCGCAAGCCGTGCGGACTTCTCTGCCAGTTCTTCCTCCTGCGGAAAGGGTTTCTCCACCTCGATTTGCGCCGCTGCCTGCTGCTGATGCAGGGTGGTCAGCTCGTTTTCTGCGGCGGTGATGCGCTCCGGAAAGCTGTTCAGGGAGTTATCCAGACGAATGATGTTGCCCAGCGGGTCGGTGCCCAGTGCTACCGGGTACCTCCGCTCACCCTTCAGAATCGCCTGATATTCGCTGCGGAAGGTATCGAACCGCAGAGACAACTCAAAGCCCCGGTAGCTGCCGATGACTTTTTCTTCGGCGTTGGGCAGTTCGGAGCAGGCAAGCACCAGACGCTCACCGGCGGTCTTTTTCTCATCGTAGGTCACGCCCTTGATGGTCATGCCGCAGAAACCCTCTTGCACCTGCGGGTGGGCAGCGGCAAGCTGTGCGTCCGCTTTCACCCCAGCAATATAGGCGTTCGTTTCCCGAATGTCAGCCGGGAATTTGGTCAGCAGCTTGTCTTGCAGGCGGAATTTTTGGCTCTGGTGGTCGGCTTTCAGCACCTTCAGCTTGGCGACCTGAACGTCCAAGTCCATCTTCTCTTTGATGAGCGGATTTCCGGCGCACAGTGCCTTGATCTCCGCATAGGAAAGTGCCTGTTCATCTACGTCCTCGCAGGAGCGCACCGGGGACTTGCTGGTCATAATCTGGCTGATAAACCGCTGTTTATTCTCAAGGGTCTGAAAGAGGTAGCTGTCAAACGTCCCTTCCGTGACGTAATTGAACACCTTGACTTCCTTATTCATGTTGCCTTGACGGATGATGCGACCATTGCGCTGGGTCATGTCGCTGGGCTTCCAGCCAACATCCAGATGATGCACCGCCACAAGCCGGGACTGGACGTTGGTGCCCGCTCCCATTTTTGCAGTGCTTCCGAGCAAAACTCGCACATCGCCAGAGCGCACTTTGGAGAACAATGCCGCCTTTTTCGCTTCGGTGTCGGCGTTGTGGATAAACTCGATCTCATTTTCCGGCACACCGGCAGCAACCAACTTCTTGCGAATGTCATCGTAGACGTTGAAGTTACCGTCATTTTTCGGGGTGGAGAGGTCGCAGAACAAAAGCTGTGTCAGCTTCTGATCTTTGCCCTCATCCCAGATCTTCAGCACGTTCCGCACACAGACGTTCAGCTTGCTGTTGGGGTCATCGGGCAGCATGGGGTTCATCAGGCGCACATCCAGACCGATCTTTCTACCATCATTGGTGACGCAGAGCATATTGTCCACGGACGCATCCACCGTGCCGGAGTGGATTTCTGCCGCACGTTTGCTCAGTTCCTGCACCATTTCCTTTTGGATCTCTGAGGGTTTTGCCACCACCGTTTCAAACTTCGCTTCCGGCACAGGCAGGTGGAGCTGGTCGCTGGTTTTAATGTCCGCAACCTCCTTGAACATGGACATCAGTTCCGGGAGATTGAAAAACTTTGCAAACCGGGTGCGGGCACGATAGCCGGTTCCCTCCGGGGCAAGCTCAATGGCGGTGGTTGTCTCGCCAAAGGTGGATGCCCAGCAGTCGAAGTGGGTCAGCTTTTTCTGCTGGAGGGTGCTGTATTGGAGATACCGCATGACCGTGTACAACTCGGTCATGGAATTGCTCACGGGCGTGCCCGTGGCAAACACCACGCCCCGCCCGCCGGTGATCTCATCCAGATAGCGACACTTGCCGAACATATCGCTGGATTTCTGCGCTTCGCTGGTGGATAATCCTGCGACATTCCGCATTTTTGTGGTCAAAAAGAGGTTCTTGTAAAAATGGCTCTCGTCCACAAAAAGCCTGTCAACGCCCAGTTGTTCAAAGGTGATTACATCGTCTTTACGCTCATCGGAGCGCAGTTTTTCCAGCTTGGTTTCCAGCGTTTTCCGGGTCTTTTCCATCTGCTTGATGGAGAAATTCTCACCTGCGTGGACTTTCAGCTCATTGATGGCGGCAAGCGTTTCATAAATTTGCTCCTGAATGATACGTTCCTGCCGCTCAAAGGACAGCGGGATGCGCTCAAACTGGCTATGCCCGATGATGACAGCATCGTAGTCGCCGGTGGCGATGCGGGCACAGAATTTTTTGCGGTTGGCAGTCTCAAAGTCCTTGCGCCGTGCTACCAGCAGCTTGGCATTGGGGTAGAGGTTCAGGAACTCCGAAGCCCACTGCTCTGTCAAATGGTTGGGCACTACGAAAAGGCTTTTCTGGCACAGCCCCAGCCGTTTTGCTTCCATGGCGGATGCCGCCATTTCGTAGGTTTTTCCTGCGCCAACTTCGTGCGCAAGCAGCGTATTACCGCCATAAAGCACATGAGCGATGGCGTTGCGCTGGTGCTCTCGGAGGGTGATCTCCGGGTTCATACCGACAAAATGGATGTGGGAGCCATCGTATTCACGGGGTCTGGTGCTGTTGAACAACTCATTGTACTGTTTTACCAGCGCAATGCTCCGCTGGGGGTCTTGCCAGACCCAGTTGGCAAAAGCATCCTTGATGACCTGCTGTTTCTGTTGCGCCAGCATGGTCTCCCGCTTGTTCAGCACACGCTTGGGCTTGCCCTCGGCATCCTCGATGGTGTCATAGATGCGGACATCTTTCAGATTCAGGGTTTCCTCCAAAATCTTGTAGGCGTTGGCACGGGATGTGCCGTAGGTCTCGGAGGAGATAATATCGCCCCGTCCCGTAGCGGTCTTGCCCTCCACGCGCCACTCTGCGGTATAGGGAGAATAACGCACTTTGACAGCATGGCGCAGATAGTAGGGGATCTGGAATGTCTCGGTCATAAACTTCTGGATAATGTTCGGGTCCAGCCATGTTGCACCCAGCCGCACATCAATTTCAGATGCTTCCAGTTCTCTGGGCTGTGCCTTGGTCAGCGCATCCACATTGACCACAAACTCCGGGTTCGTTTCGGCGGCGAACTGCGCCATTCGCAGCTTTGCCCGGACATCGCCGGACAGGTACTCGTCTGCCATCTGCCAGCCTGCTTCAGGGTCGGTGGGGTCAGCGGCAGGATCTTTGAAGATCACGCCGGAAAGTTCGGTGGTAATGCGCCCGTACTCGCCGGGTGTACCCAACAGTTCTGCCATATAGGGCAGGTCTACTTTACCGTGTTCCCCGATGGACACCGCCAACGCTTCGCTGGGGGTGTCCACGCTGGTAACGGTACGCTCCGGGCGGATAGTGCGCTTGGTGAACATTGCAGCCTTGCTCTTGAGCTGCCCCTGCTCGTCCAGATTTTCCAGCGAGCACAGCAGATAATACGAGGAATCCTGCTCAAACAGCCGCCCGTTTTTGCGGTCGTTCAGCAAGCCGTACTTTGTGGTAAAGGCATCGTAGGCGGCGTTCAAACGCTCCTGCGTTGCCTTGATGTCGGCATCGGGGTAATCCTCCAATTGCTGCTGAATCAGCTCGTTGACGATCTGCCGCAGCTCCACCATGCCGGTGACACGCCCCTTGGCGGTGTCGGACAGCTCCACCTGCGTCATCACGGAGTTTTCCCGGTAGAACACCTCGCCGTCCACCACGGTGTAGGAGAAATTCTTCACCTCCGGGTCGGCCGGGAGAATGTGCTTCTCATTTTCGGCATCCGCAATATCTGGTGTTTCCACCTCAACTTCGGCGTATTGCCCCTCAATATGCTGTACTGCTTCTGCAAGTTGGTCGGCAAGGCTGGTGCCCTCAAGGGGCGCAACGGTCAGTTCCTCTCGTCCGTACTGGGTGCTTTCTGCGGTCAGTTCGCCCAGCACCATCTCCGGGTGCTCAACAAAGTAGCTGTTGACAGCAAAGCCATCATCGGTCTTGCCAAGCTGCATCCATGCAGGTTCAATATCCGCAGGGCGGTCACGCTTCTGCAAAAAGATAATATCGCTGACAACATCCGTGCCTGCATTAGCCTTGAACGCATTGTTGGGCAATCGAATAGCCCCCAGCAAATCGGCGCGTTCTGCCATGTGTTTGCGGGCAGTGCTGTCCTTGCTGTCCATGGTGTAGCGAGAAGTCACAAACGCCACGATGCCGCCCGGACGCACTTGGTCGATGGCCTTGGCGAAAAAGTAGTTGTGGATAGAAAACCCCAGCTTGTTGTACGCCTTATCGTTGACCTTGTACTGACCAAAGGGCACGTTGCCCACCGCCAAATCGTAGAAATCACGGCGGTCGGTGGTCTCAAAGCCAGCCACAGTAATGTCAGCCTGCGGATACAGTTTTTTTGCAATGCGCCCGGTGATGCTGTCCAGTTCTACGCCGTACAAGCGACTGTCCTGCATGGTGTCCGGCAGCATTCCAAAGAAGTTGCCCACGCCCATACTAGGTTCCAGAATGTTACCGCTGTGGAAACCCATGCGCTCCACAGCATCGTAGATACTACGGATGACGGTGGGGCTGGTGTAGTGGGCGTTCAGGGTGCTGGAACGGGCTGCGGAGTATTCGTCCTCGGAGAGCAGCCCTTTCAGTTCGGCGTACTCTTTTGCCCAACTATCTTTGCCGGGGTCAAAGGCATCTGCCAAACCGCCCCAGCCCACATATTGCGAAAGCACCTGTTGCTCCTCGGCGGTGGCACCCCGGTGCTCCTCTTCCAGCTTGAACAGGGTACGGATGGCTTCGATGTTCCGGGCGTACTTCTGTTTTGCTCCGCCCTCACCCAGATGATCGTCCGTGATGTGGAAGTTCCCGGCAGGCTCTGGCGCAGGATGTTCCGCTTCAACTGTGGGTGATTCTGTGCTTATCGTCTGAATTACAATGTCAAACGGCAGATTGTTTTCCTTGGCGGGGTATACGGCAACCGTTTTTTCAGTACGAACTGGCCGGGTAGAATTTGGTTCGTTCTGCCGCAAGCCCTCCTCGAATTGTTGCTTATTGACAACTTCGTTATCCCATGACTGCCCGTGCGCACTGGTGTCGATTCGCACATCCGTTTCACCCACATAGCCAACTTTCCCCTCAATAGTTCGAGTGGGGAGTTCGACCACAACATTGTCACCGATCTTGTAATCGGGCAGGGGGGATTCCATCATATCCTGCTCCTCGTACAACTCCAGGACAAGAGCCAGCGGTTCCTCCCGGAAAACTGGCATCCGCATTTCTGCCAGTGCCACATCCTGCAGGGTCACGCTACCCCTATCATAGTTTACCGTATCCACTCGGAAAGCCCGCCCTTCCATGTGGACGGTGGCACCCAGCGGCAGATAATCCTCCCGGCGCAGATACTTGGTCTGGTGGTGGGTGCCGTCCTCGTTCAGCCCGGCAAGGTAGACGTTCTCGCCGCGCTGCCATAGTTGTTTGGCACGGTACACCCACTGGTTACTGGGAAAGCCGGTGACCGGGACGGTGCCCAGTGCTGTTTCTTTTTCCAGAAGTTTGCCGCCCAGAAGTTCGCAGACCTTCCGGGCATCCTCACCGTAGAACTCATAGTATCCGTTCTGCTCAAAGCCTACCAGCGCATCCGGGTACTGTTCCTTCAGGGCGTTGTACTCGGTGGCGGCATCCAGCGGCAGCGGTGCCGGGCGTTCCTCTGCCTTGCTGTGATAGTGCTCCAGTTCCTCGTCTGTGACGCTGACCAGTTCCGAAAAATCCAGAGCCTCCAATTCGGTTTCGGTCAGATCTTCCAGACTTTCGTACTGGCGTTCATCTATCAGCACCTCGCCCAGATACCGTTCCACCCGGTATCCCACCAAATCTACATTAACTTGAATGGGGATTTCCTCATCGGTGGCGTTGGTGTAGGCAATGCCGATCTTGGTCAGGTCGGAGAAGTCTGGCTCGGAATCGTATTCTTCCTGACAAAACTCCCGGATCAGGTTTTTGGCACGAGCAAGCTCGACATCCGGCTTTGCGCTGACGGGCGAAGGGGGCGTGTAATGCTCCTTTTCTCTATCCGTCAGGTAGCGGTCGGACTGGATCATCAGGTCGATATACTTTTCCACCTGCGCCCATTTCAGGGTGATTTTCTGGTGGTCGGGGTAATGGTCAAATTCCAGCCCCTTCCAGTCGTGGTTCACAAAACCTCTACTGCCGTCCAGAAAATCGTGGGAGTGCCCACCAATGCCGTACTCCTTTGCCAGTGCTTTGGCACGGAGTTTGCGGTCAGGCTGGGTCTGGTACAGCGCCATAATGCGCTGCTTGCCGCCCGTAAATCCCGAACCGTGCCGCCGCAGTTCGTTCTCAATTTCAGCTTGAGATAACGAAAAAGCGGAGGGCGTTTTTTCGCTTTCCGCTTGGTCGATGGTTTCGATTTGTTCAGCTTCGGTAGGGATGTGGGCATCGAAGAAACTCAGCTGTAAATCAGTTCCGTCAGTACCAGTTCCTCGGCCTGTGCTTTCAGACTGTTCATGTGCTGCACCCATGCCATCTGATTCTGCTCCTTGTCCGGGGCCGGGTTCTGTTTCAGAAGCTGCGCCATGGTCTGCTGCATCCGGTTCTCTGCCGTCTGCTCCACCTCCATCAGGTGCGGGTACAGGCTCCCCGACAGGAGCATCGTGTTGTACAGTACCGGATGCTGCTGCTTCAGAAAGTTCAGGCGCATCCTGCCGTACTTGCCCAGCGGGTTCTTCGGCTGATGCAGGGTCAGGTTCGGGAGAAGATAATCCCCGGTCTGCGTGTAACTCAGATTGCTGCTCATATTCATGCTGGCTCCTTTCATTGTTTCGGCGGCGAATGGTGGTTTTTACGGTGCGCTCAATTTGGCGTAAGACCTCCCGGCTCATGTCGCTGACTGCTGCGCCGAGGGCGTAGACACTATCCGGGGTAGAAAATTCATGGATGGCTTGGAAATCATCCTTATCGAACCATCCGGCCGGCTCAAAGCCGCAGCGTTCCAGCAGCGTGTAGGTGACGCTGATGGCGGCAGCGGACTTGAACTGCATCTCCACCCCGGCTTCATCATAATCCATCAGCAGCGAGCTGTCAACGATGGCACGGATGTCCCCGCCGTTGTTGTCCCAGTAATCCGCCACCAGCTTCCCTGCAACGTCCGCAAGCTGCTGGCTGACACGCTCTCCGCTGATGCCATAGGTGGCGGCGAGCATTTCCGAAACCGGCTGTTTCAGGTCATCGTTGTACTGCCACACCTCCGGGTCACGGGAATTGCGGCGCACCCCGGTGTCCGACACATCGAAAACGTAGTGCAGGCGCGGAAATCCGCTGGATTCGTCCAGCAGGGCGATGCCCTTAGAGCCACGCCTGACATAGCGGTTCATCCGGTTGCGCCAAATGTCAAATTCGGCGCAGGCGGTGGCATCGGGCCGCTGAGCGTAGATCATCAACTGGTCTGCAAAGGGGTACTTGTACAACCGGGATGCGGTGGTCAGGTAGTCCGTCCAGCTTTCCCAGTATCGGGTCAAGCCGTTGGCCGTGCGCTGGGCAAGGGCGAGATATTCTTCGGTTTTGCTTGGCATAGCGTTCCTCCCTTCAATCTCGTTGTAAACAAAAAAGCGAGCGGCCTTTTAAGGTCACTCGCTTATGGAATTAAAATTGGTTTTAGTATAGCATGAATCGAAGCGTTCTATCAAGACCTCACTTTTGAGGATTTCAAAAACTGGAACCGCAAAGTTTCGATTTCAAAGCAAGAACGTTCTGACGAATCTGCTCTATGACTGCTTTGAATTCATCATCGCTTTTTCCAGTAGGGTCATCCAGACCCCAATTCTCATCAAAAGATCTGCCAATGAACGGGCAGCTGACATTGCAGCCCATGGAAATAGCGATATCCGGCTTTGGAATTGCAGAGATCAGCTTGGAATACTGTGTCTTTTCCATGTCGATGCCATATAGTTCTTTCATCAGGCGCACAGCATCCTGATTGATCTGCGGTTTGGTTTCGGTTCCAGCCGAGTAGCTTTCAAACACATCTGCGGCCAGTACCTTGCCAAAGGCTTCGGCAATCTGGCTGCGGCAGGAATTATGGACACAGATAAAGGCGATTTTGGGTTTTGACATATAGGTGTTCCTTCCCCACAAACTGGAAGTTGTCATAATGCGTCTTTGGGACAGTTCTTTACGCACTCCATGCATAGGATGCATTCTGTACCGTTTTTACGTTTCCTTGAATTATCTGTCACATCAACATTCATCGGGCAAACACGTTTGCATTTCCCACAGGAGACACATTTCTCCTTATCGCATTTCAGACGAATCAGAGAAAAATAACTCATCGGCTTCAGAAAAACAGTAATCGGACAGATGTACTTGCAGAATGCCCGGTTATCCTTGAAGAAAAATGCAAGGATAATTCCTGCCGTATAATAGAGAATGTTACCAATGATAAATGCCCAGAACATGATTCTCTCTAGGCTCCCCACATGAGCAAGGAACAATGCTGCAACAAAGATCAGCGAAGCCGCAAAGGTGATATACCTGATCCATCCTATTTTTCTTCGCGGCTCTTTTGGCACTTTGTAGGGCAGAAAATCCAGCACCATAGCTGTCCAGCAGGCATATCCGCACCATCCGCGTCCAAATATCAGCGGTCCGAATATTTTGGCTACGGCATAATGTATTGTTGCAGCCTCAAACACGCCTGTGAACAGATAATACCAGAATCCCTCGATCTGCATATTTTCGTTACATATCAACCCAAGATAGACAAGCATGTACAGACCGACAAGAAGTTGAACAATGCGCCTTGCGTACTTATATTTTTTAATATACAAAAAAACACCAAGTGAAATGGACAGACCAATGTAGCTGAAATTGAACAGATAGAACAGATTGTTCTTTGTCAGCCATAAGGTAATTGCGACCGTTTCGAATACAGCCAGCATAATGATCGGCATAGCATATTTCTTCATTTTTGCATCCCCAACAAACTTCGATTTGTCGAGTTCAGTATACCACACCGAATCCCATTGTAAAAGAGCCTATGTACGCCGCCCGCAGGCGGCGAAAGTCAGTCCGGGGGAAATTCCAGTTCGGCAAACTCGGCATCGGTCAGCAGTTTCAGCTTCTCGATAACACCTTCCGACAACTCCCGCAGGGCGGTCTCATCGGGCATCAGGTAGCACTGCATGAGCCGCAGTTCGTGGATAAGCCCCAGTCGGGTGCCGGTGTTGTAAAGCATCATCAGCATGAGTTCTTCATGGTCAAAGTTCATGGGCATCCCTCACTTTCCGACAGAAGGTGGGATTGCACTCCGGGGCATTGCACTTCTCCTTGAGAGTTTGCAAAACAGAAGGGCGCTCCGGCTGCTTGTCCAGAAACCCCTGTAAATCTTTGAAGCCGATGCTGTCCACATAATGCACAGACACCTCGCCATTGCGTTTGAGTGCGATTACATCGCTGACCGACAGGCTGTGCCCCTCAAAATCCTGCGGACGGGAGAGGTTGAACATCTGAAATAGTTCTTCCAAAACCTCGTTGTTCGGCACATCCTGCCACATGGCGGGCAAATCAGCATAGTAGGTGACCTCGTAATGCTCCGGGTCTGGCGTTTTGCCTCGACGATTCAACTCCCGCATAGAAGCAAATCTTTCATCGAGGATTTTTTCGTCATGCCGTAGTTGCATCACCATATAAACATCGCACCCTGCGTTCAGAAATTTCTGCGGGATGTCCGGCATGAGTTCGCCGTCAAAATTCTGATTCCATTTTTGCTGCATTGTCCACCTCACAGTTCTGGCGCAGACCGTGCAGAGGATTTTGGCGCAGACGTATCACTTGCCAGTTCTGCCAGCTTTTCCAGTGTGGAAGGGCGGTGGTCTGCGCTCAGTTCCTCAGCTTCCGCAACTTTATCCATGACGGCATCGTAGTCCTGCAACAGCCGCCGCCCCTTTTCCAAGTGGTGCGCTTCCAAAATCTGCTCACGAGCTTCCTGAATGGTCAGTTCCGGGGCATCCAGCTGCCCACCGTCCATTACGGAATAATCACTGTGGTAAATAGTGTAGTCCCAGCCGTCCTCACAGGACTGGATAGCAAGATAGCCCTTGCCGCCCAGTTCCCATGCAGCCTGCTCGTCCTGTGTCTGAATTTCGGGATAGAAGTCTGCATGGTTTCGTTCCATGACCTCGGCAAACTGGCAGATGTGGAACACATTGCCCAGACCGCCCATGTCAAAGTGGTAATCATCCAGATGTTCCACCCGTGCTGTAAAACTGCGCCCATCCGGGTAATCCACCTGAATCACGCCGCCATCTGGAATGCGATAGAGGTCATCATAGTGGCTGTTGATGAGACGAATATCCTTCGGCAGCGTTTCAGGCTCCCAGATGCGCCGTCTGCCGATACCAGCTTGCGGGATGTTTTCGAGGATCTTTACGCTTTCCTGTTGGATGACCTTGCGGTCATCGTCCGAAAGTTCAAACAGATACCAGTTCCGGGCGGCAGAAATGGCGTTCCTGCCATCGGGCGGCAGATTCTTTTCCGAGATCTGCCCACTTTCCAGCGGCTCGCCAGTTACCTTGTTATAAGTGGCAAAGCCGACCCCTGCACCGTTTTCCCGGAGATGCAGATAGCGTTCATCGTTGATAAGGTAGACCGCTTCTTTTATCTGCTCCATCAGCACCCACCTTCAAATTCCAGCGAAAACTTGCTGCGGCCATCGGCTTCACAGGACAGCAGCACGGTGGCATTGTAGGTCTTGCCCTTGGCACTCTTGCAGTCCTTCAAGCGGACACGACCATCCCGCAGCAGCTTGTCCGCCACATGAGCGTCCAGCCGTTTGCCCAGACGCTTGAAGAACGCATTGTCCTTCCACAGGACAAAACGGCACTCCCGGTTCTCGCAGAACCAGCCTTTTTCACGCTCCACGACAGGCTTACCACAGTTCGGGCAGACACCAATGATTTTGTTTTTCATAAGTGCATTCGCTCCTTTTTTCATTTCCGTGTTCTTTACCAGTTCGGTAATCATCGTATTGATCTCGGTCATAAATTCGCTCGGCTCCATTTCGCCACGCTCGATTTGCAGCAGCTTTGTTTCCCAATCGGCGGTCATTTCCGGGGATTGGATTTCTTCGGGCATCACAGTGATGAGGGCTTTTCCCTTATCCGTGGGCAGCAGCACCTTGGTTTTCTTGTTGCCCTTGCGCTCCAGAAAGCCCTTCTGCACCAGCTTTTCAATGGTGGCGGCTCTGGTTGCCGGAGTGCCGATACCCTGACGTTCTACGCCCTCCGGCATACTATCCGCACTGGCAGTTTCCATCGCATGAAGTAGAAGGTCCTCGGTAAAATGCTTCGGCGGCGAGGTCTGCCCCTCTTTCAGTTCGGCGTTGAGGATGCCGCACTCGTTTTCTGCCGCATTGGGCAGGGCGGTGAGTTCCTGTTTTCGATTTAGAATGTCTGCCAGTACCTTGCGTTCCACCGCTTTCCAGCCTTCCTCCAGAACCTCCTTTCCCTTGGCGGTAAATTCCTCCCCGGCACATTCGGTGGTCAGCAGGGTTTCCAGATAACGGAAGGGCTTGCTGACTGCCATCAGCGTCCGGGCGATGATGAGCTTCAGGACGTTCTGCTCGCCTTTAGGCAATGCTTCCAGATCGGCTTGCAGCATACTGCGGGTGGGCAGAATGGCGTGGTGGTCGGTGACTTTTTCCCGGTTGACGGTGCGCCGTGTCCGGGGCACCGCCTCGTCCACATCTTCCGGGGTAATGTCGAGAAAAACTTCCAGTTCCTCGGTCAGCTCCTCCAGCATCTCCTCGTCATCGTCGGTGATATAGCAGCTATCAGTTCTGGGATAAGTGGTAAGTTTCTTCTCATACAGGCTCTGCACATAGTCCAGCGTCTGCTGTGCGCTGTACCCCAGCAGGCGGTTGGCATCTCGCTGAAGGGTGGTCAGGTCGTACAGCGACGGCGGATTCTCGGATTTTTCCTTGCGGGTGATGCGCTGGATCGTTGCCACCATCTCCTTTCGGCAGGCTTTCAACAGGTTTTCTGCAACGGATTTTTCAGGAATGCGGCGGCTGGATGCCGTGCAGCCGCTGGTCAGTTCCAAATCCACCGTGTAGAATTTCTCCGGCACAAAGGCGGCAATGGCGGCTTCCCGCACCACCGTCATGGCAAGCACCGGGGTCATAACACGCCCTACCGCCAGCGGTTGACCGTACAAGCATGAAAAAAGCCGGGACGCATTGATGCCGACCATCCAGTCGGCACGTTCCCGGCAGAGTGCTGCATTGTACAGCGCATCGTATTCAGTTGACGGTTTGAGATGGGCAAAGCCCTCCCGGATGGCGTTTTCCTCCATGCTGGACAGCCACAGGCGGGTAAAGGGCTTTTTGCATCCCGCTTGCTGGTACACCAAGCGGAAGATCAGTTCTCCCTCACGTCCGGAATCCGTAGCACAGATCACGCTGTTCACATCCGGGCGGTGCATGAGCTTTTTCAAAATGCCAAACTGCTTTTTGGTGCTGGCAGACACAAGGTATTGCCATTTCTCTGGCAGAATAGGCAGGTCGGCCACACTCCATTTAACGTACTTTTCATCGTATACGTTGGGTGGAGCAAGTTCCACCAGATGACCCACACACCAGCTTACCAGATAGCCGTTGCCCTCAAGGTAGCCGTCCTGACGGCTGGTGGCACCGAGGATTTTGGCACAGGACATGGCAACCGAGGGCTTTTCTGCTACAACTAGAATTAAAATAAGCGTTCCCTCCAATCTGTTTTCATTTGGATATGTACGGCGGCAAATGCCGCCTTGAAATCAGATGGGTTCGGTATCTTCCTCTCCGGCTTCTTCCGGTTCATCCTCGGTGGGAATCTCAAAGTCGCCCTTGTCCTCGGTGTAGTTTGCATCGGGGTCAAGGGCTTCTTTTTCTGCCTGCTTTTTCTGCTTCTGCTTTGTGAAAGCGTAGAAGCCGCCGCCTGCCGCCAGCGTAATCAGCACGACTACGCCCAGAAAGCCGGATGCGATCTTTGTGACCTTGTTTTCCTTGGGCTGTTCCTCGCCGAATGCCGCCGCTTCTTCTGCGGCTTTCTTGGCTTCTTCCTCGGCTTTCAGCTTATCCTGTTCAGCCTGCGCCGCTGCTTCTTTTTCAGCGGTATAGGCATCGGCAGCATCTTCCTCCATCAGTGCCAGCAGGTCGGCTTCGTCCACAAGGTTCATAAAGTGGACGGTCTGCTGTCCTTTGGCGTTGCGGTCGATGACCAAGTAGAACGTATTGCCCGACTTGCTGACCAGCGTAATAAACTGCTGTCCGCTGCCATCGGAGTAGTTGGTGTAGTAATCGTCCACCAGCGTCAGATTGCCCTCCGGGGTCAGGGCACCAGAGGTTTCGTCCGTGACGGTGACAACATCTTTCTCCACGACTTCCGGCAGAACCGGCTGCTCCACCGGGGCAGCTTCGCCCTCAAAGGCAAAGGCGGGAGCCGCCATGCCAGCGCACAGTGCCGCCGATACCAGCAGCGCGCCCAGTTTCTTAATCTTCATCTGCATCGACCTCCTTCTCAAAAGTTGCACCCACGGCAGACAGCGCAGCCGGGTTCGGGATGGTGGTTGCGGACTGCCGCAGCAGGGCGGCAAGCTGTTCCGGCGTGACCTTTGCAGTCCGCACCATCTCGTTGACCTCGGCAGAATCCTCTTCCTGAATGCGCCGCTCCAGAATCTCGATGCGGTTGTTCAGCTTGATGCGGCGTTCCTTCTCTTTTTCCAGCATCGCCCGCAGCTTATCCGATTTTTCGCTCATAGTAATTCCTCCAATCATTTTGAAAGCCGTCCAAACCCGGCGAGATGCTTCTCCCAGTAGGACGAGTGAATGTTTGCGTACTTGATGGGGTCTCCGGCACTGACCATCATGCCGTTTCCGAGGTAGATGCCCACATGACTTTTCCCCGGCGTATCATACGTTCCTTCAAAGAAAACAAGATCACCGGGCTTTGCTTCGGCTTCGGAAATGTGCTGGCTTTTCTGCCATAATCCGTTGGCGGTGGTTCTGCCCACATCGTAGCCGTTCTGGTTGTAGACCCAGCAGACGTAGCCGCTGCAATCAAAGCCTGTTTCCGGGGTGGAGCCACCCCACACATAGGGCGTACCCACATACTTTTGGGCTTCCTTGTAGATGGCGGCAAACTCGCTGTCGGTCAGAGCTTCTGCCGGAACCTGATAGTCGATGCCCGGTGTGCCGGAGCCATCGGAGCCACCGGGCGGTAATCCGCCGTTGAACAGATAGGGTCTGCCGCCCAAGGTATCTTGGAAAATCTCGTACCGTTTCCACTGGTCGTTGTTCAGTTCCTCCCGGATGACCACCTCCAAGCCACGGTTCACCAGCTTGGTGTGGAAGATGCGGTACTCATAGGGCACCTGCGTAGGGACTGGAATTCCTGCCGGACTGATGACCCAGACGGTCTTATACCGTATCTGCACCTCTACCCATGTGGTCAGCTTGTACTGTTTTTTGAAGGTTTCCTTCAGCTTGCCCTGCACCTCCGACCGGGTGTAATCGTCATACAAGGTGGTCAGGAACGAGGTCAACTGCCACGGGTCATGCTCGATGGGGTCGAGATGGTACTGGTACTCGTTGTAGCCGGGATGGTCGGTGGGGGTGCGCTTGATTTTCTTGTCCAGTTTCTTTTCCAGCTTCTTGTAGTCCTGTTCTGCACCCCGGATGTCCCTGTCCTCGGCAGAGTACATGGTCTGCCCGGACACCTGTGTGCCGCCGGAAAAGAGGATACCGCAGGAGGAAAAACCAGACATCACCATGAGGATGAGCAAAAGAAAAACGCCCACGATCACCAGAACGTGTGCGTTGCTTTTGGCGGCATTCATCAGCCCCTTTACGGCAGTGCTGACGGCAGTTTTGCCTTTCTCCACCGCCTGTTCCACGCCTGACCGGGCAGCAGATGCGCCATTGGATGCCGCCTTGCCGCCTGCGGTCTGCGCCGCTGTGCCCGACCGGGCGGCAGCATAATAGCTCTGCCGGATATCCTGTTTCTGCCGCCACCGGGAAAGCCAGTTGGAGCCGCCCTCGCTGGTGCTGGATGCGCCTGCATCTTGTGGCGCAGTTGGCTCCCGTGCAGAAGATTTTGCGGTTTTGGTGCCTTTCCTGCCCTGCGGCTTGGCTTTTTTCTTGAGCTTCCGGGCGTATCTGCTCTTGGAAATATCCCGGACATTTCCAGCCGCTTTTTCGCCCTCGCTCAGAGCCTGTGTGCCCACATTGTCATCCTCGTATTGGTCAACCTCTCGGTGCACCGCAGACCGGGCGGCATGGGCGGCGTACATTTCCCGCTTCTGTGCCTTGCTCAACCGGCTCAGTTCGTCCGGGGTCAGTTCTGCCTTGCCGAACCGCAGATGCTGTGCCTTTTCCGCAGCTTTATCTGCATCGGTTTTCAGCTTTTTCTTTTTGGGCACCGACTGCTCCACCTTGGCTTTTTTCGGAGGAGAACGGGTCTTTTTGGTAGACGATTCCTCTTTGATGTTCAACTTCGGTTTGCTCATTTCTGTGCGCCCTCCGAAACTTCACCCAACTTGGTGGTCATAATACGGTAGAGTTCCAGATCGGTGGGGAAGCGGTCAACAAAGGGCAGAATCACATTGCCGAAAAACAGCAGCCCCTCGCCCTCGCCAGAGTGGGTCACATAGGAAAGCTGATGGGGCGAGATGTTGAGCTGTTTTGCAAGGATCTGCCGGTCTCCTGCCGCCTGATTCAGCATGATGATCATGTCACTGTTCTCGAAAATATTCTCGACTTCACGGGAAGAAAGAAGGTCTTTCACGTTCTGGGTCAGCCCCGTGGGAATACCGCCCCACTTACGGAAACGCTTCCAGATTTCTACGGAATACGCCGCAGTCTGTTCCTCTTTTAAGAGGAGGTGCATCTCATCCATATAATATCGGGTGGACTTGCCGCTGCTGCGGTTGGCTGTGACACGCCCCCAGACCTGATCCTGCACAATGAGCATACCGAGCTTCTTCATCTGCTTGCCCAGTTCTTTGATGTCATAGCAGACGATGCGGTTGTTGACGTTCACATTGGTGCGGTGGTTGAACAGATTCAGACTGCCCTTGACGTAGATTTCCAACGCCGTAGCAACATGGTGGGCTTCCTTCTCGTCCTGTTGGAGTAGGGCATTGTACAAGTCCTCAAGGATGGGCATATTCTCCGGGCAGGGGTCGGCAAAATATTTGCGGTAAATCAGATGCACACAGCGGTCGATGACGGTTTTCTCTACCGGCAGCAGCCCCTCCTTGCCACCCACCACAAGTTCGCACAGCGAAAGGATAAAGTCGGCTTTCAGGGACAGGGGATTATCTTCCTCGGAGTAGTTGGCATTGATGTCCATGGGATTGATGAACTGGGTACTGTTGGGCGAGATTTTGATGACCTGACCTTTCAGACGCTTCACAAGAGGGGCATACTCTCCCTCAGGATCATTGACAATAATATCATCGTCTGTCACCAGAAATGCGTTGGTGATCTCACGCTTTGCCGAGAAACTTTTGCCGCTTCCCGGAGTGCCCAGAATCAGGCCGTTGGGGTTTTTCAGCTTTTTGCGGTCCACCATGATAAGGTTGTTGGACAGGGCATTCAAGCCGTAGTACAGCGATTCCTTGCCAGACTGATAAAGTTCCTGTGTGGTGAATGGGATAAAAATCGCTGTGCTGCTAGTGGTAAGACCGCGCTGAATCTCAATCTGGTTATCCGCCAACGGCAACGAGGACATCAGCCCCTGCTCCTGCTGGAAATCCAGCCGGCACAGGTTGCAGTTGTGCTTCTGTGCAATGCTGGATGCCTGAAAGACATTGTTTTCCAGCTCCTGCTCCGTGCGCCCGGTGTTCAGAACCAGAAACGTGACAAGGAACATACGCTCATTCTGGCTCTGAAGTTCCTTCAAAAGAGCCTTGGCATCTCTGCCGTAAGTCGCCAAATCTGACGGTATGATGTCAATATCATACCCGGCGCGGATGGCTTTTTTCTGTTCCTCAATCTTGCTGCGGTCCAGTTCGGTGATGGTGCGCTTCACCGTCTTAATGGCACGATTCTGGTCAACGGACTGGATGTGCATGGTGACGATCTGGGACGAATCCATGTCCAGAAAGTCCTTCAAAAGCTGGTCGCTGATGTCGGAGGCTGTGATGCTCAGAAAGCTGACGGCGCAGAAGATACCGCCCATCTGGAAGGTGCGGCTGTTCTTGAACGCAAAGGCGGTGGGCGCAATGGCATCCTTCACCGAAAGGCCGCTTTTTACGAGGTCTTTCCAGTCAAAGTGAAACTTGCTGGCACCGTCCATGTTGAACATATCGTGCATGAGTTTCAGCCGCTGGACACCGTTCAGGGGCTTTGCTTGTACCCCAAGCCGGTGGAAGTTGTTCAGCAGGTCGTTCTGGATGTGGTCGAGCCGGGGCTTGACCTGCGCCATGCTTTCGCCTTCCACCCCAAAGGTGATGAACTTGGTCTTGGTCAGACCATTATTGCCCTTGGCAAGCTGCTGGCGCAGCATTTGCGAATACTCCGCACGCACATCGTCAAAACCGTCCTTCTGGAACGGAATTCGGATGCTCTTTTCAAACTCGGTGCTGTCGGTTGCCATGTTCACAAAGGACAATTCAAATTTGATGCTGGAATCGAAGAAGTTCAGAAAACTGCACCATTCCTCGAAAATGGCGGTCTTGTCCTCCTGCTGGGCAAGCTGGTAATTGATGTCCTGATACTGGATGGTACGGGTATAATAGTTTGCTTTCACACGGCAGGTGCCATCCTCAAACATCCGCTGCATGGGGATGGACTGTTGGGCGGTCCGGGGCACCGCAGGCTTTGCGTTCTGCCTGCGCTTCTGCACAGACTGCGGCTTGCTGTGCTTACCGGTCTTTTTCCAAAACGGAATCATGGGGCACGCCTCCCTTCATCAAAATCGCATAGTAATTGTTGGTCTTGTAGGGGCGAATTTTCGGGCGGACAAACCGGGACTGCACATAGTACGACAGCAGCTTTTCCAAGGGCTGGCCGTTTTTTTCGTACATCCCAAGGAAGAACGCCGGCAGCATCACCGCCATCATACCGAGGGTGGCGGCAGTGTTGCCGCCGGAATCCCGGAGAACAAAAAACAGCGGCACTCCAATGAGAGCCGCTGTGCCAAAGCAGACAAGCTGCCGTTTGGTCAGGTTGAACGCCACCTTGGATTTGACTTTGGTCAGATCACGGGGCACAGAGATATAAGCAGCCAATCAAACACCTCCTTTTAGTGCGCTCCGAGAACGGATTTTATCACGGAGCTGGTCTTGAACAGGCTGAAACAGAGCAAAACGGTGTAGCCCACAATGCTCCAAATGGAGTTGATGGCATCCCCGGAAATCGCCACGCTCTGGATCAACACAGCGTAAATCGCCACGCAGATAAGGATGAGAAAGCCCTGAAAACCCAGCGCAAACAGGCATTTCAGGTAGTTCTGTCCCATGTGGCTCTGCTCGTGGTTGCCGAAAGTCGCCATGGGGATGGGCGCAAGGCTTACCATGCAGTAAATTTCAATCATTCTTCCGTAGACGATGACAAAAATCACGATGGACAGGATGCGCATGGTGATGCCGATAAAAAAGGACTGCAAAAACAGCCCGAACAGGGGGCCGACGTCCATCTGCATCAAACTGGATTGCAGCATGGACAAACCAATGTCGTTGACACGGGTATTTCCGGCAATGATGCTGCTGGAATCGGACACCACCTTCTGGGTGACATCGAATACAGCCATCACGATGTCAAAAGTATTGCTGATGAGCCATACCGAAACAGCGGTCTTAAAGATCCAGCGCATGATAAGGGCAGGCTCAAATTGTGCCATATTGTTGTGCTGGGTGATCATCTCGATGAGTTCATAACAGGCGATGAAGGTCAGGATGATGCCCGCAATGGGCAGCACCACGTTCCGGGAGAGGGCTTCGATCATGGCGAACACTCTCGGCTCAAAGCTGGAAGGCTTGGTGCCCACCTGCTGGGCGATGTTGCCTACCTGCGTGTTCACATCATCGAACAGCCCGCTGAGATTGGACATAATGCCTGCCGTCAGGATGCCTTTGATCCAGTCGGCAATGGCTTTAAGAACGGTTTCCATTCAGTCACCGTCCTTAGCTGAAGTGGTTGATAAGGGTCTTGAGAAGATTCAGAAGAAAAATAATGTGGGTCAAAAACTGCATAAGACACCGCCTTTCGTTGATGGGTGGATAAAAACACGGCTTGGAGCACGAACATTCGATAAAACTGCAAACTGCAGAGGGCTATCCGCTGTTACTCAAGCCGCTGTATGGAACAATGACCTCATTTCATCTATCATTTTTTCAAAATTTTGATTGATGAATGATAGATGAAATGATATGATAAAAGAAATGATATGGGAGGTATACACCGTGCGAAACAAGAAACCGCCATTTGAAATCACAGAAGCAGCTCTTTCAGATGTTATGGAGATCAGCGAATTGGTAGGCAAAATTAGTTCCACCCAGAATCTTTCCACAAGTCCGATTCTGCGCCGCCAGAATCGCATCCGAACGATTTATTCTTCTCTGGCTATCGAGCAGAACACGCTCTCTTTGGAGCAGGTGACGGCTGTTCTGTCTGGAAAACGTGTGCTTGCCCCTCCAAAAGACATTGCAGAAGTAAAAAACGCCTACGAAATCTACGACCATCTCGCAGAGTTGAATCCATATTCGATGGATGACCTCCTGCTTGCACATCGGACGATGATGCAGGGTCTTGTCCGGGAGGCTGGCGAGTTTCGCTCCCGTCCTGTCGGCGTAGTAGACAACAAGGGTAATGTCCTCCATTTCGGCACCCTGCCGCAGTACGTTCCCTCTTTGATGGAAGAACTGATTCAATGGACGGAAAGCAGTTCACTCCCTATCCTAATCAAAAGCTGTGTGTTTCACTATGAATTTGAGGTGATCCATCCATTCGCAGATGGAAATGGTCGCATCGGTCGGCTCTGGCACACGCTGTTGCTTTCTCAGTGGAATCCGCTGTTTGTATGGCTCCCGGTCGAATCCATCATCCATGACCATCAGCCAGAATATTATGCTGCAATCAATCAGTCTAACGCACAGGGAGAAGGAACTGTTTTTATCGAGTTCATGCTGGGAATCATCAAAGAGGCTTTGACCGAAGCAATCAACGAACAGCCTGTTGCACAGAGTAAGGAAGAAGTGCGTTGGATGAAGATTGCAGCTTTTCTCCGCACGAACCATATTATCCAAAACGTCGATGTTCAGAATCTTCTCAATGTTTCTCCTGCCACTGCAAGTCGAGTCCTGAATACTTTGACAAAAGAAGGAAAGCTCGCCAAAGTGCGAAATGGCCGCTATTGGGCATATAAATTGGCAGATTGATTATGTACAGGCGGGATAAACCCGCCTGTGGCACTTAGCCGAACAGACCGCTCAGCAGGGGAATGAGGGTGATGCCCACCAGCGCAACGCCGCCGCCAGCCATGAGCTGCTTCATGCCCTGACTCTTGCTGCCGGGGTTGTCGTTGCCGTAACCTTCCAGCAGGTTGATGGCACCCCACACGCCGAGACCGGCACCCAGAGCGACAACCAGAGTCTGAAGAACTTCGATAGCAGAGTTAAAGAATTCCATAGTCGTTTCTCCTTTATAAATGAAAGTTGTAGACCGTCCGTACACACCTGAAGCTGCATAATGAAGCCGCAAACTGCGGCGGGAGTGGGCTTGCTGGTGTACCTCTCTGGTCAGGATAAAATAAAACCGCCTACCGGGTCAGGCAGACGGGAGCGAATCAGCGTCCACCACGATGAACTCATCACCGGGGTGGATCTTTTCTTTTCGGTTCAGATATTTTTCAATATCGAAGGTGTTTTTGGGGTCGTAGTCCGAGGTCAGCTTGTAGTTGGGGTGCTGGGTCAGGTCGTACTTGTCCGAAAGAAACGGTCTGACACCCCGCAACTGCAAAATGCACTTGCCGCCGTCCAGAACCGCCAGCTCATCCCGGCTCATCAGTTCGTGACCGAGTTTCTGGAACGATGTGCCATAGCTGGGGCTGTTGCCACGGGTGTCCGAAGTGTTGAACGAATCAATGGTTTCTTTGCCCAGTGTTTCGGACAGTTCTTTCAGGGTTGTCGGCTCACTGCCGCCCAGAAAAATCTGACTGTCCATGTTGCCCACGATGGTATCCGCATTGTCCTTGTAGATGGCCTTCAACTGGCTTCGCGCCTGCAAAACAAGGCAGGCCGAAATCTCACGGCTGCGGATGGTAGCCACCAGCTTTTCCAGATTGGGAATCTGCCCGATGTTGGCACACTCGTCGATCAGGCACCGCACATGGATGGGCAGCTTGCCGCCGTACACATCGTCTGCCTTGTCGCACAGCAGATTGAAAAGCTGGGTGTAGACCATGCTGATGAGGAAGTTAAAGGTGGAATCCGTGTCCGACATGATGAGGAACAGCGCTGTTTTCTTATCGCCCAGCGTGTCCAGTTGCAGCTCATCGTACATGGTGAGGTCGCGCAATTCTTGGATGTCAAATGGGGCTAATCTGGCACCGCAGGAGATCAGGATAGATTTTGCGGTCTTTCCGGCAGCCAGCTTGTAAAGTTTATACTGCCGCCCGGCAAAGCTGTTGGGCTTCTTTTTTGCCAGTTCTTCAAACAGCAAGTCTACCGGATTCTGGTATTCCTCATCGTCCTCCAGCACCTGCATGGTGTTGAGCATTTCCAGCAGGGTGGCGAAATTTTGCTCCTCCACCGGGGCTTCATAGTGGAGATACGCAATCAGCGCAGTCAAAAGCAGCCTTTCGGATTTTTCCCAGAAAGGGTCGCCGCCGGACCCTTCGCCCTTGGTGTTGGTCATCAGGGTCGTGACCAGTTTCAAAATGTCCTTTTCGCTGTGGACATAGGCGAAGGGGTTGTAGTGCATACTCTTGGAAAAGTTAATGGTATTCAGGATTTTCAGCTTGTAGCCGTTCTTCAGCAGGGCGTTCCCGCACTCGACCACGATACTGCCTTTCGGATCGGTGACAACATAGGAGCTGTGGCACTGAAGCAGATTCGGCTTCAGCCAAAAGCGTGTTTTACCTGAACCGGAGCCGCCCACCACCAGCACGTTTTTGTTTCGGGCGTTCTTGGGGTCAGGCGGGCGGTTGGACATCATCAACCGTTCCGTTTTGGTCAGAATGATGTTGTCGGAAAATTTCGGAGCCATGAACGGCTCAATATCCTTCGGAGTGCCCCACCGGGCAGAGCCGTACTCCATGCCGTGGCGGTACTTTTTGGCGTTTTTGCCACGCAAATAGACTGCCAGCCGTAACCCTGCGCCGCAGCACAAGCCCGCCAGAAAATCAAGCGGATGCAGGCTGGGCAGAGGATTTGCAAACGCCACCGGGATGGTCCCCATCATGGACATGATTTTCTCGCCCAGTTCCTTGCCCTCGGCAAGCCGCCATGCCTCGCCAAAGTTCGTTGCCACCAGTCCCAGCAGAAGATAGGGCAGATACAGCGCCAGCAGCTTTGTCAGCTTTTTCGTGGTCACAGTCCACGCTCCTGTTCCTTATGCCGGACTTTGCCGGGGAGTTCAGCCGCTGCCTGCACCAGTTCATGCAGTTTTGCCAGCACCGAGGGGCGTTTGTCTTTGTTCAGCAGAGATGCCGAATACTCCTTGAACGCCGAGTGGAAGGCTTCTGCGTCCGGGGCTTTGAAAAAGACCAGATACCGGGGCGGCACCTCGGAGGTGTCCTTGCGGATAGCATAGTCGATGCCGTACTTTTTGGCATAGCGTTCCAACCCACGGATGCCGGTCTTGCTGATCTCCACGCTGGAAACGCCCCTGTTTTGCCGCAGAAGGGTGCGGACGCTCTGCTTGCCTTGGGATGCCTTGGACTGGTACAGCCGATACGCCGCCTTTACCGCCCGGAGAACAGTCCGGGCAGACAATTTCGTGGTGGAGATCATCAGGTTGAAGGATTTCTGTTCGATTTCTTCCTGCACTGCCATCGCCTCCCTTGCAGCAGGGTGATTTTAGCGGTCATGCTCTGCCGTGGGCTTGGTGCGGTTTTTTTCTGCCGGAGGTTCATCGGGCACCGGCAGCACCAGCAGACGGTTGCCCAGTTTCAGAAAGGCTTCCGGCTGATGGAAAAGCTGCTCGTATTTCTGCGCCAGTTCCGGGGTCAGGGATGCAAAATCCTCCTCGCCCAGACCCACCACCAGAAAAGTCCCGGCAACGGCATCGCACATCTGCCCGTCCTCGTCCCGCAGGGCACGGTTCAACGGCAGCCCCATGAGCTTGCCGTCATCGTTATAAACGATGGCAACCGGATCTTCAAACGGGTAGCTTGCGCCGATAAAGCCGCCCACCGCCTGCTGCAAGGCTTTCAGGTCGTTATCGATTTCGACCTGCTGCGGATACTTCCCCGGTGCAATTTTCAGCACCGACAGGGTGTTTTCTTCCATGCGAATCCTCCTTTCCGTTCAGACTGATTTCGCCGCTCCGTGCCGCCTGCATCAGAGCCGCTACGAAGAAGCCGAAAAAAGCACCTGCTTCAAAAAATGCGAAATCGATAAAAAAGTTCAGCATGGCACACCTCAGTCAATACAGATGCAGGTCAGCTTGTCTCGGTCGATCATCAGGGTGACACTCTTGATCTCCAGATATTTCTGGATGGTGTACATATCGCCCATCGTCAGAGATGCGAAGTTGCCATCCTCATCGAAGCGGTGAAAAATGACCGGACCGACCAGATACCGCTGCCCCATCAGCTTGACAACCTGTTTAGGATTGTAACGGAAGCCCAGCGGCTCGTTCTCAGAGATGCCGATACCCTCATCTGCTTCATCGAAGCAAGCCAAAATGTGCGGCGCATCGTCAGGACGGATAACCGTCAGATCCAGAACCGGCGAGGTTGCGGCGAAATAAGGCTCTGCACTGCCAAGCTCGTTCTTCATTGCCATGTGCATGATTGAGAAGAAGCCGGTCACGGCATCGTCGATGTGGTCGAGCTTCTTGCTCATGCTGTCGATGGTCTTTGCGGTCTTGAAATCAATCGTGTTGTTCATAGGCGTTTCCTCCGTTATTTTTGCAAAATAAAAAGACCCGAATCGGGTCTCTTAGTTCAGTCTGCGCTCAACGCGCTTCTTCCTGCTTCTTCTGTTTTGCCTGCTGTTTTTTCAGCTGCCACTGGTCGAGCAGCTTGATGATGATGCTTTCCATCTGCCGGGGCGTGTAACTGCGCGGAAAGTATTTCCGCAGGGTTTCGTTTTTGATGGTCACAGTGTCCAGTTCGCTTTTCTTTTCCTCATTCATAATGTCGTAGACAGCATCATAACTGAACTCGCTTTGCTGCGCCAGCTTCTTTATCCGTATGGCTTGCGAAAGAGAGGGCGCATTCTGGGAAGCATCCATTGCTTCTAAAAAATCTTGCTGCTGTTTTGCATCAAGATAAGACAATTCGACCGCAGGGTTAAAAGAGATTTTCTTTTCGTCCACCATGTCCAGTAGTTCAGGGACAAGATTGGTGAGCCGAATGAAACGCTGGACTTGTCTGCCGCTTTCATCAGTGGCTTTTCCGACTTCATCAGCGGCTTCCAACTTCCCGACAACTTGTCGGGAAGTTAAATCTGACCTAGCACCTTGATTTTTTATCGCATCCAGCTTCATCTTGTACGCAAATGCCCGCTCACTCGGTAGGATGTGTTCTCTCTGCAAATTGGAATCGACCATCAATATCGTGGCGGCATCATCCTTCATATTGCGCACAATGACTGGCACGGTGTCCAGATGGGCAAGCTCTGCGGCGTGTTTCCGGCGATGCCCGGAGATGATCTCGTAGCCACCCTCTGGTCTGGGGCGGGCGATCAGCGGAGCCAGCACCCCGTACTGTGCGATGCTCTCTACCGTCCGGGTCATGGCTTCATCGTCCAACACCTTGAATGGGTGGTTGGTGAAGGGGTGCAGTTCGTCGATGGGAATTTGCTGTACCTGTTCCCGTTGCTCCTCCTGTCGGTTTTCCTCGGTGGAAAACAGGTCATCTAGCCCTTTCAGAGCTAAGTTTCCGCTGTCGATTGGCATCCGCCAGCACCTCCTTTGCAAGAGATTTGTAGGCTTCTGCCACCTTGCCTTTGGGGTCATAGGCAAAGATGCTTTTGCCTGCCGCACTGGTTTCTGCCGCACGGACGGAACGGGGAATGGTCTGCTCGAACACCTTCAGGTGTTTTCCGTATGCCTGCCGAATCAGGCTGCTGATCTGCTTTCCGTAGTTGGTGCGGCTGTCGGTCATGGTCAGTAGGATACCCTCAATTTTCAATTTCGGGTTGATCTGCCGCCGGACCTTCTGCACCGTCTGCAAAAGCTGTTCCAGACCTTTTGCGGAAAGGTACTGCGCCTGCACGGGAATCAGGGCAGCGTCTGCCGCCGCCAGTGCGTT
Source organism: Faecalibacterium prausnitzii (assembly GCF_019967995.1). Taxonomy (NCBI): domain Bacteria; kingdom Bacillati; phylum Bacillota; class Clostridia; order Eubacteriales; family Oscillospiraceae; genus Faecalibacterium; species Faecalibacterium prausnitzii. Next base: position 192,610 of record NZ_CP065377.1, read on the forward strand.
GATGGTGAGCATCCCCAGCGAGGGCATACAGTCCAGCAGGATATAATCGTACTCCCGCTTTGCCCCCTCCAACACCTGTTTCAGCATCTTTTCCCGGTTCATGCTGTTCACCAACGCCACTTCCAGCCCTGCCAGTTCGATGTTGGCTGGAATCAGGTCAACGCCCTCCGCATGGTGCAGGATGCCTTCACCGGGCGGAATGGGCTGGTCGTTCATGGCTTTCTGCATCAGGGTGGAAAGGGTGGTGGGCAGTTCGTCCGGCTGCTGCCAGCCCATGCTGATGGTCAAGCTGCCCTGCGGGTCGGTGTCCACCAACAGGACTTTCTTGCCCTCCATTGCCAGCCCGATGCCCAGATTCTCACAGGTGGTGCTTTTCCCCACACCACCTTTTTGATTGGTGACTGCGATAATCGTAGCTTTCTTTGCGATAACATCACCCCGCCTTCGGTGAACCACGCGCAAAGTCGTGGTTCGTCTTGTTCTGATAGTAGAGGTTCATGGTGGTGGGCGCATTGTAGAGCATCGCCAGCAGATACTGCTTCATGTTCCGCACCGGGGCGGTGTTTTCTGCCAGAGAATCTAGCACGAAACGGATGTGGTCAGCATTCAGCTTTTTCAGCCGACTGCGTACCACCTCGGCAGGTTTGTCATCTCCGGCGATCCGCAACATCTTGCGTTTGGTAGAACAGGTGTCCACAAGCAAATCTACGATCTGGTAGATGGTTTTCTCCTCGTCCGGGCAGAGCCGGAGCAGAAGGTCTACCTCCAACGCCTGATAAAAATAATCTTCAAGCTGTTCCCGGATGCCCCCGGAATAGATAGGGTCCTGTCTGTTTAGTATGTAATGGTCATCGCGCCCTCGTGGCAGTCCTGTGCATAAGTGCGGAGCAGGTCAAGGTGCTTTGAGGATTTTCGGACGATTGCCGTTGCACGGTCGCCGGACATAAACTCAACAACCGCAAGCCGAGGAATCGTTAATGTGCCACGAATTTTGAATCCAACAAGAATCTTCTGATTGCACCATCGCTGGATGCTTTGTGCAGAGTAGCCCGTCAGTTCCGAAACTTCCGGGGTGGTCAGCAGATCATCATATCCAGCGGTGAGCTTCTCCCACATGGTATACAGCCCTGTCTTTTCCGGCTCTGTAAAATTGAAGCGGATGATCTCTGCGGCAGGCTTGTCCGGGTGCCGCTTGGAACAGCCGTTCTTTTCGATATAAAAGCCCGTTGGCACTTTATACTTTTCGGGATGATCTTCACGGTCGCACAAGTAGGTGATCACATCGTGGGTCGCAATATGGTATTTGCGTGTTTTCTTTCCTGTATTGATACACGGAACGAGACCGGAATCCAGAAGGTACTTTGCGTGTTGCTTGTTGATGCGGGCAACACGGTAGAACTGGTCTTTCGTCATTCCGTTGGGGTATTCTTCGAGAATTTTATAGCACTCTAACAGTGTCCTCATGTTCATCCATCCTTTGCTGCTTTGATTTGGTCAGCGTCAGAAGCAACATATTGTGTGGATGGATTCTGGCTCCCGGAATCTCTCTCGCCCGTTCTCTCCAACGGGCGTAAAATCTCTCCCAATTCTCTCCAAATGACAGATTTTTCTGCGTTTTGGAAAGTGGGTTCAAATCCGCATGGAGCCTAGTGATTTTGGATTTTGATGAAATTTTGAGCGTAAATTCGATGGTTCGTATCTTCTGGCAAAGTGGGCTAATTACCTCTATCTTCCACCAAGTACCGTGAGACAGGAAAAACTCGAAATCGTTTTGTCCTTAATCGGGCACGTGGGTTCGAATCCCACCATCTCCGCCAACAAAAGGCATCAGCTCAGGCTGGTGCCTTTTTTGCGGCTAAGATGGTGAGGATGAGAACAGGGCGGCGGCCCGCAGGCCGCAAGCAATCAGCCCTGTGGGCTGTTGCTTAGCCCGCGGGAGAATGCCCACCATCTCCGCCAACAAAAGGCATCAGCTCAGGCTGGTGCCTTTTTTGCGGCTAAGATGGTGAGGATGAGAACAGGGCGGCGGCCCGCAGGCCGCAAGCAATCAGCCCTGTGGGCTGTTGCTTAGCCCGCGGGAGAATGCCCACCATCTCCGCCAACAAAAGGCATCAGCTCAGGCTGGTGCCTTTTTTGCGGCTAGATGGTGCGGATGAGAACAGGGCGGCGATTTTCGATGTGCAGCACAAATCCATCAGCCTCCCAAAAGTGCCCATCCAACAGAACTTCGCCCTGAAATGTAATCCGGCGGAGCTTCTGTGCGGCGTCGGTCACCTCAACGGTGCAAAAGCGCTGCAAGTAGCTGCAAATAGCGGCGGCGTGGGAGACGACAAGGGCGTTCTGCCCCTCCGGGAGCGAATCCAGCAGTTCGTGGATGCAGTCTGCCATCCGGGCGCTGACCTCACGGAAGGACTCGCCGTCCGGATTTTTGAAGTCCGGGTCTTCGTATTGGTGTTTCCAGAACGAAGCGTCCTGCCCGGTCGTGTCGCCGGTGCGGCGCTCGGCAAGGCGGGTGTCCTGCCGGACGGGAAGCCCCAGCAGCTGTGCGGTCTGGAGCGCACGTAGCGAAGGGGACGACCAGACGAGCGAGACCGTGCGGAAAGCGTCATTTTGGAAGACTGCGGCGGCCCGCTGAAGACCTTCGGCAGAAAGGCCGGGGTCGGGGCTGGAACCGCCGCGCTCCGGGATGGAATGGCGCAGGAGAAGAAGGGTTGTCATGAAAGCCTCCGATTAAAAAAGTGACTTCAGTATAGCAGATTCGGGAAAGCAGATGCAAGAAAACGAGCTGTATGTATCAATAATTTTTGCTCAGAATCTTCTCAAGCGTGTCCGCAAACCTGACATCCTGCTCCTTCGTCCGCTTTGGGCTCCCCTTGGGGTGCTTTCCGGCACGGAGGAGCTTTTTGTTTTCATACCGCCGCAGCATGAGAGCGTCTATGTTGTCGGCGGTGTATTCCAGACCATTCTGGTTCAGCACGCGTGCGCACTTGGCAAGACACATGCTGGCCAGCCCGTAGTCCTGCGTCACAACCACATCTCCCGGTTTTACCCGGTTGACGAGAGCAAAATCCACGCTGTCCGCTCCTTTGTCGAACACCAGCGTCTGCGCACCTTCTCGCTCGATCTGGTGAGCTGTGTCGCACAGGATGATGACCGGAACGACAAACCGCTTTGCAATCTGCAACGTCAGATCGACCACGGGACAACCGTCTGCATCAATCAAAATGGTCATGTGTGTTCCTCCATCACCCACTGAAATGCTCTTGCGGTACGCAAATCGGCGTCTTTGAAATGCCCGCCGCTGTTCCACTCAAGGGTGCAGTCTGCGCCACGCTCTATAAGCCGGCTGTGCAGGGTGCGGATGTTATCGCCCACCGCAGCCATGACAGCATTTTTCGTATGCTCTTCCTTGTCGCCAAGGCTCAGATAAACGCGCTGTGCCTGTATCGGGTGCTGCTGTTCATACTCCATCCAGCCCGGAAACCATACAGAGGGCGAGGCGGCGGCGACACCGTAGAACAGATTAGTCTGGGTGGATGCCCACAAAGCAAACAATCCCGCCAGCGAATAGCCGCCCAGAATGATTTTGACGTTTTTCGGGAGAGGATACTGCTGCTTCAGTGACGGAATGACCTGATCTGTCAGGAAGCGCAATGTCTTCCCGGCCTTACCGCCAAACCCCTGCTTCCCCCACACGGCAGGAGACTTCCACGGAGAAAGTGCATCGTTCCAGCTTTCCACGGGCACGGCCGCAAACAAAAAGTGGTGCGCACTCTGTGCAATAGCGGCAACCTCGCTTTCCATGCTTTGCAGCTCGTGTTCGCCGGTCATTTGGAGCAGTAGGTATTCTGCATGGGCTTCGCCGTAAATGAGGCAAGGTCGGTTCCCGATTAGCATTGTCTGTGCGGTCATTGCGGCGTCCTCCCGAAAAAACTTTGATAAGCCCAGTATAGCAACTGAAAAATCATTTTGCAATTCAAAAGGCGTTCGCATTCGCAGACCCATTATAAACAAAACAGGAGGGACAGCTTGCGGGCTGTCCCTCCTGTTTTGTAAAGCGCTTATTCCAGATTCCCCGTCAGGGTCATGACGGCGGAGAGAACGGCCAGAGGGGCCGTCTCGCAGCGGAGGATGCGGGGGCCGAGGCCGACTGTTTTGGCACCGGCCTGGGCGGCCATCTCGGCTTCCTCGGCGGCAAAGCCGCCCTCGGCACCGGTGATGACGGCGATCTTCGGCTTTTTGCCGTCGGCGGGGCGGACATCGGCCAGCAGCTCCCGCAGCGGGGCACCGCCGCACTCGTAGCAGAAGAGCACGAGGTCGTACCCTTCCAGACTGCGGCAGACCGCGCCGAAGTTGGGCAGCGGCAGGGCCACATCCGGCAGGATGCCCCGGCCGCACTGCTTGGCGGCCTCGAAGGCGATGCGATTGTAGCGCTCGTTCTTCTGCTCCTCTTTCTTGGGGGCGGCCACGCAGTAGCGGCTGAAGAAGGGGACGAAATGAGCGCAGCCCAGCTCGACGCCGTGGCGGATGACCTGTTCCAGCTTGTCCTGCTTGGGATAGCCCGCAAAGAGGGTCACTTCCACGCTGGGTTCGGCGGCGCTGGGGTAGCCCGGCTCCACCGAGAACTCTACGGTCTCCGGGCCGAAGCCGGTGATGACGGCGGTGTATTCGACGGCGTTGCCATCGCAGAGGATGACGGTGTCGCCCAGCTTGCCCCGCATCACGCGGGCGAGGTGGTGGGCGTCCGCACCCCGCAGGGTGGCGGTGCCGTCGGCGATCTCAGTGGTAAAATAGCGGTGCGGCATAGTGGCTCCTATCCTGAACTTGCTCGCTCCAAAACGTTCCGAATCAGAAAGTTTTGTTCGGCTTATACAAACTGTATCCGACTGCCAAGAGCTCCCCGAACAGGGGAGCTGGCGCGGAACGCCTGAGCGATTATTTCCTGCGGCAGACGATGCACTCCCAGCCGCGCTTTTCCTTGACTTCCTGCACGGCGAGACCGGCGGCTTCCAGCCCGGCGATGACCTCATCCTTCCGGCTGTCGATGATGCCGCTGGCGATGAAAACGGCATCCTCGGCCATCAGGCCGGGGACGGCGGGGGCCAGAGACAGGATGGCGTTGGCGACGATGTTGGCGGTGATGATGTCATACGTGCCGCTGGCCTTGTCGGACAGGTCGCCCACCAGAACGGTGAGCTGGTCGGCCACGCCGTTCAGTGCGGCGTTTTCCCCGGCGGTGCGGACGGCCACGGGGTCGATGTCCACGCCTTCGGCAGAGGCCGCGCCCAGCTTGAGGGCGGCGATGGCGAGGATGCCGGAGCCCGTGCCGATGTCCAGCACCCGCTCGCCGCCCTTCACCCGCTCGTCCAGCGCTTCCAGGCAGAGGCTGGTGGTCTCGTGGCCGCCGGTGCCGAAGGCCAGACCGGGGTCGAGGATGAGCTTGACGCGGTCGGTGTCATATTCCTGCCAGGAGGGCACGATGGCGAGCCGCTGGCCAATCTCCATGGGGTGATAGTATTTGCGCCAGCCGTTCTGCCAGTCCTCCTGCTCCACACCCTCGGTCTCGACGGTGTAGGCGATGCCTGCCGCCTCCATCCGGGCGGCGATGAGGGCCAGCGTCTCCACCGGCGAAGCGCCCGGCTCCAGATACAGGTGGATGATGACCTGGTCGCGGGGCTTGTCCAGCAGCTCCTGCTCGATGAGGTCTACGTGTGCGATCTCGGCCACCTGCTGTTCGATGTCGCTGTAGTCTTCGATATAGATGCCGCCTTCGGCGATCATCGTGGCGACGGCCTCGGCGTTGTCAGCGTCGGCTTTGGCCACGGTCAGGCGGATGTCGGTCCATTCCATTGATAAAACCTCCTTCGGGATGTTGTGCACGGTTCGGGAATACCTATATAGTAACATAGACGCCGCCCCGGTGCAAGAAGTGCGCGGCAGAGGCAGCAGAATATAGAAAATTCACAAATAAGAAAATTATTTTCAAAGAGGGAGCTTGTATCCCATCAAAAACCCCAAAAACTTTTGACTGAAAAATGCAAAATCAAGGATTTTTGTATCATTCGCAAAGAAAGTGGCGAAAACCCCCTTTCTTTTTTTCTTAACATGTGTTAAGATATTGTTACGCAATTATGGACAGCCTGCAACCAGGGGCCTCCATAACAACAACATTCTTTAAGGAGGAATGTGTCTTATGATGAAATATCTCCAGAAACTGGGCAAGGCACTGATGCTTCCCGTCGCGGTCCTGCCGATCTGCGGCATCCTGATGGGTCTCGGCTATGCCTTTGCTCCGGGCGTTATGGGTGTGCCCGGTGCAGCAACTTCCGGCGCAGCTTATACCGTTGGCTTCCTGCTGGTCAAGGCAGGCGGCGCTCTGATCGACAACATGGCCTGGCTGTTCGCAATCGGTGCAGCAGTTGGTCTGGCAGATGACCACGATGGTACCGCTGGTCTGGCTGGCCTCGTCAGCTTCCTGATGATGCAGCAGCTGCTGAGCCCCGCCGTCGTCGGTGCAGTCCGCACCCTCGAAGAGGGCACCGCTACCTACATCGCTTTCCAGAAGGTCGCTGGCAACTCGTTCATCGGCATTCTGGCCGCTGTGGTGGGCGCGACCTGCTACAACAAGTTCAAGAACACCCAGCTGCCTGACTGGCTGGCGTTCTTCTCCGGCAAGCGCTTCGTTGCAATTGCCACCGGCCTGATCTCCATTGTGGTCTCTGTTGTTCTGCTGTTCGTCTGGCCCGTCATCTTCGGCGCGCTGGTCGCTCTGGGCAAGGGCATCGCAGGCATGGGCGGCATCGGCGCTGGTCTGTACGCCTTCCTGAACCGTCTGCTGATCCCCACCGGCCTGCACCACGCTCTGAACAACGTGTTCTGGTTCGATACCATCGGCCTGGGCGACCTGTCCCACTTCTGGGCTGGTGAGACCTCTGCGGATGTGGGCTGGAGCCTCGGCATGTACATGTCCGGCTTCTTCCCCTGCATGATGTTCGGTATTGCCGGTGCTGCTTTGGCAATGGTCAAGACCGCTAAGAACAAGAAGGCTGCCATCGGTCTGGTTCTGTCCGCTGCGATCTGCGCTTTCGTTTGCGGCGTTACCGAGCCGTTCGAGTTCGGCTTCATGTTCCTGTGCTTCCCGCTGTACGTTGTGTACTCTGCTCTGTACGGCATCTTCACCGTCATCACCTACTACTCCGGCTTCCGTGCTGGCTTCTGCTTCTCTGCTGGTGCGACCGACCTGGTCTTCTCCGCATCCCTGCCCGCAGCTGCTAAGACTTGGATGATCATTCCTCTGGGCATCGCTGCTTTCATCGTGTTCTATCTGGTGTTCTACTTTGCCATCACCAAGTTCGACCTGAAGACCCCCGGCCGTGAGGACGAGGACGCTGAAGAGGCTGAAAAGAAGATCACCCTGGCCAACAACAACTACACCGAAGTTGCTTCTGGTGTGCTGAAGGCCATCGGCGGCAAGGCAAACGTCTCCAGCGTGGACTACTGCGCTACCCGCCTGCGTTTCACCATCAAGGACTACACGCAGGTCGATGAAAAGGCTGTCAAGGCAGCAGGCGCAGCCGGTGTCATCCGTCCTGACAAGACTACCTGCCAGGTCATCATTGGCACCAAGGTCCAGTTCGTGTACGACGAGCTGAAGAAGATGCTGTGATCGCATCCTGAACCGTAATTTTATGCAGGAGACTGGTTGATCCTGCATCCGTTCCCGAAGGGCCGCTGAGGGCGGGCGTTCACGCCCATCTTCGGCGGCCCTTTTTTGTTCACACAAAACCGTTTTTTGAGCACTGCGACTGTGCTATACTGAAGACAACGAGAAAAAATCAGGAGGTTCCCACTATGAAGATCATTCGTGCAAAGGATTACAAGGATATGTCCCGCAAGGCGGCAAACATCATCTCCGCGCAGGTCATCATGAAGCCGAACTGTGTGCTGGGCCTGGCCACCGGCGGCACCCCTGTGGGCGCGTATGCCCAGCTGGTGGAGTGGTACAACAAGGGCGATGTGGACTTCTCGGAGGTCACCACCGTCAACCTGGACGAGTACCGCGGCCTGCCCAAGGAGCATCCGGAGAGCTACTGGAGCTTCATGCACAAGAACCTGTTTGACCATGTGAACATCCGCCCGGAGGCCATCCACCTGCCCGACGGCACCAACCCCGATGCAGCAGACGCCTGCGCAAAGTACAACGAGATCATCCACAGCGTGGGCGGCATCGACCTGCAGCTGCTGGGCCTTGGCCCCAACGGCCACATCGGCTTCAACGAGCCGGGCGAAGCCTTTGAGCTGGAGACCCACTGCGTGGACCTGACCGCTGCCACCATCGAGGCCAACAAGCGCTTCTTTGACGGCAACGAGGACCTCGTGCCCAAGCAGGCCTACACCATGGGCATCAAGACCATCATGCAGGCTCGCAAGGTGCTGGTGGTGGCCAACGGTCTGGCCAAGGCCAAGGCCGTCAAGGCCGTCGTGTCCGGCCCCGTCACCCCGGAGTGTCCGGGTTCCATCCTGCAGATGCACCCCGACTGCATCCTGGTGGCTGACGAAGAGGCACTGAGCCTGCTGTGACCCTCTCAGGCAAAGCCTTGCGGCTTTGCCAGCTCCCCCAAAGGGGGAGCCATTGGCAGCAAGGCATTGCGGGAGCGTAAAGAAAAACAGCAGCAAACAGCTCGATTATAGAGGCTTCAATTATGATCATCAAACATGCAAAGATCTATACCCCCCGTCATACGTTCGAGGAGGGGGACCTGTTCATCCGGGAGGGGCGCATCGTGCCCTTTGCACAGCCGGAAGCAGGCGAAGAAGTTCTGGATGCCAGGGGCGCTTATGCCCTGCCCGGCCTTGTGGACATTCATTTCCACGGTGCCATGGGCAAGGACTTCTGCGACGGAACGGAAGAGGCCATCCAGACGCTGGCCGACTTTGAAGCCAGCAAGGGTGTGCTGGCCATCTGCCCCGCGACCATGACCTTCTCGGAAGAGATCCTGAACGGCGTCATGGATGCGGCTGCGGCCCACCGGAACGGCAAGGGCGCAGACCTTGTCGGCATCAACATGGAAGGCCCCTTCATCAGCCCGAAGAAGGTCGGCGCACAGAACCCGGAATACCTCCATCCTGCCGATGTGGGGATGTTCCGCCGCTTGCAGAAGCGCGCGAACGGCCTCATCAAGCTGGTGGACGTGGCCCCCGAAGAGCCGGGTGCGCTGGAGTTCATCCGGGAGTGCCGCGGGGAGGTCCGCATCTCCATCGCCCACACCTGCACCAGCTACGATACCGCCTGCGCGGCTTTTGACGCCGGTGCCACCCACATGACCCACCTCTACAATGCCATGCCCGGCATCACCCACCGCGCGCCCGGCCCCATCATTGCGGCGCTGGAGCGCGACGCAGAAGTCGAGCTCATCACCGACAATGTCCACATCCATCCGGCCATGGTCCGCTTCACCTTCCGCACCTTCGGCGACGACCACGTCATCCTCATCGCCGACAGCATGATGGCCTGCGGCCTGCCCGATGGGCAGTACAGCCTGGGCGGACAGGCGGTCACGGTCAAGGGCCCGCGCGCCACGCTGACCGAACAGCCCGGCACCATCGCCGGAAGCGCGACCTGCCTGTACGACTGCATGAAGCGGGCTGTGCTGGAGATGGGCGTCCCGCTGGAGAGCGCCGTCCGCGCCGCCAGCGAAAACCCCGCCCGGAGCATCGGCATCGACAACGACTACGGCAGCCTGAGCGCCGGACGGTACGGCAATGTCATTCTGGCCGACGAAGCGCTCAACATTCAGGCTGTCGTCCAGAAAGGAACCCGCATCCTATGAATCCCGTGACCCTGACCTGGCGGCTGCTGACCGCCGAAGAGCTGACGAAGGTGTACCTCGACGAGATGCGCCGCGATTTTCCCCAGAGCGAGCTCAAGCCCCTGAGCATGATCCTGAACAGCGAAGCCGCCGGAACCGCCCACACCTGGGGCATCTACGACGGCGATGCACTGGCCGCCTATCTGCTGATGGTGCGCCCTGTGGGCTGCGCCATGAGCCAGCTGGACTACTTTGCCGTCCTGCCCCGGTACCGGGCCTCCGGTCTGGGCGCGGCATTGCTGGCAGAGCTGCCCGGCCACGAAAACGGCTGTCAGGCCATCCTCATTGAGGCTGAGTGCCCCGAAAAAGCCGAGGACGAGGCCATGGCCGTCCGCCGTCTGGGCTTCTACGCCCGATGCGGGGCTGTGGATGTGGGCTGGACGGAGCATCTCTTCGACGCCTGGTTCCGGGTGCTGGTGCTGCCCTGCGGCCGGACCACCCCGGATGCGGAGACCACCGTGCAGGGGCTGGCTGACTGCTACCGCCGCACGATGGGCGATCCGCAGTGGAAAAAACACGTCACATTCTACCGCCCGGATGGGGCCGAAGCCCGGTTCTGACCAAAGTTTGCATTCAAACTGTGCCGCCTGCCTCTGCACCTTGCGGGGGTGGGCGGCTTTTTACTGAAAAAAAGACGCTTGACAGGCTGGAACAATATGGTATGCTTAACTTGACAAACGACTGAAAATGGATCAGACCGGGCAAGGAGGAAACAAGATATGGAACAAACATTTTCCCGCCGCGGATTTTTGAAGGGTGCCGCCGCTGCGGCGTTGGCCGTCTCGGCCATGGGCCTGACCGGATGCAGCACAGATGCCGGATCAGAGCCGTCCACGGCGGTGATCCTGGGCGACTATAAGGTGGATCTGGACCTGAAGCGCTCCGTACTGGGCAAAAACGGGGATGGCAGTGCGACCGTCAAGCTGTCGGTCTTTGTGACCAACAACGACGCCGGTGCCGCCGCGATGCCCTTCATCCGGAGCATGTTCCCCTCGCTGTATGCCGGGGAGACGGAGCTGAAAGCGGGCAACTCCAAGACGGAGTTCGCCACTCTGCCGATGCGGGTGCCGACCGAGTGCACCCCAAGCTTCATCATCGAAGACGCCGACCTGTACCAGCAGGTCAACAGCGGCGCGGTAGACCTGAAACTGACCGTCAAGCTTTCAGGCCAGACGGCTGTGTATACCCTGAATTTTGGTACGCTGACCAAAACGGTCGAAAAGATTGGATAAGGAGGAACCGAAGATGGAACTGACCCGTCGTGGATTTTTGAAGAGTGTGGGCGCAGCAACGCTGGCTGTGGCCGCTGTGGGTCTGCTGGGCGGCTGCGAAGGCGGCGAGATGGTGGGCAACGCCAACGGCCTGAACGATACCGCTGAGCTGAAGGGCATCAAGATGACCGTGCGGTCTCTGGCTTACGCAAGCTATTCGGACGGCACCTTCTATCTGGTGCCGGAAGTGCTCATCAACAACGGCAGCGCGGCCGGGATCCCGCTGAATCCCACCGGCGGCAGCTTCAAGCTGCGGGTGAACGGCTCGGAGGAACTGGACATCAACTCCGACACCATGGCCATTCTGAACAAGAACTCTAAGCTGAACGCTCTGGATACCCGCACCCTGAACCGCGGCCAGTACGCAAAGGGCCATCTGTGCGGCAAGGGCAGCGGCGTGTCGAAGTTTAATTACGTGCAGGTGCTGTTCTACCCGAACCCGCAGGACGCCAAGACCTACCTGTGCTGCAAGATCGCAGCCAAGGAAGCTTCCCTGATGCTGGGCATCTGAGCGCCAGAGCAAACCCCTCCAAGCCGGAGCTGTGCGAGCCGCACAGCTCCGGCTTTTTTGATTGTGTAGTCTGCACAAGCAGAGCGGGGCATTTTTGGCAGTTGGCGCGGAACTGTAAAATCCGGCGCAACGATTTTCACACCGGAAGAGCCGGAATTTTACAAAGCAGGAAAAGCCTGTGCAAACAATTTACTTCGATTTTTCCCGCGCGTGGTCGCAGCGGCAGAAGGACGGCGGTACAATAAAGGCGTTCCAAGGGAAAACACAAAAAGGAAAAAAGGACCGGGAAAATACGACCCGGATATGGTCATGGAGGAAAACATTATGAAAAAGATCGCGCGCCGTTCGTTCCTTGCTGTTTGTGGTGCCGCAGCCGCTGCTGCTGCCCTGACCGCCTGCGGCGGTTCCGCTTCTTCCACTGCGGCTTCTTCCGCCGCTGCATCCACGGCCTCTTCGGCCGCCTCCACTGCTTCCGGCAGCCTGTCCGGCAATGTGGCCACCGGCGGTTCCACTTCCATGAAGAATGTCATCGCCGCCCTGACCGAAGGCTTCGCGGAGGTGGAGCCGGGCGTCACCGTCAGCTATGACCCCACCGGTTCCGGTGCCGGCATCACCGGTGCGACCGATAAGACTCTGGACATCGGCCTGTCCTCCCGCGCCCTGAAGGACGACGAGAAGAACGATGTGGACGGCACCATCATCGCACTGGACGGCATCGCCATCATCGTGAACAAGGCCAGCAAGGTCGAGGACCTGACCGTCGATCAGCTCAAGCAGATGTTCACCGGCGAGATCACCAACTGGTCTGAGGTCGGCGGCGACGACGGCGAGATCGTTCTGATCGGCCGTGAGGCTGGCTCCGGCACCCGCGACGGCTTCGAGAGCATCGTGGATGTCAAGGACTCCTGCAAGTATGCACAGGAGCTGACCGCGACCGGCGCTGTCATCAGCGCCGTCGAGGCCAACCCGCTGGCCATCGGCTACGCTTCCCTGTCTGCCGTCGGCGAGACCGTGAAGATGGTCACGGTCGGCGGTGTGGCCTGCAGCGAGGAGACCGTCAAGGACGGCAGCTATGAGGTCCAGCGTCCCTTCGTCTTCGTCACCAACAAGTCCGTCACCCTGTCCGAGCAGGCGCAGGCCTTCTTCGACTTCGCCACCAGCGCCGATGCTGCGGACCTCATCCGTACCGCCGGTGCAGTGCCTGTGAATGAGTAATCGAGTATGAAACAAAACGCTTCGCTTCTGAAAAAGATCGAGCTGCCCCGCACCCCCGCCGAGTGGCTGGAAGCTGTGATGAACTTCCTCTTCTTCCTCTGCGGCATCCTGGCAGTGGGCTGCGTGGTGCTCATCTCGGTGTACATGATTGCTTCGGGTGTGCCGGCCATCCGGAAGATCGGCCTGTTCCGCTTCCTGTTCGGCACCGAGTGGGCCTCCACGGCCGCAGACCCGAAGTACGGCATCCTGCCCTTCATCCTGTCCAGCGTGTACGGCACACTGGGTGCGACCCTCATCGGTGTGCCGGTGGGCCTGCTGACGGCGGTGTTCCTCTCGAAGGCCGCCGGGCCCCGTGTGCGCACGGTGGTCGTCACGGCCATCGAGCTGCTGAGCGGCATCCCCAGCGTCGTGTTCGGCCTGCTGGGGATGCAGGTGCTCGTCCCCGCAGTGGCCAGGGCCTTTGGCAAGGCATCCGGTGCCTGTCTGCTGAGCGCCATCGTGGTGCTGGCCATCATGATCCTGCCCAGCATCGTGTCCGTGTCGGTCACAGCGCTGAACGCCGTCCCGCCGGAGTATGAGCAGGGCAGCCTGGCGCTGGGTGCCACCGACACCGAGACCTGGTTCAAGATCAGTGTCCCCGCCGCGAAGAGCGGCATCGCCGCCGGCATCGTGCTGGGCATCGGCCGCGCCATCGGCGAGGCCATGGCGGTGATGATGGTGGCGGGCAACAGCCCCAATATGCCGGACAGCCTGTTCCGGAGCGTCACCTTCCTGACCACCGCCATTGCCAAGGAGATGAGCTACGCCAGCGGCCTGCAGAAGCAGGCACTGTTCAGCATCGCGCTGGTGCTGTTCGTCTTCATCATGCTCATCAATGTGGTGCTGAATGTTGTGCTGAAGGGAGGAGACCGCGATGAACGCTGAGTTCTCCCCGGCCCGCAGGGCCTGGAACCGCTTCTTCACCGCCGCTGTCTGGGCCGCTGCCGTTCTGGTCATGGCGCTGGTGGCGGGCATCATCGGGATGGTGCTGGTGCGTGGCCTGCCCCACATCAGCTGGAAGTTCCTGACCACCACGGCCAGCGTCCTCAAGGGGACGGACGGCATCCTGCCGGCCATCCTCAACACGCTGTATGTCATCGTGCTGACGTTGCTCATCGTGCTGCCGCTGGGCGTGGGAGCTGCGGTCTACCTGACCGAGTACGCCACCAACCGCCGCATCATCGAGGTCATCGAGTTCACCAACGAGACGCTGGCGGGCATCCCCAGCATCATCTATGGTCTGGTGGGTATGCTGGTCTTCGCCCAGGCGCTGGGCTTCCAGACCTGCCTGCTCTCCGGCTGCCTGACGCTGGTCATCATGAACCTGCCCACCATCATCCGCACCACCCAGGAATCCCTGAAGACGGTGCCCCAGGGCTACCGCGAGGGGGCCATGGGGCTGGGCGCGGGCAAGTGGCACATCATCCGCACCATCGTGCTGCCCTGCAGCATCGACGGCATCGTGACCGGCTGCATCCTGGCCGTGGGCCGCATCGTGGGCGAAAGCGCCGCGCTGCTCTTCACCGCCGGTGCTGCCGAGGTCATCGCCAAGGGCGTTGCAAAGGCCTACACCTCCAACGGTGCGACCCTCTCGGTCCTGCTCTATCTGCGGGCCTTTGAGGACGGCGACTTCGATTCCGCCTGGGCCATCGGCGCGGTGCTGCTGGTGTTGGTGCTGGTCATCAACCTGGCTGCCCGCCTGGCCAGGACCAAGTTGAAACAGAAACAATAAAAGGGAAAAAGAACCCTCTCCGTCAGTGCTTCCGCACTGACACCTCTCCCGAAGGGCGAGGTTCAGAAGTGCCGGTCAATGCAGAACAAAAGCTCTCCCTTTGGGAGAGCTGGCGAGCGCAGCGAGACTGAGAGGGTCGTTTCCAATCAAATACGAGGATTTTGTCTATGACAGAGACTGCTCCCATCATCACCGCTAAGGACCTCAACCTCTGGTACGGTGATTTCAAGGCACTGAAGGATATTTCGCTGGATGTGGGCGAGCGCGAGATCACTGCGCTCATCGGCCCGTCCGGCTGCGGCAAGTCCACCTTTCTGAAAACACTGAACCGGATGAACGACCTGGTCCCCGGCGTCCGCATCGAGGGCGATGTCCGGCTGCGGGGGCAGGATATCTTCGCCCGCGAGATGCAGCTCACCGAACTGCGCCGCCGGGTGGGCATGGTGTTCCAGAAGGCCAACCCCTTCCCCATGAGCATCTACGATAACATCACCTACGGCCCCAAGCTCCACGGGGTGCACAACAAAGCCGAGCTTGACGAGCTGGTGGAAAGCTCCCTGAAGGGCGCTGCCCTCTGGAACGAGGTCAAGGACCGCCTGAAGAAGAGCGCCCTGGGCCTTTCCGGCGGCCAGCAGCAGCGCCTGTGCATCGCACGCGCTCTGGCCGTCAAGCCCGAAGTGCTGCTGATGGATGAGCCCACCAGCGCCCTCGACCCCGGCTCCACGATGAAGGTCGAAGAGCTGATGAGCGAGCTGAAAAAGGACTACACCGTGGTCATCGTCACCCACAACATGCAGCAGGCGGCCCGCATCAGCGACCGCACCGCGTTCTTCCTGCTGGGCGAGCTGGTGGAGGCCGGCCCCACGGCGCAGATCTTCAGCACCCCGCAGGACAAGCGCACCGAAGATTACATTTCCGGCCGGTTCGGCTGATGAGGGAGGTCACAGTATGACAGTTCGCACACAATACGAGGCCGACCTTACCGCCCTGAAGGCGGCGCTGGTCGAGATGGGCCAGAACTCCGCCGACGCGGTGGAGGCCGCGCTGGAGGCCCTCTGCACCGCTGACGCCGCGGCTGCTGCCGCTATCGTCAAGGGCGATGGCCGGATCAACAACATGGAGCGGGACATCGAGCATCGCTGCATGACCCTGCTGCTCCGCCAGCAGCCGGTGGCGGGCGACCTGCGCCGCATCTCCACGGCCATAAAGGTCGTTACCGACATCGAGCGCATGGGCGACCATGCCGCCGACATCGCGGAGATTATCCCCCACCTCGTCACCGTCCGCAGGGACGGCGACCCGGCGGTCAGCCAGGCCATCCGGATGGGCCAGAAAGCCCACAAGATGATCCTGGACGCCCTCGCCGCCCTGGCCGGGGAGGATGAGCCTGCCGCCCAGAAAGTCATTGCCGCCGACGACGAGGTGGACTATGACTTCAACGCCATCAAGCACACCCTCGCTGAGGAGATCGCCGCCGACCCCGCCAAGGTGGACGCCGCGCTCGACCTGCTGATGGTCATCAAGTATCTGGAGCGCATCGGCGACCACGCCGTCAACGTGGCCGAGTGGGTGGAGTTCGTCCGCACCGGACGCTACCACAACGAGAATATGTTTTGAGTTTCTCCCGGAAGATTTTGTGTTTTCCTCACGTTTCCGGAAAAGCTGCCGCCTGTGCCGGGCGGCGGCTTTTTTGGTGTGAAATTGTGAAAGTTTTGGTCTGCTCAAAATTTTAGGGAACTGCTGCAATCTTTTGCCAGGTACGACCGTATTATGGTCAGAAGGGCTTCCCAGAAAGCCCATGGAACTGGCAGCGGCGGGCGTCCGGCATCCCCCTTTTGTCCCCTCGCCCGCCGCGCCGCAACGGAGGACCAGATTCTTATGAAACACATGCAGAAATTTCCGCTGGAAGCGCGCGGCGAGACGGTCAGCCGGGAAGCGCTGGTCCAGGCGGCCTTACAGGAGATCACCCAGAACTACCGCGAAGCAAGTCTTTCCAACGTAGCGCGCACCTATGGCGTTTCGCTGGCCTATGTCAGCGAGTGCGTCCGCACACAGACCGGCAAGACCTACAAGGAACTGCTTCAGAAGCACCGGATGGAGACGGCGGCCCGCCTGCTGCGCCGCAGCGATTTGAACATTCAGCAGATCATCACCCAGGTGGGCTACGAGAACACGAGCTACTTCTACCGCCTGTTCCACGAGCGCTACGGCCAGAGCCCCCGCGAGTACCGCAATGCCCGCCAGCGCCGCCCCCGTGCGTGATGTGCGGGTTCCTTTCCGGCGGCCCTCTCCGCTTTTTGGCGGAGGGGGCCGTTTTGTGTCCGGACAAAACTGGAATTTCGGCCCGGATTGTGATAAAATGAGACCAATAGACTGGATGCGTCGGTTTCTGCGCATCGCAAGAGAGGGTGAATGAACATGTTTCGTGGAGCGAGACGCTCTGATCTGGACGCTATCATGCAAATTTATGCCCGCGCCCGGCAGGAAATGGCCGCCAGCGGCAACCCGACCCAGTGGGGGACGAGTTTTCCCCCGCAGGACCTGATCGAAGAGGACATCGACACCAACCGCCTGTTCGTATATCTGCACAACGGTGAGATGGAGGCCGTGTTCGCCTTCGTCCTCGGCCCGGACCCGACCTATGCAAAGATCGAAGACGGCCAGTGGCTGAACGATGCGCTGCCCTATGGCACCATCCACCGGCTGGCCTCGGCGGGCAAGCGCCCCAGCGTGGCGACCGATGTCATCAACTGGTGTCTGGAGCACTGCGAGAGCCTGCGGGCCGATACCCACGCGGACAACAAGATCATGCAGCACCTGCTGGAAAAGAACGGCTTCACCCGCTGCGGCATCATCCATGTGGCCGATGGAACGCCCCGCATCGCCTACCAGCGCCTGTCGCGGGAAGGGATGGCACGATGAACGAAGCGCTGAACGAAGCCGTTGCCGCCCTGCGGCCGGAGATGACCGCCGCTTTGCAGCGGCTGGTGCGGAAGAAGAGCGTGGAAGGGCCGGAGCTGCCCGGCAAGCCCTTCGGTGCAGATGTGGACGCCTGCTTTACGGAGGCGCTGACCCTCTGCCGTGAGCTGGGGTTCGAGACGACCGACCTCGACCGGTACATCGGCTGGTGCGAGATCGGTTCCGGCGACAAGATGGTGGCCGTGCTGGGCCATCTGGACGTCGTGCCCGAAGGCGAGGGCTGGCACCACCCGCCCTATGGGGCCGAGATCGTGGACGGTCGGCTCTTTGGCCGGGGAGCCATCGACGACAAGGGCCCGGTGGTGGCCAGCCTGTTTGCGCTGAAGGCCATCCGGGACCTGAACATCCCGCTCCGGCGCCGGGTGCGGCTGCTCTTCGGCCTGAACGAAGAAACCAACGACCGGGATGTCTTCTATTACCGCGACCACGGCGGCGAGATCCCGGTGCTGGGTTTTACGCCCGATGGTGAATATCCGCTCATCAACGGCGAAAAGGGCATCCTGAACGAGAGCTATGCGGTGCAGCTGCACCAGACCGGGGCCTGGAAGCTGGTCTCGGTCCGGGGCGGCGTGGCCGGCAACGTGGTGCCGGACTACGCCTGCGCCGAGCTGACCGCTCCGGCGGGGGCTTCCCTTCCGGCGGCTGCGCACATCACCTGCACCGCCATCCCCGGCGGCTGGAAGGTGGAAGCCGACGGCGTTTCGGCCCACGGCAGCCACCCCGAACAGGGGCAGAATGCCATCGGGCGGCTGGCGCTCTATCTGGAACAGCTCCCGCTGGAAGGCGACGCCGGGAAGGCCGTGGCCTTCCTGGCAGAAACGCTGGGCATGGACCCCTACGGCGAACGGCTGCTGGGCCACCGGCTGGAAGACGACCTCTCCGGCCCCATGAGCTGCAATCTGGGCCTCATCGAGGGCGACGAGACGCACCTCTGGGTCAAGCTGAACTACCGCTACCCCGTCACCAAAACGGTGGACGACTGCGCTCCCGCCGTCAAGGCCGCCTTCGAGGCCGCCGGCTGGGCGCTGGACCAGTCCGTCCATAAACAGAAGCTCTATTACCCGGAGCAGGCCCCGCTCGTGCAGGCGCTGCTGGGCGTCTACCGCGACGCCACCGGCGACCGGTCTGCCCCCAAGTGCATCGGCGGCGGCACCTATGCCAAAGTCCTGCCCAACACGGTGGCCTTCGGCCCCCTCTTCGACGGCGACCCGGTGACGGAACATCAGCCGGACGAGTTTATCGACCTGGACCGTCTGGTGCAGAACGCACAGATCATCGCGCAGGCTGTGGTCAAACTGGCCAACCTGCCGCTGGAATAAGGAGGATGGGCGTATGAAGATCACGCAGGTGCGGCTGGGCCGCATTTCCACCCCGCTGCGGGTGCCGTTCAAAACGGCACTGCGCACCGTCAACAGCGTCGAGGACGTCATCGTGGAGCTCCACACCGACACCGGTGCTGTGGGCTACGGTGAGGCACCGCCCACCGGCGTCATCACCGGCGACACGGCCGGGGCCATCATCGGGGCCATTCAGGACCACATCGCCCCGGCCATCCTCGGCCATGACATCGACGAGTTCGAGGACCTGACCGCTGCCGTGCAGAAGGCCCTCGTCCACAACACCAGCGCAAAGGCTGCGGTGGATATGGCACTGTGGGACCTACTGGGCCAGAAGTACAACGCCCCGGTCTACCGGATGCTGGGCGGTGCCCGGAAGAACATCGTCACCGACATCACCATCAGCGTGAACCCGCCGGAGGAGATGGCGCGGGATGCCCGCACCGCCATCGCCCGCGGGTACGACTGCCTGAAGGTCAAGGTCGGCATCGATCCGGAACTGGATGTGGCCCGGCTGGCCGCAGTCCGCGAGGCGGTGGGCAGAGAGGTCTGCATCCGCATCGATGCGAACCAGGCCTGGAACGCCAAGCAGGCCGTCCGCATCCTGAATCAGATGCAGGACAAGGGGCTGGACATCGAGTTCGTGGAGCAGCCCGTCCCGGCGGCAGACCTGGAGGGGATGCAATACGTCACCCGCCACGCAGACGTCCCGGTGCTGGCCGACGAGAGCGTGTTCAGCCCGGCGGATGCCCTGAAGATCATGCAGACCGGCGCGGCCGACCTCGTGAACATCAAGCTGATGAAGTGCGGCGGCATCACAAACGCGCTGCGGATCGCGGCGGCGGCAGAGGTGTACGGCGTCGAGTGCATGATCGGCTGTATGCTGGAAGCAAAGATCTCGGTCAACGCTGCCGTGGAGCTGGCCTGCGCCAAAAAGATCATCACCCGGATCGACCTCGACGGCCCGGTGCTGTGCAGCGAAGACCACATCCTCGGCGGTGCCGTCTTTGACGAAAAGAACATCACCGTCTCGGATGCGCCCGGCCTCGGCATCCAGGGCTTCGTCCCCGGCAAGGTGCAGTATCTCGGCTGAACTGTGAAAAAACGGACCTCCTCCCACCTGGAAACAGACGGGAGGAGGTCTTTTTTTATTGAATTGTATTTTATACAAGGACAATAAAAAACTTTGTGTTTGGAGATGAATGGATGAAAAGTCGAAAAAAGCGGGCGAAATCGTTGACTTTTTGGGAGCAGGAGGCTATAATTACACATGTTCCGTGTAGAGGAATGGGAAAATCTGTGCGCAATGGGCGCACAATCAATGGGAAGAGGAGTGTTTGAATATGAAAACGCTGAAGGCTCTCGTGGCAAAGTACAATGCCGCCAGCCTCATCCTGCGCATTCTGGTGGGCCTGCTCGTCGGCGTGGTGCTGGCGCTGGTGGTGCCCGGTGCAGGCTGGGTGGAAGAGTTCGGCAACCTGTTCGTCGGTGCGCTGAAGGGCATTGCCCCGGTGCTGGTCTTCGTCATCGTGGCAAGTGCACTGGCACAGGGCACCTCCAAATTGGACCGCCGGTTCGGCACGGTCATCTGGCTGTATATGCTGACCACCTTTCTGGCGGCAGCCATTGCGGTCATCACGAGCTTTCTGTTTCCGCAGACCATCGTTCTGGCAGAGGCTGCGGAGTCGGAAGTGGTGCCGCAGGGCCTTGGCGAGGTGCTGAGCACCCTGCTGACCAACTTTGTGGCAAACCCCATCAGCGCCCTGCTGAACGGCAACTACATCGGCATCCTGTTCTGGGCCTGCCTGTTCGGTCTGGCAATGAAGAAATACGGTGCGGAGAGCACCAAGGTCTTCCTGGCCAACACCGCCGACGCGGTGTCCCAGATCGTCCGCTGGATCATCAATCTGGCTCCCTTCGGCATCATGGGTCTGGTGTATACCAACGTGGTGAACAACGGCCTGTCCATCTTCACCCAGTACGGCAGACTGCTGGCCCTGCTGGTCGGCACCATGCTCTTCATGGCATTGGTGGTCTCGCCGTTCATCATCTTCCTGTATCTGCACTGCAATCCGTATCCGCTGGTCTTCCGCTGCCTGCGTGAATCCGGCCTGACGGCCTTCTTCACCCGCAGCTCGGCCGCGAACATCCCCGTCAACATGGCCTTGTGCGAAAAGCTGGGTCTGGACAAGGATATGTATTCCGTCTCCATCCCGCTGGGCGCGACCATCAACATGGACGGCGCAGCCATCACCATCACCATCATGACGCTGGCTGCGGCCAATACGCTGGGCCTGCAGGTCTCTCTGCCTGCGGCCATCCTGCTGTCGGTCATGTCGGCACTGGGCGCCTGCGGTGCCTCCGGTGTGGCGGGCGGCTCCCTGCTGCTCATCCCTATGGCCTGCTCCCTGTTCGGCATCTCGAACGACATCGCCATGCAGGTCGTCGGCGTCGGCTTCATCATCGGCGTCGTGCAGGACTCCGTGGAAACGGCCCTGAACTCTGCCGGTGACGTCGAGTTCGCCGCCACCGCCGAGTATCACCAGTGGAGCAAGGCGGGCAAGCCCCTGCCGGAGTTCCTGGGCGGAAAAGAGTAAAACGAAAACGCACATCGGCCTCCCTGCTGTTCTGGCAGGGAGGCCGTTTTTGCTGCATGGGTCTGGGACGGATCACAGGTTTTCGGCTCCAGAATAATGGAACGGCCATGTGCTCGTCAATGTATACAAGAAGTTTCGCGCAGAGGAAAAACCTTTTGTGAACGGGAAACAATGAACGAAAAAACGTAAAAAATGCAACCATAAATTCATAGAATGTTCATAGTTCGTTCTGCCTTTCTTCATAAATAGATGGCATAATATGGCCATCCCAAGAGGGAAAGGAGATGAAAATTATGAAGGTTCTGAAGAAGATCGCTCAGATCATCGGCGAGGTTTGCTCCGTCAACGCTGGCATCGATTTCTACGCTGGCTAATGAAAAGTTCTGGTTCCTGTGGGAAAGTGGAACACGAACTTTTGAGCAGATAAAAAAGCAAAACGCTTTGATGATAGAACAAAGGGGAGCCCCGCAGCCATCTGGCTTGCAGGGGCTCCCCTTTTTGTGTCCGGGAATGGGTCAGTCGATGAAGCTGGCCTTTTGCAGGGCGGTCAGGATGAGCGGGATGAGGATGAGCTGGGCGATGATGCCGGGGATGGCGGTGAGCAGCGCACCGGACAGGAACGCCGAGAACGGGAAGGCCGAGCAGGACAGACCCGCCAGCACGAACCGCACGGCACCCCAGACCAGACGGCCCGCTACCATGGCGGTGACGAGGGTGGCATACATCATGGGCAGCGTGTGCCGGACTTTTTTGTACATCCAGCCTGCCACAGCGCCGTAGGTGGCCAGCTCAAAGGCCATGGCGATGGCGATGGGGTACAGCGGGGGCATCCCGAACAGCACCGAGCGCAGCAGCGGCGCGAGGAAGCCCAGGGCCAGGCCCCAGGGGCCGCCCAGCACAAAGCCGGCCAGCAGCACCGGAAAGTGCATGGGGCAGAGCATGTTGCCGACCTGTGGCACATGGCCGGTGATCATGGGCAGGACGAAGGCCAGCGCCAGAAACAGCGCGGCCAGAACGAGATCCCGTGCGGGAGAGTGGGTCTTGGTGTTCATGAATGGTTCCTCCTCTGGGCAGACAAAAAAGGGGCCTGCCCCGGCATTCCTCGCCAAAGGCAGACCCCTTCATGGTGTCCGTTCAACAATCTGCAATGAAAAAATGAAGCCGGGCTTCGGCCCGGTGCCCGGCTTCGTGCCGGAATTGTGAAAATTATAGCAGATGCGGCGAACGCTGTCAAGATGGAAGGAAGCCTTGCAATTTTCACAAAAACGGAAGCGATTGAGCGGATTTTTGCTAATTGATGTACATTTTGACGAAAGAACCTTGACGTTTTTACATAGAATAGATAATATATACTTGAAAAATAGCGTATTGGGGCGCAACAGCCCGCTGCGCAGACATTCCGATGCAAACGCTGAGGTTCATACGGGAGGACCATCATGACAAATGCAGAAAAACTCACCCTGGCAAAGCACGCCTGCCACATTCGCATGGGCGTGATCGAGGGCACGCACAGCGCCAAGTGCGGCCATCCAGGCGGCAGCCTGGACATCGCCGAAGTGCTGTCCTACCTCTATTTTGTAGAGATGAACGTCGATCCGAAGGCTCCGAAGGACCCGGACCGTGACCGTCTGGTGCTCTCCAAGGGCCACGCAGCCCCCGGCCTGTACGCAGCGCTGGCCGAGCGCGGCTTCTTCCCGGTGGAAGACCTCAAGACTCTGCGCAAGATCGGCAGCTACCTGCAGGGCCACCCCAATATGAACAGTGTGCCGGGCGTGGATATGTCCACCGGCAGCCTGGGCCAGGGCATCTCTGCCGCCGCCGGCATGGCACTGGGTGCCAAGCACGCAGGCAAGGCCCTGAACGTCTATGCCATCGTGGGCGACGGCGAGGTCGAAGAGGGCGAGTGCTGGGAAGCCTTTATGTTTGCCGCACACTACGGCCTGTCCAACCTCTGCGTCTTCCTGGACCGCAACCGCCTGCAGATCGACGGCCCCACCGAGAACGTCATGAGCAGCGAGCCGCTGGAAGACAAGCTCCGCGCCTTCAACTTCAATGTCCTGACCATCGACGGCCACGACTACGACCAGATCGAGAAGGCCATCGCAGCCTTCCACGCAGAGAGCGAGAAGCCCACCTGCATCCTGCTGGATACCACCAAGGGCAAGGGCGTCTCCTTTATGGAGAACGCCGTTGACTGGCACGGCAAGGGCCCCAATGACGAGGAATATGAGATCGCCATGAAGGAACTGACCGCAGCCTACGCCGCGCTGGAAGAGGAGGAAAAGTAAGATGGCAGATGTGAAGAAGATTGCGACCCGTGACAGCTACGGCAACACCCTGAAGGAGCTGGCTGCAGAGGGTCACGACGACATCGTGGTGCTGGACGCCGACCTGGCCGCCGCCACCAAGACCGGCATGTTCCGCAAGGAATATCCGGACCGCCACTTTGACTGCGGCATTGCCGAGGGCAACATGATGGGCGTGGCTGCGGGCCTGGCCACCATGGGCTATACCCCGTTCGTTTCCAGCTTTGCCATGTTCGCTGCGGGCCGTGCCTTTGAGCAGATCCGCAACTCCATCGCCTACCCCCGCCTGAACGTTAAGATCGGCGCGACCCACGGCGGCATCTCCGTCGGTGAGGACGGCGCTTCCCACCAGTGCTGCGAGGATTTTGCCCTGATGCGCAGCCTGCCCGGCATGACCGTCATCTGCCCCGCCGATGACGTCGAGGCCCGCGCAGCCGTCCGCGCCGCGTATGCGATGCAGGGCCCGGTCTACCTGCGCTTCGGCCGTCTGGCAGTGCCCGTCTTCCACGATGAGGCCAACTACCACTTCGAGCTGGGCAAGGGCGAGCAGCTCACCGAGGGCAACGACATCGCCATCATCGCCACCGGCCTGATGGTCAATGAAGCCCGTCTGGCGGCAGAGCAGCTGGCCGCTGAGGGCATTCACGCCCGCGTCATCAACATCCACACCATCAAGCCGCTGGATGAGGAGATCGTCATCCAGGCGGCAAAGGAGTGCGGCAAGGTCATCACCGCCGAGGAGCACAGCGTCATCGGTGGTCTGGGCGAGGCCGTCTGCGCCGTCCTGAGCGAGAAGTGCCCCACCCCCGTCCGCCGCGTCGGTGTGCAGGACAAGTTCGGCTGCTCCGGCCCGGCCTGGGATCTGCTGAAGCTGTACGGCCTCGATGCCGCCACCATCTGCAAGACGGCCCACGAGATGCTGTAAGAAAACTGCAAATCCAAAGCGCCTGTCGGCAGATGCTGACAGGCGCTTTTTGCTGGGTTCAGATGCGGGTGAAGGGCACCATGCCGTGCTCTTCGGGGGTGTAGTATTCCATGAGGGCCAGATAGTTCTCGCCCTCGTGGCAGTAGGCGGCGCGGAGGACGCTGTCCAGTTCGCCCCGCATCGAGACGAGCTTGACGATATACTGCGCCATGATCCGGACGATGTTGGACTCGATGCCGTAGCACAGGCCGACGGCCAGCACCGGGATGATGATCTGCTGGGCCAGCAGGGGCACGTTCTGGCCGAACCGCTCCAGAATGGGGCGGCTCATTCTGGAGGCGGCCCAGACGCTGCGGGCGATGGTCCAGAAATCGAACTGGTGCATGTTGGAAAGGCTCTGCAGCCGGAGGACGATCTCCTCGTCGGACAGGATCTTGCCGTAGAGCGCCTCGTCCTCGGTGCGGATGAAGGCGCATTGCAGCATGTCCATGATGGCGGGTTCGAACGTTTCGTGGAAGACCTCCTTGCTGCCGCAGAAGTTCTCGACCGCGCGGATGACGGCGGTGGCGTCCTCGGCGGTGGCAAGGCTGCTGATCTCCAGCGGCACCGGCCCGTAGGAAGCGCCCAGAGCGTCGAGGTCGGCCAGCTCGGTCCGGTTCCGGGTGGCGGGCAGGAAGCGGTCGTTGCCGTTGCGGTGGTAGCCCCAGTCGGAGGGGAGCACGCGGGTGACGAGGTCGCCGCTGGAAAGGATGTTGAAGATGTTGCTCTCACCCCAGGTGACGCGCAGCGAGCCGTCGGCCTTGTGGTTGTTGTCGAAATCCAGCTGCATGTCCGGCTGGTCGGCGGCGGTCAGGGCCGCAGGGGTGGCAAAGGTGTAGACGAAGCAGTTGGCCTTTTCCAGCTGCGGCAGGGCGTTCAGCGCCTTGGCGGCAAGGAGGTTCGCGATGATGGCCCCGCGGCTGTAGCCGCCGATCCAGAGCTTGAGCTCTCCGGGGTCTCCCTCCTGTGCGATCTGCGCCAGATAGGCCTTGAGGGAGGCAAACACGGCGGCCACCGGCGTCGTGAAGCCGTAATGGGCGCTGGTGGAGCCGGTGTGGACGTTGCTGGCCCACTCGCCGCCATAGCCGCCGCCCCGCAGCATCAGGGCCACGAGGGTGCGTGTTTTGCCGTTGTGGATGCAGCGCTTCCGTGCCAGTGAGTAGCCCACGAAATCCCCGGCCTTGCCGGTGTCGATGTCGTAGTTGTAGAAACGGGCATCCCCGAAGCCCAGCAGCTCATAGGCTGCAGCGAGGTTCGCCTCGCGGCCCACAGAGCCGTTGACCCAGTACTGCGGGATGCTGACGGCCGCAGTGAACGCGGCCATGACCATGCCCAGCGTCACGAAGGCCAGCTTGTGGTCGTACTCGGTGGCCGGGTGGTCGAACAGGCTCTCGGAGTAGTAGAAATCGTGGGTGATATCCAGATTGCTCAGGATGCTGAGAAACGGCAGCGGATAGGTGCCGTCCGGCACGGCATGGCCCACCGGCTGCGCCGCAGCGGCAGAGCCAGCCGGGAGCAGCAGCCCGCCGACGGCCGAAAGCCCCAGCGCCTTGCAAAAATCCCGTCGCTTCATACGATGTCGTCCCCTTCCTCAGTTTTTTCTAGTATATCGCATCCCGGCATCAAAAATCAACGGGGCAGCTGCATTTTGCAGCCGCCCCGCGGTGTGTTATCATGAGATTCAGTCGAGGTGCTGGCAGTACTCGACGATGTGGCGGAACATCTGTTCCACAGCCGGGGCCATGGCGGTGGGCCGCTGAACGGCCAGACCGACCACACGGTCTTCTTCCGGCTGGATGGGGTAGATCTTGACCCCGGCCGTGCACTTGCGCAGCAGCATCCGGGGCATGATGGAGATGCCCAGACCGGCTTCCACCATCGCGATGTTGGACTGGTCGTCGATGACGTGGCAGCGGCGCTCAGTGGCGATGGAATATTTCTTGAGGAACTGGCGCATCTCGGCGTCGGTGGCATCCCACTGGACGACAAAGTTCTGGCCGTTCATCAGCTCCGGCGTCATCACGCCGCGGGGCGGTTCGGGCCAGTCCATGGGGGTGATGCAGAGCAGCGGCTCACGGAACAGCTCGGTGAGGGTGAACTCCTCCCGGCAGTTGTTGGAGAGGAAGGCCATGTCCACCTGCCCGGTGCGCAGCCACTCCTTCACGTCGTCGTAGGTGCCCTGATAGACCTCGACCTCGATCTGCGGGAACTGGGCCATGAAGCCCTTGAGGATGTCGGGCAGCAGCCCGGCACAGACGGAGTTGAAAGCGCCCAGCTTCACTTTGCCCTTCTCCAGGCCGTTCAGCCGTGCGATGCTCTGCTGCAGGGCCTCGTCGCTGTTCAGGACGGCCCGGATGGACGGATAGAGCGAGGCACCGTAGCTGGTCATGGTGACGCCGTTCTTGCCGCGGTTGAATAAGGTAAAGCCCAGCTCAGCCTCCATCACCGCAATGGCGTGGCTGATGGCAGACGGGGTCAGGTGCAGCTGCTGGGCGGCTTTGTTAAAGCTGCCCTGCCGCGCGACTGCGTCAAAAATTTCATAGGAAAACAGCGTCATATCCCATGCCTCCTTCCGTTTTCTCGTTCGGAGACGCTTCATTCTCTGTGAATCTTTTTCATCTTTGATTTGAGATAGTTCAATTATCTTCTTGATTGTACTATTCCAGGCTCGTTCTGTCAAGCATTTTCGGGCCGATTTCTGGGCACGGCAGGCGGATCTTGTCAAATCGGATGCAGGATTTGGAGAAGAGAGATCGTATAAAACAAAAGAACGAAAAAAGACACGGTACAAACGATCGAAATGAGGGAAATTGAATGGAAACACTTCAGACACAGACCCGGCCGGGCCTGAGCGGAACGGCGCTCAAGCTCGCTGCCTGCATCACCATGCTCATCGACCACATCGGGGCCTCCTGCATCGAGGCGACCTATGGGGGCGCATACCGGACGCCGCCGCAGATCGTGCAACTGGATCTGGTGCTGCGGCTCATCGGGCGGCTGGCCTTTCCCATCTTCTGCTTTCTGCTCGTGGAAGGCTTCCTCCACACCCATGATGTGAAAAAGTACATCGGGCGGCTGTTCCTGTTTGGGCTTCTCAGCGAGGTACCCTTTGACATGGCCTTCTTCAAGACGCCGTTCCGTTGGGGCAATCAGAACGTGTACTGGACGCTGGCGCTGGGCGTGCTGGCCATGGCGCTGCTGCAAAAATCCGAGGATGCCGACGGCAATGCGGCCTGGACGGGCCGTCTCGCGGCGCTGGGCTGTGCAGTGGTGGCCCAGCTGGCGGGGACAGACTATGGGGCCATTGGGGTGGCCCTCATCGTGGCTTTGTACCTGACGAGGAACTCCCGGCAGAAACAGTGCATCCTTGGGGCCGTGCTGATGCTGTTTGAGATCACGGCCCCGCTGGCGTTCGTGCTGCTCTGGTTCTACAACGGTGAGCGCGGCCGCTGCCCGCAGTGGGCCAAATGGGCGTTTTACGGGTTCTATCCTGTGCACCTGACGCTGCTGGCGCTGGTGACGAATCTGCTCCTGGCATGAAAAAACAGCCGCCCCGGAAGCCCCGGAGCGGCTGCTTTTTTGTGTCCGACAATGGAAAAAGCCCGATGAACTCAAAGGATCATCGAGCTTTTTCTTGGCGGAGTAGGAGGGATTTGAACCCTCGCGCCGTTGTTTAGACGACCTACGCCCTTAGCAGGGGCGCCTCTTCGGCCTCTTGAGTACTACTCCAGAGCAAAGTGTGTTACACTGATTCAAAAAATGGCGGAGAGAGTGGGATTCGAACCCACGGTGCGTTGCCGCACGGCAGTTTTCAAGACTGCTTCCTTAAACCACTCGGACATCTCTCCTCGTGGGCACCCGCACACGCCGTACCGAATGCCTATTTAATTTACCAGATTTCCAGCCTGCTGTCAACCCCAAATTAAAAATTTCTCCACGATGCAGACCAAAAATGATTTTGCGACAACTTTTTTTCGAGCCAAAACAAAACTTTCTCTTTACTTGCACAGCCTTTTGTTGTATAATAAAAACAGCAAGAAACAAACCCGACGGACGAGAAC
Organism: Faecalibacterium prausnitzii; assembly: GCF_019967995.1. Taxonomy (NCBI): domain Bacteria; kingdom Bacillati; phylum Bacillota; class Clostridia; order Eubacteriales; family Oscillospiraceae; genus Faecalibacterium; species Faecalibacterium prausnitzii. The sequence goes on from NZ_CP065377.1 coordinate 221,491, forward strand.
AGAGGAGTGTTGAACGATGTCGTTTCCGGAGCTGTTACGGCAATGCCGCAAGCAAAAGCATATGAGCCAGGCGGAACTTGCGTCACTTTTGGGCGTTACCCAGCAGGCAGTGGGCAAATGGGAGAGCGGGAAAAGCTCCCCGGACCCTGCCACGGTGGCCAAGCTTGCCGAGATCCTGGATACCACCGCAGACTACCTGCTGGGTCTGTTCGATCCCGCCAGCGAGGGCCAGACCGAGGAGCGCTTCTTCGGCAGCTATGTGTACAGCCTGATCCCGGTCATCGGCACGGTCAAGGCCGGTTACGGCGCGCTGGCCTATGAGGAGGACTACGGCAAGGAATATGCCCGCGTCAAAGACCCCTCCAGCTACTTCTATCTTGTGGTGCGCGGCGACAGTATGGAGCCCCGCATCCACGATGGCGATCTGGCTCTGGTGCACCGGCAGGATACGCTGGAAAACGGCGACCTGGGCGTCCTGATCTACGGCGACGAGGGCGAAGGCACCCTCAAGCGGTATCTGCAGCGGGGCAACTGCGTCGTGCTGCAGCCCTTCAACCCGGCTTACAAGGAGCTGGTCATCAAGGGCGAAGACCTGAACCGCCTGCACATCGCAGGCCGCGTGGTCGAGACCAAGGCCAAGTGGTAACCAATTTGCGCTGAAAAGGCTGCTGCAAGGATGCGGCAGCCTTTTTTGATAAACGAACGGAGGTGCGGCATGGAACAGTCGCTGATGGAAAAGCTGACCATTCTGGCAGACAGCGCGAAATACGACGTGGCCTGCACGTCCAGCGGAGCGTCCCGCGCGGCAAAGGCGGGCAGCATGGGCAGCTGCTACGCACCGGGCTGCTGCCATGCCTTTACGGCGGACGGCCGCTGCGTCAGCCTGCTCAAGGTGCTGATGACCAACTGCTGTGCCTTCGATTGCAGCTACTGCGTCAACCGCAGGTCCAACGATGCGCCCCGCGCTACCTTTTCGCCGTGGGAGCTGGCCGAGCTGACCATCGAGTTCTACCGCCGCAACTACATCGAGGGGCTGTTCCTGTCCAGCGCGGTGCTGGTCAGCCCGGACTACACCACCGAGCGGATGCTCAAGACCCTGCGCCTGCTGCGGAACGAATACCATTTCGGCGGGTACATCCACGCCAAGGCCATCCCCGGCACCAGCCCGGAACTGCTGGAGCAGCTGGGTTTTCTGGCCGACCGCCTGAGCGTCAATGTGGAGCTGCCCAGCGAGAGCAGCCTGAAACTGCTGGCCCCGGACAAGGGGCGGCACTCCATCTTCCGGCCCATGAAGCAGATCGCAGTGGAAGGAGCCGCCAACCGGGAGGAACTGACCCTCTACCGCAAAGCACCCCGGTTCGCGCCCGCCGGTCAGAGCACCCAGATGATCGTGGGGGCTTCGCCGGAGACGGATCATCACATCCTCAAGCTGACCGAGGGAATGTACCAGAAATACAGCCTCAAGCGGGTGTTCTACTCCGCCTACATCCCTGTGGCCGAGGATACCCGCCTTCCCGCGCTGGACACCAAGCCCCCGCTGCTGCGGGAGCACCGGCTCTATCAGGCGGACTGGCTGCTGCGGTTCTATCAGTTCAAAGCGGACGAGATTTTAGACGCCGATCACCCGAACTTCAACCCCTATCTGGACCCGAAATGCAACTGGGCGGTCCAGCATTACGGGCTGTTCCCGGTGGACGTGAACCGGGCCCCCTTCGAGATGCTGCTGCGGGTGCCGGGCATCGGCCCCAAGAGTGCCCGGCGCATCTGGCATGCCCGGAAACAGGCCTCGCTGGGGCTGGATGAGCTGAAGCGGATGGGCGTGGTGCTCAAGCGGGCCCAGTATTTCATCACCTGCCGGGGCTTTGCCGGGGCGCATCCGGGGCGGGGCAGCGCGGGCCGGGAGCGGATCACGAGCGCCCTCATCGACCCGAACGTTTTCAGCGGCGGCGTGGAGCAGCTGAGCCTGTTCTCGCCGCCTGCCGTGGACAAGCTGGTGGCACAGGGAGTGCCGCCCCACGCGGCTCAGAAGCTGGTGCGGGAGGAGGCAGTGCAATGTTTGGCCAGAGCGCTGTGAACCCTGCCCGCAAGCTCCACGATGCCGCAGTCGTTTACCTCTACGACGGCAGCTTTGAGGGCTTTCTCTGCTGCGTCTTCGAGAGCTTTGCCCAGCACGAGATCCCGTTTGCGGTCTGGACGCCGGAGCGGGAGACCGCCACCCTCTACCCCTTCAAGGACATCGCCACCGACCACGAAAAGGCCCGGCGGGTGTTTGCCAGCTTTGGCCGGAAACTGGGGGCCGAGACGGAATACCTCGTCACACGGGACTTCCTCTCCGGCCGGGAGGACAAGGAACTGCTCCTCATCCGGTTTCTGCATCTGGCCTTCGCGCTGGGGCCGGGCACAGTCAAGCGGGCAGGCCACCCGGACGTCGCGCCGCTCTACGAGATGAAAAAGAGCCTCGACTGGGAGGTGGACAAATTTCAGGGTTTCGTCCGCTTCGAGGAACACGACGGGATGCTGGGTGCGGTCATCCACCCGAAAAACTACATCCTGCCGCTGCTGCGGGGGCATTTCTGCGGCCGCTTTCCGGAGGAAGACTTCATGATCTACGACGCGGTGCACCAGGCAGTGCTGCTGTATCGGGATCACCGGCCGCAGCTGCTGGAACTGGCCGAGCCGCTGGGGCTTCCCCCGCCCAGCGAGCGGGAGCAGCAGTTTCAGGCGCTCTGGAAGCAGTTTTACAAAACGCTGGAGATCCAGGCCCGCCACAACGAGCGGGGCCGCATGACCCACTGCCCCAAACGCTTCTGGGCCGATCTGACGGAGCTGCGGGAGGAACTGTGAAGCAGCGCGGAACGGCTTGTATTGTGCCGAATGCTGTGATAAAAATCAGAACCGGGAGATACCATGCGGCATCTCCCGGTTTTTGTTGTGGGTCACTGCTCGTTCTTCCGGGCAAGGTCTTTGGTGTAGAGGGCGCGGGTGGCGTTGAGGACGGCCAGCACCATGACGCCGACGTCGGCGAAGATGGCGGTCCACATGCTTGCCAGACCCAGAGCGCCGAGGATCAGGCAGGCGAACTTGATGGCCAGCGCGAAGACGATGTTCTCGTAGACGATGCGGAGGGTGCGGCGGGCGATGCGCATGGCCAGCGCGATCTTGGCCGGGTCGTCGTCCATCAGGACGATGTCCGCGGCCTCAATGGCGGCGTCCGAGCCCAGTGCACCCATGGCGATGCCGAGGTCGGCGCGGGACAGGACGGGCGCGTCGTTGATGCCGTCGCCCACGAAGGCGAGGTTCTCTTTCGGGCCTTTGGCGGCGAGGAGCGTTTCGATCTGGTCCACCTTGTCACCGGGCAGCAGACCGGCATGGTATTCGTCCAGACCCAGCTGATTGGCGACCGCTCTGGCTACAGGCTCGGCGTCGCCGGTCAGCATCACAGTCTTGCGGACGCCTGCGGACTTCAGGCTCCGGATGGCCTGCGCGCTGTGGGGCTTGACCACGTCCGCGATGAGCAGATAACCGGCGTACTGCCCCTCGATGGCCACATGCACGAGGGTGCCCGGCTCGGTCACTTCGGGGGCGGTGAGGCCCAGTTTTGCCATCAGGCGGGCATTGCCGGCGGCAACGGTTTTGCCGTCCACCTTTGCTGTCACGCCGTGGCCGCCAAGTTCCTGGACATCGGTGACGCGGCTGGCGTCGATCTCCCTGCCGTAAGCGGCCTTGATGCTCAGGGAGATGGGGTGTTTGGACCAGCTCTCGGCCAGGGCGGCGGCCTCCACGAGGGCGTCTTCGGTGACACCGTGTTCGGGGTGGACGCCCACGACCTTGAAGGTGCCCTGGGTCAGGGTGCCGGTCTTATCAAAGACCACGATCCCGGTGCGGGCCAGCTCTTCCAGATAGGTGGAGCCTTTGACGAGGATGCCGCAGGCGCTGGCACCGCCGATGCCGCCGAAGAAGCTCAGCGGGATGGAAATGACCAGAGCGCAGGGGCAGGAGATGACGAGGAAGGTCAGGGCGCGATAGACCCAGTCGCCGAAGCGGGCGGGCTGGCCCATCAGCAGCAGGACCACCGGCGGGATGAACGCCAGAGCCAGTGCGCTGTAGCAGACGGCGGGGGTGTACACGCGGGCAAAACGGGTGATGAAGTTCTCGGTGCGGGCCTTCTTCATGCTGGAATTTTCTACGAGGTCGAGGATCTTGGAGACCGTGGACTCGCCAAATTCCTTGGTGGTGCGCACCTTGAGCAGGCCGGTCATGTTCACACAGCCGCTGATGACCTCATCGCCGGTCTGCACATCGCGGGGCAGGCTCTCGCCGGTCAGGGCTGCGGTGTTCAGGGCCGAAGTGCCCTCCACGATCACGCCGTCGATGGGCACACGTTCGCCGGGCTGGACCACGATCACGGTGCCGACTTCGACATCATCGGGGTCCACCTGTTCCAGCTTGCCGTCTGCGTCCTCGATGTTGGCGTAGTCGGGGCGGATGTCCATCAGGCTGGAGATGCTCTGGCGGCTCTTGCCGACGGCCACGCTCTGGAACAGCTCGCCGATCTGGTAAAAGAGGATGACGGCGCAGCCCTCGACATAGTCGCCCAGTGCGAACGCGCCCACGGTGGCAACGGCCATCAGGAAGCACTCGTCGAACGGCTGGCGGTTCTTGATGCCCTTGAGCGCCTTGCGCAGGACATCCCAGCCCACCACGAGGTACGGGATGAGGTAGAGCACCAGCTCCACCGGGGTGGGGAATGCGGGCAGGAGCTTCAGGATCACGATCAGGATGACCGCTGCGATGATCTGATACAGTACCTTTTTCTGCTTTTTGGTCATACGAAACTCTCCTTTTGACGGATGGCTGGGGGCGGTTTCAACAGGTTTTCCCCGGAAAGGAAACTTTTCCACGTTTTCCCCCATGTTTTCCACGAGGTTTTCCCGAAGAAATCTGACTTTTTCGCGTTTGTTTTCAAACTTTTCCGCAAAAGCTGTTGAAAACCCGGTGGAAAGTGTTGAAAACTGGTTTTTCTTTCAACAGGAAATCACCGGGGGAAGGAAACGGCTCCCCCGCAGGAGGAGCCGTTCTCATCGGATGCGTTGCTCAGATATCAAAGATCTCGCAGTCGTCCTCGACCTTTTTGCAGGCGGCCAGAACGTTCACCATGGTGTCGTGGGGGTCTGCGCCCTCTGCGAACTCCACCTTCATCTTCTGGGTCATGAAGCTGACGGTCGCATTTGCCACACCGGCCACGGTGTTGGCGGCGTCTTCCATCTTCTGGGCGCAGTTTGCGCAATCGACCTCGATCTTGTAGCTCTTTTTCATAATAAGTACCTGCCTTTCGGTTATTCTTCGATATGGTCCATCCCCATGGAGAGGATGCTGCGCACATGGTCATCGTCCAGTGCGTAGTAAACGGTCTTTCCGTCCCGGCGGAACCGCACGAGCTTCGAGTCCTTCAGCACCCGGAGCTGGTGGCTCACCGCAGACTGGCTCAGCTGCACCGCATTCGCGAGGTCCTGCACACACAGCTCGCTGTCGTGGAGCGCATACAGGATCTTGATGCGGGAGGAGTCGCCGAACACCCGGAACAGGTCGGCCAGCTCATACAGCACTTCGTCGTCCGGCATCACGAGAGGCTCCGGCTGCGCGGCGGGCAGAGCGTCTTTGGGGTCGTTCATGGCAGTCTCTCCTTTCGCGGCACATTCATGTGAACGTTTGTTCATGTGTTCATAGTATCACGCAGAAGAGGCCCTGTCAAGGCTTTTTGCAAAGATTTTGAACAGAACCTCAAAATTGTAAAAAAATACCCCAATACGCAAGAAAACTGCAATTTCAATCTGCAAAAAGGGTGCGTTTTGAGCGCGGAAAAATGGACGCGCCCGGTGAGGGGGAAGTCCGGCACCGCCTCCCCCATTTTGCCCTATCATAACGCGTTTTGGGCTGACAGAAAAGAGGAAAATGCAGAAATCCACCAAAAACAGGTGCATCGACGCGGAAAATGTGGTATCCTATCAGAAGGTCGGAAATTTACTGCCGCAAGGCAATTCTGGAAAGGAAGTTTTTTATGTTGACTGTTGGCATTCACGGCGAGCAGAGCCAGCTCGTGACGAACGAAAACACCGCAAAGACCATGGGCAGCGGCACACTGGACGTGTTCGCAACGCCCGCACTGGTGGCACTGGCCGAAAAGACCTGCTGGATGAGCGTCGCGTCCGAGCTGGACGAGGGCTGCGGCTCGGTGGGCACGAAGCTGGAGCTGGAGCACACCGCCCCCACCCCCGTGGGCATGACCGTGACCTGTGAGAGCGAGCTGACCGCCGTGGAAGGCCGGAAGCTGGTGTTCAAGGTCTCGCTGCACGACGAAAAAGGCCCCGTGGGCGGCGGCGTGCATGAGCGCTTCGTCGTCAATGACGCGAAGTTCGCGGCGAAGGCGGAGAGCAAGAAGGGGTGAACCCTCTCAGTCACCTTCGGTGACAGCTCTCCCGAAGGGAGAGCCACTGGCGAGTCGGTAGTGGTCGTGCTGGACGAGCGAAGTTTTTTGCAATCGGGAACGGCCGGGCTCCGCTGTCTCGATTCACGGCTGCAATACAAATGCCGCTGCCAATGAGAGCAGGGCCCGGCACCTTGCGCCCCATCGGGCCCAAGCGAACAGCAGGGCTGGCCCGGCCTGCCAATGCCTCGCCCTTCGGGAGAGGTGGCAGTGCGCAGCACTGACGGAGAGGGTCAGTCCCGCAGCCGCTTCACGGTTTCTGGGGGGCGCCCTCCCGTGAGTGGGGACAGAGCGGTTCTTCCAACCGCAGCGGTGGTTCATCCTCCGCCATCACCTGTTCTTCGGCCCGCTGCTGGGCCTCGTGGAGGAGGCGGGCGGCCTGTTCGCTGGCGCGGAACAGCTCAAAGTACAGCGCTTTATAATCCGGCGCGGCAAACACCCCCTTCCCTGTCTGGTTGGGGATAGTCTGCCCCGCGCTGAGGCAAAAAATCAAAAGAGGAATCAGATCTTATGAAAAAAGTCAATCTTTCGTGGGCGGGCGCCGTGCTGGTGTTCGCTCTGCTGCTGTGGTGCACGGCGGCAACCCCCGGCACCATTGCCGACCCGTCTACCTACACCTGCGCCGTGTACAGCACGGCGCTCTCCCTGCTGCCGCCGGTGGTGGCCATCGTGCTGGCCCTGAATACCAAGGAGGTCTACACCTCGCTGCTGGTGGGCATCGCGACGGGTGCGCTGCTCTTTGCCAATGGCAACCTGGAACTGGCCCTGAACACCCTGTTCTTCAACGAAGACGGCGGCATGGTCGCCAAGCTGTCCGACTCCAGCAACGTGGGCATCTTGGTCTTTCTGGTCATGCTGGGCATCCTGGTGGCCCTGATGAACAAGGCGGGCGGCAGCGCGGCCTTTGGCCGCTGGGCGTCCACCCACATCCACACCCGCGCGGGGGCGCAGTTCATGACCCTTGTTCTGGGTGTGCTCATCTTTGTGGACGACTACTTCAACTGCCTGACCGTAGGCTCCGTCATGCGGCCTGTGACCGACCGGCAGAAGGTCTCCCGCGCAAAGCTGGCCTACCTCATCGACGCCACGGCGGCCCCGGTCTGCATCATCGCGCCGGTGTCCAGCTGGGCGGCGGCCGTCACCTCCTCGGTGCCGGAAGGTTCGGGCATCAACGGCTTTACCATGTTCCTGCGCACCATTCCGTATAACTACTACGCCCTGCTGACCCTCATCATGATCCTCTTCCTCATCTTCACGGGCACCGACTACGGCCCCATGAAGCTCAACGAGGACAACGCGCTGAAGGGCGACCTCTTCACCACCGAAGACCGCCCCTACGGCGACGATGTGGACGACGGCACCGCAGCCTGCGGCCATGTCATCGACCTGATCCTGCCGGTGCTGGTGCTCATTGCGGCCTGCATCTTCGGCCTCATCTACACCGGCGGCTTCTTTGAAGGCGTGGACTTCATCACCGCCTTCTCCGACTGCAACGCCTCGGCGGGCCTGGTGATGGGCAGCAGCATCGCGCTGCTGTTCACCTTCGTGTTCTACCGGGTGCGCGGCGTGATGACCTTTCAGGACTTCGCGGCCTGCATCCCGGAGGGCTTCAAGGCCATGGTCAGCCCCATGCTCATCCTGACGCTGGCGTGGACCCTTTCCGGCATGACCAACCTGCTGGGTGCCAAGTATTACGTGGCCAACCTGCTCAACGGCTCGGCGGCTGCGCTGCAATATCTGCTGCCGACCATCATCTTTCTGGTGGCGGTGTTCCTGGCCTTTGCCACCGGCACGTCCTGGGGCACCTTCTCCATCCTCATCCCCATCGTCTGCCATGCGTTCCCGCAGGGGGAGATGCTGGTCATCTCCATTGCGGCCTGCCTGTCCGGCGCGGTGTGCGGCGACCATTGCTCCCCCATCTCGGACACCTCCATCATGGCGTCCGCCGGTGCTCATTGCAGCCATGTGAACCATGTGTCCACCCAGCTGCCCTATGCCATCACGGCGGCGGCCATCTCGGCGGTGTGCTATGTTGTCACCGGCCTGAGCCAGATGTTCCTGGGCGCCAGCGCCAGCCTGCTCACCTCGCTGGTGCTGCTGGCCGTGGCCATCGTGCTGGAGCTGGTGGTGCTGAACGTCATCCGGCTGCGAACGGCCAAAGCAGACTGACCCAACCGGCGTTTTTGGCCCTGTCAAGGGGGCAAAAATCATCATTCGCGCAGTTTTCAGGGTGTTTCACGCGGTTTTGCTTCCGTTCCGGTTGTTTCTGTGGTATGATGGACCCAGAAACGAACGACCGTGCGGCCTTTGGCAGAAGAGGAGGACGACCCCAATGAAAAAACGCATTCTCAGCTTGATCCTGGCACTGAGCATGGTGCTCTCCGTGCTCCCCCTGGGGGCCTTTGCAGAAGGCTCCAACGGCGACCTCGTCATCGGCTCGGACGGCTACCCGGTCGGCTCCAACGGCGGAAAAGACTTTTGCAGTGGCAACAATTGGGAGTACAGTAATTACAAGGGCACACTGCATCTGAGTGCTGGAACGTTTGATCTCAGTACCACAGAGCCTGTGAAGTGCAAGATTCAGTCGCGTGCGAAGATCACCGGCGGCACCTTCAATGAGGCAGTGAAAATCATCGCCGCAACGATCACCAAAGGCATCTTCAGTGGAACAGTGTACAACAGCGACGGAAAAATCTCTGGCGGAACCTTCCAAAGCACGGGCAGTGTGACAAACTGGGGCGAGATCACTGGCGGCACCTTCGCGGGTAGTGTGGAAAATAAGTGTGACATATACGGCGGCGTGTTCAACCGTAATGCAACTCTAACCGACGTACCAGATGGCTACTCCATCACCTGGGATAAAGCCTCCTCCAAAGCCAAGATCACGGAAGTCAACGATGTGTCTGCGGATTGGGCCCCCTACGTCGTCGTGACTGACGAGGCCAAGACGAAGGTTGTGACCATCACCGCCGACACTGACATCTACAGCCTGAACGGCTACCCCATCGACGGGAGCCCCTACACCAGCAGCTACCCCAAACCAAACGACAAGAAGACCGTGACCTTTACCATGCCGGACGAGAACGTGGTGCTCAGCACCGGCGAACTCGTCATGGGCGCGGACGGTCTGCCGGACTTTACCGTTTTGACACCACAACAAGGGGAAAGGTATATCGGCCACAACTGGGGTTACGATAGAAGCACCGAGACACTGATTTTGATGGATGAAAAGTTTGATTTCAGCTCCACCCATCCCCAAGGCAAGACCCCAGGAACACCGACCACAACGCCTGTGGCGTGTGCGATTAAGATTGAAGCGGGTGCGGAAATTACCGGCGGCATCTTTGAGAAAGAAGTGACAAACAAAGACGGAGGAACAATCTCTGGTGGTACCTTTGAAGGAAACGTGACAAACTACAACGGAACGATCTCTGACGGCACCTTCAATGCAACAGTGACAAACAACGACAGAGGAAAAATCACGGACGGCACCTTCAATGGAACAGTGACCAACAACGTCGGAACGATCTCTGGTGGTACCTTCCAGAACGGGTGCAGTGTGACAAACTACGGCGACATCGATGGCAAAGGCACCTTTAATGGAACAGTGACAAACAACGCCGGAGGAGAAATCTCTGACGGAACCTTCAAGGGCGATGTAGAAAACAGCGGCTACATTGAGAAAGGCACCTTCAATGGAGAAGTGACAAACAACACGTCAGGAACGATCTTTGGCGGCACCTTCAGGGGCCAGGTGGACAACAACGGCAAAATCACCGGCGGCATTTTCGCGGCGGGCCTGTCTACGACCCCCGGCACTGTGACTGGCGGCATCTTCAACGGCAAGACGGGGCTGACCGATGCCCTCCACGTCACCGTAACGAATGGCAGTGTGAGCCAAGTGAACGACGAAGGCCCGCGGAACGCGGATGGAACGACCGGCACGGCATGGGACCTCTACTCTTACAAAGACACCACCGTGACCATCACTGCCGACACTGACATCTTCAGCCTGAACGGCCAGCCCATCGGCACGGGCAACTGCAACAGCAGCTACGGCGTCGACAAGAAGACCGTGACCTTTACCATGCCGGACGAGGACGTGGTGCTGAACAAAGCGATCACCAGCACCGACCTCGTCATGGAGAACGGCTGGCCGAAGGATTCCAACGGCGGCAAAAACCCCTGCAAGGGCGACGGCTGGGAGTACATCCCCAATGACCCGACCAATGGCGACATGCTGCTTCTGACGGGCAGCAACCAGACCGGCGGGCTGTTCGATTTCAGCACCATCGGAGATGGTTCGGCGGTGGAGTGCAACGTCTTTGTGGGCAAGCCGACGGCCATCACGGGCGGCGAGTTCAACGGCAAAGTGTTCAACAACAGCGGCATTCTGGGCGGCACCTTCCACGGCGAGGTCGACAATATGGGACCGGGCCGCATCGTGAATGGCACGTTCAAGAACTCGGTCGAGAACAACGGCATGATCGAAAACGGTGCGTTCCACGACGAAGTCAAGAACAACGGCACCATCAACGACGGCACCTTCCACGGTGCAGTCGAGAACAACGGTATCATCAACGGCGGCACCTTCAACGGTGCAGTCGAGAACAACGGCACCATCAACGGCGGCGTATTCAACGGTGCTGTGACCGGCAACGGCACAGTCAGCGGGAACATCACCGGCAGCGGTACGCTGAACGGCGAGCCCATCACCAAGCCGGAGACCAAGCCGGAAACCAAACCGGAGACCAAGCCGGAAACCAAGCCCGAAACCAAACCGGAACCCACCACCTACACCGTGACCGTCATCGGCGGCACGATCGACGGCAAGACGTCCGTTTCCGCCAAGGAGAAGGACACCCTGACCGTGGTGCTGGACCAGAACGACATTCCGGACGGCATGACGTTTGACATGTGGAGCATTTCGTCGAGCAAGCTCAGCGGCGACATCAACGTCGATTACCGGGCCGAGGCCATGACTTTCAAGATGCCTGCCGAGGATGTGACCATCCGGGCGCAGTACCGCTCGGCGGAGATCATCGAGGATGCAGCGCCCTCTCCGCTGGCAACGGCGGCGACCATCGCGGTGGGCGGCGCAGCCGCAGGCATCGTGGTGTGGCAGGGCGTGAACCTGGGCGTAGACCTCTACCTCGCCAATGCGCTGCCCCAGGGTGTGCCGGTGCCGACCGACCGCCGTGCGCTGGCGCTGCTCCTGTGGGAGACCGCAGGCAAACCGGAGGTGGCTCTGCCCACCCTTTACGGCGATATCCCCGCCGAAGAGATCGAGCTGCAAAAGGCCACCCGCTGGGCGGTCCAGAACGGCCTGATGGACGCGGCCGACAAGAAGGATGCGTCCTTCTTTGACCCGGACCATTATGTCACCAAGATGGACGTCTTCGGCGCATGGCTCCGGCTCAAAAAGCTCCTCGGCACCACCTGAACATCCCCGACGCAGTGAGCGTCCCCCTTAACGCAAAGGACCTCCCGGCCCCCATGGGCTGGGGGGCCCTTTGTTTCAAAACGGAAAAATTCCGTTGCTTCTGGGAAAAAACATGGTATACTAAAGGAAATTGAGCGATCGGAAGGAGCCGCACCATGCTGGAAAAAGCATTCAACGACGTTTACACAAAATTCAAGCTGCACTTCTATCAGAACGTGTTTCAGCGCTTTGCCACCCGCGAGGCGACCCTGACCACGGTGGAGTCCTTCTGCATGGAGGGCATCATGGCCATGGGCGAGCCCACCATTGCGGAGTTCTCGCGGATGATGAAGATCTCTACCCCCAACGCGGCGTATAAGATCGGCAGCCTGATGCGCAAGGGCTACGTGGAAAAGATCCAGTCCGCCAAGGACCGGCGCGAGTACCACCTGCGCCCCACCCAGAAGTATTTCGAGTACTACAACATCAGCTATTCCTACCTGCACACCGTGGTCGAGCGTGTGCGGGAGCGCTTCCCCGCCGAGGACGTGGACAAAATGGAACAGATGCTCACCATCATCAGCGAGGAGCTGATGCCGGAGCTGGATCTGAAATCAAAGACGGAGGACGAATAAGCGCCGTTTCACCCCGTTGGAGTAAAACGGCCGGGGCAATTGCAATCCGTGCGCCGGAATGATACAATAGGAGCCAGCGAGAACCGCCGCCGGACGTTTTTCCGGCAAGTGTAAGAAAGAAGGCTTTTATCATGAGCATGAATACAGTCCCTGAGCGTCTGGCTGCGCTGCGCGCCGCCATGGACGCCAATGGCGTGGACCTCTACCTCATCCCGGTGGGCGACCCGCACTCCAGCGAGTATCTGCCCGACCACTACACCTCCCTGACCTATTTCTCCGGCTTCCACGGCGAGAACTCGAACTTCGTCGTGACCAGAGACAAGAGCGCCCTGTGGGCCGATGGCCGCTATTTTGTGCAGGCCGAAAAGGAGATTGCGGGCACCGAGATCGAGTTGGAGCGGATGGGTGAGCCGGGTGTGCCCACTGTGGAGCAGTACTGCGCCGATGCCCTGCCGGAAGGCGGTGTGCTGGGCCTGTGCGGCCTGACCGCTTCCTGCCAGCTGGTGCGCAGCGTACAGAAAGCGCTGGACGCCAAGCACGGCACCATCAAGACCCTGAATCTGGAAGATGAGCTGTGGACCGAGGGCCGCCCCGCTCTGCCGGAGACCCCGGCCTGGCTCCTGAGCAAGGAGTATGCGGGCTTTGCCCCCGCCGAGAAGCTGGAGCAGCTGCGGGCCAAGCTCAAGGAGCTGGGCTGTACGGCCCAGCTGGTGGGCAAGCTGGACAACCTGGCCTGGCTGCTGAACCTCCGCGCGATGGACATCCAGTGCACTCCCTACGCCATGGCCTACTGCTATGTGACCGGGGACCGTGCCGTCCTCTTCATCAACACCCGTCGTCTGGGCGCGGAGGCCGCTGCCGAGCTGAAGGAGAACGGCGTCGAGATCGCCGAATACGACGACATCCTCACCTTCCTGGCCACAGAGACCGAGACCCAGACCGTTCTGGCCGACCCGGCTTCCGTCAACTATGCGGTCTACGAGACCCTGAACAACAACCCGGCCCTGACCGTCAAGGACGAGGCCGACCCCCTACTGCCGATGAAGGGCGTCAAGAACGAGACCGAGCTGAACCACAACCGTGAGGCCCATCTGCGCGATGCCGTGGCTATGGTGCGGTTCCAGAAGGAGCTGGAAGAGCGTCTGGCCGCAGGCGAGGAGCTGACGGAGCTGACCGTGGACGAGATCCTCCACAAGTACCGCTCGGCACAGGACAAGTTCATCGTGGAGAGCTTCGGCACCATTGCAGCCTACGGCGGCAACGCGGCCATGATGCACTACCACGCCACCGAGGAAGACCACGCCAAGCTCGAAAAGAAGGGCTTTTTGCTGGTGGACAGCGGTGCGACCTACATGGACGGCACCACCGACATCACCCGCACCTACCCGCTGGGCGAGCTGACCGAGGACGAAAAGCGGTTCTACACCTGGACGCTGCAGTGCCATATCGACATTGCCAAGGCCGTCTGGCTGAACTACTGCGACGGCCACATGCTGGATACCATCGCCCGTGAGCCGCTGTGGCAGCACCTCATCAATTACCGCTGCGGCACCGGCCACAGCGTCAGCTTCGTGGGCAATGTCCACGAAGGCCCCCACGCTCTGAACGGCCGCAACACCACCGTGTTCCAGCCGGGCATGATCGTCACCGACGAGCCGGGCGTCTACGAGAGCGGCGTCGTCGGCATCCGCATCGAGAACGAGCTGGAGTGCTACCACAAGGCCGACAACCAGTACGGCACCTTCCTGGCCTTCCGCCCGCTGACCTTTGTGCCCATCGCCACCTCGCCTGTGGTGCCCGGCATCCTGACCAAGGACGAGATCGAGTGGCTGAATGCCTACCACCGCGAGGTCTTCACCAAGCTCGCTCCCCGCCTGACCGAGGAGGAGCGCGACTGGCTGGCCAAGAAGTGCGCCGCCATCGGAGCGTAAATAAGGATAAAAAGACCCTCTCAGTCTCGCTGGCGCTCGCCAGCTCCCCCGATGGGGGAGCTTTGATGCAGGTTCAACTCGACATCAAAACCTCGCCCTTTGGGAGAGGTGGCATTGCACAGCAATGACGGAGAGGGTTCTTTATCATTCCTGTTCCGGTTTGTGCTCTTTCCAGTAGGCTTTTGCCTCATCAATGGCCTTTTTGAACGGGCCGGAGGGGTAGGTGCTCTCGGCGATGTCCACCAGAAACTTGTACAGCTGGGGGCGCACCTCCTCATACATGCCCAGGCGGGTGTAGAGGTCTTTGTAATAGCGGAACACCTGCAGCTTGTTCTGCACCACGGTGGATACGTGGACCTGGGTGTGGCAGATGCTCTGCGGGTTCTGGACGTAGTAATAACCGGCCTTGCCGATGGAAACGAAGGTCTCGGCGTACTGGATATACCGCAGGTTGAAGACGAGGTCTTCGGCCCAGTGCATCTCGCTGACGAACTGGATGTCGTTCCGGGTCAGGAGGTCGCGGCGGTAGAGCTTGTTCCAGAGCACGCTGTAAAAATAGGAGGCGGGCTTGTCCATCAGGCGGAGGGCGAAGGTGTCCTTGTCATAAACGCCTGCGGGCAGAAAGCCGTACTCCCGCATCTCCGGGGGCCGGGCGACGCTCATGACGCCCAGCTCGTCCTGGATCTTATCGAGCACCTGTTCGGGCTTGGAAGCGCCCGCCGGGATGACCATTTTGTAAGGTGCGATGACGAGGTCGGCGGTGTGCTCCTCGGCCGCAGCCACGAGAGCGGCTGTGAAGTCCGGGTCGAGATAGTCGTCGCTGTCCACGAACTGCACATACTTGCCGCCGGCCAGCTTCAGGCCCAGGTTGCGGGTGTCCGCTACGCCGGAGTTTTCCTTGTCCACCAGCACGATGCGGGGGTCTTTGGCGCGGAACTCTTCGCAGACGGGCAGGCTCTGGTCTTTGGAACCGTCGTTCAGGATGATGATCTCGATGTTGGAATAGGTCTGTGCGCAGATGCTGCCCACGCAGCGGGCCAGATGGTTCTGGGCGTTGTACACGGGCAGGATGATGCTGACAAGGGGCTGATTCATGGCGGCGTCTCCTTTTCTGATTTTATAGTAACTATACTCCCGTGCGGCGCAAAATGCAAGCGCCCGGAAGGCCGGGCAGGAGGAAGGAATTGAAAAAATGATCTTTCACATTGCGGTCTGCAGCCCGGATGCGGTGCTGCGGGGGCGGGTGCAGCGGCACTGCCTTGAATATTATGCCCGCCGGGCCGATGCCTGCATCGTGGAACAGCTGGGGGATGCGGGGGCCCTGCTCCGGAAAGAGGACGCGGGCAGCCGGTTTGAGCTGTATCTCATCGAGCTGACAGCGGCAAACCCGGCGGCAGGTCTGCAGGCGGCGGCGCAGCTGCGGCAGCGCGGGGTGCGGGCACCGCTGGCCTTTCTGGCCCACACGCCTGCCTACGCCTACGAGGCGTTCCGGGTGGATGCGATGCAGTATTTGCAGATCCCCTTCCGGCCCGAACAGCTCACCGCCCTGCTGGACCGCGCCACCGAGCCGGAGTACGGTCCCGTCATCCCGGTGACAACGGCGACCGGCCTGCGGGCCCTCCCCTTTGCGGACATCGAGTATCTGGAATGCACCCACCATGTGGTGCATTTCCACCTTGCCAACGGCGAGGATGTGGCCTCGCTCTCGCTGCGGGTGCCCTTCTCCGAAGTGGCGAAGCCGCTGCTGGCCGACCGGCGCTTTTTGCAGCCCCACCGCTCCTACGTGGTCAACCTGGCGGCGGCATCGCAGCTGTCCGTGGGGGAGCTGTGGATGCGCAGCGGTGCCCGCGTCCCCATCCCCCGCGGCCGCGAAGCTGCCGTGAGGGCAGCCTTCCGGAAGTTTTTGGAACGGTAAACGATAGAAAAGAGGTCTTGTCCCACGGGCAAGGCCTCTTTTTGTCAGAACTTCAACTCCGCCCACCGGGTCAAGAACTGGTCGCTGACGCGGCGGAGGGCGGATTCATCGGCGGCGCTGGCGGCGTCGGCGATGCCGATGACGTAAAAACCTGCGTTGTGGGCGGTGCGGGCCGCGTAGAGGGAATCCTCGCAGACGGCGCAGCGGTGCGGGTCGGTGCCGCCGAGGCGCTGTAAGGCCGCGAAAAAGACGTCCGGGCGGCTCTTGTGCAGGGGGCCCTGGGCTTCGATGTAGAACTCGAAGCAGTCGTCCACACCCAGGCGGGTGAGCACTGCTTTGCACTGGTCGCTCCAGGTGTTGGAGCAGATGCACATCCGGGCACCCTCGGCCTTGAGGCGGGCCAGCAGCTCCCGCACACCGGGTTTTAGCTCCACGGTCTCGTACAGCTCGGCGATGACCGAGCGCATCACGCCGAAGTAGTCTTCCGGCCGCAGGGGCAGCGCGTACTCCCGGATGAGGTACTGCGCCCCGTCCGCCATGCCCATGCTCAGGAGCGTGGAGCGCAGGTCGGCCCTTGGGGTGCGGCCGTAGCGGCGCAGCAGCGCCAGCGGGGCGTTCTCCCACACCGCAGTCATGCTGTCGGTCAGGGTGCCGTCCATATCAAAGATCCATTGGTTGCAGTTCATGCAGTCCTCCTCACAGTCATAATTTACTAAATTATACCACGCTTTTTGTTCCAAAAACAGGGAGAAATTTTTCCGAAAATATGGTATACTTTTTGCAGGTTTGAATCGGACGACAAGGAGGCGTATTGGATGGCGCAGAACGATACCCCCAGAAAGGCGCTGGTGCTTGCCGGCGGCGGGGCCCGCGGCAGCTATCAGGTGGGCGTCTGGCGTGCCCTGACCGAACTCGGCTGGAACCCGCAGATCATCACCGGCACCAGTGTGGGCAGCCTGAACGGCGCGATGTTCGCGCTGGACCTGTACGAGACCGCACGGGATATGTGGACCAGCATCCGCAGCCAGGACGTGATGGAGCTGCCGGAGGAGACCCGGAACCTGACGGAGCTGCACCAGTTCCTGCGGGACGTGGTGCGCGCGGGCGGCATGGATGTCACCCCGCTGGAAGAGATCGTGGAGCGGGTGCTGGACGAGGACGCGCTGCGCGCCTCGCCCATCCGGTTCGGGCTCGTCACGGTGGAAAAGCGGGGCCTGAAGCCCCGTGAGCTGCCGCTGGAAGAGATCCCGAAAGGCAAGGTGAAAGATTACCTGCTGGCTTCGGCTGCCTGCTTCCCGGCGCTGCGGGCCAAACAAATCGACGGGGTGCAGTTTCTGGACGGCGGCTACCGCGACAACATGCCCACAGGGCTGGCCCAGAAAATGGGGGCCGAGGAGCTGGTCTGTGTCGATCTGGAAGGGGTGGGCATCACCCTGCCCAACCGCACCGGCCTGCCCACCACCATGGTGCGCAGCTATTGGGAGCTTGGCGATATCCTCCACTTTGACCCGGACACCGCCAGACGGAACATCGAGCTGGGCTATTACGACACCCTGCGGGCCTTCGGGCGGCTGCGCGGCTGTGCCTATGCGGTGGCGAAGAACGAGCAGACCGCACAGGATGCGGCCGCATTCCGGCAGCGGTTCGACGCCGTGCAGAAGGCGGTGAAGGCAAAGTACCCGGTGACACTGACGGCAGACCTGGCGCTCAAGCTGGCCAACATGCAGGACGCAGAGCTGGCCCCGCTGGAAGCGGCCGCCGAGGACGTGGGCGTGGACCCCACCCGGTATTACACTGTGGAGACGCTGGCAAAGGCGTTTCTGGAGACCTGTGACCGCACCCGCATCGAGGGGTTTGAACCGCTGTTCGAGGGCAGCGGAAACGCGGCGCAGGCCGCATGGGCAGCGCTGCTGCCCAATACATTCCTGCAGGCGCTGGTCTGCCGCACGCTGACTGCGCCTGCCCCGACGGAGGTGACGGAGGAATGAAAGTCTATCAGGGATATGCCGCCTCGTCCGGCCTGGTGCTGGGGCAGGTGAGCCGTGTGGAGCGCAGGACCGAGAGCTTCGGCACAGGGCCGTTCAACCCGGACCGGGAACAGCGGCTGCTGGACCGGGCCGTCAAGACGGCACAGGCCGAGCTGGACTCGATGGCTGAGCGCAGCGGCCCCACCGAACAGGCCATCTTCCTGTTCCAGAGCATGATGCTGGAGGACGAGGGCTTCATGAACGAAGTCCGGTTCCAGATCAAGGCAGGCGTCGGCGCAGCCGAAGCCGTAGACCGGGCCGGCCGCCGCTATGCCGACCAGCTGGCCCAGATGGAAGACAACGCCTATATGCAGCTGCGCAGCGTGGACATCCTCGATGCCGCCCGCCGCGTAGTGAACATCCTGACCAACCGCCCCCGCGTCTGGCTGGCGCTGGACCACCCCGTCATCCTGGCGGCAGAGGTGCTCATGCCGAGCGACCTGTTCAGTGTGCCCGCCGGAATGATCCTGGGCATCATCACGGCAGAAGGCAACAAGCAGAGCCATGCGGCCATTATTGCGCGGGCCATGCACATCCCCGGCATCGTGCAGGTGGGCAGCGATTTTCTGAACGACTGCGACGGCCGCACGGCCATCCTGGACGCCGACAACGGCGAGTGCATCCTCGACCCGGATGCCGTCACCCGCCAGCAGGCGATGTCCCGCATCTGCGAGAAGCAGTGGGAGAACGAGGAGATGAACCGCGTCTGCGCGCTGCCGTGCCGGACGAAGGACGGCCAGCCCTTTGAGCTGCTGGCCAACTGCTTCGGGCAGGAGGACATCGAAACGGCGCGGCAGTCCGGCGCGTCCGGCGTGGGTCTGCTGCGCAGCGGTTACATGATGCTGCCGGGCCGCCCGGTGGACGAGCAGGAGCAGTATGTGTTCTATCACTCCTGCCTGGCGGCGGCAAAGGGCGGGGTGGTCACGGTGCGCACCTTTGATTTTGGTGCAGACCGCACCATGGCCGACGCCCATCAGGGGCCGGAGTCCTCCAAGCTGGGCCTGCGGGGCATCCGCAGCAGCCTGCGCCGCCCCCATCAGTTCGAGACCCAGATCTGTGCGCTGTTCCGTGCGGCGGCAGACGGCCCGCTGCGGGTGATGTTCCCGATGGTGACCAATCTGGAAGACTGGGACGAAGCCATGAAGCTGGTGGAGCACTGCCGCCAGCACCTGCGGGAGCGGGGGGAGCGCTTCAACGAGAAGATGCCTTTCGGCGTCATGCTCAGCGTGCCGTCGGCCTGCCTGACAGCGGAAGAATTTGTGGCCCACGGGTGTGAGTTCTTCGTCATTGAGACAAACGATCTCATCCAGTATACCCATGCCGTGGACCGCGACCTCTCCATCGCCGAGCGCTACTACCGCCCGGCCAGCCACGCGATGAAAAAGCTCATCGCCATGGTCGTGGAGGCGGCGGACGCAGGCCAGATCCCCGTGACCATCTGCGGCCTGGCCGTCGGCAACCCGGCCAACACCGTGCAGTACCTGAAACTCGGCCTGCGCAGCTTCTCCGTGAGCCCGCAGAGCCTCATCAGCGTGAAGCGCGCGCTGCTGGAGGCGGACAGCCGGGATTGACAAAAATCTGATCCGTGTTCCATTGTACTTGCGGTGCCCTTTCGGCATACAAAACACCCCATGTGTTAGACAGTATACTGTCTAACACATGGGGTGAAGTTCGCCCTGCGGCGGAAAGCTCTTTTTCAGATCGTGATTCAGCCCTCGATGAGCTCGACGGTCTTCATCCGGACCGGGGTCTTGGGCTTGTCGTTCCAGTCGGTGGCGACTGCAGCGATCTTGTCCACCACGTCCATACCGGCCACGACCTTGCCGAATGCGGCATACTGGCCGTCCAGATGGGGGGCATCCTGGTGCATGATGAAGAACTGGCTGCCGGCGCTGTTCGGGCTCATGCTGCGGGCCATGCTGATGACGCCGCGGGTGTGCTTGATCGGGTTGTTGACGCCATTGGCAGCAAACTCACCCTTGATGCTCCAGCCGGGGCCGCCGGTGCCGTTGCCCAGCGGGCAACCGCCCTGGATCATAAAGCCGGGGATGACGCGGTGGAAGGTCAGGCCGTTGTAAAAGCCCTGACCGACCAGCTTCTTGAAATTCTCACAGGTGAGAGGGGCGGCTTCCTCATTCAGCTCAATGTCGATGACGCCGCCGTCTTCCATAGTAATGCGAACCATACTGTTCCAATGCTCCTTTATCTTGGCCCCTCAGCGGGGCATTTGCGGCAGAAGTTCTGCCAGAATCCTCTTATAGTATACCATACCTTTTGGCTTGTGCAACGGCACAGTTGCAACGTTTTTGTGAATTTGGGGGTGATTTTTATGATTTCCCGTCAAAAAGGGCCGGCCGCCTGCGTTTTGGACACAGCGCCTTCAATGATAAAACGTATCAAAATTGACCTGCCGATAGAACCGCTGCTGGAGCTGGTCGAAGCTCTCGCAGTTCTGGGCCAGCAGCCACATCACCTTTGTGACGACGGCTTCGATGGTCATGTCGTGGGCTTCCAGGAAGCGGAACCGGTTCCGGACCCGCTTGCCGACCTCGTAAATGCCCACATCGCTGCCCTCGTAGGTGACCTGTGTGGTTAAGATCAGGATCTTGCGGGTCTTGTCGTAATCGCCCAGATTCTCTGCAAAAGCGTCCATGAGCCGCTGCGGGATGCCGCCTACGCCGAAGCTTTCCACAATGACGCAGTCGTATTGTTGAAAAATGGCCGGGATGAGCTCCGGGCCAAGGCCGGGCGTCAGCTTGAGCAGAAAGACCTTGGGGTTCAGCGCCCGGCCAAACTCCACCGGGCCGGTGGGCCAAGGCGAGGGGATATACCGCACCAGCCGGTCGCCCTGCACCAGCGCCAACGCCGGGAAGTTGACCGACGCAAAGGCATCGTAGCTGATGGTCTTGTTCTTCTTGGCGCGGGTGCCCGCGATGACATGCCCGCCGAACACCACCATCACGCCCCGGCTGCCGGGGTCCAGCGCGCAGATGACGCTGTCGCGCAGGTTTTTCTTCGCATCGGTGATCTCGTTGGAGATGGGCTGCTGCGCACCGGTGAGGATGATCGGCTTGTCCGCATTCTGGATGAGGTAGGACAGCGCCGCCGCCGAATAGGCCAGCGTATCGGTGCCGTGGCAGATGATGAAGCCATCGTAGAGCGCATAATTCTCCTGCACGGCCCGCGCCATCAGCAGCCAGTGTTCGGGGCCGAGGTCTGTGCTGTCGATGCTGCACAGCGCCAGCGTCTCCGGGCAGCACAGCTCGTTCAGTTCCGGCAGATGGGCCAGCAGTTCCTCGCTGGTCAGAACGGGCCGCAGCCCCTGTGCGGTGCGCACACTGGCGATGGTGCCGCCGGTGGTGATAAAAAGCAAACGCTGCTTGGACATGTTCGGTGCCTCCCTGGGTCAAATTCAGTCGATTCAGTATAACACACTCGGCCCCGGATGAAAAGTGTGCAGTTTTGAGACCTGGTCACAGATTTTTGCGGGAAAAGGTGTATACTAGAAGAAAAACTTCAGGAGGCTTCCCATGCCCAACATCGTCATCATCGGTTCCGGCCCGGCCGGCGTGTCGGCCGCTCTGTACACGGCCCGCGCAGGGGTCGAAACGACCGTTCTCACCAAAGGGCCCGGCGCACTGGACCGCGCCGCACACATCCAGAACTACTACGGCTTTGCTGCGCCCATCTCCGGTGCCGAACTGGAACGCCGGGGCATCGAAGGGGCCAGAGCGCTGGGGGTGCAGTTCGTTACCACCGAGGCCGTGGGCCTGACTTACACCGACAAACTCACCGTCGAGACGCTGGCGGGCGAGTTCCCCGCCGATGCCGTCATCCTGGCCACCGGCGCTTCCCGCGCCGCGCCGAAGATCCCCGGTCTGGCAGGGCTGGAAGGCCATGGCGTGAGCTGCTGCGCCACCTGCGACGCCTTTTTCTACCGGGGAAAGGATGTGGCGGTGCTGGGCAGCGGCGAATATGCCCTGCATGAGGTACAGGCCCTTCTGCCGTTGGTAAAGAGCGTCACCCTCCTGACCAACGGGGCCCCGCTGACGGCACAGTTCCCGCCGGAGGTGACAGTCTGCCCCGAAACAGTGGACGCCATCCTCGGCGAACAGACCGTCACCGGTGTGCAGCTGAACGGCGGCCGACAGGTGCCCCTGTCCGGCGTGTTCGTGGCGCTGGGCGTGGCGGGCAGCACGGCGCTGGCCCGCAAGCTGGGGGCCGAAGTCGAAGGGAACCGCATCGTCGTGGATGAGAAGATGCAGACCACCCTGCCCGGCCTCTACGCCGCCGGGGACTGCACCGGCGGGCTGCTGCAGGTCGCCAAGGCTGTTTATGAGGGAGCACTTGCAGGCACCGAAGCTGCCAAAGCGGTGCGGAAAGGATAACACCATGTCCGATGTGCAAAATACTCCGGTCAACCGGAACTGTCTGGCCTGCGCTTTCCCATTCTGGGACCAGCTCACGCCGGAGGAACAGGCGCAGCTCTGCCGCTTCACCCGACCGGTACGCTACCGGAAAGGGGAGCGGGTCCACAGTCCGGTCGAGAACTGCGTGGGCATCCTGCTGCTGCGGTCGGGTCAGCTGCGGGCCTATCTGCTCTCGGAAGATGGGCGGGACATCACGCTCTACCGGCTGTTTCCCGGCGAAGTCTGCATCCTGTCGGCATCCTGCGTGATGGATTCCGTCAACTTTGACCTGTACATTGATGCCGAGGAGGACACCGAGGCCTACTGCATCGGCGCAGGCGTGTTCCGCCAGCTGATGCAGCAGAACGTCCATGTCCGCTGCTACGCCTACCAGATGACCGCCGAGCGCTTCTCCGACACCATGTGGACCATGCAGCAGATCCTGTTCATGAGCGCCGACCGGCGGCTGGCCATCTTCCTCACCGATGAGCTGGCCAAGACCGGCGGCACGGATGTCCGCATGACCCACGACCAGATCGCCCGCTACATGGGCTCCGCCCGCGAGGTCGTCAGCCGCCTGCTGAAATACTTTGCCGGGGAGGGCCTTGTCCGCCTTTACCGCGGCGGCGTCACCGTACTGGACAAAGAACGGCTGAAGCAGATCGCCAACGGCACATAAAACGCATCAAAAAAGGACGTCTCATCCTGCGACGAGACGTCCTTTTTTATCGTTCACGATCTCAGCTCTTGCAGCCAGATTCCTCTTCCACGCCGGTGAAATCGCTGGCCTCAGCGATCTTGGTGACGTCGAACTTGCCCGTCTCATCCTTGGGGGCGACGGCGGGGCCGGCCTCCACCGGATTCACGGGTGCTTCTTCGGCCACAGACTTTTCCTCGGCCGTCTCCGGCTGTGCAGCGGGAGCCTCCGGCTCTTCGGATGCCTTTTCCTCGGATGCCTTTTCCTCGGATGCCTTCTCGAAGGCCGGGGGCCATGCGTCGCCCGGCTCAGCGGTCCTGGCCTCGCCTTCGGCGTAGGCTTCGGCTGCCTTGGCGGCCTCTGCGGGGTCCTTTTCAGCCTCTTCGGGGAACTCCACCTCTTCGACGTGGAGCGGGCCCTTGTCGTTCAGAACTTTGTCCAGCACCACGATGGCGGCACCGGTGGCGGCGACGGCAGCAGCCGCGCCCAGAACGCGAAACAACGTTTTCATGGTGAGATCCTCCTTGATGTGATTTCAGTGTGCGGGTTAAGAGAATGTGACGACATCGTTCAGCGGCTTTTCGGCGGGTTCGACCGAGATGGCGGTCAGCACCGGGCCTTTGCCGCGGTAGATGTTGTGGAACTTGTAATTGACCTTTGCGGTCACAGTGACCCAGGCGCGCTGCTCCAGCGCCTTGTAGCCATCGTAGGAGCAGGGGAAGCCGACGAACTGGATGTCCTGCACACAGCAGGTCATGGCAAAGCGGCCGGGCACGAAGCTGTTCTTTCCTGCGCGGTTGGTCTGGCAGACCTGCGCCAGAAATTTCACGGTCTTGCCCGCGTACTTCTGGGGCTCGTCCTGGCAGTCCATATACCAGATGCCGAAATCGTCGTCGCCGATCTCCACCACCGGCTTGTTCAGGTCGAATGGGAGGGGGTCGGGGATATCATCGTAGGCCACGCTGCCGTCGGCGAACTCATAGGCGATGTCGCACTTGCGGGATGCCTGACGCACCAGCTTGTGCAGCTCCTGACGGGCGGCATCGTTGTTGACGGCCTCGGCGCGGTTGAAGACGATCAGCTCACTGCGGGCGATCTTGTCCAGCAGCAGAGCGCGCATGGAGTTGTCGCGGGCATAGGTGAGGGCCGTGGTGCCGTCGGCCGTGGCGATGCACTGGTAGACGATCCAGTTTTCGGGCAGATTGTTGGCCAGGTCCTGCAGCAGCCACATGCCGTTGTACTCGATGACCACGCGGCCTGCATCTGCCTCCTTGGCCAATTTGGCCAGGTTCTGGGGGTTCAGTTCTGCCTTGTCCTCCAGATTGTAGAGGGTCACGCCGGGGAAGGCGAATTTCTTCTGATCGTATTCCTCTTCGCCCTCTTCGCAGACCAGCAGCAGGGTCTTGTCGCCGGAGTCGAAGTTGGGGTCTTCAAAGGTCTCCTGGATGAATTTGGTCTTTCCGCTTTCGAGGAAGCCCACAAACAGGTAGACCGGGATCTCATTTGCCATAAACGGTTTTCCTCCTCTGTGTTGTCTTGGCTCAGCAGCCGAACAGGCCGGCAATGGCCTTCTCGTCCAGCTTGGAGCCGATGACGACCAGCTTGCCGCCGACGTCTGCGCCGCGGGAACGGACTTCCCACTCGCCGGGCACATAGTCAAACTCCAGCCAGCCGTCTGCGCCGCCGTCCACGATGCCCTTGGAGCGCAGGATCATGCCGTACTTGCCGGTATCCAGCTCGGTCAGCGCATGCTCGATGTCAGCCTTTGCGATCTTCTTGGCGGTCTCGACGCCCCAGCTGGTGAAGACCTCATCGGCATCGTGGCCATCGTGATGATGGTGGTGGTGATGACCGCAGCAGCAGTGGCCGTCCTCATCGTGATGATGTTCGTGCTCCTCCTCATCATCATGGTCGTGATGATGGTGGCAGCAATGATCGTGATCGTGGTCATCGTCATCGTGGTGATGATGGCAGCAGTGGTCATGGTCGTGATCCTCGTCATCGTGGTCGTGATGATGCTCGTGTTCGTCCTCGTCCTCGTCATCATCGTCATCGTGATGGTGATGGCCGCAGCTGCACACGCCATTCTCATCGTAATGATGATGGTGATGCTCGTGCTCTTCTTCCTCGTCCTCGTGGGCATGCTCCTCATTGGCCTTGGCTGCCATGGCGATCAGCTCTGCCTTGAAGTCGTCCTTCGTGGACATAGCGTTCAAAATCTGCTCACCGGTCAGGGCATCCCACGCGGTGGTGACGATGGTGGCGGTGGGGTTCTTCTCGCGCAGCATAGCCACCGCTGCAGCGATCTTCTCTTCGCTGGCAGTCTGGGTGCGGCTCAGGATGATGCAGCTTGCATGGCTGATCTGGTCATCGTAGAACTCGCCGAAGTTCTTCATATACATCTTGACCTTGTTCACGTCAGCCACGGTGACAAAGCTGTTCAGCTGCACGTCCAGGTGCTCGGCCACGCCCTCGACGGCGCGGGTCACATCGGACAGCTTGCCCACGCCCGACGGCTCGATGACGATGCGGTCGGGGTGATACTGCTCCACCACCTGCTGCAAGGCGGCGCGGAAATCGCCCACCAGCGAGCAGCAGATGCAGCCGGCGTTCAGCTCGTTGATCTGGATGCCGGACTCCTTCAAAAAGCCGCCGTCGATGCCGATCTCGCCGAACTCGTTCTCGATCAGAACGACCTTCTGGCCCGCAAAGGACTCCTTGATGAGCTTTTTGATGAGGGTGGTCTTACCGGCACCAAGGAAGCCGGAGAAAATATCGATCTTGGTCATAATGCTGTTGCCTCTTTCTTTTTTCCAAAGTCCGCAAATCGGAACCTTCAAGCAATCCGAGCCGCCGAGTGCTGGCTCAAAAATCTTTACACTCCTATTATAACAAGCCTGTCAATGGGAAACCGCCCTTTTTCATGAGAAAATTGTAACATTTTTTGAAGTTTGCCCGCGTTTTGCGGAAAAGGGCGGTTGCGCGGGGAGGTGGACGGCCCTTCCACACACCAATCCATGAATTGCCGGATGTCCTTGATCTCCATGCCAGCCTTTTTCAGACATTCAATGACCCGGAGCGCTTCAATCTCTTTCTCGCTGAACTTCCGTATGCCGGACTTGCGCTCCATTCCGGGGAAGAGCCCCTGCCCGCCACACCCGCGCAAGAACCAATAAACGCACGAAAGCCCCGGCCGGAGCCGGGGCTTTCTGTTTACCGCAAATACCTGTTACAGCAGGATGTATTTCAGGATGAACAGAATGGTCAGCACATACATCAGGGGGCTGATCTTCTTCTCCTTGGCCTTGCCGGTGATGACATTCAGCAGGGTCCAGGAGATGACACCAATGGCGATGCCCTCAGAGATGCTGTATGCAGTGGGCATTGCCAGGATGGTCAGGAACGCAGGAATGCCCTCAGCAGGATCGTCGAACTCGATCTTCAGGGCAGAACCCATCATGTAGAAGCCAACGATGATCAGGGCCGGAGCGGTCGCAAAGCTGGGGATGGTCAGGAACAGGGGGCTGAACACCACAGCCAGCAGGAACAGCACACCGGTGGTCATGGAGGTCAGGCCGGTGCGGCCGCCCTCGGTCACGCCGGAAGCGCTCTCGACGAAGGTGGTGGTGGTGGAGGTGCCCAGCACGGCACCGGCGCAGGTGGCGATGGAGTCGGCCATCAGCGCGCCCTTGATATTGGGCAGCTTGCCCTCCTCATCCAGCATGTCGGCCTTGGAAGCAACACCGATCAGGGTGCCCAGGGTATCAAACAGGTCAACGAAGAGGAAGGAGAACATAACGGCGAAGAAGTTCAGGATGCCCACGCCGGAGAAATCGGTCTTGAACACCTGACCAAAGGTCTTGCCCAGAGCAGAGAAATCGAAGCTGATGAAGCTGGTGGGGATGACACTGTACATGCCGGCATCGGGGTTGGGGATGTAGATGCCGGTCAGCTCGCAGAGGATGCCCAGCACCCAGGTGATGAGGATGCCGTACAGGATGCCGCCCTTGACTTTTTTGACCAGCAGGACGGCGGTGATAAGCACGCCCACCAGAGTGAGGATCGCACCCACGCCGATGCTGTGGAAGGTCTCACCCTTAAAGTGCTGATAGGTGACAAGGGTGGAATCGCTGTTCACGATCAGCTTTGCGTTCTGAAGGCCGACGAAAGCAACGAACAGGCCGATGCCCACGCTGACAGCGCTCTTCAGGGTCATGGGGATGGCATTGAAGATGGCCTCACGCACATTGGTCAGGCTCAGCACGATGAAGATGATGCCCTCCACAAAAACGGCCATCAGGGCCAGCTGCCAGCTGTAACCCATGGTCAGGACGACCGTGTAGGAGAAGTAGGCGTTCAGGCCCATGCCGGGAGCCAGAGCGAACGGATAGTTGGCCAGCAGAGCCATCAGGGCAGTGCCGATGAAAGATGCCAGCGAAGTTGCGATCAGGACCGCATTGGCATCCATGCCCGAAGCGGACAGGATGCTGGGATTGACCGCAAGGATGTAGGCCATCGTCATAAAGGTGGTGACACCCGCCATGAGTTCGGTCTTGACATCGGTGTGGTTTTCTTTCAGGTGAAAGATCTTTTCTAACATGAAAGTTCCTCCTGTGTTATAGCAAAAATAAAAACAGCCGCGTGGGAACCGGCGGAACGAACAGCACCCATTGTAGCAGAACCGTTCCCACCTGTCCATGGACGAAACACAGAAAATTCACGAAAAGTTCAAACTTTCTTGTATGGGTATGACTTATCCGAAGGCTTTTTGGCGTTTTATGGAAATTTTTACAGAGTGGACATCGAAGATTTCATCAACCTCCGAGATCTTAAAATTTTCCGTCATAATAAAAGCTGCTCACAGGCATATTGCGCGCTTCATGCTGTTCCCGCGTGCTGACCCTTATATACCCATAGTCTGTATTTGATTTGCGATAAAATCGACCTCCTATTCACAAAAAAGCGCCCCCGCTCACTGCGATCTTACTGATATGTACCCCTAATACTGTGTGTCCGGTATTAGGGGTACATATCATCCCGCCGGTGTGCAAAAAGTGTGCAAAGGTGTGCAAGCATCCAGAAAAAGGAAAATCCCACGAGGAATCTTACGATTCTTCGTGGGATTTTGGTGCGCTCGAGGGAACTCGAATCCCTGGCCCTCTGATTAAAAGTCAGATGCTCTACCGGCTGAGCTACGAGCGCATACTGTATTTGTACAATATCAGAAATATTGCCGTATAATATTACCACAACTGCGGCCAAAAAGCAAGGCTTCGCGGCAAAAAAACTTTCTTTCACAAAAATGGGCCATGCCGGACGCAAACTTTCCCTTTACAAATCCGGTAAGAATCAGTACAATCAAATCAAGTATCGTTTACGATGGTCCCGGCCGTGCCGTGTGCACACAGGCCGCTGCGATAGGAGGTCTTTTTCTGATGAAAATTTCTCGACGGTCCGTACTTCGTTACACAGGTCTGACTGCGGCCTGGCTGACCCTGACCGGCTGCGCCCCCACCGGGAATGCGAGCCTTGGCGGCTGCCTGCCCGGCTGGCTGAAAAAGGTGCTGCGCGTGCCTTCGTCTGACGCCTCTTCGGCCAGCTCATCGGCTGCATCTTCGGCAGCCTCTTCGGCGGCGTCCAGCGAGGCCGCTGCATCGTCTGAGCTGGCGGCATCCTCGCTGCCGGGCGTCGAACAGCCGGAGGCTGCGGGCAGCGCGCTGCCCGCCTACGACGCCGACCCGCTGACTGGCGAGGCCCGCAGCACCGACGGCCGCATCGTGGGCGTCATGGTCAACAACATCTGCAATTCCGAGCGGCAGAACGCCCGCCCGCAGCGCGGCATTGGTTCGGCCGACCTGCTCATTGAGAGCAAGGTCGAGGGCGGCATCACCCGCTTCTGCGCGCTCTATTCCAATGTGAACAACATCCCGGAGATCGGCCCCATCCGCTCCGGCCGCGACCAGTTCCTGCAGCTGCTCATGCCCTGGAATGCACTGTACTACCACGACGGCGAGAGCATCTTCTGCACCCAGTTCATCCACGTGTACAACTACTCCGGCCTGAACATCGGCGGCAAAAATTACTTCAATACGCCGGTCCATCCGCATGTGGCCCACCGCATCAAGCGAAATGAGAACGTCGCCTACGAGCACACCGAGTTCACCTCGGCCAAGGAAATCAGGCAGGCGGCTGCTGACGCCGGCATCGGCCTGACCTATCCGTACGAGGGCACCTTCTTCCGCTTTGCCGACTACCGCACCGATGCCGTGAACGACCTGGCCGACACGCCCTCGGCCCGGAGCATCCTCATCACCTATTCGGCCAGCTATAAGACGAGCTTTGCCTACAACAGCTGGAACCGGAACTATAAGATGTCCATGTACAGCAGCCGCACCAAGAAATTCGAGTCTGCGGTGGACGAGCTGACCGGCAAACAGCTGACCTTTGCGAACGTCGTGGTCTGCTTTGCCAACATCGCTGCCTACGCAGGCGACTCCCACGATGTGCAGGAAGTCCAGTACGTCGAGGGCGGACAGGCCTATCTCTTCACCAGCGGCGGCGTCCAGACGGGCCGTTGGGAGAAGGATCATCCCACCCATCCCATCCGGCTCTACACCGACGCAGGCGAAGAGATGACCCTGAACCGGGGCAAGACCTACTTCGCCCTTGTGGATAACGATGAGTGGAGCAACTTCAGCTATCAGTAAGACCAGCCCTGCGCTGCGGGGCAGAAGAGGAACAAGATGAAATTTTGGAAGCGGACTGCTTTGTGCCTTGCGCTCTGCGCCGCGCTGCTGACCGGCTGCGTTCCCGCTGCGGACACCGCCTCTTCGGCGGCTCCCACCGACCCGCTCACCGGGCAGGAAGCGCTCTGGCCGGGGCAGCGCCCGGTGGCCGTCACGATCGAGAATGAGACGTCCAGCACCACCCAGTGGGGGCTTTCCTCGGCATCTCTGGTGCTGGAAGCTCTGACCGAGCCCCAGAGCGCCACCAGCCTGTGCCTGGTCTACCCGGCCGTGGATGCTGTGCCGCAGGTCGGCCCGGTGGCCGCCGGGCAGGACCTTTACTGGCGGCTGCTCGTGGGGCAGCAGGTGCTGCCCGTCCAGCGCGGCGGCGGCGCCTTTGACCAGAACTATCTGGACTATTACTCCCTGCGCGCGGTCGATGCGCTGGAAGTGGGCACCAACGCCTTCACCTGCGACACCACCTGGACCAGCCACCCGCTGTGGCGCACCAGCGGCAATGCGCTGGCCGGGGTGCTGCGCAGCCTGAACATCTCCTCCGCCCTGTCGGAGTCCCGCCTGACCGACGCTGCTTCCAGCGCCGCCGGGGAGAGCGAGAGCGAAGCATCCCCCACCCTGTCCGTCCCGCCGCTGCTGCCCCAGCAGACGGAAGGCAAGCTGCCCGACGCCTCCGCTGCCGATGCCGCCCGCGTTCAGGTCCAGTTCGGTGCGGACAACGCCACCGGCTTTGTTTACGACGCTGACAGCGGCACCTACAAAATGCTCCATGCCGACGGCACCCCCCAGTTGGATGCCAACAACAGCCAGCAGGCCGGTTTTGACAACCTGCTCATTCTGTTCAGCGCCTCTTCCCTGCGGGACGACGGCCTCACGCTGGACTACGACCTGAGCATGGGCGGCGGCGTCTGGCTCAACGGCGGGCATCTATGGACCCTGACCTGGACGCAGGGCAGCGACTCCACCTTCGCCTTTTACGATGCCGACGGCCGGCCCTTCAACCTGCTGGCCGGCCGGAGCTATCTGGCCCTCGTTTCCAGCCTGACCGGTCAGGAACTCACCGTGACCAATTCCGCCGGGGAAGCCCTGACCGCCGCATCGGCCCCCTGACAGACAGCAAAAAATCCCCCGTGCCATGCACGAGGGATTTTTTTGTGTCATCTCATTACAGGTCCACGACGCTGCCGACCTCGGCAGGGGTCGTGGGCACCGCGCCCAGCTGGACTTCGTCCATGTCCCGGCGCACCACAAAGTGCATCGTCTGGCCGGAGGCAAAATCGGGCTGGTAGGTCAGCTCCAGCGTGTTCCAGTCCTCCGGCGTCTCGCAGAAGCAGTGGAGCATGGCCCCGCGCCCTGCGGCCAGATTCAGCGTAAAGGCCGAGGCATCCGCCGCGTTCTCGCCATAGAGCGGGGCTGCAAAGCTGCCGCAGCGCACAGGCTGGCCGTCGCAGACGGCCGTTAAGCCGGTGCCCAGGCGGTACAGCTCTTCGGTCGTGGTCATCTCGCGGCTCTGCAGATAGCTCGTGCCCACGGCCAGCGCCTTTGCCGAGAGGTTCTCCACCGACAGATACACCAGGGTGCTGCCCAGTTCCGGCGCGGGGGCATAGCCCAGCAGCTCCACAGCGGCCTTGCCGTCCAGCAGGGCCGGTTCGCCCTCGTAGCAGGGGGCCAGCGCTGCAGCCGAAACACCGGTGAGCAGGGCAGCCGCCAGACTGACTGCACCAGAGCCGGCACATTTCAGGAACGAGCGGCGGGACAGAGATTGTGACATCGGGGATTCCTCCTAACAGCGGAAAAATAGTTCTCTCTATACAATAGTAAATTCCGGACAGCCTGTCAAGGTCTTTGCCCGGAATTTTACCGTGTATTTACTCGTATGCCTCGTTTTCCTCGGACTCCGCCTGGCCGCGCAGGGTATCGGCGTAGCCGAAGGGCACAATATCGATGGCCTCCACCAGACGGTCCCGCATCCAGAGCTGAACGTCCGTCTGGACAGTGTAGCCGCAGCCGGGGTCTGCCATCCACTGTTCCGGGTGGCGGGAGGGCAGGGCCCGCTGGCTGAGCATGCTCATGATGACGCCGCCGTGGGTCACGCAGGCCGCCTCGGTAACATCCATCCGGATCATATACTCAAACAGCTTGAGCAGGGTCTCCGAGCAGCGGGCATGGAACGCTTCGGTCGGCTCCGCGCCTTCGGGTACAAAGCCGGAGCCGGGGGTGATCCACTTCTTGAAGTCTTCGTTCTTGACCAGCTCCTTCACGGGGAGGTTCTCAAAGACGCCGAAGCCCGCCTCCCGCAGGTCGTGGACCGAGAACTGATGGGCCGCGTTGGGGAAGAGGATGTTCGCCGTCTCCACGGCGCGCATCAGCGGCGAGGAGAACACGGTGTCCACCTGGGGGTACTCGAACCGCTCCTTCAGGTCGGCCAGCTGGGCGCGGCCTTCGTCGCACAGGGGGATGTCCGTTCCGCTGCCGATGTACAGCCCCTGGAGGTTGCCCGCCGTGATACCGTGGCGGATCAGATGCAGTTTGAATGTTTTCATGGGTCAAAACACCTCGATTTTCGCAAAGATCGTCTCATTGTGCCCGTTTCTTCACGCCGGGCGCAATTTTCACGACCCCGGCGCGGCACAAAATATATACCAGTTGCCCCTTAGTTTAGCATAGATATGGTAGTCAGAGCAAGAGTTTTGACAAAAATGACGAAATTCGTCAAAAAATTCCGTCATTTTGCTTGCTTTACAAGTCGTTTTCCGTTGTGTATAATCAACATGCTGTAAACCAAAAATCAAAGAAGTCTCATTTTTCACTGAGGAGCCAAAGATCATGGAATTCAATCGTATCATCAAGCTGCTGCGCAAGGAGCGCGGCATCACCCAGAAACAGGCAGCGGAAGACCTCGGCGTCTCGCAGGCGCTGCTCTCCCACTACGAAAAGGGTATCCGCGAGTGCGGTCTGGATTTCGTGGTCCGTGTTGCAGATTACTATAATGTGTCCTGCGATTATCTGCTGGGCCGCTCGGCCGAGCGCAACGGCATGATGCTGACCGCCGATGAGCTGCCCAACCCCGACAAGATGAAGGACAACATCTATCACGGCAGCGTGCTGCCCACCATGAACAAAAAGCTGATCTCCAACAGCCTGAACGTGCTGTACGCCAAGATCGGTGAGTGCCACAGCAAGGCCCTGACCACCGAGGTCAGCAGCTACCTGATGATGGCCGTGGCCAAGATGTTCCGACTGCTCTACTCTGCGGAACCCCACAACGCCCAGAGCCTGTTCAGCGTGGAGGCCCGCCGCTGGCCCGGCTACGCCGATGCCGTGATGCGGATGAACGAGGCCAATGTGGAGGCCCTGCTGGCCGGTGAGAACGTCGGCGTCGGCGAGGGCGTCAAGGACCCGGCCTGCCTCTCCATGACCACCGAGAGCCTGACGCGGGAGTTCCCGCTCTATACCCCCAGCCTCTTAAATCTGGTCAAGACCAGCGAGACCCGCGTCAAGGGCCTCGGCCCGGAGCAGTAAGCCCCTGTGTGAAACTCGTGTTAATTTTTCCGCAAAAGGCTTGCACTTCCCGGCAAAAGATGTTATAAACGAACCATAGAAGAAAAAGACTATGCCAATTAAGGAGGCAGTTTTATGTCGAACAAGATTTCCCGCCGCGCTTTTCTGAAGGTCACCGGCGTTTCTGCGCTTGCACTGGGTGCCGCATCCATGCTGGGCGGCTGCCAGTCTTCCAGCGGCTCTGTCGAGGTGAAGGTCGGCGATAAGGTCAGCAACTGGAACAACCTGGGCGTCCAGCTGTCCAGCGTCTTCACGCTGTCCGATGCACCCGATGTGGCTGGCCACCAGTATGTCGCCGTTCTGGTCACGGCTGTCAACCGCTCCAAGACCGACAGCATGGCCATCGGCGCACAGAACATCGCGGAGATCGACGCCGCCTATCCCCTGACCGATGAGGCGTCCCGCGCCGCCAACACCGCCCCCTACTTCCACGCGCTGTCCGCTTCCACCACCGACTTCACCGTCACCGTGGACGGCCAGGCTGCCGAGGCCGGCGCTTACGTCTCCCTGTACGACGCCGCCACGGAGAGCTTCTCCGATGCGCCCAGCCTGCCCCCGCAGGGCACCGGCTACATTGAGCTGGTCTGCATGGTGCCCGCCGGCTGGCAGCAGATGACCGTGACCTACAACCCCACCTTCGCATCCGGCAAGAGCATCACCTTTGTGATGAGCGCTTCCGACCTGAAGAACAGCTGACCTTTTGGGACGAAATTTCGTCTCACCTCTGTTTTTTTCGGGTGAGATCTTCTCAAAAAATCTGTGAAAAGCATTGACATCCGCCCGGTTTTCGCCTATTGTATAGGCAAGGCCGTTTTGGCAAAATGATATGTGATCCCATACAAAGGAGGAACCATCATGTCTTTCGCATTTTCCCGCCGCTCGTTCCTGAAATACACTGCCGTCGCCGCTGTCGCCGTTGCCGGTGCCAGCCTGTTCACCGGCTGCAAAGTCGATACCAGCGACTCCTACAACGCGCTCCGCACGACGCCCGGTGAGCTCACGGTCCTGCAGGTCACTGCCGCCATGGGCAAATATGTGGAGGCCAGCAAGAGCTACACCGCACCGGATGTCACCGGTACGACCATTGCTTTCCCCTTTAAGATCACCAATGGCCGCGCCAACCCCATCTATGTGAACCCCAACAACTTCAAGGCCACCGTTCTCAACGATAAAGACGAGTTCATCACCAAGTATACGGCTTCCAACGGCCTGACCCTGGATGCCCCTCTGTGCGATACCAACCTGAAGAAGGGCGCCTCCGTGTCGGGTAATATCAACCTGAAGCTGGGTGCTGCTCTCGAACCGGGCCAGTCCATCGTGCTGACCTACTGCCCCGACCTGCAGTACAACGAGTACTCCCTGAACTGGAAGACCACCCGCCCAAAGGGCTGATCTTCCGCAATTGTTCCGCATCTTCCGCCCGGACTGGTTCCGGGCGGTTTTTGTTTGCCCGCGTTCTGGCAAGGTGTCTCAATTTTTCCTCTGATTTTCAGCAGTTTTGTATCTTGTGTACAGGGTGTTTTTCCTTTACAATAGGGTCATGGAAAAGGATGGGAGCGCAGCGGCTCAGAACATGCCGCCGCGCTGTTTGTTTTCCGCCCGGAACCGGAAGTCCGGACTTTTGATGAACAGGAGTGTTGCAGTTATGATCAACATGGTAAAGCTACCCACCAATAAGAGCAGTCTGTTCCTGCGCGTGGCAAAGGGGCATTTTGCCACCAGCCACAGCCATATCAACTATTACATCGACGTGACCACCCAGAAATCCCGTCTGTCCGAGGCCAAGGCCGTGGCAAAGGAGCTGGTGGCTGCCTATCAGCATAGCACCATCGTGGATACCGTCCTCTGCCTGGACGGCACCCAGGTCATCGGCACCTGCCTGGCCAACGAGCTCACGAAAGATGGCTTCGCCAACATGAACGCCCACCAGACCATCTATGTCATCACGCCGGAGTACACCACCGGCAGCCAGATCATCCTGCGCGACAATCTGGCCCCCATGGTCAAGGGCAAGCATGTGCTCATCCTGGCGGCTTCCATCACCACCGGCTACACCGCACAGGCTGCCATCGAGGCTGTCAACTACTACGGCGGCATGGTCGCGGGCCTGTCGGCCATCTTCGCCACCGCCACCGACTGCCTGGGCATCCCGGTCACGTCCATCTTCGACCCGTCCAACCTGCCCGACTACGCCAGCTTCGATTCCCGCGACTGCCCCCTGTGCAAGGCCGGCCAGCGCATCGACGCCCTCGTCAACAGCTTCGGTTATTCCGCCCTGTAAGCTGCCCCCATCGTCCTCTTCTGCCCCGCCGCACCGGACACGCTTCTGTTCCCATGCGGCGGGGTTTTCTGTGCGCAAAAATGCCCCCGGAGGGCCTTTCGCAGCTCTCCGGGGGCATTCTGTGTGCGTTGTGCTTTGGCGCACACGACCGGCGTTTTACTCGATCGCAATCAGATTCGGGTTCTCAGGCAAAGCCTTCGTCTGCTGAGGAGCAGGCAGCTCGACGTGCAGGACGCCGTCCTCGAACTTTGCGTGGATGTCTTCCTTCTTCACATCGCCCACATAGAAGCTGCGGGCGCAGGTGCCAGAGAAGGATTCGCGCCGCAGATAGCGGCCCTCTTTGTCCTTTTCGTCATTGCTGTGGCTGCGCACTGCCTGAATGGTCAGGTAGCCGTCGTTCAGATCCATCTGAACGTCTTCCTTCTTGCAGCCCGGCAGGTCAACGGCCATCTCGTAGCCGTTGTCCGTCTGTTTGACATCGGTCTTCATCATGTTTGCACCGCGCTTACCAAAGGTATCACGAGCCTCACGGTTCATCATACGTTCCAGTGCAGCGTCATTCCAGAACGGATCGAAGAAATCATCGAACAGGTTTTCATGGAAAACAGTCGGCATAAGCATAAATCATTCCTCCAATCCCGGCGTTCGGGTCGGGGCAAAAAATCTGAAGCGTCCACTCGGAAAGGCTTTCCGGAGCGCCTTGCGGCTCTCCGTTTGCCCTTCCTCCTGAGCACGGCCCTGTTATAGCACATGTTTTTAGCACTGTCAATAGAAGAGTGCTAAAATTCACAGAAGGATAACAGTTTGATAAAATCCCATGCGATTTTTCCTCAAATCATGCTTCTCTGCGTCTGTTTTCGGTTTGTGCGCTGCCGTTCAGCGCTTTTCCTGTTTCGGGAAGACGAAGGGGTCGTGCCGATAGACGGCCACAAGGTAGGCTGCCATGACGCACCAGATGATGGGCTCACAGAGGATGACCGCATCGTACCCGAACTTCGGGATGAACAGCACGACGAAGACGACCTTGCCCACCAGCTCGATGACGCTGGAGAAGAGCGGCAGCACCTTGTTGCCAAGGCTCTGCAGGGCGTAGCGGGTGGAGAGCAGGATGCCCAGCACCGCGTAGAACGGTGCGTTCCAGAGCAGATAGCGGGCACCGTTTTCAAGCACGATGGGCTCACTGGAGCCGGAGACGAAGGCCACCATCCACGGCGCTGCCACCCGCATCAGCAGAACCGCAGCCACGGCCACGACGACCGAGTAGAGGTAGATCTCCTTCATCCCCTTGCGGACGCGGCCCGGCTGGCCCGCGCCGCAGTTCTGAGAAACGAAGGTCGAACCCGCCGATGCCATGCTCAGCAGCGGCATATCGGTGAACATGAACATCTTGCGGGCAGCGGTGTGCCCGGCGATGACCAGTGTGCCCAGCCCGTTGATGCCATACTGCAAAACGACCGAGCCCGCCGAGACGATGCTGCTCATCAGGCCCATGCAGATGCTCTGGCTGAACAGCTCCCAGTACAGATGCCGGCCGACCCGGAAGTGTGTTTTCTCCGGGAGAAGCAGCTTGACTTTGGCGAACACATACGCGATGCAGAGCAGGACCGACACGCCCTGGGAGATGACCGTAGCCACCGCTGCGCCCTGCACCCCCATCCCCATCCGGGCAATGAAGAGCAGGTCCAGCAGGATGTTCAGGCCCGACGAGAGGAGCAGGAAGACCAGCGGCATAAAACTGTTGCCGATGGCGCGGAGCAGACCGGCGCAGAGGTTGTAGGCAAACATGACGAGGACGCCGTAGTCGATGACGATGATGTACCGGTAGGCGTCTTCGAGGATCTCTGCCGGAGTGTCCAGCAGCACCAGAAGCGGGCGCAGACCCACCGCACCGGCCAGCGTGATGCAGAGCGAGGCAATGAGGCCGATGACAAGGGAGCCAGCCACCGTCTTCTTGAGCAGATCGTGATCCTGCGCCCCGTAGGAGCGCGCTGCGACGATGGCAAGGCCGTTGCCGATGCCGAGGCCAAAGCCCACCAGAAGCTCGTAGATCGAGCCGCAGGAGCCAATGGCGGCCAGTGCCGTGTCGCCCAGCACATTGCCCACGATCATGGTATCCACCGTGTTGTAGAGCTGCTGGAACAGGTTCGAGACGAAGATGGGCAGCATGAAGACGACCAGGCTCTTGAAAATGGGGCCGTGCATCAGGTCTACGTTCATCGTAAATGGGGATCTTTTTGCGGTTTGGGTCATGCAGTTCCTCCTATCAGACCGGAAAATGACCCTCTCCGTCTGGGACAGAGAGGGCCATTCTGATGATACCGTTACAGTTCCTGTGCTTCGAAGCCGTTGACGGTGAGCACATCCACCTGGGTGAAGCCTGCGGCCCGGAGGGCAGCGGCTGCTTCGTCAAAGTCGAAGGTCAGGCTGGCCGTGTCGTGGGCATCGGCCGTGATGATGACTCTGCCGCCCATCTTCTGCCACTCGCCCAGCAGCCAGGCACCGGGGTAGAAATCCTTGCGGTAGCCGCGGTAGACGCCGCCGGTGTTCACTTCCAGGCGGCAGTCATGCTCTTTGGCCACGGCCAGCGCCTTGAGGGCAGCGGCCTTGTAGCGGGGAGACTCCTCGTCGAAGAACTCGCCCTCGCCGTTCAGCTTCTTGATGAGGTCGATGTGGGCCAGGATGTCTGGGCCTTTGGCCGCCACCTTTGCCACCTCGGCATAGTAGGCCTCGACTGCAGCCAGCGGGTCGCCGTCGAAGTCATCGAAGATGCAGTCGTGCAGGTCCTGCGGGCGGAAGTCGATCTCGTAATACCGGCCGGTGTTCTTGCCGTACAGATGATGCGCGGCGCCGATCCAGTAATCGTAGTTTTCGGGCTTATCCTCACTCAGCACGTCCCACTCGATGCCGCAGAGGATGTCCACCTTGCCCCGGTACTCCGCCTTGAGCTTGGCGATGGTGGCCTTGTACTGCGCGGTGCGGCTGGGGCTCATGCAGTATTCGCGGTCGCGCTGGGTGTAGCTATGGCCGGAGAAGCCCAGTGTAGTCAGACCCTGCGCACAAGCAGCGCTGGCCATCTCCTGCAACGTATTTCTGCCGTCGCACATTGTCGAGTGGCAATGCACGCTGGACTTCCTGTAATCTGCCATAGAAACTCACTGCATCCTTTCCTGTTTGACCTTGTGGTCGATGACATGTCGTTTTTCAAGCTCACGGGTGATGTCCTCCACCGTGATGCCTGCCTGGACCATCAGCACCAGCACATGGTATGCCAGGTCGCTGATCTCGTAGATGGTCTCGGCGCGGTCTTCCTTTTCGCCCGCAATGATGACCTCGGTGCACTCTTCGCCCACTTTTTTCAGGATCTTCTCCTTGCCCTTTTCGAACAGGTAGGTGGTGTAGCTGCCCTCCTGGGGGTCGGTCTTGCGGCCTTTGATGAGCGCATAAAGCCCCTGCCAGCTGAACTGCTTGAGTTCCGGCGAGAGATACACTTCGTGGAAGAAGCAGCTCTCGGCACCGGTGTGGCAGGCGGGGCCGTCCTTGACCACCTCCACCACCAGCGCGTCGTTGTCACAGTCGGCGGTGATGGACACCACATGCTGGACATTGCCGCTGGTGTCGCCCTTGCGCCAGATCTCCTGGCGGCTGCGGCTCCAGAACACGGTCCGCCCCTCGGCGATGGTCAGTGCCAACGTCTCGGCGTTCATGTAGGCAAGGGTGAGCACCTCTTTGGTGTAGTGGTCCTGCACGATGGCAGGAATGAGGCCCTTTTCATCAAATTTCAATTCCATCGTAGTTCTCCTCCCCCTCAAAAGGGGATACTTACAGTTTATCCTAAATGGGGCCGAAACGCAAGAGCTTAGACCCGCATTTCGATGCCATTTTCGTTCAGGTAGGCTTTCAGGTCGGCAATGGAGAGCAGTTTCTGGTGGAAGATGCCCGCCGCAAGGCCCGCGTCGATGCCCTTGTGGTGGAACAGTTCCAGAAAATCTTCCTTTTTGCCTGCGCCGCCGCTGGCGATAATGGGCACATGCACCCGCGCGGCCACGGCGTCCAGCATTTCGAGGTCGAAGCCGTTCCGCACACCGTCGGTGTCGATGCTGTTCAGGCAGACCTCCCCGGCCCCGTGCTCGGTGCACCAGGCGATCCAGTCCAGCGCATCGCGGCCGGTGTCCTCGCGCCCGCCCTTGGCAAAGACGCGGAACTGGCCGTTCACCCGCTTGACGTCGGCGGAGAGGACGACGCACTGGTCGCCGTAGCGCTGGGCGGCCGCCGGGATCAGGCCGGGGTCCTGCAGCGCACCGGAGTTGACGCTGACCTTGTCAGCCCCGCACTTGAGCACCCGGTCGAAATCCTCCAGCGTGTGGATGCCGCCGCCCACCGTCAGCGGGATGAAGATCTCACTCGCCACCTGGGTGAGGATATCGGTGAAGAGGGCGCGGCCCTCAAAGCTGGCCGTGATGTCGTAGAACACCAGTTCATCGGCCCCGGCGGCGTTGTAGAGCCGGGCCATCTCCACAGGGTCGGCCACATCCCGGATGCCCTCAAAGTTCGTGCCCTTGACCACCCGGCCATTCCGCACGTCCAGGCAGGGAATGATGCGTTTCGTTATCATGTTCTGCTCCCTTCCGGTTCAGCGCTGCACCCGCGCAGCGCAGCGTTTCAGGTCCAGCACACCGGTGTACAGGCTCTTGCCCAGGATGGCCGCCGCCACGCCCATCCGGTCCAGCTCTTCCAGCTCGGCTTCCGACGAGATGCCGCCGCTGGCCGTGAAGGCCACGCCGGGCACTTCGGCCTGCAATTGCCGGTAGAGAGCCAGATTCGTGCCCTGCATCGCGCCGTCACAGGCAATGTCGGTGTAGATGATGGCCCGGCAGCCCGCCTCGGCCAGCCGTTTGCAGAAGTCCACGCCCTGTTCGGTACTGACCTCCTTCCAGCCATGGATGGCAACGTATCCATCCTTCGCGTCCACGCCCACGGCGATCCGGTCGCCGTACCGTTTCAGCATCCGGGCCGTGAAGTCGAAATCGGTCACGGCCACGCTGCCCAGGATGCAGCGGCCCACGCCGAGCGACAGATACGTCTCGATCCGCTCTTCGGTGCGGATGCCGCCGCCGACTTCAATGTACAGGCCGCCCTGTTTTGCCAGCGCGGCGATGGCCTCGTAGTTGGAAAGGGTGCCATCCTTGGCACCGTCCAGATCCACGACATGGAGATTTTTTGCCCCGGCTTCCAGGAACTTCCGTGCCTGGGCACAGGGGTCTTCGCCGTAGACGGTCATCCGGTCGTAATCGCCCTGCGTCAGGCGGACGACCTTTCCGTTCCGTAGATCAATGGCTGGAAATAATTGCATTATAGATCTCCTTTAACTGGCTTCCCCCTCTCAGGCGCTTCGCGCCAGCTCCCCCAAAGGGGGAGCTTTTCAACCTCCCACTTCGGGGGAGGTGGCATCGCGTAAGCGATGACGGAGAGGGTTGAGCCGTTCACAATTCACTGAAGGCTTTCAGGATGCGCAGGCCGGGGTCTCCGCTCTTTTCGGGGTGGAACTGCGTTCCATACACCCGGCCCGCACGGACCACGCCGGTGACGGGGATGGAATAGTCGCTCACCGCCAGTGTGCTCTCCGCACAGTTCGTGCCGTAGTAGCTGTGCACGTAGTAGACGTATTCGCCCTCGTGGATGTAGCGGAACAGCGGGTCGTCCCGGACGATGTGCAGCGCGTTCCAGCCGATCTGCGGCACCTTGAGTGTCCGGCCTGCAAGGTCGGGTTCCAGCGGGCAGACCTCGCCTTTTACGAAGCCCAGGCCCGCGTGTTCGCCGTACTCATAGCTTTTTTCAAACAGCAGCTGCATCCCCAGGCAGATGCCCAGCAGCGGCTTTTGGGCGGCTTCTTCCCGGAGGACGGGCACCAGGCCGGTGGCTTCCAGCTTGGCCATGGCGTCGCCGAACGCCCCCACACCGGGCAGGATGAGCCGGTCGGCCGCGCGGATGACCGCCGGGTCGGCGGTGACGACGGCCTCCTGCCCCAGATGGGCCAGGCTCGACTTCAGGCTGAACAGGTTGCCCACCCCATAATCAATGATCGCGATCATACCAGCAGTCCTTTCGTGGAGGGGATCTCGTCCCGGTGGGCGGCGTCGATCTTGACCGCTGCAGCCAGCGCGTGGCCTGCGCCCTTGAAGCAGGCTTCGAGGATGTGGTGGGTGTTCTCGCCCGCGAACTGTACAAAGTGGACCGTGGCGGGCACGTTCCGGGCAAAGCCCAGCCAGAACTCTGAGGCGCACTCCACATCAAAATCGCCGACCTTTTCGGTCTTGCAGCGGACATCCCAGTTCAGGGTACACCGGCCGGACAGGTCCACGGCGCAGAGCACCAGTGCCTCATCCATGGGCAGATAGAAGCTGCCGTAGCGGCAGATGCCCCGCATATCGCCCAGCGCCCTGGCAAACGCCTGCCCCAGTGCGATGCCAATGTCCTCGGCGGTGTGGTGGTAGTCCACCTCCACGTCGCCGTGGCAGGTAAGCACCAGGTCGAACCGGCCATGCCGCGCAAACAGCTCCAGCATGTGGTTCAGAAACCCGCAGCCGGTGTCCACCTGATACCGGCCTGCGCCGTCCAGATTGAGGGTCAATTCGATCTGCGTCTCGTTGGTGTTGCGTTCCAAACTCACTTCCCGCATGGGTCAGTCCTCCAGTATCTTGTCCAGCGCGGCCAGCAGCGCCTGCATCTGGGCCGGTGTGCCGATGGTGATGCGCAGCCAGCTGTGGATGCGCGGTGTATCGAAATGCCGCACCAGTACACCGTTTTCCTTCAGTTTTCGGTACAGAGTGCCGCCGTCCTGCCGTGCCGTACGGACGAACAGGAAGTTCGACCGGCTGTCCAGCACCGTGAAGCCGCGCGCTTCCAGCTGCTGCCGGGTCCAGCTGCGCGTCTCGACGATGACGGCGCGGGTGCTGTCGAAGTAGGCGGTATCTTCCAGCGCGGCCTGCCCGGCTTTCAGGGTCAGGCGGTTGATGTTGTAGGGGTTCAGGCTGAACTTGACCCGGTTCAGGTCGGCGATGAGCTTCGCGTTGCCCATGGCCAGACCCAGCCGGGCACCGGCCAGCTGGCGGGACTTCGAGAAGGTCTGCACCACCAGCAGGTTCTCGTACCGGTCGATGAGGGGCACACAACTCTCCCCGCCAAAGTCCACATACGCTTCGTCCACGATGACCACATGGTCGGGGTTGGCCTTCAGAATGCCCTCGATGGCGCTGCGGGGCAGGGCCAGACCGGTGGGGGCGTTTGGGTTGGCCAGCACGATGGTGGTGTTCAGGCCGTAATAATCGGTGGGGTCCAGCGTGAAGTCCTCCCGCAGCGGGATGATCCGGCTGGGGATGTGCATCAGCCCGCACCAGACGCCGTAGCAGCCGTAGGTGATGTCCGCATAGGCCAGCGGGTGCTCCTCGTCGCAGAAGGCCCGCAGCGCGAAGAACAGGTTCTCATCGCTGCCGTTGCCGGACATGATCTGATCCGGCTGCAGCCCGAAGTGCTTTGCCGCCGCATTCAGCAGCTCGGCACAGGCCGGGTCGGAGTAGAGCCGCAGCTTTTCCACCTCGGCACGGCTCACGGCCTCCAGCACCGCCGGGGAGGGCGGATAGGGGCTTTCGTTGGTGTTCAGCTTGATGTACTGCTGATCCTGCGGCTGCTCGCCGGGGGTGTAGGGGGTCACCGTATCCAGCCTCGGTGAAAGGAATCTACTCATACGCTTTATCTCCTTGTCAGCGTCCTCACCCTCTCAGGCCGCTTCGCGTCCAGCTCTCCCAAAGGGAGAGCTTTTCAACCTCCCACTTTGGGGGAGGTGGCATTGCGAAGCAATGACGGAGAGGGGAAAACGCCTTCCCATTTATTCGTACCGGATCGTCACGCTTCTGGCGTGGGCGTGCAGGCCCTCGCGCTCGGCAAAATCGGCGATGCGGGGGGCCACCGCCTCCAGCGCATCGCGGGTGTAATAGAGGAAGCTGGACTTCTTGACGAAGTCGTCCACGCCCAGCGGGCTGGAAAAGCGGGCCGTGCCGCTGGTGGGCAGGGTGTGGTTCGGGCCAGCGAAGTAATCGCCCAGTGCCTCCGGGACGTTCCGGCCCAGGAAGATGCTTCCCGCATTCTTGATCTCGTTCAGCACGCCGAAGGGGTCTTCCACGCAGACTTCCAGATGTTCCGGCGCGATGATGTTGCAGGCCTCAATGGCCTTGTGCAGGTCGGTGCAGACGATGATCTTGCCGTTGTCGTCCACGCTGGCGCGGGCGATGGCGGCACGGGGCAGCTGGGGGATCTGGACTTCCAGTTCTGCCTGCACGGCTTTGGCCAGCGC
This sequence comes from Faecalibacterium prausnitzii, assembly GCF_019967995.1. Classification (NCBI taxonomy): domain Bacteria; kingdom Bacillati; phylum Bacillota; class Clostridia; order Eubacteriales; family Oscillospiraceae; genus Faecalibacterium; species Faecalibacterium prausnitzii. Next base: position 265,940 of record NZ_CP065377.1, read on the forward strand.
TTCGCTGTCGGTCACGAGGACGGGGCTGGCCAGCTTGTCATGCTCGGCCTGGCTCAGCAGGTCTGCCGCCACCCAGGCCGGGTCACACCCGCCGTCTGCCAGCACCAGGATCTCGCTGGGGCCGGCGATCATGTCGATGCCCACCTTGCCGAAGACCTTCCGCTTGGCCGTGGCCACGTAGATATTGCCGGGGCCAACGATCTTATCCACGGCCGGGATGCTCTCGGTGCCGTAGGCCAGCGCTGCCACCGCCTGTGCGCCGCCGGTCTTGAAGATCTTCGTCACGCCCGCCGTAGCGGCAGCGGCCAGGATGACCGGATTCACCCTGCCGTCCTTTCCGGCGGGGGTGGTCATAACGATCTCCGACACCCCGGCAACCTTAGCCGGAATGACATCCATCAGCACCGTAGAGGGGTAAGCCGCCGTACCGCCGGGCACATAGACGCCCGCCTTTTCGATGGGGGTGTATTTCTGGCCCAGCACCACGCCGGGCTTGTCGTTCATCACAAAATTCTTGTGCACCTGCTGGCGGTGGAAGGCCTCGATGTTGGCAGCGGCCTCCTTCAGCGTTTCCAGGAAATAGGGGTCCATGTTCGCGAAGGCCTCGTCGATCTCCGCCTGGGTCACCTGCAATTCTTCGATGGACGCGCCATCGAATTTCAGGGCGTATTCCTTCAGGGCCGCATCGCCGCGGGCGCGGACGTCGGCAAGGATGCCGTCCACGACATCCTCCACATTCTTTTCGGCGCGGATGTCCCGGTTCAGAATCTCTTCCGGTCTCAGTTCGTCAAATTGGTACAGCTTGATCATTTTGCAGCCTCCTGTAAGGTCTCCCGCAGTTGTTCGAGCATTCGGTCCACTTCCCGGTGTTTGAACTGGTAGCTGGCCTTGTTGGCGATGAACCGGGCCGAGATGGGCAGAAATTCGGTCACGACCTTCAGGCCGTTCTCCCGCAGGGTCGTGCCCGTCTCCACGATGTCCACGATGACATCCGAAAGGCCCAGAATGGGGGCCAGCTCAATGGAACCGTTCAGCTTGATGATATCAATGTCCCGCCCGATGGACGCATAGTAGTTCTTGGCGATGTTCACGAATTTGGTAGCGACCCGCACCGGGCGGCTGGGGTCGTCCTGATAGTCGTTCGGCGCTGCTACGCACATCCGGCATCTGCCGAGGCCGGTGTCCAGCAGCTCATACACATCGGCGGAGGCTTCGGTGAGGATGTCCTTCCCCACGATGCCCACATCCGCCGCGCCGTGCTCGACGTAGATGGCCACATCGCTGGGCTTGACGAGGAAATACCGGATGCCCGCTTCGGGGTTCTCGACCACCAGCTTCCGGGTAGCATTGTAGTCCTCGGCGCAGCCGTAGCCGATGCGGGCCAGCAGGCCATAGACCTTATCGCCCAGACGGCCTTTCGGCAGAGCCACATTCAGCATCACCCGGTCGGTCTTCTGCTGCTGGACCGGCGGCAGCGGGGCGCTCAGGCGGTCCAGCTCATCCAGATAGACCGCAAACCCGATGGCGTCCGCGCCGGGGGTGAATTTCTGCATCAGCAGGTCGTAGCGTCCGCCCTTGAGCAGCGGGCGGGGCAGGCCCTGCAAATAACCCTGAAAGACCAGCCCGTTGTAATACTCCATCTCGCCCGCCAGCGAGAGGTCCAGCCGAACGCTCCCGCCCCCGGCGCTCAGAGAGCGTGTCAGCGCCCGCAGCTCGGCGGCAGCGGCCCGCATCCGGTCGTTTTTGCAGAAGGCCTCGGCGCGGGCCAGCGTCTCTTCGCAGCCGCCGCAGAGGGTCAGCAGCGCACACAGCGTATCGGCCCCAGCATCGTCCAGCCCGGCAGCCTTTGCGGCGGCCCGCAGCTCGTGGGCGTTCTTCTCGCGCAGCAGGTCCAGCAGGGCGGGGCGGGCCGTTTCGGGCACTGCCAGCGCATCCAGCAGACCGAACAGATACCCCATGTGGCTCAGCTCCAGCACCCAGGCCGCGCCCAGATGTTCCAGCGATTTTGCCGCCAGCCCGACTGTCTGCTGCACCTGCGCTTCGCCCACGGCGCCCAGCATCTCCAGACCCATCTGCGCGATCTCCTTGAAGGTGTGGCTCTCCGCCGAGGGGCGGTAGACGTTCTCGTGGTAGTAATATTTCAGCGTCTCGCCGGGGGCGGGCTGGGCCGTCTTGGCAATGGAGAGGGTCACGTCCGGCTTGAGCGCCAGCAACCGTCCGTCCAGGTCGGTGAAGGTGATGACCTGTTCCGACGACAGAAAGCTCCGGTTCTCCTGATACAGACCATATTCCTCAAAGCGGCCCATGTGGTATTTGCGGCAGCCCGCCGCCTCATACAGTGCCCGCAGCGCAAAGGAGGCCCGCTCCTTCGGCTGCAGATCCGACAGATCAAATCCCATGCTGGTTTCCCTTTCCTCTTTCCCGCCCTGTGTGCGGCACCGTCCGCGCCATTTGCTCTGCGAAATCGTTCTTGAATTTATTTTACTTTATCTTGATAAAGTTGTAAAGTACGAAAGTATCAAACTTTTCTCTTTTATCTTACCGTTTTTCTGTGCGTTTGTACAGAAACGCGAAATTGTTTCATCGTACCGGCAAATCAGATGATGCGTTCCGCAAACGCACCGCTCCCCAAAGCGCAAAAATGCCCCGCCGGGCGCAGGATGCGCACAGCGGGGCAAAACGCGATTCTTCGGGGGCGGCTCAGCGATCCAGCAGGGCCAGCACACCGCTCTTCGGGCGGGCACCGACCGCCTGATTGACGAGCCGACCGTTCTGGAAGACCAGCAGCGTGGGGATGCTCATGACGCCGAACTGGGCGGCGAGGTCCGGCTGCTCGTCCACATTGACCTTGCCCACCTTGACGTCGCTGCGCTCCTCGGCCACCTCGTCCACGATGGGCGAGAGCATCCGGCAGGGGCCGCACCAGCTGGCCCAGAAGTCCAGCAGCACCGGCTTTTCGCTGTGCAGTACCTCGGCGTCAAAATTTTCGGTCGTGATCGTAATGGGTTCCATATCTTCTACCTCCTGCGGGTGTGTTTGTTGTTCGATGATCTTAGTATACCCCAAATGCCGCCCCGCTTCCGTAACCGGGTCACAAAACACCACAAAAAGCGGCGGCCCGCACTTACGGAACAGCCACACAAAATCTTGACAATCCGTCCAAAACCGGATATACTACAAATAAGGAAGGCGCTGGCCCAACAAACGGCTAGCTCCTTACCGGCATATCGTCAAAAGAATGACCGTCGGCTTGGGCAAGCGTGGGCGGTCATTTCTTTTGTCCAATTTTGGTCTGAAACTCTTTGAGGCGAAGCACGATATCGATCGTGTCGTAGATAACTGTGACGATCAATCCCAGGAAACTGATGATGAGCGCCAACAGTGCAAGAACCTCAGTCAATGTCATTTGACATCCCCCCTTTCAGCCACAAGGCCTCCGGGGGACAAAAACTACAAAAGTCGCCCTCCCGGCGCCTTGCTGATAACAAGACCTTCCGGTAGGGAGTTGCCGCCTGCGTTCTGGACACAGCGTCTTCCGGTATTAGAATAGCACACTTTTCTCCAAAACACAACAAAAAGCGGCGGCCCGCCCCAGTTGGGGAGAGCCGCCGCTTTTCATTGTTCTTTGGAGTACTCCGGGCTGTCTGGCCTCAATGTTTTAGGCAGTGATGATGACCAGAGCGGTGATGGGCCACAGGCCGACAGCAGCCGTGCCAGCGCAGATGCCCTTGAATGCGCTGATCAGATCCTTCTGCAGGTAGTTCACATAGGTGTTCATGCCGCCCTCCAGCAGAGCTGCGGTATCCTGGCCCTTGTGCGCTGCGACATAGTTGCGGGTAGCGACCATGCCCTTGTAGTAGTTGTACAGGTTCCAGATGCTGAATGCAGTGCCAGCCAGAGCAGAAATAGCACCAATAGCGCTGCCGCCCTGCGTATAGGTCATTTCCTCTTCGTTCATGACGTTGTAGTTCGCGGGCATCTTCATCTTGTTTTCCATAATAACACTCCTTTGAAAAAGCAATAATATCCCAAGCAGTGCATTCGCTGCACTGCAGGTTTCCAAACAAATGCTAAGGGGTTCCAAGAGGCATCCGGGGCTGTCTGCTCAGATGAGCATCAGCACCACGCTGACCGGGGCCAGACCCACCACCGCAGCGGTGGAGACCACATCCCGCAGGAAGTTGGACGGGCTCTGGCTCATGTCCTCGCCGATATCATCCAGCGCACGGCCGATCACCGTGAAGACATTGCCCTTGCGGTTCTCCTTCTGGTTCAGCCAGCTGCGGGCCGTTCCGATGCCCCAGACATAGCTGGCACCCAGCACCACAGCTCCTACGACCGTTGCCGCCGTCGAGAGCGCATCCAGATAGCTGCCGCCCTCAACATAAGTCATCTCATCTTCCGACACCACGGCGCAGTGTGCGGGCATCTTCAGTTCATTCTTCATTCCTAATTTTCCCTCATTTCGACGGTTTCTGTTCCTCCGCCGCATCCAGCAACCCTGCTACATTCCTCACTCACTCTTTATACGCTCATTTTACTACGTCTGTCGATTTTCTGCAATAGATTCTGTGCAAAACTATGAAAAATCGGAAAGTCGCATGAAAACTTCGCAAAAAGTTTGTGAAAAAGGACTGCGTTTTTTCACGGCTCAGCCTGCCACGCCCGCACGGTAGAGATACGGGTCGCTGGTAAAGCTGGAATAGCTGTACAACACCAGGATGGCGTCGTAGTCGTTGTCTGCGATGAGCTGGTCCAGACCATAGTTGTAATTGCGGAAGTCCACCACGTCGATGGCCGCATAGTTCGTCGTCAGATACGGCACGAAGCTGTTGGCGTAGCTGTCCTTGATGACGAGGATCTTGCCGGTGCCGTCGCCCTCCACCCGGCTCAGGCCGTTGTTGCCGTGGAGGAACATGGCATACTTGTCGTAAACGTCCAGCTTGCCCGTATCGTACAGGCCGGTCTGTGTGCCCTCGGTGGGCTGGCCCGGCGCAGTGACGTTCCAGATGGTGAGCCGGTTCTGCAGATCGTACCAGGTGATGGTGTCCGGCTCGGCATTCCAGGTGCGCGCCTTGGAGTAGTGGGTGCCGTAGAAGTTTTCCGCCGTCTCCACAGGATGCGTACTGCGGTCAAAGGGCGTCAGGCCCTGCGCTTCGCAGAACTGCTCGTAGGCATAGTAAGCCCCCAGCGTCGTCCAGTGGTGGTCGGTGCGATAGTACAGATACTCGTCCTTGTGCGCCCGCAGCGCATCGGTGACGCGGAGAAACTGCACCGCCGGGAGCGCCGCCTTCGCTTCGTCGATCCGCCCTTCCTCGTCCATCTGGGGCGCAGCGAGGGGCAGGTCTTCCGGGTAGAGCACGGAGGCCGACGGCACGAGCATGAAGCTCACCTTGCCGGGGTAACGCTCGCCCAGCGACTGCACCGCCGCCAGATTCTTGTTCCAGACCCGCTCTTCGGTGGGCAGAACGCGGTAGCGCCGGGCAAACATCCGGTGCTCCCGCCCCAGCAGGATGCCGCCGCTCTGGGTCTTCTGGAACAGGGTCGTCTCGGCCAGGCTCTGCAGGCTGATCCACTGGTCCCGCCCGAAGACCTGATCCTTCACATATTTGGTATAGTTCGTAAAATAGTTGTTCAGCCCATCCACCGACACGGCCGTCAGTTTGGGCCGCTGGGTGAGGGTGGTGTTTTCCAGCTCGCTGTAGGCGCGGTCCGGCGTCACCAGGTCCAGCACGAACAGCGCCGCGAAGAACAGGGTGAAGGCCGCCAGCACCGGGTACTGCTTCAGGGAGGAAACACGCTTTTTCGGATCCATGCTTTACGTCCTCCTCAGAAATTGAAATACAGGAACGGGCTGTTCGTGCTGCCCACGACATAGGCCGTGGAGAGCACCAGCAGCACCAGCACCGTGGCCACCCGCGTTGCGGTGCGCTTTTTCAGCAGGTCCCAGATCTTTTCGATGAGCGGGGTGCAGCAGACCACCGACACCGCCAGCAGCACGCCGTAATTCCGCAGGAAATACACCGGCGACACACCGCCCGCAGGCACGAAGAGCTTATAGAACAGGTAGCTGAACCCGACGCCCCAGTCGTTGCCCACGAACATGGCCCAGCCCACCACTACGAGGAAGAGGGTGTAGACATGCGGCCAGATTTTGCCTTTTTCAAGGTATTTCAGCAGGAGCAGCTTCTCGACGGCCAGCAGGATGAAGTAGTACAGACCCCAGCAGATGAAGTTCCAGTCCGCGCCATGCCAGATGCCGGTGAGCAGCTCCACGACGAAGAGGTTGAAGATCTGCCGCTTGAGGCCCTTGCGGTTGCCACCCAGCGGGATATAGACATACTCCCGGAACCAGCCGGACAGAGTCATGTGCCAGCGCCGCCAGAATTCCGTGATGGAGCGCGAGATATAGGGGTAGTTGAAGTTCTGCGGGAAATCAAAGCCCAGCATCTTGCCCATGCCGATGGCCATCATGGAATAGCCGGAAAAGTCGAAATACAGCTGCAAGGAATAGGCGATGACGCCCAGCCAGACCAGCGCCGTGGAGGCATTGCCCAGACCCACATAGGTGGTGGAGGGACTGTTCTGGATGCCGATGATGTCGGTCCAGAGCGCGCCCACGGCATCCGCCAGCAGGACTTTCTTCGCCAGACCGAAGGTGAACAGGGTCATGCCCTCCTCGATCTGCCGGAGGCTGTAGCGATGTTCGTAGACATGCAGCTGAGCCGAGACATCGCGGTATTTGACGATGGGGCCTGCGATGAGCTGCGGGAACATGACCACATAGGCACCGAAATCAATGATGTTGTGCTCAGTCTTCACATCCCGGCGATAGACATCAATGGTGTAGGAAAGGGTCTGGAAGGTGTAGAAGCTGATGCCCAGCGGCAGGGTGCTGATGCCCTGAATGGCCGCGAACTGGGTGCCGAACAGGCTGTTCAGGCTGGAGAGGACGAAGTTCGCATACTTAAAATAGAACAGCATCCCCAGGCTCCCCGCCAGAGCCGCCAGCAGCAGCGCCGTGCGGGCGGCGGGCTTGTCCTCCATGCGTTCCAGCCCCAGGCCGCAGAGGTAGTTGATGAGGATGAGGGCCAGCATGACCGGGAAAAACCGGACTTCGCCCCAGCAGTAGAACACCAGACTGCACACAAAGAGCACGGTGTTCTTGAGTTTGGCGGGCGCAAGGTAATAGAGCGCCAGCGTGATGGGGAGAAACCGGAACAGAAAAAGGATGGTGCTGAAAACCAAGGTGTTCCTCCTTTGAAAAAGGGCCGATGCCGCCAAGGCACCGGCCCACGATGATCGTTGTTACTTGAGCAGAACGTCGTTGACGGCGTCGGTCAGGTCTTCCGTGCACGCGTTGGAGGCAATGACCATCACCACGCGGTCGGCGCTGTTGGCGATGACGGCATTTTCCACATTGGCCTGTGCCGCGGCAAACTCGGCATAGTTGCCGTAGAAGGCCACCTGGTCCTGCTGGTAGGCCTTCAGGGCCTCCACGATCTCTTCGGCCTTGCCCTCTGCCGGCTCGATGACCAGCACCAGACCGGCGTCGCCGTTGTCGTTGCTCTTCACGCCCTTATAGCTGGCCACATCCTCCGCCTTCAGGCCGAAATCGTACTCGATGTTCATGGCAGCGATCTCGAACTGGTTGGAGATGGGGTTGGCTTCCAGCAGCGCATCCACCTCGTCGGCCAGTGCATCGGGGCTGTTGGTGCCGTCGTCGGGCAGGGCGCTCTCCGCCTGGGACAGCACCACCGAGGACGCCGCCGGGCTTGCCGAGGACGCCGTGGACGAGGAAGCCGCGCCGCCGCAGCCTGCGAGCAGAGCGCAGCCCAGCGTGGCAGCCACAGCGGACAGTATCAGTTTTGAACGGATCTTCATAGATTATTCCTTCTTTTGCATTCATTACACTCAAGCCCGGCGCTGTGCCTTCCGGCGCGGCTGGCCGGGCCATTGCTATCTTACCATACCCTTGCCGGAAATGCAAAGGTTCGCGCAAATTTTTACGGTTTCTTCACCGGTCTTTGCCAGCGCTTTTCCGCTCAGCCCGCAAGGGTGTGCAGCTGGGCGATGTAGTCCTCGAAGCACAGGCCGCTGGCGCTGATCTTCCGGGCATTTTCCACGCCCACATACCGCCAGTGCCAGGGCTCGTAGGTGATCTCGGTCTGGGCCTCGGCCCCCTTGGGGTAGCGCAGGATGAAGCCGTAATCTGCCGCGTGCTCGCACAGCCAGCGGAAGGCCGTGGTGTTCTCAAAGCCCTCGTCCAGGCCGGTGTGCTCCGGGCTGTTCAGGTCTGCGGCCAGACCGCAGTTGTGCTCCGAATAGCCCGGCGGGTTGACGACCGCCGCCGCCTTTTCCTTGGCTGTGGCCAGGTCGTAGCCCTGGTCGGTGTAGTATTTCGTCTTCCGCTCGTACAGACCGGTCTGGTACTTGACGCTGCGGTAGCCGCTCTGCATCCAGATGGTCACATTTTCGGCGGCAGCGGCTTTCTGCATCTCCAGAAAGGCATCGCAGGCCACGGTCTGCAGCGTCTTGTTCACAGCGGTCTTCGAGCCGCACTCCTTGGTCTCAAAGGTATAGTCGTCCGGCATCTTGTTGGTGTGGTTCACCAGCACCATCAGCGGGTCGGCCAGCATAGCAGCGGCCTCGTCGGCGGTCAGGCCCAGAGCATTGCCATTGGTCTCCTCCACCGTGCTGGACGCTGCCGGAAGCAGGCTGTTCTCCGCATCCTCCGCCGGGGCGCTGGCCGCGCTGGCGGAAGGCACCGGGGCGTGGCGGTTGAGCAGGAACGCAGCCCCGCCCACGAACAGGCAGACAGCGGCGGTCAGCCCGGCCACCCGGCGGATGGCACGGCTGCGACGGCGGCGGCGCACTTCGGCGCGGGTCATGCGGCGGTGCGGTTGGTTCACAGGTCGTTGATTCATAAGGCTTCTCCTTGTATATTCTCTCCGGGCCGGGGACATCCTATCCCCGGAGGTGTTCTGCATGAAACTGACAGCGCAGGAATATGCGCGGCGGGTGCAGCGGGCAGGCCCGCATTCGCCGCTGGGCACCGACTGCCTGTGGGCTTTCGGCGTGGGCGGCGGCATCTGCCTGCTGGGCGAGGTGCTCCGCCAGTGGTATCTGGGTCTGGGGCTCGAAGCCGACCTTGCCGGTACCCTGACCAGCTGCACCCTCATCGCCCTCTCGGCGGTGCTGACGACGCTGGGCCTTTACCAGAAACTCGCCGCCCGCGCGGGGGCCGGGTCGCTGGTGCCCATCACGGGCTTCGCCAACGCCGTGGTCAGCGCGGCCATCGAGTTCAAGACCGAGGGCCACGTGCTGGGCACCGGGGCCAAGATGTTCACCATCGCCGGGCCGGTCATCGTGTACGGCACACTGGCTGCGGTGCTGTACGGCGGGGTGCTCTGGCTGCTGGGCGGCTGATCCCTCTCACTTACCATACGCTTTGCCGGGCGCAAAGATTGCACGCTCCCGGCGATTTTCCAGTATACCACAAAATCCGCAAAAAAACATCCCTGAAAGGAGGAATTTTTCATGGCGACCCGGCGCGGCGACACCCTGATCTTCCAGACTCCGCCCGTCATCGCGGCCCATGCGGCGGTGGGCGGCAAAAAAGAGGGGGAAGGCCCCCTTGCGGCGGGCTTCGATGCGCTGAGCGCCGACAACCGGTTCGGCCAGTCCGGCTGGGAAGCCGCCGAGACCCAGCTGCAGCTGCGGGCGGCGCGGCTCTGCCTGAAAAAAGCGCAGACCACTGAAAAAGAAGTCAGTCTGGCTCTGGCCGGAGACCTGCAGGCCCAGTGCACGGCCTCCAATTACGCTATGCGGACGCTGGGCATCCCCTATGCGGGGCTGTTCGGGGCCTGCAGCACCATGGCCGAAGCGCTGGGGCTGGGGGCTGCGCTCTGCTCGGCCGGGCTGGCCGACGGCCTGCTGGCCATGGCATCCAGTCATTTCTGCACCGCCGAACGCCAGTTCCGCACCCCGCTGAGCTATGGAGCCGTCCGCACCCCGACCGCCCAGTGGACGGCCACCGCCGCCGGGGCCTGTCTGCTGCGCCCCGCCGGGCAGGGGGTCGGCATCCGGGCCGTGACCTTTGGGCGGGTGCAGGACTATCAGATCCGAGACATCAACAACATGGGCGCAGCCATGGCTCCCGCCGCCAGCGCGACTCTGCTGCACTACCTGCGGGACACCCACGCAGAGCCGTCGGATTTCGACGCCATTTACACCGGCGACCTGGGCCATGTGGGCAGCCAGCTCTTTCGGGAGCTGCTGGCCGCCGAAGGCCTGCTCATCAAGAACCATGTGGACTGCGGCTGCATCCTCTACGATGCCAACGAGCAGGCCGTGAAGAGCGGCGGCTCCGGTGCGGGCTGCTGCGCGGCGGTGCTCTGCGCCCACATCCTGCCCCGGCTGGAGCGCGGCACCCAGAAGCGGGTGCTCTTCCTCGCCACCGGAGCCTTGATGAGCCAGACCACCTTTCTGCAAAAGGAGAGCATCCCGGCCGTCGCCCATCTGGTGGAGCTGACTGCGCCGGAGAAAGGAGCCGCATCATGAACTATCTCTGGGCTTTCGTCATCGGGGGCGGCATCTGCGCCGCCGGGCAGATCCTCATCGACCTGACCGGCCTGACCCCCGCCCGCATCCTGACGGGCTATGTCGTCGCGGGAGTCGTGCTGTCGGCCCTCGGCTGGTACGCTCCGCTGGCCGAGCTGGCCGGGTGCGGGGCCACCGTGCCGCTGCTGGGCTTCGGCCACCTGCTGGCCAAAGGCGTCCGCACCGCATTGCAGGAGGAGGGGGCCATCGGCATCCTCACCGGCGGGCTCACCGCCGCTGCCGCCGGCATCACCACCAGCCTCGTCTGCGGCGTGGTCTGCTCCTGGGTCGGCCGGAGCCACGACCAGAACTAGCCCGCAATAAAAAGCGGCGCTGCTTCGCGCCGGTTCGCGCCCGGCGGGTGGTAGGATGCAAAAAAACAAAAACCTCCGCACCGGAAACCGGCACAGAGGTTTTGTTCGTCAGTCGATCACTCGATCAGGCATGAACTCAAGCGTTCTTGTTTGCACGCTTTGCCATACGGCTGATCTTGCGAGAAGCAGTGTTCTTCTTGATGACACCCTTAGCGCGAGCCTTGTCGATCGCGGAAACAGCAGCCAGGACAGTTGCGTCCTTGTCAGCGGCTTTAGCATCGATGGCAGCGTCTGCCTTCTTGACGACTGTTTTCAGGTTGGTCTTAATGGCCTTGTTGTGAGCCTGCTCAGCTGCAGCCTGCACGACGCGGTCCTTCTGAGATTTGATGTTAGGCATTCGTTCCACCTCCTTGGCTACCTATAACAGCGCACCTTATGATACCATATTTGCCGTACCAGCGCAAGCCTTTTTTCGATTTTTGTTTAGAAAAGTTTTCAAAATCCCATACTGAAGCTGTAAAACCGGGCCAAAACGGCCCCAAATGCAAATTTCAGATGGGAAAGCGGGATGAATCATGCGGGAAACAGACCTTGCCGATGAGCTGTTCCGGGCACCGGACAGTGCACCGCCCACCGGTGTGCGGGTGGCCACAGCCAGGCGCGGCGGCGTGACCGTGACGCGGGTGGAGATCGCGCGCGAAGGGCTGGAGCGCCCCCGCGGGCGGTACGTGACGCTGGAAGTGCCCCGCGTCAGCCTGCTGGACGAGCGGGACGAATCGGTCATCGAACCGGCTGCGGCAGAGCTGCAGGCCCTGCTGCCTCCGGCAGGGCCGGTGCTGGTGCTGGGCGTCGGGAACCGGCGGGTGACCTCCGATGCCCTCGGCCCCCGGACCGTGCAGAAAATTTTCGTCACGATGGGGCAGCATGCCGTCCCGGTGCAGGGCATCCGGCCGGTGGCGGCAGTGGCACCGGGCGTGTCGGCTGCTACCGGGCTGAGTTTGCAGCAGCTGGCCGGGGCACTGGTGCGGGAGATCCGCCCCGCTGCCCTGCTCTGCGTGGACAGCCTCTGCTCTTCCGAACCGGAGCGGCTGGGCCGGACCCTGCAATTCTCGGACACCGGGCTGTTCCCGGCCCAGCCCGGCCACAGCCGCCATCTGGATGCCGCCCGGCTGGGGGTGCCGGTCGTAGCGACAGGCATCCCGACCCTGATGCAGGCCGAAGAGGGCAGCGACCTTGTGGTGACCCCCCGCGAGCTGGACAGCGTCATCGCCCACGGGGCCGCCCTGCTGGCCGCGGCCATCAACCGTGCTTTGCAGCCCCGCCTGAGTATTGCCCAGCTGGGCTGGCTGACGAGCTGAGGCCTTGGCTCCCCTACCAGGGGAGCTGTCGAGCCGTAGGCGAGACTGAGAGGTTGTATGAAGGGAAGCCTTTCCTCTGTACAACCTCTCCGTCACCTGCGGTGCCACATCTCCTGGTAGGAGAGGCCTTGGCATTCCGGCACGAAACGTTCTATCTCTACAGGTTAATTTCATACCCTATTAAGAGGGAAGGAGGTGTCCGCCATGCGCCGCAGGCAGGGAGATTTCGGGGCCGGGCCAGTGCTCAGTCTGGCCGGGGCGGCGGCGCTGATGCTGGCGCTGACCGTTTTTGCCCATGGGCTGGTGCTCAGTCTGGCGGCGCTCATCATCGGGCCGCTGCCCGCCGCGCAGACGGCCCTTTCTCTCAGCCGGAAGCAGGCTGCCTCCGCACAGAGCGGCGAATCTGCGGCAGAAGCGCTTCCGCCCGAAGTCCTCGAACCCGCTCCGGGATCTCTGCCCGCCGCCGCAGACCGCTCCTACCTCGTCCCGCTGGAAGGCGACGACGCCCGACCCGAAGACGCAGGCACCATCCTCGAAAAGACCTATCCGCAGGGCAGCGGCGAAAAGTACGTGGTCTGCGGGGCGGGCAGCATCAAGAACAACACCCGCGTCCCGGCGGCAGACATCGCGGCAGAGATCCAGAACCCCCTGCCTTTTCAGGTGGAGTGGAACAGCCCGGAGCCGCAGGTCCTCATCATGCACACCCACGCCACCGAGGACTACCGCCTCTCGGCCGGGCTGTGGTTCCGCCCCGGCGACGGCTCCCGCACCACCGACCGGAACTATAACATGTGCGCCGTGGGCCGCGTCATGGCCGACACCCTCAATGCCGCCGGGCTGAACACCCTCCACGACGAGACCCTGAACGACTACCCCAGCTACACCGGCAGCTACGCCAACAGCCGCGCTGTGGTGCAGCAGTACTTAGCCCAATACCCCAGCATCAAGGTGGTGCTCGATGTCCACCGCGACGCCATCGAGACCGAGAACGGCTCCCGGATGGCCCCGGTCTGCACCGTGAACGGCCAGCAGGCGGCTCAGGTCATGATCATCTGCGGGTGTGACAACGGCAGCAGCATCTCCCTGCCCAACTACCGCCAGAACCTCCGCTTCGCCGCCGCATGGGAGCGGGCGATGGAGGGGACATTCCCCGGCCTCACCCGGCCCGTGCTGTTCAGCTACCGCTTTTACAATCAGGACCTCACCACCGGAAGCCTGCTCATCGAGGTGGGCGGCCATGGCAACAACCTCAATGAGGCCCTGTACGCCGGGCAGCTGGCCGCCGAGGGGCTGATCAGGGCCTTGCAATAAAAAAGCCCGCTCAGGCATCGCAGCGCCATACCTGAGCGGGCAAGATCCATTATTCGTATACCACGCAGCCCAGAACCGTCTTGCCCAGACGAGCGATCTGCTCCTTCTGGTCGTTCACGCTGCTGTAACGGGAGCAGCTGCAGTCGGCCACGAGCACCACCGCGTCGGCGGCGTTGACTTCCAGAACGGCGGTGGAGGAGACCAGTACGCTCTCGGCGCAGGTCAGCTTCCGGTTGCGGAGGGTGTCGGCAGCCTGCAGCTGGGCGGTCAGGGCAGACAGCTGCTCTGCGGGCAGATCGCCGGTGACGAGGATGCGATCAGCCTTGGGGGCACGGCTGGCAATGGTGGCGGCGATCAGGCGCACCGTCTCGTCGTCGCGGCTGCCATCAGGGCGGCCCTCCAGCTTGTTGAGTTTGGCGTCCAGCTTGACTGCCTTCCGGGCAGCGGCACTGGCCAGCGTACCGAGGACGGGCAGATTGCAGGTGGACTTGAGGTCCTTCGCAGAGTAGACGAGGCCGGCGGTCAAGAACTTGACGACCGCAGCGCCGGCTACCAGGATCACGCCGAGGACCAAGCCGATCACGGCAGACTTCACAAGAGAGGAGCTGCCGTTGCCCGGATCTTTCGGCACTTCGAGGGCAGCCAGGTCCTGATCGGCCTTCTGGATGTTCTGCTCCAGCAGGTCGTGCTGCGCCTGCAGATCGGTCATCTGGTTCTGCAGGCTGGTCAGGTTGTCGCGGGTGTTCTGCTGCTGGTCGCGCAGGTCGGTGGACACGGTGACGCTGCTGGTGCGGGACAGCAGGGTGATGCTGTGGTGCCCCACGGTGGACTCAATCGTCTCGTACAGGCCGTTCATCCGGGCGATGACAGCATCCAGAATGGCGGTAGCATCTTCCTCGGATGCTGCGTTGATGCTGATGGAGAGCAACCGGGTGGAGTTGTCGCCCCAGACACTGACCAGCTCCCGCATGTACCGCTCTTCCATGTTGAACTGCTCTGCAATGGCAGAAATGGCCTCGTGGTTGGTCAGCAGGGAGGTGTATGCACTCAGGACCGAGCTGGTGTAGTCGGGGTTCTGGTAGTCCATGCCGGGCATGATCTTATAATCGGTGGTGACGTACAGATCTGCTCTGGCGTTGTAGACATTGTAGGGATCGATGCTGTTCAGGACGGACTTTTCCATGTACTCTTCGGCGTTGTCGATGTTGAACTGGACCGTCTGCTGCGAACGCTCATTGTCGCGCAGCTGCTGGTTGTAGCTCTGCACGTCGGTATCGCGTTTGTTCTGTGCTTCGCGGTACTCGACCATGTTCTCTTCATACGTCTGCTGGGCCGAAGTGCGGGGTGCGGTCTCGCCCTCTTCTGCCGCCTTCTGGACGGCGGCGTTCCACGAGATGTTCTTCATAACAGCCACGCCTGCAAACAGTACGGCGCAGACCAGGGCTGCGGCCGCCATCTGCCGGTATTTGCGCAGGACTGTGAACAGCAGGGAAACGAGGTTGATCTCCTCTTCCTGCTCATACGGGATCTGGTTTTCAGTCATAAATGTCCTCCTAAAACAACAGAGAGTTTGCAGCGCGGGATGCCTCCCCGGAACACCCGGAAACAGGATGGGTATAAAGCGCACAACATATCATTTTAGATGATATCATTTTTCGGCCCGGAATGCAAGACAAAGTCTTGATTTTTGATTGACAAAGCCGCTTTCCTGTGCTATTTTTAGAATTACCGAAAAGCACAGATCGGGAAAAGTAACGCATCCGGGACGCTTCCAGAGAACACGGCAGTTGCTGCGAGCCGTGAGCGCCCCCTGCGCGAACGAACACCCAGGAGCTGCAACCTGAACCCAGTTTTTTGCAAAACTGCCAGTAGGTGCGCCGCTGCGCCCCGCGTTACAAGGGCAGCGCTTTCTTTTTTGAGATGAGCGCGTGAGCGACCGGACACTTCCGGTAATTCAGGTGGCACCGCGGACATTACAAGACAGCTTGTTCGCCCTGAAACTTCAGGGCAAAGCTGTCTTTTTATTTTACATCGGAGGAGATACCATGGAACGCACTGAGATCGTTTCGCTGTACAAGAACACCCCCGCCGACGGCACCGTCGTGACCGTCTGCGGCTGGGCAAAGAACATCCGCGACTCCAAGAACATCGGCTTCATCGCCCTGTCGGACGGCGGCTGCTTCAAGACCCTGCAGGTCGTGCTGGAAGCCGGCAAGCTGGAAAACTACGACGCCGTCATCCACACCGGCCTCTACAGCAGCCTGCGCATCGTGGGCCGCATCGTGCTGACCCCGCAGGCCAAGCAGCCCTTTGAGCTGAACGCCGACTCCGTCGAGATCCTGGGCGACTGCCCCGCCGACGAATACCCGCTGCAGAAAAAGAAGATGAGCATGGAGTATCTGCGCACCATGCCCACCCTGCGCCCCCGCACCAACACCTTCAACGCTGCCTTCCGCGTCCGCAGCGTGGCTGCTTACGCCATCCACAAGTTCTTCCAGGAGAACGGCTTCGTCTACGCACACTCCCCGCTGCTGACCGCATCCGACTGCGAGGGCGCCGGTGAGATGTTCCGCGTGACCACCCTCGACCTGGAGAACGTGCCCAAGAACGAGGACGGCACCGTCGATTACACCCAGGACTTCTTCGAGAAGCCGGTCAACCTGACCGTTTCCGGCCAGCTGGAGGCCGAGGCCATGGCCATGGCCTTTGGCAAGGTGTACACATTCGGTCCCACCTTCCGTGCGGAGAAGAGCTTCACCACCCGCCACGCCGCCGAGTTCTGGATGATCGAGCCGGAGATGGCCTTCTGCGACCTGAACGGCTACATGGACACCGCCGAGGCCATGACCAAGTACGTCATCCGCTACGTGCTGGACAACTGCCCCGACGAGATGGCCTTCTTCAACCAGTTCATCGACAAGGGCCTCATCGAGCGCCTGGAGCTGGTGGCGAACAGCGAATTTGGCCGCATCACCTACACCGACGCCATCGAGGTGCTGAAGAAGAACAACAAGAAGTTCCAGTTCCCCGTCGAGTGGGGCGTGGACATCCAGACCGAGCACGAGCGCTACCTGACCGAGGTAGTCTTCAAGAAGCCCGTCTTCGTCACCGACTACCCGAAGGAGATCAAGAGCTTCTACATGAAGCAGAACCCGGACGGCAAGACCGTAGCCGCAGCCGATATGCTGGTGCCCGGCATCGGCGAGCTGATCGGCGGCAGCCAGCGTGAGGAAGACTACGACAAGCTGGTAGCCCGTATGGACGAGCTGGGGCTGGACAAATCCAGCTACGACTGGTACCTCAACCTGCGCAAGTTCGGCGGCGTGGAGCATGCCGGTTACGGCCTGGGCTTCGAGCGCATGATCATGTACCTCACGGGCATCCAGAACATCCGTGATGTCCTGCCGTTCCCCCGCACCGCGTACGGATTCTAAAAAATGAGGAAACCTCTCCGTCATTGCTTCGCAATGCCACCGCTCCTACCGAGGAGAGGCCTTGGCAGAACGGGAAACTTTCCCTTTTCGCCAGAGGCTCCCCTAGCAGGGGAGCTGGCAAAGCCGTCAGGCTTTGACGGAGAGGTTTTTCTTGATCCATTTTCAACATCGAGGTAACATTTCGTGGAAAACATTTCGCCCGCCCTGCTCCACTGGTTCCATGCGAACCACCGCATCCTGCCTTTTCGCTCCGACCCCACCCCCTACCATGTCTGGCTGAGTGAGATCATGCTGCAGCAGACCCGCGTCTCGGCGGCGCTGCCCTACTATGAGCGGTTCCTTGCCGCTCTGCCGGACATCCCCGCCCTTGCCGCCTGCGAGGAGGAAAAGCTCCACAAACTGTGGGAGGGTCTGGGCTACTACAGCCGGGTGCGGAACCTGCAAAAGGCGGCAAAGCTCGTCTGTGCGCAGTACGGCGGCGAACTGCCCGCCGACTACGATGCCCTCCGCGCCCTGCCCGGCATCGGCGACTACACGGCGGGTGCCATCGCCTCCATCAGCTTCGGCCTGCCGGTGCCTGCGGTGGACGGCAATGTGCTGCGGGTGTTTTCCCGCCTGTACAACGACGACCGCCTCATCACCGACCCCAAGGTCAAGCGGGCGTTCACGGCCCGTGTCATGGAACACCAGCCCCCGGCTGCCCCCGGCGACTACAATCAGGCCCTGATGGAGCTGGGTGCGCTGGTCTGCGTACCCAACGGTGCCCCGCTCTGCGCGCAGTGCCCGCTGGCCCACCTCTGCGCCGCCCATGCCGCCGGGACGGCCCTCACCCTGCCCCGCAAAGCGGCCCCCAAGGCCCGCCGCATCGAGCCGGTGACGCTGGCGCTCGTCCGCAGCCCGGAGGGCGTCCTGCTCCAGCAGCGGCCCGAAAAGGGTCTGCTGGCGGGCCTGTGGCAGCCGGTGCTCTGGGAGGATGAATCTCTCTCCGCCGACGAGGCCCGCGCCCGCCTGGCAGCGCTGGGCGTCGTCTGCACCCCCGATGCCGCCAAAGCCCTCCGCCCGGCCCGGCACATCTTCAGCCACATCGAGTGGCACATGGGCGGCTATCTCTTCACGGCAGAGCGCCAGCCCGCCCCCGTCGGCTGCGTCTGGGCCAGCCCGGAACAGCTGGAAGCCGCGTACACCCTGCCCGGTGCGTTCAAGGCGTACCGCAAACTGCTGGCCGCTGCATTTTAACTTCTTTCGTGCAGGTCGATGAAAATTTACGGATTGGCAGTTGTAATTTTTTTGCATTCCGGGTATAATATTCCTAACGCGATATTTCTACACGATATCCGCAAGGGCGGTTCCATGGCCCACCGCGAAACGGGCCACCCCGACACAAAGGATGTTCTGAACCCATCGTTCCGACCCAAAAAAGGAGTGTGCTGAACCTATGAAGAAATCTTGTTTGATCGCCGTGATCGCTACGCTGGCCGCCATCGCCGGTGCACTGGCTGCCGTGGCCGTTTATCTCCGCCGCCGCGAGAAGGAGCTTGATGAATACGAGCGCCTGCTGTTTGGCGAAGACAAGGCGGAACCCGCCGACGCACCTGCCGAGGACGCCGCAGAAGAATAACCGATCCGCTGAAGGGCGCACCCGGTGGTCAGTTCCTGACCCGCCGCGTGCGCCCTTTTTGCAACCCTCTCAGGCGCTGACACGCCAGCTCTCCCCAAAAAGGGGGGAGCCTTTGGCAGGTCGGATATATTTTTCAGACCCGCCTGCGGCTCCCATACTGCCGGGCCCTGCACCTTAATGTCAGGAGGATGTTACATATCATGAAGCGATTTTTTCTTTGGATCATCGGCGTCGCGCTGGGCGTCGTCGTGCTGCTGGGGGCCGTAATGGCCGTGAGCTATTCCTTTACCGGCGAGGGGGCCCGCCCTGCGGCGGACGTACAGTTCGGCGGGCAGGCGCTGGAAGTGAACGGCTCCTGCTGGCAGGTGCCGCTGGTGGGCGGTGTGCTCGACAGGGTCTTTGCCGAGCCGGACACCCTTACCGTGCAAAAGCTGGGCACACTGTACGATGCCCACCCGGCACTCGCCCTGCCCGACTGGGCCACCTACACCACCCTGACCATCGAGACCGACGTCGGCAGCCTCGTGTTCGCCGGTTCTGCCGGGCAGTATGAAGACTTCCTCTTCCCGGCCAACGGCAGCTACAAGGCCACGATGACGGTCTGGCGGCTCCCGGCCGACCTTTCTGCCACCCAGTTCGACGGCGGCACCAACGGCTCCATTCATAAGAACTGGGGGCAGGAGCACCCTGCCCGGCCCACCGGCTGGTATCGGTTCTCCTTCCGGTTCACGCTGCAGGCCAGCGCGAACGTCGAGCTTTCGGCTGAGCGGGTCGAGCAGGGCGGCATCGTAGGCGTCGCCATCACCGGCATGGCCGGGGACACGGCCCCCACCCTGGAGACCGACCTCGGCAGTGTTTCGTGCACCCGCAGCCCCTCCGGCTGGCGGGCCTACATCCCTGCGGCCTACAACGCCTCCGCCGGAGCCCACGAGATCCGCATCACGGTCAACGGGGAGACGCTCTCCCGGACACTGACCGTTCTGCCCAAAGACTTCGGCACTGCGGAAGTCGAGGCTGAACCGGCCCCCACCGAGGCCGCGAACACCGAGTTCCGGAACAACATCTGGCCGCTGTATGAGCTGCCCGTGCGGGAAAAGCTCTGGTCTGGCGGGTTCATCTGCCCGGCCGAGAACTATCTCATCCTGCTGGATTTCGGTCAGGTCAAGGTCACGAACGGCCAGCAGGGTTCCCGCTCCAACTCCACCAAACTCTATACCATCCCCGGCGACCCGGCCCGCGCCCCGGCGGACGGCGTCGTCGTCTTTGCCGGGAACCTTGCCCTCACCGGCAACACCGTCGTCATCGACCACGGCTGCGGCCTGCGCAGCTACCTTTACGGCCTGCAGACCCTCTCCGTCAGCCGAAACGCGACCGTCCAGAAAGGGCAGGCCGTCGGTGCGCTGGGCGAAGAGATGACCATGGACTTCAAACTGGGCAGCAAGAGCGTGAACCCCTGGCTGCTGTTCCAGACCAGCGGCGGAGCATTCTGGCGTGAAAACGGGTGAAGCAAAAATAGTTTCGGAGATTCTTGTAATATTTTCGTCTTTGGGGCGTTATTGAGGTGAATGGACACGAAAAAAGGAGGTCGTACTCATGAAACTGCCCTGTGAACTCATCCGGGACCTGCTCCCCCTCTACGCCGAACACCTCACCAGCCCGGAGACCGGCCAGCTCATCGAAGAGCATCTGCAAAGCTGCCCGGCCTGCCGGGACGAACTGCACAGCATCCGCCTGCCAGTCCCGGTGCAGGCCGATGCGCAGGCCGACGCCCCGCTGAAACAGGTCCATGCTACCCTGCGGAAAAAGCAGCTGCTGACCATTCTGGCGGCCGTGCTGGCCGTGGTGTGCGCTCTGGCACTGGCCGTGTGGATGTACAGCGCCGAGGCTCCCGCCACCGTCGAGGAAGCCCGGTTCTGGACCTACAACCGGAAAGAAGACTCTGCCAACCTCTGCATCCTCGAAGTGCAGGGCGAGGGCGTCTGGCTGACGCTGGACGAGCCCTTCAGCTGGGGCAGCCCGACCGTGACGGTGCAGGCCGTGCGCTACCGTTTCCCGCACTTCCACGCCGCACTGGCCGGGGTGTTCGGGAGCGCGGCATCTTCCAAGACCATCGCCGTTTCCAACACCCAGCTGCTCGCCGTCGTCTGTGCCGACGAAACGCTCCATTACCGGGAAGGCCAGCCGGTCTCGGCCTACCGCCTCAATGGCACCATCGTCTACGGCACCGAGCAGGAGCTGGGCCTCTATCCGAGGGCCTAGCCCATGGACATGGATGCACTTTACCGGCTCTATTTCCGGGATGTGTTCCTGTTTTTGCAGGGCCTCACCCACTCGGAATCGCTGGCCGAAGAACTGACGCAGGAGACGTTTTTCAAGGCCCTGAACGGTCTGAAGCACTTTGATGGCCGACAGGACATCCGCGCCTGGCTCTTCACCGTAGCGCGGAACTGTTATTACTCCCACTGCCGCAAGGCGAAACAGACCGTCCCGCTGGACGAGGCGTTCCCGCCCGCCGCTGCCCCGCAGCCGGACCTGGACGAACTGCTCATCGACGAAGACGCCGCTTTTACCATCCACCAGTGCCTCCACCGGCTGGAAGAGCCGTACAAGGAGGTGTTCACCCTCCGGGTCTTCGGCGAGCTCTCCTACAAGAAGATCGGTGCAATCTTCGGCCACACCGCCAACTGGGCCTGCGTGACCTACTGCCGCGCCAAACGAAAGATCCAGCAGATGCTGAAGGAAGCATAACAGAAGAGGAGCCGCGACCATTGGCCGCGGCTCCTCTTCTGCCTTTATTATCTTACGAAATGGCGTCCACGTCCCACTTCATGCGGACGGCATCTGCGCCGTTGAGCTGGATGCGCAGGGCACCGGCGTTGTCGCGCACCTGCTCCGGGGTGCGGGCACCGCAGAGCACATGCAGGCCGGGGATCATCCGGGCCGTCATCGCGATGACCAGCTGCGCGAGGGTGCAGTCGTATTTTTCGGTCAGGTCGCCCCACTTTTTCAGCAGCTCAATGGCCTGCGCACGGCGGGCGGGCTGGAAGCTGGGGTTGGTGTTGCGGGTGCTGCCCTCCGGGTAGGTGGTCTCCATCGTGACCTTGCCGGTCAGCAGGCCCTGCTCCAGCGGAGAGTAGGCCTGAATGGACACGCCAAGCTCCTTGCAGGTGGGCAGCAGCTGCTTTTCCACGCGGCGGGTCAGCAGGCTGTACTTCTCCTGGATGACGTCCAGCTGGCCGTACTTGCAATAGCCGCGGATGATGTTCGCCGTCACATTCGACGCACCGATGGCGCGGATCTTGCCCTGCTCCTTGAGCTTCATCATGGCCTCGACGGTCTCTTCCAGCGGGTAGAGGCCGAGATCCGGGCTCTGCCAGTGGGTGTACAGGACATCCAGATGGTCGGTGCCCAGCCGCTTCAGGCTCTCTTCCACGTCCTCGATGATGCTCTGGGCGGACAGGTCGCGGTAGACTGCGGTGCCGTCCACGACTTTGTGGAGCACCGGCGTCTCGTGCCGCCATTCCAGGCCGCACTTGGTGGAGAGGACCACCTTGTCGCGGTCGATGTGCCGGAGCGCCTCGCCCACGACCTGTTCGCTGTGGTACAAGCCGTAGATGGGGGCCGTGTCGATCCAGCGGATGCCCTGCTCGACCGCCGCTTCAATGGCGTTCACCGACAGGGCGTCGTCGTTGTCGCCCCACCAGTTGCCGCCGCCAATGGCCCAGGTGCCCATACCGAGAAAGGGCACCTCGATGCCGCTTTTTCCGATCGTGATATTCTGCATCTTATTTTCCTCCATGCCAGAAGTGTTCCCCATCGGGGGCCGGTCTCATCCCATTTCTGGCATTCTTTGTTGTATTTTTGATTTCTATCCAAAAAGAGCTGCTGTTTGGAGTCCCGCCCCGCACAGCAGCTCTTTGGGATCGTTTTAGATGTTGCCGAACTCGCTCAGTTCCAGCGTCTCGTTGTGGGTCTCGGCCCAGCGGATGGCCCAGTCCGAGGTGAACAGCAGCAGACGGTTGCCCTTCATATCCTCCACGGCCTTGGTGTCGCTGGTCAGGTCGAGGTCCCGCAGGTTGTAGGTGTCGGGGTCGTTCTTCACCCAGCGCAGCTGCTCGAAGGGGAGCTGCTGCATCCGGATCTCGACGTTGTATTCGGTGTTCAGGCGGTACTCCAGCACTTCCAGCTGCAGCACACCAACGACGCCGACCACGACTTCTTCCATGCCGCCGCCCACTTCGCGGAAGATCTGGATGGCACCCTCCTGGGCGATCTGCTCCATACCCTTCACGAACTGCTTGCGCTTCATGGTGTCCTTCTGCTCGATGCGCGCAAAGTGCTCCGGCGAGAAGGTCGGGATGCCTGCAAATTCCACCTTCTTTTTGCCGGTGCACAGCGTGTCGCCGATGGAGAAGATGCCCGGATCGAACAGGCCGATGATATCGCCTGCATAGGCCTCATCCACGATGGCGCGGTCCTGCGCCATCAGCTGGGTGCCGGTGGCCAGCTTGATGTTCTTGCCCTCCTGCACATGGTAGGCTTCCATGCCGCGCTCGAACTTGCCGGAGCAGATGCGCATGAAGGCGATGCGGTCGCGGTGGGCCTTGTTCATGTTGGCCTGGATCTTGAAGATGAAGGCCGAGAACTCTTCGCGGCAGGGGTCCACCGGCTCCCCGGTCAGGCTGTCCACACGGGCCAGCGGGGTGGGGGTCAGGCGGAGGAAGTTCTCCAGGAACGGCTCGACGCCGAAGTTGGTCAGCGCAGAGCCGAAGAAGACGGGGCTGAGCTCGCCGCGCAGCACCTTGTCCAGATCAAATTCCTCGGCGGCACCGTCCAGCAGCTCGATCTCATCGGAGAGCTGCTGGTGCAGATAGGGGGTCAGCAGCTCGTCCAGTGCGGGATCGCCCAGCTCGGCCTCGGTCTCCTCGACCTTCTTGACGCCGTTGGCGCGGCCGTCGCTGGAGAAGGCCAGCACCTTGCGGGTGTTGCGGTCGAACACGCCCTTGAACTCCTTGCCGCAGCCGATGGGCCAGTTCATGGGGTAGGTCTTGATGCCCAGGATCTCTTCGATGTTCTCCATCAGCTCAAAGGGGTCGCGGGCTTCGCGGTCCATCTTGTTGATGAAGGTGAAGATGGGGATATGGCGCAGGGTGCAGACCTTGAACAGCTTGATGGTCTGGGCCTCAACGCCCTTGGCGGCGTCGATGACCATGACGGCAGAGTCCGCCGCCATCAGGGTGCGGTAGGTATCCTCCGAGAAGTCCTGATGGCCCGGCGTGTCCAGGATGTTGACGCATTTGCCCGCATAGTTGAACTGCAGCACCGAGGAGGTCACGGAAATACCGCGCTGCTTCTCGATGTCCATCCAGTCGGAAACGGCGTGCTTGGCGCTCTGCTTGCCCTTGACGGAACCCGCCTGGTTGATGGCTCCACCGTACAGCAGCAGCTTTTCGGTCAGCGTGGTCTTGCCGGCGTCGGGGTGGCTGATGATCGCAAACGTCCGACGGCGCTCGATTTCTTCACGATTTGTCATAGATTTATAAGTCTCCCAATTTCAAGTCAGAGGGGTTTGTTTCGGGTCCTTTCTTCGTCACATGGGTCGTTCTCCATCAATAGGCCTGCCCTCTCAGGCGCTTTGCGCCCGCTCCGCCAAAGGGAGAGGCGGCATCGCATCCGCGATGCCGAAGAGGGTCCGGCCGTCTAAAAATCAAACAGCATTTATTTTAGCAGAAATTCCACCTAGATGCAAGACTTTTCTCATTTTTTCAGAAGAAAGCAGGGCAGGGGTGCCGTTTCGGCCCAATTGGCGAAATCGCAGACGAGGACGGTGCAGCGCGTCAGGGGCAGTGTGCGCATCCAGTGCAGGATCTCCGTTTTCTCGTCCGACCCGATGACCCGGCCGCTGTAAAGGATGGCGCTGAGCACCCCGCCGGGCCGCAGTGCGTCGAGGGCCGCTTCCAGCGCGGGGATGCTGCTCTCCGCGTGGGAAAAGACTGTGTGGTCTGCCCCCGGCAGCCAGCCGAAGTTGAACATCACGGCATCCGCCGTACCGGGCTGGACATCATGCAGCAGGTCTGCGTGGCTGCCGCAGTACAGCTCAGCAGAAAGCCCGTTCGCGGCCAGATTCCGTCGGGTGGAGGCAATGGCTTCGGGCTGGATGTCAAAGCCCAGCACCCGGCCTGTCCCGCCCGCCAGACGGCACAGAAACGCCGTATCTCCGCCGTTGCCGCAGGTGGCATCCACCAGCAGCTGCGGGTTTTGCAGCCGGGCCGCAAGGAAGTCCTGCACGAACTTCACAGCGGTCAGGTCCGGCGTCCGGCGGCGGCAGAGCCGCCCGGCCTCCTCCCGGAAGCCGAACTTCGCCCAGAACGCTTCCTCCCCCGGCACAGCGGGCAGCGGGGCCGTGAAAACGGTGGCCGTCTCCCTGTCATATCCGCCAAAGCGGCGCAATATCTCTTTTAGCAGATAAGACCCATAGCCTTTCCGCCGCCATTCTGGTACAATGGTAAGGCAGGCAACGTCCGCCCCTGCCGCCGTCCGGGTCAGCTGACAGCAGCCCACCTCGGTCTTCTCTTTATACAGTGCAAAGCCGCCGGGCCGTTCTTCCAGTTTCATACGCAGTCTCCTTTTCCCTTACAATACCAAGCTCCCGCGCCGCTGTCAAGGCCTGCGGTTACGACCTTATTTCACACATTCTTCACCCGCTCAGCGATTCGTTTTCACAATTAGCGGCTACAATAGAGCCAGTTCCAGAGAGGGACGGGCGAAGCGCCCCTCCCGAACCAGTCCCTTCGAGAAAGGAAGTTGTACCATGGAAAATGAAAACAAATGGGAATACGATTATTCCTCTGCAAATAGTTCGTCCGGCGATACCGGATACCCCAACGTCGGCTCCTCCGGCATGAACACCGCCAACACGGCGGGCACTTACAGCGACCCCGCCCCGGCCCGCCCGTTGGAAACTTCCACCGGCAATGGCGGCACCACGCCGCCCCCGGCAGGCCCGGAGCCTCAGGCCGCAGCCTCCAAGCCCCCGAAGAAGCGCCGCAAGCGCAGCGGCGGCCGCATCGTCCGCAGCGCCGTTGCGCTGGTGCTGGCCGCGGCCATGGGCTTTGCAGGCGGCTTCGTGGGCGCACGGGTCGGCAATGCAGGCAATAAGGTCGTCATCCAGCAGGTAGAGCGCACCGACAGCAGCGCGGCCTCCGGCACCGCCGTCTCGTCCAGCGGCATGACTACTTCGCAGGTCTCCGAGATGGTCAGCCCCAGCGTCGTGGTCATCACCACCGAACAGGTCGTCTACTCGCAGTGGTCCTGGTACGGCCAGAATCAGGTCGAGTCCGGCGCAGGCAGCGGTGTCATCATCAGCTCGGACGGCTATATCCTCACCTGTGCGCACGTGGTCTCCGGTGCATCGCAGATCACCGTGACCATCGGGGATACCGACTACACCGCCGCCGTGGTGGGCGAGGACGACACCAGCGATGTCGCCGTGCTGAAGATCGACGCCACCGGCCTGACCCCCGCCACCGTCGGCGACAGCGACAGCCTGTCGGTCGGCGACAGCGTCCTGGCCGTCGGCAACCCGCTGGGTGAGCTGGGCGGCACCGTCACCAGCGGCATCGTCAGTGCACTGAACCGCAGCGTGACCATTCAGGGCACCAGCTCCACCAACACCATGTCCCTGATCCAGATGGATGCCTCCGTCAGCCCCGGCAACTCCGGCGGCGGTCTGTTCAACATGAACGGTGAGCTGATCGGTCTGGTCAACGCCAAGTCCTCCAGCTCGGACGCGGAGGGTCTGGGCTTCGCCATCCCCATCAACGACGCCATTCAGGTGGCGCAGGACCTGCTGGAGAACGGCTATGTCTCCGGTCGGCCGTATATGGGCATCACCTACATCGCCGTGACCGACGCCCAGACGGCGGCCCAGCTCAACGTCAACGCCTACGGCGTCTATGTCGTGGACGTCGTGCAGGGCGGCCCGGCCGACAAGGCCGGCCTGAAGGCCGGGGACCGTATCGTCAGCATCGACGGCACCGAGATCGCCCAGAAAGACGACCTTGGCACCCTGATGCAGCAGCACACGGCCGGTGACACCCTTTCCATCACCGTTGCCCGCGATGGCCAGATGCAGACCGTCTCGCTGACGCTGGGCGAAAAGAATGCGTCGAACACTGCCGCACAGCGTTCGGCCAACAACTGAGCCACCCCCGCCGCAAGGCGTTATCAAGATTTGATTCCTTTCTTCTTCAAAAATCCCCCGACTGGCGGTGACCCGCTGGCCGGGGGATCGCTGTTTATACCAAGCCGAAGATGGTCGCACTGACCGGGGCCAGGACCGCTTCGCCGCTCAGGATGCAGCTGTCGCCCCGCCACAGGCTGGACGAGGTGCCGTCGCTCAGCAGCTTCCAGCGCCCGTCGGGCAGCCGGATGGGCTGTTCCTGTTCGGTGGGGTTGTAGTAGACGCAGAGTGCGCCCCACCACGCCCCATCGCCGGGCAGGGCAGGCAGACGCCAGCCCACCAGCGGCTGTTCCAAATCAAAAAATGCAATGGCGTTGGGGCTGGCCCTGTCCACCGCGCCCAGCCGCGGGAAGGCATTCCGCAGCCCGATGAGGCCCCGGTAATAGTCCACCAGCCCATGGAACTGCTCGGCCCGCTTCCAGTCCAGCCGGTTCAGCGCCGGGGAGGAGCGGTAGCTGTTGCCCTGCCCCTTTTTGGTGCGGGCGAACTCTTCGCCCGCCTGCCAGAAGGGCAGGCCCATGCAGGTGAGGTAGATGCCTGCCGCCAGCCGGTTCTGGGCCAGGGCGGCACGGTCCACCGCGCCGAACTCCGGGCGCTCGTAGCGCACCAGGAGCAGCTTGTCCCACAGGGTGAAATTGTCGTGGGCGGACACATAGCTGACGATCTGCCCCGGCGTGTGGGGCGGGAACTTATCGCTGCGGCACCATGCCGCCACGGCCCCGCCGATGTCCCAGAAGCTGCCGGGCCTGCCCTCCACGTAGCCCGGCTCCCGCGCATTGAAGCAGCCGCCCTTGATGGCGTCGCGGGTGTCGTCGCAGAAGATGCCGATGCGGTCGTTCAGCATGGCCAGATTGTTCTTGTTCGCCTCGTACCGGTGCAGCGCACTGCTGCCGCCCTGCCACGGCTCACCGTACATCAGGATGTCCCGCCCGCCGGGCAGCTTGTCCAGCTCGGCCCGCAGCAGGTTCATCGTCTCCACATCGTACAGGCCCATCAGGTCGAACCGGAAGCCGTCGATGTGGTACTCCTGCGCCCAGTAGAGCACCGAATCCAGAAAGTATTTCCGGGCCATGGGCCGCTCGCTGGCAAACTCGTTGCCGCAGCCGCTGCCGTTGGAAAGGCTGCCATCCTCGTTCTGGCGGAAATAATAGAGGGGGACCGCCCGGTTCAGCACGTTGTCGAAGCGGTACATGTGGTTGTACACCACATCCATCACCACGCCGATGCCCGCCGCATGAAGGGCCCGGATCATCTGCTTGCACTCCCGCACCCGGACTTCGCCGCGGGCGGGGTCGGTGGAGTAGCTGCCCTCCGGGACGTTGTAGTTGGTGGGGTCGTAGCCCCAGTTGTACTGCCGGGTCAGCGGGCGGCTCTCGTCCACGCTGCCGAAATCAAAGATGGGCATGAGCTGGACATAGCGCACCCCCAGCCGCTTGAGGTAGTTCAGGCAGGTGGGGTGGACGCCGTCGCCGTTCAGGGTCGTGCCCTGCTGGGTAAAGGCCAGGAATTTGCCCCGCCACGCATTGCGCACCCCGCTGGCCGGGTCCTGCGAGAAATCCCGGACGCTGACCTCCCAGACGCTCCGCTTCGACGCCGGGATGACCGGCCGTTTGTCCTGCTCCCAGCCCGGCGGGTCGGTGCGGGCCAGATCCACGATCATGCTCCGCGCCCCGTTCACGCCCGCCGCGCGGGCATAGGGGTCAGCGGTGGTCACGCTGCCCCACTCGGTGGTCACGTTGAAATTATAATACTTCCCGTGCTGGTCGCCGGGCAGGTAAACGCCCCAGACGCCCTGCCCCCACGGGCTCAGCGGCAGACTGCCGATGCAGGCCCCGCCGTCGCCTTTCCGGTAAAGATCGACCCGGACCGACTGCGCCGTGGGTGCCCACAGCCGCAGGTGGGTGCCCGATGGGGAATACGCCGCGCCCAGCGGTCCCTGATAGTCGGTCTGACGGGCAAACTCCTCGCTTTCGAACCATGCTTTCCATTGTGCAGGCGTTTTCATTGACTCTCATCCTTTATCCTAACATTCCCGCCCTCGCCAGAGGCAGGCCTTTTGAAATCAGTGTACCCGGCTTGCACGGATTTTGCAAGAGTTTCCTTGCAAATGGGGCTGCGGTACACTATACTGAAAGAAATGAACCGATCACGGAGGCGATGACATGGCATACACAGACGATTGGGAGACCCTGATGAATGGAGTCTTCGGGCCGGGCGGCAGATTCAAGGCCGCCCCCGGCACTCCCGCCGAGCCCCGGCAGCAGCCAAACAGCACCCTGAACGACCTGAACGCGGCGCTTCTGGAACAGCAGAAGAAGCTGGACGCGATGCTCAAGGCCCAGTCGGCCCAGCTGAAGACGCAGGACACCGCCGCCGAGGCCGCGCTGGCCGACAGCCGCCAGATGCTGCGGGACATGGAGAATGACGGCCTGCTGGCCAAAGGCACCACCGACGTGAAACCTGAACATCTGGGCAGCTTCGAGGGGCTGGCCGACGAAGTCCGGCAGACCGTGCTGGGGCAGGACGCCTTTGTAGACGCGGTCGTCCGCGCCATGCGCCGCCCCTTTGTGCTGGGCACCGAGCCGCCCGCCGCCCGGAACGTCATCCTGCTGAGCGGCGGCACCGGCACCGGGCGGCACTTCGCGCTGGAGGAGACCGCCCGCTGCATGGCTGCGCGGGGCCTGCTGCAAAACGACCAGATCGCCGCGCTCGACCTGGCGCTTTACGCGAACCCCGCCGCCGAAAAACTCTTTTTGCAGGACCTCTACGCCGCGCTCCACGCCCCCGGCGAGATCGTGGTCTTTGAACACTACGAGAGCTGCTGCACCAGCTTTCTGAAAACGCTGTCCGACCTGGCCGTCCGGGGCAGCGCCCCGCTCTCCAGCCGGTACATCGTCAACCGGGACGGCATTCTGGTGGACGCCGGAACGGCCTTGGCCCCCGGCGCGGTCAGCCGTCTCGACCCCTGCGGGAAGTATCTCATCTTCTTTTCGAACAAGGGCCGCGCCGCCATAGCGGACAAGTTCGGCGCAAGCATGGTCTCGGCGCTGGGCGACGTCTGCGAGACGACCGCCTACCAGCAGGCAGACCTTGCAGCCCTCGCCGCCCAGCAGCTGAACGCGCTGGCCCAGAAGGTCACGGCCCGGCTGGGCCTGACCCTCGCCGCCGGGGCCGATGTGCGGGACTACGTCGCCGCTCAGTGCACCCCCCAGAAGGGCGCAGCCGGGCTGTCCGGCTGCTGCGACCGCATCTTCCGCGCTCTGAGCGAATACTGCCTGCAAACGGACAAGCCGCTCACCGGCACCGTGACCCTGACCGCCGCACCGGAGGGCCTGTTCTTCCGCCTGCACGATGCCGCCCCGGCCCCGCTGTTTGACCTGCTGCCCGCCGCCTACACCGGCGCACTGGATGAGATCCGGGCGGAGATCTCGGAGCTGGTCGGTCTGGCCCCGGTCAAGGAATACGTGTTCGGTCTGGCCGACAATCTGCAGGTCCAGCAGCGCCGCGCCGCTGCGGGCATGAAGACAGCCAGCCTTTCGATGCACATGATCTTCACCGGCAACCCCGGCACCGGCAAGACCACCATCGCCCGGCTGGTGGCCAAGTACCTCAAGGCCATCGGGGCGCTCAAGGGCGGGCAGCTGGTGGAGGTGGGCCGCGGCGACCTCGTGGGCCGCTACACCGGCCACACCGCACCGCTGACCAACAGCGTCATCGAGAGCGCCCTCGGCGGCGTCCTCTTCATCGACGAGGCCTACAGCCTCTATCGCGGCGAGCAGGACAGCTTTGGCCTCGAAGCCATCGACACCCTCGTCAAAGGGATGGAAGACCACCGCGACGAGCTCGTGGTCATTCTGGCCGGATACACCAGAGAGATGGAGACCTTCCTCACCGCCAACAGCGGTCTGGCCAGCCGCTTCCCCAACAAGATCGAGTTCCCGGACTACACCGCCGACGAGCTGCTGCAGATCACCCACGTCCTCGCAAAAAACAAGGGCTACACCCTCTCGGAGGCCTGCGAAGAGCCGCTGCGGAACTACTACGCCCGCCGTCAGGCTGACGACGCCCGCACCGCCGGCAACGGCCGTCTGGCCCGCAACACCCTCGAAAAGGCCATCTTCCACCAGAGCCGCCGCCTCGTCGCCGAACCCGCTGCCGCGTTGGATATGCTCCTGCCGAGCGATTTAGAACTGGACGAATAATTGCAGAACCACGCAAAAAACGGACCGCTGAAACGGTCCGTTTTTTCTTGTTTAGCGATGTTCTTCCGCCAGCTGTTCGGCCAGTGCCCGCATCCCGGTGCGGACGTCTTCGGGCGCAAGGACTTCCACCTTGCCGCCAAAGCCCGCCACCCAGCCGTAGAACGGCTCGCTGACACAGATGGGCACATCAAAGTGGAAGCGCTCGTCCTCCTCCGGCAGGAAGGTCGGCGAAGCGCCGAACCGCTCCCGCATGGCGCTTTCGAGGTCGGCTGTGCAGCGCAGGGTCACGCGCCGTTCGGGGCCGCCGTACATGCTGAAGTGCTTGCGCAGGTAGGCGGGCAGATCGAAATCAGCAAACTGCTCCCGGCCGCGGCGGGGCAGCTCCAGCACCCGGACGCCGGACATCCGGTCCACCCGGTAGTGGCGGATGCCCACCGGCTCCTTTTCGTCCTGATAGGCGATGAGGTAATAGCAGCCGTTCTCCCACGCCATCTGCCATGGGCTGATGATTCGCTTTTCGGGCCGGCCCACTTTTTTGTAGTGGAACTCCACCATCCGGCCGGTGTTGATGGCCTCGTGCAGTGCGTCGATGCTGTACAGCAGGCTCCTGCTGTCGGTCTTGGGGCGGCCGTCCACGTAGACCTGACGCTGCAGCTGGCTGCCCTCGTAATTGGAGCAGAGCTTTTCCAGCTTCCGGATCAGGCGGCGGCTCGTGGCGCTGGACACCACCCGGCTGGCCTGCACGGCGTCCACCAGCAGCTTCAGCTCGGCCAGGTCAAAGGTGCGGCTGGCCAGAAAATAGCCGCCGCCCCGGCCCCGCCGGAGCTGGATGTCGTACCCCAGTGCGTTCAGCGCGTCGATGTCGCTGTACACGCTCTTGCGCTCGCAGAGGATGCCCTGCTGTTCCAGCAGCCCCACCAGCTGGGGCACGTTCAGCAGGTGATTTTCGTCGGTCTGTGTCTCAAAGATGCGCAAAAGCGCCAACAGCTTGGATTTCTGGCCTTCCTGCTTGGGCATAGGTTCACCTCATTCGGGGAGCTTCTTGTCGAACGCCGCACGGCGCTGGGTGGAAAGGCGGAACATCTCTTCGAGCTTTTCGCGGTCGCCCGCCGCCAGCGCGCTGCGCAGTGCGCCGAGCGCGGCGTCGAACTGGTCGATCTCCGAGATGAGGTTGTCCCTGTTCCAGAGGAACAGTTCCGCCCACATTTTGTCGTTGATGCGTGCGATGCGGGTCAGATCCCGGAAGGAGTCTCCCGTGTACTCGCACAGCGAGGTGTTGTCGTTGGCGCACATCAGGCTGACGGCGATGGCATGGCACAGCTGGCTGACATAGCCGACCATCCGGTCATGCTCCTGCACGGTCAGGGTGCAGATGTGTTTGAATCCCAGCACCTCGGCCAGCTCCCGGACCCAGGCGATGGCCTCCGGGGTATTCTTCCCGGTCGGGGTGATGATGAAGTTTGCCGGGGCAAAATTCACCTCGGCGGCGTGTTCCACGCTGGAAGTCTCGCGGCCTGCCATCGGGTGGCTGGCGATGAACTCGACCCCCGCCGGGCAGAGGGCCTGCACCGGCTCCACCAGGCCGGTCTTGACGCCGGACACATCTGTGAAGATGCAGCCGGGCTTGAGGAGCGGGCTGTACGTCCGGAACCACTCGATGAGGGCCGTGGGGTAGAGGCCGAAGATGATGTGGTCGGCCTCCCGGACAAGGTCTTCAAAATCGTGGGTTTTGCCCCGCTCGATGTAGCCATGGTCGAGCGCGAACTGCAAGTGGCCCTCGCTGCGGTTGATGCCGTCCACATGGAACCCGGCTTTGGAGAGTTCCAGCGCATATTTGCCGCCCAGCAGGCCGAGGCCCACCACGAGATAACGTTTCGTTTTATCCAACATCTTCTACCTCCGCGCCCAATGGCTTGATGGCTGTAAAGAAATTCGGCCAGCTCTTCGTGATGGCCTCGGCGCCGTCGATGGGCAGCCGCAGCCCCGCCGCCAGTGCCAGCACCGACAGGCTCATGACGACCCGGTGGTCGTTGTGGCCGGAGAGGACGCCGTCCGGCGCATGGAGCGCCCCGGCACAGCCCTCGATGGTGATGGTGCCGCCCGCGCTGGACAGCACCCCGCCGCATTTGCGCAGCTCTGTTTCCATGGCCTCGATGCGGTCGCTCTCCTTGATGCGGAGGCGTTCCGCGTTCCGGATGACCGTCTGCCCCTCGCAGAACAGGCCCAGCACCATCAGCACCGGGCCGAGGTCGGGGCAGTCGGCCAGGTCGATGTCCGTGCCGTGGAGCGGCGCTTTCCGGAAGACGATGCCCTGTTCGGTGCGGGAGAAGTCGCCCCCGCACCGGCGCAGGATGTCCAGAATGGCCGCGTCGCCCTGCAAGGTCGGTTCGGCCAGACCGGTCAGCGTGACGCCGCCGGTGACAGCCCCCAGCACCGCCGGGAAGGCCGCCTGGCTGTAATCGCCCTCGACAGTGTAGTCACAGGGACGGTATGCCTGCCCGCCGGGGATCTCCAGCGTCGTTTCGTCCACCCACCGGCTCGTGACGCCGAACGCCGCCTGAACGGACCGGGTCATGTCGATGTAGCTGCGGCTCTCCACCGGCGGGAGAAGGTGAAGGGTGCTGGTGCCGCCCAGCAGCGGCAGGGCGAACAGCAGCCCGCTGATGAACTGGCTGGACACATTGCCCGCCAGCGTATAGTCCCCGCTGGAGAGCGCCCCCTCCACGGTCAGGCCGGAAGGACTCTGCACAAAGCGGAGGCCCTGCTCCCGGTACAGCGCTTCATACACCGACTGGGGCCGCTCCATCAGCCGCCCGCGGCCCACAAAGGTCACTTCCTGACCGGTGAGGCTGGCCAGCGGGATGAGGAAGCGCAGGGTGCTGCCGCTCTCGCAGCAGTCCACCGGGGCTTCCACGGGCAGAAAGCGGCCCAGGCCCTCCACGACCGCATCGTTCCCGCCGGTGGTGACGCGGGCGCAGAGCTGGCCCGCCGCCGCGAGGGTGGCGGCGATATCCTTGCTGAACTCCAGATTCCGGATGTGCGAGATGCCCTTTGCCAGCGCCGCACAGAGCACAGCCCGGTGCGCCATGCTCTTGCTGGGCGGGGCCATAATGACTCCGTCAATGTTTCTGTCTGGTTGGATCGTGATCTGCATTTGCAGCCCTCCTTCTGCCCGTTCTGCCAAACGCTCTCCCTGCGGGAGAGCTGGGGCCTGAGAGGGTCACATCTCCCGCCCGATGGCCCATGCGACCTGGCGGCACTTGGCCATGGCCTGTGCAAAGCTGTCCGGGGTCAGGCACTGGGCACCGTCGCTCCATGCGTGGCGGGGGTCGTAGTGAACCTCCACTTCCAGACCGTCGGCACCGGCGGCCACCGCAGCGATCATCATCGGCTCCACGAGGTTGGCCTTGCCGGTGGCGTGGCTGGGGTCCACGATGACGGGCAGATGGGTCTTTTCGTGGATGATGGGCACGGCGGAAAGGTCCAGCGTGTTGCGGGTATACTTTTCAAACGTGCGGATGCCGCGCTCGCAGAGGATGACCTGCTCGTTGCCGCCGGCCATGATGTACTCGGCGCTCATGATCCACTCCTCGATGGTGTTGCACAGGCCGCGCTTGAGCAGGACCGGCTTGTGCATCTTGCCCACGGCCTTGAGCAGCTGGAAATTCTGCATGTTGCGGGCACCGATCTGCACGACATCGACATACTCTTCAAACTCCGGGATGCGGTCTTCGCTCATCAGCTCGGAGACGATGGGCAGGCCGGTGGCCTCGCGGGCCTTGACCATGTCGAGGATGCCCTCGGTCTCCAGACCCTGGAAGGAGTAGGGAGAGGTGCGGGGCTTGTAGGCACCGCCGCGGAAGAGGGCAGCACCGCCGGCCTTGACGCTCTGGGCGATGCGCAGGGCCTGCTCCTCGCTCTCGATGCTGCACGGGCCGGCCATGACGGCAATCTTCTCCCGGCCGCCGATCCGGACGCCGCCGCAGTCGATGACCGAGTCGGCGGGATGGAACAGGCGGTTGGCGCGCTTATACGGGGCCGACACACGGGTCACGTTGTCGATCCAGGGGTTGGCGAGCACATCGCGCTCGTCGATCTTGGTGGTGTCGCCCACCAGACCGAAGACGTTGTAGTCCTTGCCGGTGATCAGGGTGACATCGAGGCCCTGCTTTTCAAAGCGGTCCACGATCTTTTCCAGTTCTTCCTTCGGGGTGCCTTTTTTCGTCGAAATGATCATCTTCTTGCATTCCTTTCCCTTTTATCAACGTGTCAACGTGTCAACCTCTCAGTCTGCTTCGCAGACTGAGAGGTTTCTTTCTTTACTGCACCATGTGCGATTGTGCGCCGCCGTCCAGCCGGAGCAGCTGCACCAGATAACTGCATGCGTGGAGATAGCCGCCGATGCCCTCGCCCGCAAAGCGGCCCTGACAGCCGAACGAGACGACGTCCGTGTTCCGGAACGGCTCCCGGCCGCTGGGTTCGCTCATGAGCACCTCCACGGCGGGCACACCGCAGAGCTGCAGCGCTTCCAGAATGGCCACGCTGTAATAGGCATAGCCGCCCGGATTGAGGATGATGCCGTCGGCGCGGCCTGCGGCCGACTGGATCTCATCAATGATGTCGCCCTCGTGGTTGGACTGGAAGAAATCCGGCTCGATGCCCATCTGCTGGCAGCAGACGTCCAGATAATCCAGCAGGCCGTTGTAGTCCACTTCGCCCTCCACACCGGGCTCGGTGAAGCGGGCGATGTTGACGTTTGGCCCGTTAATGAACAAAAATCGCATCCAATGCCTCCAGTGCCGCTGCAACGGCGTCTGCAACGGTCGTTTCGTTCGGGATGACCGCATCGGCTGCGGCCAGATAGAGCGGGCGGCGCTGGGCTTCCATGGTCTTCAGCGCCTCGGCGCTGGTGGAAAGCGGACGCCCGCCGCCCACGGTCAGGGCGTCCAGCGGGCGGTCGATGAAGAGCACCACGCCGTTCTGCCGCAGGGCTCGCAGGTTTTCGGGCCGCTTGACGACCCCGCCCCCGCAGGAAAGCACCTGACGGCCCTCTCTGGCAAAGCGGGCGGTCTGCTCGACCTCCCGTGCCCGGAAGCCGTCCTCGCCCTCTGCGGCGAAGAGGTCCGGGATGCTGCATCCCGCGGCCCGGACGATCTCCTCATCCAGGTCCACGAACCGCTTGCCCAGCCGGTCGGCCAGCGCGCGGCCGATGGTCGTTTTGCCGCAGGAGGGCATCCCGATGAGCGCCACGTTCAGCTGCTCTTTCCGGAGCTGGGCGGTGATGGCGCGGATCTCGGCCGGGGCATCGTCAAACTTGCGGTCCAGGAAGTATTCCGCCGCATACACGGCCTGGGCCACCAGCATTTCGAGGCCGCCCACGGCCACCGGCACACCCGCCTCCTCGGCGCGCAGGATCAGTTCCGTTTTGTCCGGATTGTAGACCACGTCGAGGACGGCTTCCAGCCCCGGCATCGCGGCCACATCCAGATGACAGCCCCCCACGTTCGGGTACATGCCCGCCGGGGTGGTGTTGATGACAATGTCGGCCCCGCTGTGAACGGCTTCCGCATAGGAAAGCTCGCCCTTTTCGGGGTCCGGATGCCGGCTGACGGTCAGCACTCTGGCCGCGCCCTTATCTTTTGCCACGGCGCTCGTGGTGTTGTGGGTGCCGCCGGTGCCCAGAATGAGGACGGTCCGGCCCGCGAACTCCACGCCGTGAGCATCGGCCAGGTAGGCAAAGCCGAGATAGTCGGTGTTATAGCCGTAGAGCAGGCCGTTCCGGTTCACGACCGTGTTCACGGCTCCGATGGCCTTGGCGCGCGGGTCGATGTAGGAGCAGGATCCCATGACCAGCCGCTTATACGGGATGGTCACATTGATCGCCTTGAAGGCCCGCCGTGTCAGGAAGGCCCGCGCCTCCTCCTCGGTGGGCAGCGGGCACAGGTCGTACCGGTAGCCGCAGAGCATCTCGTGGATGATCTTCGAGTACGAGTGCCCCAGTTTGGAGCCGATGAGTCCGTATTCCATTTACAGCTCCTCCTTGCGGTAAGCGGTGGGCTGTTCCATCCAGGCCATGCCGTACTTCGCGGTCAGCAGGTCGCCGACGGCTAGCGCCGCCGCGCAGGTCTGCACGATGGCCGCACGGGGCACGATGCAGGGGTCGTGACGGCCCTGGATGGAAAGTTCCGCGTTCTGTTTTGCAATGTAATCCACGGTGTCCTGTGGTTTGTAGATGCTGGGCGTGGGCTTGACCACGGTGCGGAAGACGACCGGCATCCCGTTGGAGATGCCGCCGTTCAGGCCCGCGTTGTGGTTGGTAGCCGTCACGATGCGGCCCCCCTGCATCCGGAAGGCATCGTTCGCCTTGCTGCCCTTCAGGTCGGCGAAGCCAAAGCCGGTGCCGAACTCGATGCCCTTGACGGCCGGGACCGAGAAGGCCATGTGGGCCAGCTCGCTTTCCACGCTGTCAAAATAGGGTTCGCCGATGCCTGCGGGCAGGCCGAGGATGGCGGTCTCCAGCGTACCGCCCACACTGTCGCCTGCGCTGCCTGCGGCGCGGATGGCCGCTTTCATCGGCTCTTCGGCTTCTCCGTTCAGCAGAGCGAAGCCATCGCCCCGGCTCAGCAGCGCTTCGGCCTGCGCCCCCAGTGCCGCCGGGTCATCCAGCGCAAAGGGGGTGTCCGCAACGCCCGCGCACCGCCCGATGTGGGTCACGATGTTGATGCCGGCCCGGTCGAGGGCACCCAGCACCACCGCACCGCCTGCCACCAGCGCCGCCGTGATGCGGCCGGAAAAGTGTCCGCCGCCCCGCGCATCCTGAAAGCCGTGGTATTTGGCATAGGCTGTGTAATCCGCATGGCCGGGGCGGAGCAGGTCGGCGGTCCTGGCATAGTCGCCGCTGCGGGTGTTCTGGTTCTCGATCATCAGGGCGATGGCGGTGCCGGTCGTCCGGCCGTTCACAACGCCGGAGAGGAACTGCACCCGGTCCGCCTCCACGCGGGGGGTGGACAGGCCGTCGCCCCGCGCCCGGCGCTTGTCCATGCAGGCGGCGAGGAACGCCTCATCCACCGGCACCCCCGCCGCCATGCCGTCCAGCACGGCGCCGATAGCGCGGCCATGGCTCTCGCCGAAGATGGTCAGGGAGAGGGCAGACCCGAACGTGTTCTTCATGGTCATTCCTCCATACCCAGCAGGGGGCGCAGGCCCTCCACCGGGATGGTCTCAGCGCGCCAGCAGCCCAGACCCGGCACCTTGATGATGGTGATCTGACCGCCCTGCGCCTTTTTGTCGTGCAGCATCTCGGCCAGCACCTTTTCTTTGTTGTAGGTGGTGCGCAGGGGCAGGCCCAGGCGGCGGTAGACCGCCCGCACCCGCTTTTGCAGCGCCTTGGATTCGATCATGGGCAGCATCCCCAGCGCCACGCACTCGCCGTGGAACAGGCCCACGGTGCGGCGGCCCTTGATGCCCTTGACGGCTTCGATGCCGTGGCCGATGGTGTGGCCGAAGTTGAGGGCCTTGCGCATCCCGCGCTCGGTCTCATCCTGCTCGACGATGTTTTTCTTGAACCGCAGGCTGCGGTAGATGATCTCGTTGATCTGGCCGTCGATGTCGCCCTTTTCAAAGATGCCGAACAGCTCCGGGTCGGCCAGCAGGCTGGCCTTGACCGCCTCGGCCAGGCCGTTGATGTAGTGGCGGCGGGGGAGGGTGGCCAGCGTATCCGGGTCCACGATGACCAGTTTAGGCTGCCAGAAGGCACCCACGATGTTCTTGGTATCGCCCAGATCCACCGCCGTCTTGCCGCCGATGGAGGAATCGATCATCGAGAGCGTGGTGGTGGGGCAGTTGATGAAGTCGATGCCCCGCATATAGATGGAAGCGGCAAATCCGGCCAGGTCGCCCACGACGCCGCCGCCCACCGCCACGACCAGGTCGCCGCGGCCCATGTTGAAATCGAGCATCTGCTGTAAAACGCTCTCCAGGATCTTGAAGCTCTTGCTGGCCTCGCCCTGGGGCACCGTGATGATCCGGGCCTCGCGGCACTGGTCGGCCACCCGCTGGGCATACTGGGCCGGGACGCCGCTGTCGGTGACGACGGCTACCCTGCGGTCCAGCCGGGCGAACTGGTACAGGTTCTCCAGTGCGCCGTTCTTCAGGATGATGTCATAACTGCGCTCGCCCAGATTCATGGTGAGCTTGGTTCCGATAAAATCGCTCATTTGTTGTACACTCCTAACAGCCGTACCGTGCGGCAGACATGGTTCAGCGCGCGCAGCAGCGCGGCGGTCTCTTCGGCGGTGGGGTCGCCCACCAGCTCAACGTAAAAATAGTAATCGAAGGGGACATGGGGCAGCGGGCGGCTCTTGATGGACTCCATATCGTAGCCGCTGGCACCGATGATCTGGATGACCTCGGCCAGCTTGCCGGGCTTGTTGTCCACCGTGAACAGCAGCGAGAAGCGGTTGCCCGCCGTGGGCTTTTCGCGGCTGAGGACGATGAACCGGGTGGTGTTGTCGCCATCGGTGTTGATGCTGGGCACCAGAACTTCCAGCCCGTACAGCGCCGCCGTTTCCACGCTGGCGATGGCCGCCTGCGTCCGGTCGCCGCTCTCGGCCACGAACTTGGCCGCCATGGCCGTGTTGGGCATGGCCGTGGCCGGCAGGCGGAACTGCTTTAAGAAGGTCTCGCTCTGGGCAATGGCCTGCTGGTGGCTGTACACATGCTTCAGCTCGCTCAGCGGGGTGCCGGGCAGGACCAGCAGGTTCTGCGAGATGGGCAGGTCGTACACATCCACGACCCACAGGGCGGGGTGGTTGTAGCACAGGTCCAGCACGGCGGACACATCGCCCGCGTGGCTGTTCTCAAAGGGGACCACGCCATGGGCTGCATCGCCGCGTTCCACCGCGTCGAAGACTTCGTCCCAGGTGGGGTAGCTGACCGCCTCCGCATGGGGGAAGAGCGCCTTGAGCGCGATGTGCGCAAAGGCTCCCTCCACGCCCTGATAGGCGGCGCGGTTCCGGCCCAGCACCTCGGCCTCGTACTGCTTGGCCACATCCATCATGTGCTGTACGTGGTCGCGGTAATAGGGGCGCAGGGCAGGGTCCTGAATGCGTGCTTCGGCCTTGTCCAGCACCACGGCTTCCCGCGCGGCATCGAAGATCGGCAGGCCGTGGGCCTTTTTGTATTCGGCGACCGCCAGCACAGCCGCCATCCGCCGCTCGAACAGCGCGGCCAGCGCGGCGTCCACCGTGTCGATCTCCCGGCGGGCTTTGTCCAGTGCGTCCATGGGTTCCACATCCTTTGTTTTCATGATACCGGAGATGATACGGAATGAGTATACCATAACCCGGACACAGAAACAACAAACCCCGCCCCGGTTCTGTGCGGAGTTTTTTTCAGATTTTGCTTTGGAAAAACGAAAGAGTCTCATCTGCCATCGGGCGGATGAGACTCTTCTGTCGGGTCATTTTCGCAGGTCTTCCCAACTCCGCGCCTTCCCGTAATACCGGCCATAGGGGTTGTCGAGGTCGGCGGCGCGGGGCGGGGCGCGTTCTGGCTCCGGGGGCGGCGGGGCGGGCAGGCGGCGGGGGGCACCGGCCTCCCGCTTAATCAGGCGGAACCGCATGGCGTCAGTCCTCCGCGCTGGCGGTGGAGACGGCCCCGGCAGTCAGCGCCTGCCAGAACGCTTCGCCGCCCTTGAGATTGTCGGCGGTGCCGGAGTTCCAGGCACCGCGCATCCCGACGTAGAACTGCGCCATGTATTCCTGGCTGTCGCCGCCCTGAGCGTGGGTGGTATCGGCCTGGTATTCACCAAGGTCCAGCCCGGTCAGGGCGGGGCAGTCGGTCCACCGGTAGACCATGTTCCACCAGTCGCCGTCGCTGCCGGGTTCAGGCAGGCTGCCGTCGAGGTAGCGCAGGGTGCCGGTGCTCTCTTCAAAGCCCGCCGGGTCGTACAGTAGGAAGACCGCGCTCAGACCACCCTGCACATCGGCGGCCAGCTTGGTGGTGCCCGCCATGGTCAGGTAGGCCGCGCTCTCGGTCTGGGTCTCCTCGTCGGAATAGTCCAGCGTATAGACGTTCAGGGTCACGACCACCTTGCCGTCGCCGTTCCGGTCTTCGCCGAATTGGGCAAGCTGGGTCTGGAGTGCGTTCACGGTATCCTCCGGCAGGTAGTAGGGAGCCACCACGGCCACATTGTAGTCGGCCTTGGTGGTAAAAAAATACTGCCCGATGAAGTTGTACGCCACAAAGGCCACGGCGATGCCGATGAGGATCACCCACTTCAGGTTATAATCCCACCAGTTGGCCCAGCGTTCTTTCCGGGTATACTGTTTTTCCCGGCGGGGTTTGAGGTCGCCGGGCTGGATGTCGCGTTCGTAACGATAGCTTGCCATAGTTCTCCTTAAAGCTGTGCGAGGATGGTCTGGCGGACGGCTTCGGGCAGCTGTTTCTGCTCTGCCTTGCTCATGCCGACCGTCCGGATGGGCGGCAGGATGCGGATGTGGATGGAACCGGGAGTCGCACGGTTGCCATGGGCCTCGAACAGGCCGCGGGCACCGGAGATGGCCACCGGCACCACCGGGGCACCGGTCTTGATGGCGATGCGGAACGCACCGGCCTTGAACTCGCCTGCGCCGCCCTCTTCGCCCTTATAGCGGGTGCCTTCGGGGAAGATGACGAAGCTCTTGCCGCTCTCCACGATGGCCGTGGCATCGTTCAGCGCCTTGACGGACGCGCGGATGTCGTCGCGCTTGACGAAAACGCAGCCCAACAGCTTCATCCAGCGGTTGAGCAGAGGGATCTTTTCCAGCTCCTCTTTCGCCAGGATGCCGTGAGGCGCATCCAGCGCCGCCAGAAGCAGCGGGATGTCGTAGTAGCTGCGGTGGTTGCCCACGAAAACGCAGGGGCCGTCCTTGGGGATGTTCTCCTGCCCTTCCACCACCAGCCGTGCGCCGGTCACTTTCAGGATGCCCTGGCTCCAGTGCGGGATATGTTTGTTGATGATCTGCTCCACGGTATCCATG
Organism: Faecalibacterium prausnitzii; assembly: GCF_019967995.1. Lineage (NCBI taxonomy): Bacteria > Bacillati > Bacillota > Clostridia > Eubacteriales > Oscillospiraceae > Faecalibacterium > Faecalibacterium prausnitzii. Next base: position 308,042 of record NZ_CP065377.1, read on the forward strand.
TCCCCGGCGGCGAGGGCGCGCTCGGCCCGGCGGAGCACACCGTAGTGGACGATCATATAGCCAAACAGATATACAAACATCGCGATCGTGCGAAGAATGCTCATGATACGTTCCTCCTTCTGGCCTGAAAAGCCGGTTTCATTGTACCACACTTTGGGCGAAAATGGGAGCCGAAACACTTTTTTTACAAATGAAGGGCCGGATGGCTTGCAAAATTCACAAAATCCGGGTATATTTATAGAAAGAAAGGTAGCACAATGGGCAGTTCCTTTTCCTTCTGCCCCACGGCACCGTGCCAAACCAGAAAGGGTTCGAAACAAAATGGGTCTTTTTCCTTCTGCAAATGATTTCCGCAAGGCCGGGCCGGGCGTCGAGAAGGACGCCCCCCGCAAAACGGGCATCGGCCGCTTTTTTGAGCTGGTCGGGCGCGACATGTCCGGCATGTTCCTGGCCAATCTGCTCACCTGCATCGGCTTTCTGCCGGTCATCTGCCTGGTGTATGTCGGTTTTCTGATGAACAACCTCACCGTCATGGTGGTCAGCGCCATTGCGGGCGGCATCCTGGCCGGCCCCGCACTGGCGGGCATGTACGACACCGTGCTCCGCGCCCTGCGCGATGAAGCGGGCTACTGGTGGACTACCTACCGCCGCGCGTTCAAGCGGAACTTCAAAGCCGCCATCCTGCCCGGCATCGTCTACTGCACCGTCATCACCATCCAGATCTTCCTCGTCTATTTCTGCTTCAACATGCTGTACCACGGCACCAACGTCGGCCTGCCCATGTGGGTGGCCACGGTGCTGAACCTGGTGCTGTTCCACATGCTGTTCGCCTACCTGTGGCCGCAGGTGGTCCTGCTGGACCAGCCCTTCCACCAGACGCTGAAGAACTGCCTGAACTGCATGATCGCCTTCCTGCCCCACGCACTGGCGTCTGCCATCGTGACCATCCTGTTCTGGGGCGTCGTCATCCTGTGCATGCCGCTGGGCATCTTCCTGATGCTCATCTTCGGCTTCTGGTTCCAGACCGAGGTCTGCTGCCAGATCGTCTACGGCGACGTGAACCGCGTCTTCCACATCGAGGAGAGCCTCCAGAAGCTGCACGACGCCGAGCTGGACGCCGCCCTCCGGGAGGAATACGGCGAAGACGAGCCGGACGGCACCGAACACTGATCTTTCACCGATGCGCAAAGGAGAACCGTGCGATGGAACAACGAAATAACCTCGTGTTGCAGGGCACCGAGACCTTCTCCCGCGGCGCGCTGGACAATGTCGCGCTGGAAAGCGGCGCTTTGGTGCTGGACAGCTCCGCCGGGCGGTATCTGCCCTACGGCAGCTACACCACGCCGGAGTTCGCGATGCCGGCTTTCTGCAACCTGAACGTCAGCTGGAACGCCAGCGCCCCTCATAACACGATGGTGGAGGTGCGCTGCCGGGTCTATGCCGGGAACACCTGGACCGGCTGGATGAGCTTTGGCAAGTGGGCCCCGGATTACCCCCGCTGCAGCATCAACGCCCAGAGCGAGGACGGGATGATCTTCCTGCTGGGGGACACCGTCACCGTGGCCACGCCGGGCGGCGGCACCGGCATCCAATTGCAGGTCAACCTCTCGACCAACGACGACAAATCCACCCCTGCCGTGCGGCTGCTGGCTGCTGCCGTCCGCCCCCTGACCTGGGAAAAACACGAGGGCCGGCCGCTGAACCGGCGGCTCTATCTGCCGGAATACTGCCTCTCTGCCCACGACCCCAGCTTTGGCCGGGAGATGGATCTGCCCCTTGTCATGGCAGCGCTGATGAACCGCTGGGGCGAGGACATCCTGCCCGAAGAGGTGGCCTACGCCATGGAGGACAACGCCACCCGGAGCACCGGCAACGCCGCCTTTGCAGCGGCTGCCGCAGGCTGCTGCGGCTTTCCCTGCTGGCAGGCCTGGATGGACCTGCAGGATCTGCGCACCCAGATCCACGACGACTGCCCCGTTGCCGTCCGGGTCGAGCGCCGCATCCGGGGCCAGCGTGACCCGGTGGGCATCTGGATGGGGCTGCGGGGCTTTGGCCACGACGACGCCGTGATGGCTGATTATGTCCTGCTCAACGACCCCACCGCCGACAGCGACGGCTCCGTCAACTGCACCATGGCGCTGTCGGATTTCCTGCGCTACTTCACAGGCCGGGCCATCGCCCTGCGGCGCAAGCCCAGAGATGCAGCCGCCGACCTGCCCGACCGCGTCCGCTGCGAACTGGCCCGCAGCGAGGATGGCCGCTGCTATTACTTTGAGCAGCGGGGCCAGCGCGACCCGCTGCCGGACGATTTCTCCGGCTGGACCGCCTACACCCTGCACGACGGCATCGCCCATGCCACCACGGCCCACCGGACGTTCCGCCGGATGGAGCGCACCCCGGACGGAGGCCTGTGCTTCCCGCCCGAACAGCTGGCCGCAGGCGGGCGGTGCAGCGTTTACGCCGTAGACCAGACCGGCCGGATGCGGGTCGCGGAAGTCCGCCTGCCCGCGCCGCCCAGACCCCCGGCAGCACCGCCTGCCGCACCTCAGAATGACCCCCAGAGCACCGGGCAGCCGGGCCGCTAGGCCCGCCCCCGCCAAACGCTTTCCGGGGATAAAAACTGTTACATAGGAGGAACACATTATGGCAAAGACGATCATCACCATTGGCCGTGAGTACTGCACCGGCGGCAACTACATCGCAGAGGATGTTGCAAATGCTCTGGGCATCAAGCTCTACGACAAGGAGCTGATCACCATGGCAGCCAAACACTCCGGTCTGTCCGAGGAGGCTGTCGCCGCCAGCGAGAAACGCCACACCCACAGCCTGCTGTACAGCCTGTACACCATGGGCAACGAGCTGCCGCTGGGCGATCAGGTGTTCATCCTGCAGAGCCGCATCATCAAGCAGCTGGCAGAGGAAGGCCCCTGTGTCATCCTGGGCCGCTGCGGTGACTATGTGCTGCGGGACCGCAAGGACGTGCTGCGCGTCTTCATCTATGCGCCGGTGGAGTGGCGCCGTGAGCTGGCCAAGACCGACCCTCTGGTCAAGGCACACGACGAGAAGGGCATCAAGGAAGAGATCGAGAAGACCGACCGCAACCGCTCGGCCTACTACAACTACTACACCCAGAACCGCTGGGGTGATGCCCACAACTACGACCTTGCCATCAACGCCGCCCTGGGCCGCGAGACCTGCGTGAAGATGATCCTGGACGCAGTGGCCGCCAAGGAAAAGGCTGCGGAGAAGTAACCGCTCCGGGCTGCAAAGTCAAAAAACAATGATGTTGCGTGGGTAGGGTGCTTTGGCGCTCTGCCCACGTTTCAAGCATAGAGAAAAAATGTCAAAAGGAGAAATCGTGGAAAACAAGCAGACCAATCCCCCCGCCGCCCAGGAAAACATCATGGGCACCATGGCCATCAACCCGCTGCTCGTCAAGCTGAGCATCCCGATGATGGTCTCGATGCTGGTCCAGGCACTTTATAATGTCGTGGACTCCATCTTCGTCTCGCATGTCAGCGAAGGTGCGCTGACCGCCGTTTCGCTGGCCTTCTCGCTGCAGAACATGATGATCGCCGTCGGTGTCGGCACCGGCGTCGGCGTCAACGCCCTGCTGTCCAAGAGCCTGGGTGAAAAAGACCAGGAGCGCGCCAACAGGACGGCTGAAAACGGCATCTTCCTGGCGCTGTGCAGCTTTGCTGCCTTTTTCATCATCGGCCTGACCTGCATGAAGCCGTATTTCTATGCGCAGACCAGTGATGTGGAGATCGCCGAGCAGGGCATCCGCTACCTGACCGTTTGTTCCGTGTTCAGTCTGGGCCTGTTCCTGCAGACCATGAGCGAAAAGCTGCTGGCCGCGACCGGCCGCACCAACCTGAGCATGTGCAGCCAGCTCATCGGCGCCATCGTGAACATCGTGCTCGACCCCATCTTCATCTTCGGCTACTGCGGTGAGGCCCTGTCCGGCACCACCGGCGCGGCAGTGGCCACGGTCATCGGCCAGTTCTGCGGTGCCGGTGCCGCCATCTTCTTCAACCTGAAGAAGAACCCCGACATCCAGATCCGCTGGCACGGCTTCCGCCCCAGTGCAGACGCCATCAAGCGCATCTATGTCGTCGGCCTGCCCAGCATCGCCATGCAGTGCGTCGGCAGCGTGATGACCTTCTTCATGAACCAGATCCTGATGGCCTTCTCGGCCACGGCGGTCGCTGTCTTCGGCGTCTACTTCAAGCTCCAGAGCTTCGTCTTCATGCCCATCTTCGGCATGAACAACGGCATGGTGCCCATCATCAGCTACAACTACGGCGCCCGTAATCCCGACCGCGTCAAAAAGACCATCAAGCTGGCCATGTGCTACGCAGAGGGCATCATGCTCATCGGCTTCTGCCTGTTCCAGTTTGCACCGGACAAGCTGCTGAGCTTCTTCGCCGCCAGCGACGCGATGCTGGCCATCGGCATCCCGGCCATGCGCACCATCTGCTTCCACTTCCTGCTGGCCGGCATGAGCATCATCCTGTCCTCCACCTTCCAGGCGCTGGGCAACGGCATGTTCAGCCTCATCGTCTCCGTCTGCCGCCAGCTGGTCGTCCTGCTGCCTGCCGCCTGGCTGCTGAGCCAGACCGGCAACGTCGACCTGGTGTGGTGGTCGTTCGTCATCGCCGAGCTGGCCAGCGTGACCCTGAGTTTTGTCTTCTTTGCCCGCCTGGACAAAAAGATCATCGAACCCATGTACAACAAAGCTCCTGCCATGCAGTGAGCGGAGCCGGCATTCTCCAAATTGAGAAAGGAACGTGACTGTTTTATGGGAAAGAAGTTGAAATGGAATCTGGTCCTGATGAGCATCCTCTATCTGGGTCTGGGCATCTTCCTGCTGCTGGTGCCGGGCACCGCGATGAACATTGTCTGCTATGCGCTGGGCGGCGTGGTGCTGGTCTGCGCAGCGGTGCAGCTCGTCCGCTACTTTGCGGTGGAGCGCGGTGTCTTCCAGAGCCAGCTGACCCTGATCTCCGGTCTGGTCTGTCTGGGGCTGGGGGCGTTCCTCATCATCCGCAGCGACATCGTGGTGCGCATCCTGCCCATCGTCTTCGGCCTGTTCGTCATCTTCGACAGTCTGGGCCGCATCCAGAACGCACTGGAGCTGCGCAAGTGCCAGTATCCCAGCTGGAAAGGCTTCCTGCTGCTGGCCGTGCTGAGCATCGTGCTGGGCATCGTCATGATCCTCGACCCCTTCGGCACCATGGAAACGCTGGTCATGGCCATCGGCGTCATCCTCATCGTGGAGGGTGCGTTGAACCTGCTCAGTGCGCTGTACACCGTCATCGCGGTGAAGCGGTTCCTGAAGCTGCACCCGGAGACGCAGTCCATGCTGGAAGCCGTCACCGGGGAAGACCTGAACGGCGACGGCATCGTCGCCCCGGAGGTCGCCCATGCCGATGTGGAAGCCACTGCCGTCGAACTCGACCATGTGGACGAGAGCGCTGAGGTGGAGCAGGAAGACGACCCGTAAAACAAGCCCGCATTAAAGCTCCCCATCGGGGGAACTGGCCGCAGCGCGGCCTGAGATGGTTTTTATCAAATACAGCAAAGGATTACAGAACAATGGAAAAGTACGATCTGATTATCGTTGGCGCCGGCCCGGCCGGCATCTTTACCGCCGTGGAGCTGCTGCGCCACGGCAGCAAAAAGAAGATCCTGCTGGTGGAAAAAGGCAAGCCGGTGGAAAAGCGCCACTGCCCCAAGGCAGAGCTTGGCCACTGCGTCAACTGCCGCCCCACCTGCGCCATCACCACCGGTTTTTCCGGTGCCGGTGCCTTCTCGGACGGCAAACTGAGCCTGTCCTATGAGGTCGGCGGCGACCTGCCCAGCCTCATCGGCGAGGAGTTCGCTCAGGAGCTTATCAACTACACCGACAAGATCTATCTGGAGTTCGGCGCAGACCCCCATGTGGAGGGCATCTACACCGGCGAGGAGATCAAGGAGATCCGCAAGAACGCCATCCACGCCGGTCTGAAGCTGGTGGACTGCCCCATCCGCCATCTGGGCACCGAAAAGGCCCAGCAGCTCTATCTGGCCATCCAGAACTATCTGGCCGACAACGGCGTCGAGATGCTTTTCTCCACCGAGTGTGAGAACATCATCCTGGAAGACGAGGTCTGCAAGGGCGTGTATCTCCGCGCGGGCAGCGACAGCGAGCCCCGCGCCGTCTATGCCGACACCGTCGTCATCGGCACCGGCCGCCGCGGCGCGGACTGGCTGGAAAAGATCTGCGCCGAACACCACATCGCCCACAAGCCCGGCACCGTCGATATCGGCGTCCGCGTCGAGTGCCGCAATGAGGTCATGGAGAAGGTCAACAAGGTGCTGTATGAGTCCAAGCTCATCGGCTACCCCAAGCCCTGGAAGAACAAGGTCCGCACCTTCTGCCAGAACCCCGGCGGTTTCGTGGCGCAGGAGAACTACGACAATGACCTGGCCGTCGTCAACGGCCACAGCTTCAAGGAGAAGAAGAGCGAGAACACCAACCTCGCCATCCTCGTCTCCCACAACTTCACCGAACCGTTCAACCAGCCCATCGCCTACGCACAGAAGGTGGGCGAGCTGACCAACATGCTGGGCGCAGGCCACATCATGGTCCAGCGCTACGGCGACATTCTGGACGGCAAGCGCACCTGGGCCAAGGAGCTGGCACAGTCCAACGTCAAGCCCACCCTGAAGGACGCGGTGGCCGGAGACATCACCGCCGCCATGCCTTACCGCGCCATGACCAACATCATCGAGTTCATCAAGATGCTGGATATGGTCGTGCCCGGCTTTGCCGCCAACGAGACCCTGCTCTACAGCCCGGAGCTGAAGTTCTACTCCAACAAGGTCAAGATGGATGAGAACCTCGACACCAACATTCAGGGCCTGCACTGCTTGGGCGATTCTTCCGGCTGGACCCGCGGCCTGATGATGGCGTCCGTCATGGGCGTGCTCATGGGCCGCAAGCTGGCCGAAAAGGAAGGCTGCTGATCCCCGGAACTCACGATCCCCCGTGCGATTTGCATGGGGGATCTTTTTGCTGATTTTTGCCGGTTTTTGTCTGGATTTGCCAAACTGGCGGTGTTCCGGTCCTGTTCAGCCTCCTTCACGGAAATAATTGATTTTTTTCGCGAAAACTGCTACACTAAGAAAAAACTCCACTGAAAGCGCTTCATAGATGTAGGGAGGTATCTTCTATGCGCGATTCTCCGGGAAGCGTCGTCACACTGCTGTGTTCTGGCATTCAGCTTTACAGCGCGGAACGGCGCATTGCAGACTGCATCCTCAACGATGTGAAATGGGCGTCTGTGGTCACCTCGGCCCAGCTTGCCCGCGCCAGCCAGTCCTCGGAAGCCACCGTCACCCGGCTGTGCCACAAGCTCGGCTTTGACAACTACCGCAAATTCCAGCTGGCACTCGCGCGGGATGTGATGGACCAGCAGGAGACGGAGACCCAGCGCTCCACCAGTCCGGACCCCTTGCGGCAGGCCCTGCAGTCGGTGCAGGCCAACCGGCAGGAAGAGGTGCGCGCCACCATCCAGGCACTCAATCTGCGCCAGTTGCGGAAGGCGATGAGTGTCCTGCGCAGCGCAGAGCTGATCGAGGTCGAAGCCTCCGACAACAGCCTGCCCGTGGCCATGGATGCGTCGCTCAAGCTCGGCAGCCTGGGCAAGCGCTGCATGACCAGCGCCGTGCCCGACCGGACCAGAGCCTTTGCCACCACCCTGACCGAGCGGGACGCCCTGCTGCTCATCTCGAACTCCGGCCGCAGCGAGCGCCTGCTGGAAACGGCTCGCGCCGCCCACGAACGGGGTGCCTCGGTCCTGCTCATCACCTGCGACCGCCGCTCCCCTCTGGCCGCGCAGGCAGACCACCTGCTGCTGGCCTCCAACCGGGCGCAGCGCATCGTGGCGACCGACCCGGTCCCATCCCTGCTCTCGTCGGCCCTTCTGGTCGAGGTGCTGTACTACCTGCTCCTGACCGAAGAAGACCTCTGACCAACCAAAAAGGACCCTCTGCCAACCGGCAAAGGGCCCTTTTTCTGTTTCCTTACGCATGGAAGACATACTGGTCCATCCGGCGGAAGGCTTCCTCGATGCGGGAACGGGGCGAAGCCAGGTTCATCCGCAGATGGCAGGGGCCGTGGAACATCTTTCCGTCCTGCACGGCTACGCCGACCTCCCAGCAGGCCTTTTCCACATCGTCGATGGTCTTGCCATGGGCGGCGCACCAGTCGGTGCAGTCCACAAAGAGCATATAGGTGCCTTCGGGCTTGGAGACCGTGACGCCCGCAAAGTGCTGTTCGATGTAGTCGCAGGCAAAGTTCACATTGCCGCTCAGTACCTCGCAGAGCTCGTCCGTCCACTCATAGCCTTCGGGCTGATAGGCACCGATGAGGGCGTGCATGGACAGCACGTTCATCATGTTGTAGTGATTCAGGCTGGACTCTTTCTCAATGCGGTCACGCCACCAGTTGTTGTACACGATGTGGTAGCTGCCCACGAGACCGGCCAGGTTGAAGGTCTTGGAGGGAGCATAGAAGGCGGCGGTGCGCATCCGGGCATCCTCGCTGACGGACTGGGTGGGGGTGTGCTTGTGGCCGTTCAGGATGATGTCCGACCAGATCTCGTCGGAGACGACATAGACGTCGTACTTTTTGAACAGCTCCATGGCCTTTTCCAGCTCCCAGCGCTCCCAGACGCGGCCGCAGGGGTTGTGGGGGTTGCACAGGATGGCCGCATGGATATGCTCTTCCTTCAGATGCTTCTCCATGTCCTCAAAATCCATCCGCCAGACGCCGTTCTCGTCCTTCACCAGCGGGGAATGCACGGCCTCGTAGCCGTTGTTCTTCAGGCTCATCGTGAAGCCGATGTAGGTGGGGCTGTGGATCAGGATCTTGTCGCCGCGGGAACAGACGCAGTTCAGCGCACTGATGACACCGCCCAGCACACCGTTCTCGTAGCCGATGTGTTCCGGCTTCAGGCCGGTGACGCCGTTGCGCTTCTCATGCCACCGGATGATGCTGTCGAAATACGCATCCGTAGCTTGAAAATAGCCGAAGGCCGGGTGTTTTGCACGCTCAATGATGGCTTCCTGGATGGTGGGCACGGTGGGGAAGTTCATGTCGGCCACCCACATCGGGATCGCGTCAAAGCCCGCCTTCGGGGGAGCCGGGGAGAAGCCGTCGCCCTTCAGGCCGTCCACTGCGATGGCGTCTCTACCGCGGCGGTCCAGGATGGAAGTAAAATCGTATTTCATAAGTGCGCTCCTTCTCAAAAATTTTGTCTGGCCCCACCTTAACACATTTGGGAGCCGGATGCAACCGCCCGCCGGGAAGTTGAAAAAATCGTGCGGAAAAATCACGAATTTCTACGATAAAAAAGAGCCTTCCGGCCGCCGAGTAAAGCACTTTTTGGGGCGATAAGGCACAAATAAGGCACATTCTAGCCAGATTTCAGGATTCTGAAAACAAAGAAAGCCACGATAAAACCGCATTTGTAAACGGTTCATCGTGGCTTTTCTTGTGGTCGGAGTGGCGAGACTCGAACTCGCGGCCTCCTGCTCCCAAAGCAGGCGCGCTACCAACTGCGCAACACCCCGGAAAATACTATCATAGTATACTCTTTTTTGCGGCGTTCGTCAATCCTGAAGTGCGCAACTTCACGCTCCCGCTGTTTGTGCGCATTTTTATAAGAAAATCCGGTTGCAAAGGCCGGAAGGGATAGTCTATAATGGGAGTTGAAAAGCGGCCAGGAGCCGTTCGATTGCCAAAGTGAGGAGACCGGAATGAACGAGCAGAAAACGCGCCTGCGGAATGCGGGCTTTGTGACTTTCTTTTTCAGCGGCATCTGCGCCATTTCCAGCGGTGTGGTGGTCAGCCTGCTGCAGGAGCAGTATGGGTTTGCCTACGGCATGACCGGGACGCTGCTCTCGCTGATGAGCATCGGCAACCTGCTGGCGGGCTTTCTGACCGGTGTGCTGCCGGGTGTGCTGGGGCTGAAACCAAGCATCCTGCTGCTGACCATCGGGTACACCGTCGGCTACGGGATCATGGGCTTTACCGGGGCGGAGGTCCTGCTGGCGGCGGCATTCTTCCTTGTGGGCGTTGCCAAGGGCAGCGCCATGAACGCCTGCACCATCCTCGTCAGTGACAACTCCGCCGACCGCACCCGCGGCATGAACCTGATGCACAGCTGCTATGCCTGCGGTGCGCTGCTCTGCCCGTTCCTCATCGCAGCGGCAGCGCGGGTCAGCACCGCACTGGCGGTGTTCCTGCTGGCGGCGCTGGGCGTGGTGCTCTGGCTGGTCTACTGGAAGACCCCGATGGAAGGTAAGGTCAAGGACCGGAAGGCGGTCATCGACTGGAGCTTTCTGCGCTCCGGCCGGTTCTGGCTGCTGACGGGCCTGCTCTTCTGCCAGAACGCGGCCGAGCAGAGCGTGACCGGCTGGATGGTGACCTATTTCAAGGGCAGCGGCATCATTGCGGGCACACTGGCTGCCTATACCGTGACCGTGATGTGGGGGGCTACACTGGTGGCCCGGCTGCTCATTGCATTCGTGTTCCCGTTCAAGTCCCCGCGCAAGGCGATGGTGGTCATGGCTGTGACCTGCACCCTGTTCTATGTGCTCCTGATGCGGGCCGACAGCCAGCCGGCCGCGATCCTGCTGCTGTTCGCCTTCGCGTTTGCGATGGCAGGTATGAACCCCACTGCAGTGGCCAGCGCGGGCAGGATGACCAGCGTGACCAGCATGGGCATCATGCTGCCCGCTGCGTCCGGCGGTGCCATCCTGATGCCCTGGGTCATCGGCCGTGTGGCAGAGCGCGCGGGCCTTGCCGCCGGGATGGCGATGAACATCCTCCCCTGCATCGGGCTGTGCGTGTTTGCGGTGCTGGTTGCCCGGATGAAGGAAGAGTGATGACCGGAGGGGAGGACGGGCCGCTTATGGCTCGATGCCTCTTGCTTTGGCGCTGAACTCGCAGCCGCAGTAGTCCTGCCGGTAGAGGCCGTACTCTTCGGATAATTGCAGGCTGCGCAGATAGCCGTTGTGCTTTTTGAAGTCGGAGGGCAGGTGCTTTACGCCGAATTCGGCTTCGAGCGCCTGCCCGATCTCGTTGATCCGCCTGGCGTCCTTATGGGGGCTGATGGACAGGGTGGTGGTGAACCACGCAAAGCCGTGCTCCTGGGCGTACTGCGCGGCCCGGCGCATCCGCAGCCGGTAGCAGACTGTGCACCGGCTCCCACGCTCCGGCTCCTGTTCCAGACCGGCGACGGCGGAATAGAACTCCTGCGGGTCGTAGCGGTCTTCCACGACGGTCACGCCCAGCGGGTGGGCCGCCGCCACGAAACGCTCCAGCTCCTCGCCGCGGCGGTGGTATTCCGCAGCAGGCCAGGTGTTGGGGTTGTAGTAGAGCACGGTGATCTCGAAGTGCTCGCACAGCTGCTCCAGCACGGCGCTGGAACAGGGGCCGCAGCAGGCGTGGAGCAGGAGCTTCGGCCGGGCGGGGCCGAGCGTTTTCAACACTTCGTTCATCTGTTGTGCAAAATTCAACTGCTTTGACATAAAACGCATCCTTTGATATACTGATAAAATGATTGGATCGGTCTTCGTACAGCGTTTTCGGGACCCCGGACGAAGCCGTACCAGGGAACACGGTAGTTATTATAGCACACTTTTGAATAAAAGAGGAGAACTTCGATGACGAATGAAAAGATCGCCCGCATCAATGAGCTGGCGCGCAAGAGCAAGACCACCGGCCTGACCGAAGCCGAAAAGGCGGAGCAGCAGGCCCTTCGGCAGGAGTATGTGGCCGACGTCAAGGCCAGCCTGCGGGCCCAGTTGAACAACACCTCCATCCAGGAGCCGGACGGCACCATCCACAAGATTGGGAAAAAGAACTAAAAATGAAACGTCGGGTTTGTGCAAGAATTTGCGCAGACCCTCTTTTTTTGCCCGCCGAATCGTGCTATACTATACTTGTACTGTTATGACTGCTTGACAGTGCGGTACAAGATTCCCAAGGTGGCGTATCCCGCGCAAAGTGCGCGGAAAAGGCTGTCTTTTGAAAAGGATAAAGAGGTCATTTATTATGCTAACTGCAATTACGGGTATCAACTGGGGCGACGAGGGCAAGGGCCGCATGGTCGACCTGATCAGCCAGGAGTACGACATCGTTGCACGGTATCAGGGCGGCAACAACGCCGGCCACACCGTCAAGAACGAGCGCGGCAAGTTCGTGCTGAACCTGCTGCCCTCCGGCATCCTGCGCCCGGATGTTGTCTGCGTGATGGGCAATGGTATGGTCATCGACCCGCACCATCTGGACGGTGAGATCAACAAGCTGCGCGAGCAGGGCATCTCCATCACCCCCGAAAACCTGAAGATCTCCGACCGTGCGACCATCACCATGCCGTACCATGTGGCACAGGACGGCCTGGAAGAGGCCCGTCTGTCCAAGACCGGCGCACAGTTCGGCTCCACCAAGCGCGGCATTGCATACGCTTACGGCGATAAGTATATGAAGAAGACCCTGCGCATGGGCGACCTGCTGCATCTGGACGAGTCGGTGAAGAAGCGCCTCGTGACCATGGTCGATTCCAAGAATCTGGTCATGGAGGGCAGCTACAATGCCGAGCCCATCCGCGTGGATGAGATGTGGGCATGGCTGGAAAAGTATGCCGCCATCTTCAAGGATTACATCTGCGATGTGGGCCAGTACCTGGCCGATGCAGATGCCGCCGGGAAGAAGGTCCTGTTCGAGGCCCAGCTGGGCGCTCTGCGCGACATCGACTTCGGCATCTACCCCTACACCACCTCTTCCAACGTCATCGGTGCCTATGCACCCATCGGTGCCGGCATTCCGGGCCACAAGCTGACCAACTCCATTGGCGTCATGAAGGCTTACTCTTCCTGTGTCGGCGACGGCCCCTTTGCCGCTGAGCTGGCCATGACCGAAGAGGAAAAGCACGACCTGCGTGAGGCTGGCCACGAGTATGGCGCAGCCACTGGCCGTCCCCGCCGCGTCGGCCCCATCGACCTGGTGGCAAGCCGCTACGGTGTCTTCTGCCAGGGCTGCGACGAGGTCGCACTGACCCTGCTGGACGTGCTGGACTACATGGAGAAGATCCCCATGGTCACGGCCTACAAGCTGACCGACGGCACCACGACCACCCGCTTCCCCATGGGCGAGGCTCTGGATACCGCACAGCCCGTGGTGGAGTACCTGCCCGGCTGGCACTGCGACATCACCGCAGCCCGCAAGTGGGAAGATCTGCCCCAGGAAGCACAGGCCTATGTGGAGTACCTGGAAAAGGCTGTCGGCTGCAAGATCACTTATATTTCGGTCGGCGCAGAGCGCGAGGCATACATCCATCGCGCCTGACCCGCTCTGCCTTCCCGGACCGCAATCGAAAAGGAAGCGTCACTTATGTTTGATATCATTACAGACAGCGCCTGCGACCTGACCCCCGAAACGGCGGCCAGGCTGAACGTTGAGGTCATCCCCTTCTATGTCTCGCTGGACGGCGAGCACTACCGCAAAGAGGGCACGGAGATCGCGGTGCGGGACTTCTACCAGTTCATGGTGGACAATCCTTCGGCATACCCCAAGACCAGCCTGCCTTCGCTGGAAGACTTCGAGACGGCGTTCCGCGCCCATGCCGAGGCGGGCCGCCCGGTGCTCTGCCTCTGCTTCACCAGCAAAATGAGCGGCTGCGTGGGCAGCGCCCGCAATGCCCGTGAGCTGGTGCTGGAGGATTACCCGGACGCGAAGATCGAGGTCATGGACACTACGGCGGCGACCGTCACTGAGTCCATCGTGGTGGAAAATGCCGTGGCCATGCGCGACGGCGGCTGCACACTGGAACAGACCGTGGACTGGCTGAGCGCAGAGCGTGCGACGAACCAGATCTTCTTCACGGTGGGCAACCTCGACTACCTCATCAAAGGCGGACGCATCGGCAAGGTCACCGGCCGTGCGGCCAACATCCTGGGCATCAAGCCGATGATCCTTTTCAAGGAGGGCGAGATCTTCTCCGGCGGTGTGGCCCGTGGACGCCAGAAGAGCTTTGAAAAGGCGCTGGAACAGCTGATGGCTTACCTGGACGAGCGGAACGCGACCCCGGATGATTACTGCATCACCGTGGGCTATGGCTACGACGAGGAAGAAGGCAAGCGTCTGTGGATGCAGACCCGCGCTGCGCTCCGCGCCAAATATCCCACCAGCAAGTGCGAAGTCGGCCTGCTGCAGATCGGCTGCACCATTGCCGTCCATACTGGCCCCTATGCGCTGGGCATGGGCGTCATGCGCCGCTGGAAAAAGCAATAAAACGATAAAATGAAATCCCCGCTGTTTCATCTCGAAACGGCGGGGATTTTTTGTGTGCGGTTCAGGAGAGCCGCAGGCTGTCCAGCACGGCGTCCACAACATCCAACGGCACCTGACCGGGGGCGCTGGCGGTGCCGGGGTTGGCAAAGGTCATGGCCGAGCCGAAGGCCTCGCCGCACAGGCGGCTGACGGCGCCCAGCGCTCCCATACTCATGGTAATGACGGGTGTTTCGGGGTGGCGGTCGGCCATCTCGGCCGTCGCGGCCAGCAGCTCCAGCACATCGGTGCGGCAGGTGGGCATGACGGCCAGCTTGGGCAGGTCGGCCCCGGCCTGCTGCATCCGGAGCATCCGCTCCACGAGTTCAGCGCGGGGCGGCGTCTTCTGGAAATCGTGGCTGGAACAGACCACCTTTACCCCAGCGGCGTGGGCAGCTGCGATCCATTGGGGCAGGCGTTCCCCGGCAGAAAAGAACTCGATGTCCAGTAGGTCGGCGCAGCCGGAAGCACAGACGGCTGCGCAAAAGGCCGCGTACTGGTCGGTGGTCAGGGCCGCTTCGCCGCCCTCGGCCTGGGTGCGGAAGGTGACGAGCAGCAGCTTCTCGCCCAGCGCAGCCCGCAGCCCGCGCAGGCAGCGGCTCAGCGCGTCGGCGTCCAGTGAATCGGCGAACCAGTCGGCCCGCCATTCCACACAATCGGCGGAACTTGTGGAAAACGCAGCGGCTTTTTGCAGGATGGCGGCTTCGGTGCGCTCCACGATGGGGACGATGACCTTGGGGCGTCCCTCCCCGATGCAGCAGCGGCGGATGGTGATAGATGACATGGCAGACCCCTCTCTTTCCTTCTTATAATAGAGGGGCGCGGCGGGACTTGTCAAGTCCGCAGCGATTTGTTGGTTTCTTTTTGTGAAAATTGGCCCTTGTGGAACGCCGCGAAATCCAGTACAATAAACCCAGCGAAGGCAGAGCGGCCCACATCCGGGCGGCTCTGCTTTTTTGTAAGGGATAAGGATTTCTTTATATAGAACAGAGAAAGCAGAAAGCGCCTGTGCGGCCCAAACGCATGGACGCTTTTATTGCGTCAAAGAAGATGCGAGTTCCACGCAAAAAACTGGTAAAAAAGCCAAACCGAGAAAAAAGGGCAAAAAAGTTGAAAAAAGGGGTTGCCAAACGGGCGGGTGTATGGTATTATACTTGAGCGCCAAGCGCTGAGACAAAAGAATGACTTCCGAAGCCTCAGCTGAGAAGCGAGAGAAAAGAACCAATAGACGCTGAAAGATTCCAGTCAGTTCTGAGAAATCGGAAGCGATCCAAGTTCAGAACGTTCGAAACGCTTCGAAAAAAGTGCTTGACAAAAAATCACTTCTGTGATAAAATAATCAAGTCGTCAGCCGGTCGGCTGAGGCGCACAGGACCTTGAAAATTGAACAATATCGAAAAACTTGTAACGGAACCTATTTTCGTGTTGGAAAAACACGGTAAACAATTCCAAACAAAGTAATTCACACAGGACGCAAGCGATTGCGTGCTGAGCGAAAAAGATTTAACACTTTTTAAGTGATAAATATCATTTATAAAGAGTTTGATCCTGGCTCAGGACGAACGCTGGCGGCGCGCCTAACACATGCAAGTCGAACGAGCAAAGAGGAGCTTGCTTCTTTGAGCGAGTGGCGAACGGGTGAGTAACGCGTGAGGAACCTGCCTCAAAGAGGGGGACAACAGTTGGAAACGACTGCTAATACCGCATAAGCCCACAGGTCGGCATCGACCAGAGGGAAAAGGAGCAATCCGCTTTGAGATGGCCTCGCGTCCGATTAGCTAGTTGGTGAGGTAACGGCCCACCAAGGCGACGATCGGTAGCCGGACTGAGAGGTTGAACGGCCACATTGGGACTGAGACACGGCCCAGACTCCTACGGGAGGCAGCAGTGGGGAATATTGCACAATGGGGGAAACCCTGATGCAGCGACGCCGCGTGGAGGAAGAAGGTCTTCGGATTGTAAACTCCTGTTGTTGAGGAAGATAATGACGGTACTCAACAAGGAAGTGACGGCTAACTACGTGCCAGCAGCCGCGGTAAAACGTAGGTCACAAGCGTTGTCCGGAATTACTGGGTGTAAAGGGAGCGCAGGCGGGAAGACAAGTTGGAAGTGAAATCCATGGGCTCAACCCATGAACTGCTTTCAAAACTGTTTTTCTTGAGTAGTGCAGAGGTAGGCGGAATTCCCGGTGTAGCGGTGGAATGCGTAGATATCGGGAGGAACACCAGTGGCGAAGGCGGCCTACTGGGCACCAACTGACGCTGAGGCTCGAAAGTGTGGGTAGCAAACAGGATTAGATACCCTGGTAGTCCACACCGTAAACGATGATTACTAGGTGTTGGAGGATTGACCCCTTCAGTGCCGCAGTTAACACAATAAGTAATCCACCTGGGGAGTACGACCGCAAGGTTGAAACTCAAAGGAATTGACGGGGGCCCGCACAAGCAGTGGAGTATGTGGTTTAATTCGACGCAACGCGAAGAACCTTACCAAGTCTTGACATCCTGCGACGGACATAGAAATATGTCTTTCCTTCGGGACGCAGAGACAGGTGGTGCATGGTTGTCGTCAGCTCGTGTCGTGAGATGTTGGGTTAAGTCCCGCAACGAGCGCAACCCTTATGGTCAGTTACTACGCAAGAGGACTCTGGCCAGACTGCCGTTGACAAAACGGAGGAAGGTGGGGATGACGTCAAATCATCATGCCCTTTATGACTTGGGCTACACACGTACTACAATGGCGTTAAACAAAGAGAAGCAAGACCGCGAGGTGGAGCAAAACTCAGAAACAACGTCCCAGTTCGGACTGCAGGCTGCAACTCGCCTGCACGAAGTCGGAATTGCTAGTAATCGTGGATCAGCATGCCACGGTGAATACGTTCCCGGGCCTTGTACACACCGCCCGTCACACCATGAGAGCCGGGGGGACCCGAAGTCGGTAGTCTAACCGCAAGGAGGACGCCGCCGAAGGTAAAACTGGTGATTGGGGTGAAGTCGTAACAAGGTAGCCGTAGGAGAACCTGCGGCTGGATCACCTCCTTTCTAAGGAGTCAGGCAGGAAGAAAGCATCGAAGATGGTTTCTTCCTGGAACAGGTGACAGAGACAAGTAGAGTAGATATTGTTCGATTTTGAGGGCCCTGAAAAGGGGTTACTCAAAACCTTATGTGGGGGTTTAGCTCAGCTGGGAGAGCACCTGCTTTGCAAGCAGGGGGTCAAGGGTTCGATTCCCTTAATCTCCACCACATGGGCCAATAGCTCAGCTGGCTAGAGCACACGACTGATAATCGTGAGGTCGATGGTTCGAGTCCATTTTGGCCCACCATGTGATGAAAATCGAAGTTTCAGGAAACTGGGCTTTGAGGGACATCACCAAGACGTACCTTGAAAACTGAATAATAACTGCGAAACAAAGATTATAGTAAGTTCTTTTTAAGAAATATTACAATTTCAAAAGGAAGGGTAACATAATCTTCGTTGGCAAGAGAGAATCAAGAGGATACCAAATGTTCTTGAAAGAACGTTTGAAAGGTCAAGCGAACAAGGGCGCAGGGCGAATGCCTTGGCACTGGGAGCCGATGAAAGACGTGATAAGCTGCGATAAGCTTCGGGGAGCTGCAAATAAGCATTGATCCGGAGATTTCTGAATGAGGAAACTCACCTGGGTTCATACTCAGGTACGATCTACTGAACTTCAAAATAGGTAGATCGAGGGAACCGCCTGAACTGAAACATCTAAGTAGGGCGAGGAAGAGACATCAAACGAGATTCCGTAAGTAGTGGCGAGCGAACGCGGAAGAGGGCAAACCGGGAGTCGAAAGACTTCCGGGGTACGGACTGCATTTAAGACTTGAGTTGTTAACCGAACGGCATGGGAAGGCCGGTCAGAGAGTGTGAGAACCACGTAGGTGAAAATGACGAGAGCTGAGCAAGTTCCAGAGTACGGCCAGACACGTGAAACCTGGTCGGAAGATGGGGGGACCACCCTCCAACCCTAAATACTACCCAGTGACCGATAGCGTATAGTACTGTGAAGGAAAGGTGAAAAGCACCCCGGGAGGGGAGTGAAAAAGAACCTGAAACCCTGTGCCTACAAGCACCTAGAGCACGTCAAAGTGTGATAGGGTACTTTTTGTAGAACGGTCCGGCGAGCGATTGTATGCAGCAAGGTTAAGGTCTTCAGGACTGGAGCCGAAGCGAAAGCGAGTTTGAAAAGGGCGTTAAGTTGCATACAATGGGCCCGAAACCGGGTGACCTACCCATGGTCAGGTTGAAGTGGAAGTAAAATTCCATGGAGGACCGAACCGACCTCCGTTGAAAAGGCGGCGGATGAACTGTGGGTAGCGGAGAAATTCCAATCGAACCCGGAGATAGCTGGTTCTCCCCGAAATAGTTTTAGGACTAGCCTCAGGTTAGATATCTGGAGGTAAAGCACTGAATAGCCTAGCGGCCGAGAGGTTAGCGAAGCTTATCAAACTCAGAATGCCAGAATATTGATGCCTGGGAGTCAGACAGTGTCAGATAAATGTCATTGTCAAAAGGGAAACAGCCCAGATCTACAGCTAAGGTCCCAAAGTCAGGTTAAGTGGAAAACGATGTGAAGATACGCAGACAACCAGGATGTTGGCTCAGAAGCAGCCACTCATTCAAAGAGTGCGTAATAGCTCACTGGTCGAGCGTCTTTGCGCGGAGAATTTAACGGGGCTAAACCTGGCACCGAAGCTTAGGCAATGTAGTAATACGTTGGGTAGGGGAGCGTTGTATACGCGGCGAAACAGTAGCGCAAGCGGCTGTGGAGTGTATAGAAGTGAGAATGCCGGAATGAGTAGCGCGAATGCAGTGAGAATCTGCATGGCCGAAAGCCTCAGGTTTTTGGAGGAAGGTTCGTCCGCTCCAAGTTAGTCGGGAGCTAAGGTGAGGCCGAAAGGCGTAGCCGATGCACAGACGGTAGAGATTCCGTCACCACCAAAAGAGTTAAGCACAGGGACACATAAGAAGTCTCAGAGCCGGGTGTTGGTTCCGGTAGAGATCGAGGGAAAATAGTACCGAAGTCTGGGATGGAAGATGGCGAGAAAAGCTGTGTGGATTTCTGAGGTGCCCGTACCGCAAACCGACACAGGTAGGTAGGAAGAAGATTCTAAGGCCAACGGGAGAAGGGTTGTTAAGGAACTCGGCAAATTGACCCCGTAACTTCGGGAGAAGGGGTGCTCCAGAGATGGAGCCGCAGAGAATCGGCCCAAGCAACTGTTTACCAAAAACACAGGTTTGTGCTAAATCGAAAGATGACGTATACGAGCTGACGCCTGCCCGGTGCTGGAAGGTTAAGAGGAGATGTGCAAGCATTGAATCGAAGCCCCAGTGAACGGCGGCCGTAACTATAACGGTCCTAAGGTAGCGAAATTCCTTGTCAGGTAAGTTCTGACCCGCATGAAAGGCGTAATGATTTGGGCACTGTCTCAACAGCCCGCCCGGCGAAATTGTAGTACCGGTGAAGATGCCGGTTACCCGCGACAAGACGGAAAGACCCCATGGAGCTTTACTGTAGCCTAATATTGGGTTTCGATGTTGCATGCACAGGATAGATGGGACTCTGGGAAGTGATCGCTTTGGCGGTCATGGAGAGGACGTTGGGATACCATCCTTGCGATATTGGAATTCTAACCTGCGGCTCTGAATCGAGTCGGGGGACATTGTTAGGTGGGCAGTTTGACTGGGGCGGTCGCCTCCTAAAGAGTAACGGAGGCGTTCAAAGGTTCGCTCAGCTTGAACGGAAATCAAGCAAAAGAGTGCAAACGCAGAAGCGAGCCTAACTGCGAGACTGACGGGTCGAGCAGTAACGAAAGTTGGAGTTAGTGATCCGGTGGTATGTGAGTGGAAATGCCATCGCTCAACGGATAAAAGTTACCCTGGGGATAACAGGCTGATCTCCCCCAAGAGTCCACATCGACGGGGAGGTTTGGCACCTCGATGTCGGCTCATCGCATCCTGGGGCTGTATTCGGTCCCAAGGGTTTGGCTGTTCGCCAATTAAAGCGGTACGCGAGCTGGGTTCAGAACGTCGTGAGACAGTTCGGTCCCTATCTGTCGTGGGCGCAGGATATTTGATGGGAGCTGTCCCTAGTACGAGAGGACCGGGACGGACGTACCTCTGGCGCACCAGTTGTTCCGCCAGGAGCATAGCTGGGCAACTACGTACGGATCGGATAAACGCTGAAAGCATCTAAGCGTGAAGCCGACCCAAAGATAAGATATCCCACTGATTTGATCAGGTAAGATCCCTTGAAGACTACAAGGTTGATAGGCACGATGTGTAAGTGGAGTGATCCATTCAGCAAGTGTGTACTAATAGATCGAGGGCTTGACCACAATTCGCTTGAGACTCAAAGAGTCAACGAAAAAATGTTAGCAGTGATTATTCAGTTTTGAAGGCACGTCCTTCTAAAAACACTGGACAAACAGTAGACCGTATGGTATACTGAACCAGTCATATGGTCGGTGACGATGACGGTGAGGTCCCACCTGTTCCCATTCCGAACACAGTAGTTAAGCTCACTCGTGCCCAAGATAGTTAGCTGGAAACGGCTTGTGAAAATAGGTAGTCGCCGACTTGATCGAAACGCTCTGAGAGAAATCTTAGGGCGTTTTTTGTTGCACTTTGGAGCGAAAAATAGTATCATAAAAGGCAGAAACTTATAGTTTCTACAGATATTCCTGCTACACTGGATGCAGTACAAAGAGAGGAGTGTCTGTATGGAACAATTGATGAAAAAAGGGCTGGATGGGACTCGGCTCAAGACCGTCGCGCTGGTGCTGATGGTGTTGGATCACATCCATTATTTCTTTGAATTTACGGGCTGGGTGCCCACCTGGTTCAGTATGCTGGGGCGGCTCAGTGCGCCGCTGTTTCTGTTCTGCACGGTGGAGGGCTTCGCGCACACCCATGACCGGAAGCGCTACGTTCTCCGCATCTGGGCAATCGGAACGGCGATGGCGGCACTGGAATTTTTCATGATCTATGCCGGTGCCTTCCGGCGTGGAGACGGCTTTTATCCGCAGAATGCCATCTTTCAGGATCTTGTGCTGCTGTGCGTGGTCTGGCAGGGCATCGACTGGCTGCGCGAAAAGAAAATTGCAAAGGGCGCAGCAGCCATTGCAGCTGTGCTTTGCTGGCCCTATATGGTCGTGGCTTTTCTGCTGCTTTTCCCCCAAGTGCAGGATATGCCCATTGCCTCTGCGGTGGTGGCGTTCCTGATGACGAGTCCGCTGCCCATGTGGACGGCTGTCACAGACGGTAGCTGGGGCTTTTTGCTGGGTGGTGTGCTGCTGTATGCCCTGCGGGGGCATCGTCCGGTGCAGCTGGGCGTGTGGGCGCTGAATGCGCTTCTGTGGGATTTGGTGCTGCCCTTTGCGATGGTTCACGCTCAGGCAGATTTCGTCTGGACCCAGATGTTTACGGATTATTACGAGTGGTTCGGCGTAGGCGCTGTGGTGCTGATGCTGCTGTACAACGGCCAGCGGGGCAGCGGCCACAAGCAGCTGTTTTACTGGTTCTATCCGGCCCATATCTATCTTTTGTATGGGGCGTCCTGCCTGCTTTACAATGTGATGAGGTGATCGTGTGGCAAATATTCTGGCGGTGGATGACAACCCGGATCTGTGCGCCTTGCTGAGGACTGCCTTGGAGCGGGACGGCCACCGGGTGGAGACGCGCTGCTCCGGCAAAGAGATCACGGATGCCCTGTGCCGCTGGGCAGATTGCATCCTGCTGGATGTGATGATGCCAAACGAAAGCGGCTTTGCTGTCTGCCGCCGGATCCGGGAGCAGACGGATGCACCCATTTTGTTCCTGACGGCCCGGACCGATGAGGCATCCGTGCTGGAGGGGCTGGGCATTGGAGGAGATGACTACCTGACCAAGCCCTTCCGGGTGGGTGAACTGCGGGCGCGGGTCGCGGCCCATCTGCGGCGGCAGAATCGTGTTCCGGTGTACCGGATGGTGCGTAGCGGGGTGAGCTTTGATATGACGGGCAAATCGGCGTCCTACGCAGAAAAAGAACTGCCGCTGACCCGCTCGGAGTACGCTATCTGTGAGTATCTGGCGCTTCATGCCGGGCAGACCTTCACCAAGGAACAGATCTACGAAGCCGTGTTTGGCGTGGATGGAACAGCGGACGACACCGCTATCACCCAGCATATCAAAAACATCCGGGTCAAGCTGCGGGCCGCAGGGGCACCGGAGACGCTTTTGAAGACGGTGTGGGGAGTGGGCTATCAATGGAAAAGCGAAAACTGATCTCGCTGCGGGCCGTGCTGCTGGGGTATCTTGTGCAGACAGCGGTGAGCTGCATTGTGGCAGCGGTGCTTTGGCTCCTGCTGTTTTTTTTGTGCATCGACAGCGGATGGCTTCTTCCGGCCAACCGGGCGGCGCGGGTCTCGAACGAGGCAGTACAGAACATCCTGCCGTACCGGACGGCGAAAACATTTGACCCGGCTGAGCTGGACCCGCTGTGCCGGTATGTGCTGATTGATGCAGAGGGGAATACGGTGCTTGCCACCAACATGGACAGTTCCCATCTGCAAAAGGCAATGCGGGAGTGGACGGGGGATCTTCGCTGGGAGATTGGATACGAACAGTATTATCTGCGCGTGAGATTGCAGGACGGGACGGTTTGTCTGCTGCAATTTGACTACGCAGTGCCCTATGCAGACCCAACTCTGCGCGATACTCTGCCGGATGTGCAGACGATGCACTTGATCTTGGGCATTTTCCTGCTGGTGGGGGTGGTCGCGTGGAGCACCCACCGTTCCGGTGCGTTTCTGAGGCGGGAGACGGCTCGGCTGACGGAGGCGTCCCGGCAGGTGGCCGAAAAAAAGGGCATCGAGGACATCGACTTTACCGGGGCAAAGGTGCGGGAGTACGATGAGGCTCTGCGTGCGTTGCAGCTGATGGGCGAGGAACTGACCGACAGCCTGCAGGCCCAGTGGGAAATGGAGCACCGGCAGCGGGAGAGCATCATCCAGCTGTCTCACAAGCTGAAGACGCCGTTGACGGTCATTCAGGGCAATGCCGAACTTCTGGCCGAGGATGAGGGCATGACCGGGGAACAGAAGGCCCAGCTCGACGCCATCCTTCGCAGCACCGGAGAGACGCGGAATTATCTGACCCGCATCCGCGCTGAGGTGCAGACGCCCCTGAAATACAAGCAAAGACCATAACAACAGCCGTCCCGCCGCGTTGAGAGAACAACGCGGCGGGGCGGCTGTGTGGTATCGGAAAATGTTACTGCATGTTGGCCTTTTGGATCAGGCTGCGGATGTGGTGGGCCAGCATCTCGATGGCGGGGCCGTTCTCGCCGCCGTTGGGGATGATGATGTCGGCGTTGCGCTTGCTGGGCTCCACAAAGGCTTCGTGCATGGGCTTGACCGTGGTGCGGTACTGGGTGATGACGCTGTCCAGCGAGCGGCCGCGCTCCTTGACGTCCCGCAGGATGCGGCGGAGGATGCGCTCATCGGCGTCGGTGTCCACATAGATCTTGTAGTCGAACAGCTTGCAAAGCTCCGGCTCGGCCAGGGGCAGGATGCCCTCCACGATGAGGACGGGGGCCGGCTCGATGTGCTGCACCTCGCTGCTGCGGTTGAGGTCGGCGTAATCGTAGACCGGGCAGTCGATGGCGCGGCCTGCCTTCAGCTCCTGCAGGTGCTCGATGAGCAGGTCGTTGTCAAACGCGTCCGGATGGTCATAGTTCAGCTTGCAGCGCTCCGCAAAAGGAAGCTCGTCGTGGCGCTTGTAGTAGCTGTCGTGGGAGATTAGACGCACCTCGTCCTCCCCGAACCGTTCCTTGAGCCGGATGGCCAGTGTGGTCTTGCCGCTGCCCGAACCACCCGCGATGCCGATGATGAGATTGTTCATGCTCCAAAATCCTCCCGCCTGCCGATTTCGGTAGAAAAACCGGTCAAAATAAGTTATAATAGAAACACGGTATCTTACTGCCTATCATAACACAAAAACGCGGTTTTTGACAGAGCAAACCATGCTCTTGGAGGAAATTTGATGGAAAAAATTGTTTTGGCTCCCTACATTGACCAGACAGACCGCTGGGTGAACGGCTGCGAGAGCATCAGCGCGGTGATGCTGCTGCAGGCGATGGGCATCCGGATCGACCCGGACACCTTCATCGAGCGGGACCTGCCCCATGCTCCCTACTGGGAGCAGGATGGGAAACTCTACGGCCCGGACCCGTGGCAGGTCTACCCCGGTGACCCGCACGACCACACCGGCTACGGCTGCTATGCGCCCTGCATCGTCCGGGCGCTGAACAGTGCGCTGGAACACGAGGGCGCGGCCGGGCAGTTCGAGGTGGTGGACGAGAGCGGCAAGACGGCGGCGGAACTCTGCCGGTACATCGACGCCGGGATGCCGGTGGTGTTCTGGGCGACCCTGGACTTTCAGCCCGTGCCCGAACAGCGGGACCACTGGCTGCTGGCCGACGGCACCGACTTTGCCTGGAAGTGCAACGAGCACTGCCTGCTGCTGGTGGGCTACGATGCCGAGCATTACTGGTTCAATGACCCATGGCACGATCACGGTCTCTGCTGCCAGCCCAAGGCGCTGGTGGAGGCCTGCCATGCCGCGCAGGGAATGTTCGCTGTGACCCTGCGCAGGAGGTGAGCTGCCATGCAGAAGGACGAATTGAAACAAAATGTCAAAAACTACGCCCAGAAGTTTGAGGACGGCGGCCTCCGGCTGCTGAAAAAGGGCCAGAAGGGGGTCATTCACGCCATCTTCAGCCGGTTCGGGCTGGTGCTGCTGCTCCTGCTGCTTCAGGTGGGGCTGCTGGTCAGCATCTTCCGCTGGTTCGGCAATCTGTGGCCCCACTACTTCGGCGGCAGCGTGGCCGTCACGGCGGTCATGGTCCTCTATCTGCTGAACAGCAAGATGGACAACAGTGCAAAGATCACCTGGATGGTGGTCATTGCGCTCTTTCCGGTGGTGGGTGTGCCGCTGTTCTTCTATGTGAAGAGCAACTTCGGCCACAACATCCTGCGCAAACGGCTGCTGGAACTGGAAGATGTGCTGCGCACCCAGCTGCCGCAAAACCGATCGGTCGTCCAGAAGCTGGAAGCGTCCGAACCCGGCGCGGCGTCGCTGGCGACCTATCTGTATGGGAGGGGCGGCGGCTTCCCGGTGTATGAGAACACCGCCATGACCTATTTCCCCAGCGGCGAGGCCAAGTTCGAGGAATTGCTGCGCCAGTTGGAAACGGCAGAAAAGTACATCTTCGTCGAATACTTCATCATCGACGAGGGGCTGTTCTGGGGCCGGGTGCTGGAAGTGCTGGCCCGCAAGGCCGCAGCGGGGGTGGACGTCCGGGTAATGTACGACGGCACCTGCGAGTTTTCGACCCTGCCGCGCGATTACCCCCGGCGGCTGGAAGCGCTTGGCATCCAGTGCAAGGTGTTCAGCCCGGTGCAGCCGTTCGTCTCTACCCACTACAATTACCGCGACCACCGGAAGATCCTGGTCATCGACGGGCGGGTGGGCTTTACCGGCGGCGTGAACCTGGCCGATGAGTACATCAACCAGGTGGAAAAGTATGGCCGCTGGAAGGATGCCGCTATCATGCTGGAGGGCGAGGCGGTCCGCTCGCTGACCGCGCTGTTTTTGCAGATGTGGTGCATCCTGAAGGAGCCGGAGTTCGACGCCTTTCTGGCCGAGCCCATCCCGGTGCCGGAAAATGCCGGAGGCACGGCGGCTCCCTATGGGGACTGCCCGCTGGATGGTGAGCGGGTGGGCGAGATGGTCTACATCGACCTGCTCAACCGGGCGCGGCGGTACATCCACATCATGACGCCCTATCTGATTTTAGACGGCGAGCTGGAAACGGCCCTGAAGTTTGCCGCCGAGCGCGGTGTGGACGTCCACCTCATCCTGCCGGGCATCGCGGACAAAAAGTTTGCGAACTCGCTGGCCAAGACCCATTATTCGTCCCTGCTGGATTCGGGGGTGAAGATCAGCGAGTGGACGCCGGGCTTTGTTCATGCAAAGGTCTTTGTCGTGGACGACCGGGAGGCCGTGGTGGGCACCATCAACCTCGATTACCGCAGCCTGTACCACCACTTTGAAGATGCGGTCTGGCTGACGGATGCCCCCTGCATCCGGGACATCGAGGCGGATTTTCAGGCGACGCTGGAACAGTGCCGCACTGTGGAAAACGACCCCAGAAGCATCTGGCAGGGGCGGTGGCTGTTCCGTGCGCTGGGCATGCTGCTCAAAGTGCTGGCACCGCTGCTGTAAAAAAGAAACAAAAAACGAGGCTGTCCGCGGGATACGGGCAGCCTCGTTTTTGCTTAGTTGAGTGCAGTCAGTGCCTTGACACAGGCGTCAAAGCGCTCCTGCGGGAGGGTCTGGGTGAAGAGCTGGAACTTCTTCAGCGTCAGGGCGCGGCAGTCGGGATAGTTCTGGACAAGTTCGACCAGCTCCGGCAGATGCTCTGCCAGCAGCGGGGCGCTGGCGGGGTCATCCAGCAGCTTGCCGATCCGCATGTCCGGGCCATACTCCGTGGCCTCTGCGGGCTGGGGCACAAGCTCGTCATGCCGGAAGATGTGTTCCAGAAAGCGCAGGGCCATCGGGAACCAGTGGGCGAGATCCGGGTTCTCATAGCTGCGGGGCGCGGTGACGTTGAGGGTGCCCAGCGAAGCACCGTGGTCGCCGTAGGAGAAGATGTGGATCTCATAGGGGGTGTGCAGCGCCGCCAGGCGGGAGGCAAAGTCCAGCGAATTCGAGGCGGGCACGAGCCGGTCGCCCTGGGTCGCGAACAGGAAGGAAGGCGGCGTCTGGGCGTCGATGTGGTTCAGCACATTGGGCATCTGGACGCCCATGGCGACACCGTCCGCGGCGTAGACGCCGTAGCCCAGCAGCAGGGCGGCGGGGCGGATGCGGCCCATGGTGCCCAATGCACCGGTCAGGTGGGCACCGGCGGAAAAGCCCAGCACGGCGATCTTGTCCGGGTCGATGTGGAGTTCTTCCGCGTGGTCATGCAGGTAGATGAGCGACTCCTCCGCCTCGGCCAGCGCATTGTCGAACACCTCGGCACCGGGGCAGCTGGTGCTGACGGTATACCGCAGCACGAAAGCGTTGTAACCGGCATTCAGAAAGGCCAGCGCCACTGGCTCGGCCTCGCGGTCGGTGCAGTAGGCATAGCCGCCGCCGGGGCAGATGAGGACGGCGGGACAGACATTCAGATTGGGCAGGGCGCTGCTGGTCTGCTGGACATAGCCGGTCAGGGTGGCGCTGCGCCGTCCGACGGGATGGGTGAACTGATTCATAGTGGGTACCTCCGTTTGATTTTATTGATACTGCTTTTCCAGCGAGAAACCGCGCCCGCTGACTTCGGTGACGCGGCTGACGATGAGAAAGCATTCCGGGTCGATGGAATGAACGAGCTTTTCGAGCTTGGGCAGCTCCCGGTTGGATACGACGCTGAGCAGCACCTCAGTAGGCTCGTGGGTGTAGCCGCCTTCGCCGTGCAGAATGGTCACGCCCCGGTCGATCTGTTCCAGAATGGCATCCAGGATCTCGTCCGACCGGGCGCTGACGATCTTGACCTGGGTGCGGCTGTCGCCCAGAAGGAGCATCTTGTCCATGACGATGGTGTGCAGGATGACCATCACGATGCCGTAGAGCACCTGTTCCGGCGGGCTGAAGAGCGCCTGCACCAGCAGGATGGCGATGTCGAAGACCATCATCGTGAGAGACACCGGCAGGCGGAACCATTTCTGGAGCACCAGCGGCGGGATGTCCATGCCGCCGGTGGAAGCACCGGCCCGAATGACCAGCCCCAGTGCCACGCCGATGCCCAGCCCCGCGAAGACCGTGCATAGGAAGATGTCCTCGGTGAGGACGCGGTCGGCCAGAAGCCGTTCCCACAGCGCCAGAAAAACGGGGCTGAGGATGCTGCTGGCCAGCGTGTTCAGCGCAAAGGCGCGGCCCAGAACGGCCCAGCCCCAGACCAGCATGGCCAGGTTGAACACCAGCAGAAAGCCGGAGACGGACAGGCCCGTGAGCCGCCCGAAGGCCAGCGCGATGCCGGTGGCACCGCCGGTCACGAGCCCGGCAGGCTCCAGAAATAAGGCGACCGTCAGCGCGTAGAGCGCGTTGCCAAGGACGATGACAAGGCTGTTCCAGAAGAGCTGGCGGCGATGCGTGTGGTTCATAGAAGATCCCTCCTTTCTCCTATGATACAGGATAAATATGAAAAAATCCACGTCTGCGATGCAATAAGATGCAATAACAAGAAGAACGGCACCCACCGGGTGCCGTTTTTCTTGTTATGATCATGATTCTTCCTCCAGAAGCCGCAGGCCCGCCGTATCGGTGACGGGCAGGGAGAAGACGATGGCCCCGGCTTTGGGGTCGGCCTTGCGCATGATAGCGTTCATGATCTGGTTTTTCTGGGCGGTGTGGGAGACGATGAGGACCAGCTCCTTTTCGTTGACCAGCTCCACCCCCATGAAGTGGGCGGCCCCCTCCATGCCGGTGCCCTTGGCGTGGATGACGGTGCCGCCGCCGGCTCCCTCGGCGCGGGCCGCATCCATGATGGAACCGGTGTGGCCCTGGTTGGCGATGACGAGCAGCAGCTCATAGCGGGTATCTTTCAAGGTGCTCTCCTCCTCTGCGGTGAAGGTCTGGTGTTCGGTCAGGAATTGCAGGGCGCGCTTGCCGCCGATGCTGCTGACCGGCACGATGAAGGCGATGCCGGTGCCGGGCACATCGATCTGCAGCTTGCGGCGCAGGCCCTTCTGGAGCCTGGGCCAGGTGTCGGCAGTGATCATGGCAAAGAGGACGGCTTTCTCGGTCTTTTCCAGGCCGAGGGTGGAAAGCGTCTCCTGCACGGCGGTGCCGGAGCCGACGGTGCGCAGGCTGACCGTGACGCCGAACTCGGCATACAGAGCCAGAAAGGCGTCGGTGGAGCGGCGGTCGGTGATGGTGACCAGCCAGTAAAGTGAATTCACGCAAAGACCTCCTTACAGCTCGATGATGGCGTCATCCGGCAGGTCGGCAAAAGCCAGCGCGGGGGTGGTGTGCACCGGCTGTGCGCTGCGGGCGCGGCGCTGCTTGAGCTGCGCCATCAGGCCCATGAGCTGCACGGTGATGAGGGGCGTCATGGCGACCATGGCCACCACGCCGAACGCATCGGTGACGATGTTGCCGCCCACCGCCGCGCAGGCACCCTGCGCCAGCGGCAGCAGGAAGGTGGCCGTCATGGGGCCGGAGGCAACGCCGCCCGCGTCGAACGCGATGGCGGTGTAGAGCTTGGGCACCACGAACGAGATGCCGATGGCGAACGCATAGCCGGGGATGAGGAACCACAGGATGGAAATCCCGGTGAGCACCCGCACCATGGCGAGGCCGACCGAGAGGGAGACACCGGCCGAGAGGGCCGCGCCCATCGTCCCGGCGGAGATGGCACCGTCGGTGACTTCCTCGACCTGCTTGTTCAGGACGTAGACCGCCGGCTCGGCCTTGACGATGAAGTAGCCGATGAGCATCCCGATGGGGACGAGGAGCCAGCGGAAGGTCTGCCCGGCCAGCACCTGGCCCAGATAATTACCCGCTGGCATAAAGCCGACGTTTGCTCCGGTAAGGAAAAACACAAGACCGATGTACGTATAGGCCAGGCCCACGCCGATGCGGCCCAGCGTCCGGCGGTCGAGTTTGAGGGCCACCAGCTGGAAGACACCGAACATCAGCACGATGGGCAGCAGCGAGGTGGCGATCTCTTTGAAGTAAGTGGGCAGGCTGACATGGAACAGCTGCCACAGCTCCACCGAGTCGCCCACATCGGGCAGGATGGGCGGGACGTAGGCGCTGTCGCTGGCCCGGAACAGGATGCCCAGCAGCAGAACGGCCAGGATGGGGCCGACCGAACAGAGGGCCACGAGGCCGAAGCTGTCGTCCGCCGCGTGGCGGTCGCTTCGGATGGCGGCCACACCGACACCCAGCGCCATGATGAAGGGCACCGTGATGGGGCCGGTGGTCACGCCGCCGGAGTCAAAGGCGACGGCCAGGAACTCTTTGGGCACGAAGGCCGCCAGCACGAAGATCAGCCCATAGAACACGACGAGGAGCTTGGGCAGCGCGATGCCAAGCAGCATGCGCAGGAAGGCCACGACGAGGAAGAAGCCCACGCCCGCCGCGACCGAGAGGATGAGCGTCATGTTGGGGATGGAGGGGACCTGGTTGGCCAGGACCTGCAAGTCCGGCTCGGAGATGGTGATGAGGAAGCCCAGCGCAAAACCTACCCCGATGATGAGGGGGACGCTGCGGCTCCGGGTCAGCACCGCGCCCACCCGCTCGCCCATGGGGCTCATGCTCATCTCGGCACCCAGGGTAAAGAACATGATGCCCACGATGATCATGGCCGCACCCAGCAGAAAGCAGAGCAGGATGCTGGGGGAGACCGGCGCGATGGAAAAGCAGAGCACCAGCACGATCGCCACGATGGGCAGCACGGCCTGCAGTGCTTCGAGCAGTTTTTCCCGCAGTTTGGGAAGCGAACCTTTGCGTATAGTGTCCACCGACCTTTCTGGACCTGTTTTGCGTCGGAATGACAAAAACAGGTATCCTCTTTGGAATAATCACACTGTGATTTATCTCTAGTATACAAGAAATGACGATGCAGGGCAACTAAGAATTGGCTAAGAATGTAAAAGGCTCCGAATATTTACAGATCCGACATAAAAAGCCAGCCCGGCGGCGGGGCCGGGCTGGCTGGGTTCATTCGATGTTCTGTTTGCCGAGCACATCCGAGGTGGGAGTCTCGAAGGTGGGGATACCGGCATAGGGATCGGGGGTGGTATCAGCGGGCAGACTCTTCATATACTCGTCCATGGACTGCGCCACCTGCTTGGCGATGGCCACAGCCTCGACGACGGTGCGGGCACCCATGACCGCATCGCCGCCTGCAAAGACGCCGGGGCGGGTGGTGCTGCCGTCCTCACTGACGGTGAGCAGGCCGCGCTGGTTGGTCTCGATGCCGGTGGTGGTCTTGACGAGGTTGCTCTCGGAACCCTGGCTCACCGAGACGATGACGCCGGTGTGGGGGTAGAAGGTCTCGCTGCCCTCCACCTGGGTGAACTTGCCGTCCTCGCCCTTGACGGTGTCGCGGCAGATGAGGCCGTTCTCGCGGATCTCGACGGGAGCCTTGCAGAAGCGGAAGCCCACGCCTTCGAGCTTGGCGTAGCGCACCTCGTACTCGGAGGCGCTGATGCAGCTTTCATCGCGGCGGGCGTAGCAGGTCACATGGCGGGCACCGTTCCGGATGGCGGTGCGGGCGCAGTCCATGGCGGAGTTGCCCACACCGATGACGGCGATGTCGCTGCCCAGGTGGAACGCCTTGGAGTTGGCCAGGTAGTCGATGCCAAACGCCACGTTGCCCAGGGTCTCGCCCTTGATGTGCATGGCGTTGGCCTTCCACAGACCGGCACCGATGAAGACGCTCCTGTAACCGTCGCGGAAGAGGTCGTCGATGGTGATGGTCTTGCCGATGGTGGTGTTGGGGCGGAAGCGGATCCCCTTCAGGTCCAGATGGTGATACTGGAAGTCGTCCAGCACACTGTCGGGCAGACGGTAGTTGGGGATGCCGTACCGCATGACGCCGCCGATCTTGTCGCGGGCGTCAAAGATGGTGATGTCGTAGCCCCAGCGTGCCAGCAGCACCGCGATGGTCAGGCCGGCAGGGCCAGCGCCGACCACAGCGGCTTTCATGCCGTTTTTGGGGGAGGGGCCGGCCACCATCTTGTTGGCATAGGTGGTGGAGATGTAGTCCTCGATGATGGAGAAGTGGACCGGGTCGTGGCTGGGCATCCGGTTGCGGATGCAGTGGCCCTCGCACTGGTTCTCGTGGTTGCAGACCAGAGAGCAGACCGTGGTCAGGGGGTTGTTTTCGAACAGCATCCGGCCTGCGGCATCCAGCTCGTTTGCCTTGAGCAGACGGATGACCTCCGGGATGTTGGTGTGGATGGGGCAGCCCTGCTGACACATCGGCTTTTTGCAGCCGAGGCAGCGGTTGGCTTCGTCCAGAACATGAAGTGCCATGCAGTTCCTCCTCTTGCGCCCATTCTGGGGACGCTTCGTTGTATCCAATGTTCTCTATTATTCTACACCGGATGCCCCTCGTGATGCAAGAGCGTATCTGCCAATTTTTTTGCGAAAAATTTTGTCACTTCGTCAAAAAGATAATTTTTTGACGAAGTGCGCTGCCCATAGGCTCCGGTGTTTTCCGGCAGAGCGCGGAAAAATCGCTGGCCGTGAGCTGGGCGGAGACCATCCGGGCGCAGGCGTCGTTTTCGTCTTTCAGGCGCATCAGCGCATGCGAGACGGGAAGGTGCGCTTCCTTTAATAAAGAAAGCGCTTCCCGGTTGGCCCCCAGCAGGTGGAGATAAGGCGGCAGGGCGGGCAGGGCGTCGTCATAGCCCAGCGCGGCGTCCATGGCAAGGCGGCGCATCCGGGCGCGGGGATAGCGCACGGTGGTCAGGGTGTCCAGCAGCTCTTCGTGGGTGGTGCTGGCCCGCACAGCCCGCTCCAGCCGGTGTTCCAGACCCTCTGAAACACCCCGCACGGCAGCAAACGGCGTCTGCCCCACGCAGCGGGAGCGGAGCAGGGCCAGCTCGCAGCGGCCCGCCGCGTCAAAATCGGTGTACTGCCCGGCGGCGAAGGCTTCCCGGTAGAAGGGAAGGACGGCTTCGGGAACATAAGGGGCCACGGCATCCGCTCCGCCGGTCTGCCAGAGCTTCCGCAGGGCGCTGGCGCTGGCAAACCGGACGGCGTCCGGGGCCAGTTCCTGCCCGTGGTCTGCGCCCTGGCGGGGCAGCGGGACCGGCGTCATGGCGGGGGCCAGTTCAAGGATGGCCTTGCAGTATTCCACGGCCAGGTTGTTGTTGGGCTTGTCCAGCAGGGCGGCCAGCGGAGTGCCGGGGCAGAGCGCTTCCACCGCAGCCTGCCGCGCGGCAGCAAAGTTTCTGGCTCCATCGGCCAGCTGGGCCTTGAGGGCGGCGCGGTAGTCCGCGCACAGCAGGACGCGGGCTGCCTGCATCAGGAGGGCGGCGTCCGGCGTCTCGGCCCCGAAGACCAGCGCATCGCACCCGGCGGCAGAAAGGAGCCGTACCCCCGCGCGGGCAAAGGCTTCGGCCCCGGCCCCGGCGCAGGGGGCGGGCAGGGCGAAGACAAAGTCGGCCCCGCAGGTAAGCGCTGCGCGGACGCGGACGGCCTCCGGCAGCAGGGGCAGAGCGCCACGCTGGGTCAGCCCGCAGCTCATGGCCACGGCGACCCGTTCGGCCCCCAGTGCTCTGGCCTGCGCCAGCTGCCAGGCGTGGCCGTTGTGGAAGGGATCGTATTCGGCAATGATACCGGCCAGTTTCATAGAAGTTCACCTCAATTCCTCGGTCGGGCTCCCCTGATCAGAGCGCGGACTGAGAGGTTCGATTCAAATCAAAACGCATCGACAGACACATTGTGAAATATATGTCAGACTAACAACAAAAAATGGCAATAACCTGCGGATTCTGGGCAGGATGTACAAAAAAGATGGGATACTTTGTAGAACCCTTTGCCTCGTTTACGGCTTGAAAAGGGGGCAGACCTATTATATAATATTTTTAGGAATCTGTAAAATTCTGCCCGTTTCGGCGGGTGGAAAAACAATATGGAGGCACAAGAAGATGAAAGTTCTGGTTATTAACTGCGGTTCTTCTTCCCTGAAATATCAGCTGATCGATATGGACGGCGAGAAGGTGCTGTGCAAGGGCCTGTGCGAGCGCATCGGCATGGAGAGCAGCATGATCACCCACGAGGCAAACGGCCACAAGGCCACCACCCCGGCGATCTTCCCCACCCACACCGAGGCGTTTGCTGAGGTCGTCAAGAAGATGACCACCGGCGAGGGCAAGTGCATCAACGATGTCAGCGAGATCGATGCCATCGGCCACCGCGTGGTGCATGGCGGCGAGAAGTTCAAGAGCAGCTGCCTGATCACCGATGAGGTCATCGACACCCTGCGCGAGCTGAGCCCCCTGGCTCCCCTGCACAACCCCGCAGGCATCCTGGGCATCGAGGCTGCCCGCAAGGTGTTCGGCAACATCCCGATGGTCGCCGTCTTCGACACTGCGTTCCACAGCACCATGCCCCCGAAGGCTTATATGTACGCCATCCCCTATGAGTACTACGAGAAGTACGGCGTCCGCCGCTACGGCTTCCACGGCACCAGCCACAAGTACGTTGCACACAAGGCTGCAGAGTACCTGGAAGAGCCCATTGAGCGCCTGAAGCTCATCACCTGCCACCTGGGCAATGGTTCCTCCATCGCCGCTGTGGACCAGGGCAAGGTCGTCGATACCTCCATGGGCATGACCCCGCTGGCCGGCCTGATGATGGGCACCCGCTGCGGTGACCTGGACCCCTCTGTGGTCAACTACCTGAAGTACACCCTGAACATCACCGGCCATCAGCTGGACGAGATCCTGAACAAGAAGTCCGGCCTGCTGGGCATTTCCGGTGTTTCCAGCGACAAGCGTGACGTTGAAGAGGCAGCTGCTGCCGGCAACAAGCGCGCACAGCTGGCTTCCGATATGCTGAACTACCAGATCAAGAAGACCATCGGCAGCTACATTGCAGCCATGGGCGGTGTGGACGCCATCGTCTTTACCGGCGGCATCGGCGAGCACGATGACATTGCCCGTGCAAAGATCTGCCACCACATGGACTGGCTGGGCATCCGCATCGACACCGAGAAGAACAAGCACCCCGTCGGCGATGTGTGCGAGATCACTGCCTGGGGCGCCAAGGTCCGCACGCTGGTCATCGCTACCGACGAGGAGCTGATGATCGCCCGCGACACCAAGGAAGTCATCGAGAAGTAATCGAACCTCCAAAGCCGCATTGCAAGAGCCGCGTTTCCGCAGGGGAGCGCGGCTCTTTTGCTGTTTTGAACGATGCAAAGTCTGTCTTATTGGGCGGAATCCACAAAAAGGAAGGCGAAGGGTTGTTTTTTGGTTGACAAATCCAAAAAAGAACGGTACAATAGTGGAGTCCTCAGCTAGAGGATGTTTTATCATTCAAGCCCCTGGTAGCTTACGATCAGCGCGATGGTCCCTAAAAACCAAAGGTATGGTTACAATCCTTCCGTGGGCAAGAACTAAACAAAGAGGAGATACTACTATGTTCGAAGACAAGACTTTAGTTTGCAAAGACTGCGGCAAGGAGTTTGTTTGGACTGCTGGTGAGCAGGAGTTCTACGCATCTCGCGGCTTTGAGAACCAGCCCCAGCGCTGCAAGCCCTGCCGTGACGCCCGCAAGAACGGCGTCCGCGGCGGCAACAACGGCGGCGACCGTCAGATGTTCGATGCTGTCTGCGCAGCTTGCGGCAAGGCTTGCAAGGTTCCCTTCCAGCCCCGTGAGGACCGTCCGGTCTACTGCTCTGACTGCTTCGCTCGCATGAAGCAGAACTAAGCGCTGATTTTACAAGTTTGAATCGCGTGGCCCCCTCTGCCGCAAGGCAGAGGGGGCTTTTTGCGCCAAAGGCGAGACTGAGAGGTTGTACTACATGCTGCTTCACGGTTTCTGGGGAGCGGTCGTACAGAGCCAAAACGTTAAAATTTACAAGAATACTTGAAAATAAACCTAGTAATAGGGTATAGTATATATGGTCGGCCGTCTGGCTGGCGAAATGACCGAAACAGAAAGGAAACACCATCATGTTTGATATTTTTGATATGCTCAAGAAGGACAAGGACGAAAAGAAAGCTGCCGTGAAGCAGGTCACCCGCGAGACCATCATCGGTGATATTCTGGATATGGACCAGACCACCGCACCCTACTTCATGGAGATCGGGATGCACTGCCTGGGCTGCCCGGCTTCCCGCGGCGAGACCATCGAGGAGGCCTGCGAGGTGCACGGCGTGGACTGCGATGAGCTCATCGGGAAGCTGAACGAGCACCTGGCTGCAAAGAAGGACTGATGCTGCCCACACTGGATGCGCGTCTGACGGCGGCGGCAGAACTGGTGCTGCCGGGCAGGCCCGTGGCCGACATCGGCTGCGACCACGGCAAGCTGACGGCGGTGCTGGCGGCTTCGGGAAATTACCCGAAGGTCATCGGCGCCGACCTGCGCCCCGGCCCGCTGGCCAAAGCAAAACAGACGCTGGAACATGCAGGCTGCGAAGACCGCGCTGAGCTTCGGCTCGGCGACGGTCTTTCTGTGTTGTCGGCGGGGGAAGTGGGAACCGTCGTGCTGGCGGGTGTCTCCGCACAGACGACGTGGGAGATCATCGAACAGGCACCGTGGGTGATGCAGCCCGGCGGGCCGCGGCTGGTCCTGGTGCCTGCCACCCGCCACAGCGAACTTCGGCGCTGGCTGTGGGCACACGGCTTTGCCCTTGCGGCCGACCGCCCTGTGCAGGCGGCGGGCCGCTGGTATGCGGTGATGGCCGCAGAGTACACCGGCGAGCGGAAGGAAGCCTCCTTCACCGAATGCCTGTTCGGCAGGACCGACGAGTGGCCGGAGGGCGCGGGCTATGCGGCCTGGCAGAAAGCCAAGCTCCCCCGGTTCCGGCTGGGTGTGCCGGATGGGACCGCACTGGCCGAAGAGATCGACACATTGTTAGAATCCTCACCCTCTCAGGCTGCTTCGCGTCCAGCTCTCTCGAAGGGAGAGCCCTTGGCATAAAGAGATGCGCTATGTGGACTGCCAAACCCTCCCACTTCGGGGGAGAGCGGCATCGCGCAGCGATGACGGAGAGGGGAAAGCGGGTGAAACTATGAGAACAGTCAACGAACTTTATGAAGCGATGCAGCGCATCGCGCCGCTGGAACTGGCCGAAAGCTGGGACAACCCCGGCCTTCTGGTGGACTGCGGCAGACCGGTGGACCGGGTGCTGGTCACGCTGGACATCACCCCGGACGTGGTGGAGGAAGCCGCCGCCAAGGGCTGCGGGCTCATCGTGGCCCACCATCCGGTCATCTTCAGCCCGCTCAAGCGGCTGGAACCGAGGGACGTCCCCTTCCAGCTGGTACAGAACGGCATCTCGGCCATCTGTATGCACACCAATCTGGACGCCGCCGAGGGCGGTGTCAACGAGGTGCTGGCGGGCATTTTCGGGATGCGGAATTGGGAGCCTTTCGCGGGCGGCTGCGGCCGTGTGGGCGAAGTGGACCCCATCCCGGTGCCGGAACTGGCGAAAAAGGCGCAGGACGCGCTGGGCAAGCGGTGCAACCTGCCCGAAACTGGCCCTGCAGTGCAGGTGAAATACACCGACAGCGGGAGGCCCGTGCGGCGGCTGGCCGTCATCAGCGGGGCAGGCGGGAGCCTGTTCGAAGAGGCCATTGCCGTGGGGGCGGACTGCCTGCTGACCGGCGAGGCCAACCACCACCACGCCTGCGACGCGGCCCGGCTGGGCCTGTCGCTCATCGCGGCGGGGCACTACGCCACCGAGTTCCCGGTAACGGAAGCCGTGGCCGAAAGGCTGCGGGCGGCGTACCCGGAACTGGAAGTGCTGGTGAGCACCGCGAACCGAGACCCCTATACTTATATATAAAGAAGGAGAGTGAGGAAAGAATATGGCTTTGGATGCTGCAACGCTGGCATTGACGGCGGCAGAACTGAAAACGACCCTGACCGATGCGAAGATCGCAAAACTGTTTGAGCCGACCCGCGATGAACTGGTGCTGACCCTGCGCACCCGCACCGAGACGTACAGCCTGCTGCTGTCGGCCCGCAGCGGTTCCGCGCGGGTCTGCCTGACCGAGGAGAGCTTCGAGAACCCGGAGACCCCGCCGTCCTTCTGCATGCTGATGCGCAAGCATCTCACCGGGGGCAAGCTGCTGGATGTCCGGATGGAGCCGGGCGACCGCATCGTCTACTTCGAGTTCCAGTGCACCAACGAGATGGGCGACCTGGTCCGGAACGTCCTCTGCGCGGAGCTGATGGGGCGCTACTCCAATCTGGTGCTGGTGCAGAACGGCAGGATCATCGACGCCCTCAAGCGGGTCGATTTTGAGGACAGCGACATCCGGCAGCTGCTGCCCGGCCTGCCCTACACCGTGCCGCCCAAACCGGCCCGCCCGGATTTTCTGACCGTGAGTTCGGCTTCCATCGTGGCAGCGGCCTGCGAGCGGGACCTGCCCGTGGCGGATGCCCTGAACAAGACGGTGGCCGGAGTCGGCCCGGTGGTCTGCCGCGAAGCCGCCTGGCGCGCATTCGACGGCGAACACCTGCTGGCCAATGAGCTGACCGGGGAGCAGAAGCGGGCCCTGATGGCAGCCATCGACGAGCTGAAGGAGATCCACGCCAACGGCGGCTGTCCGTGCAGTGTGACGGCTCCGGACGGCAAACCGGTGGAGTTCACCTTCTTCCGGCCCCGGCAGTACGGCGAGGCCTATGCGGTCAGGGAGTGGGCGTCCTTCAACGCGATGCTGGAGGGCTACTATGCCGAAAAGGACCGTGCCGAGCGCCTGCGCACCAAGAGCAAGGAACTCCACAAGGCGGTCCACAACATGTACGAACGCGCTGTCCGCAAGCAGGCCGCCCGGCAGGAAGAGCTGGCCGCCAGCGGCAAGAGCGAAAAGCTCCGCCTGTACGGCGAGCTGCTCTCGGCCAACCTCTATCTGGCCCAAAAGGGCATGAAGAGCATCACCGTGCCCAACTGGTACGATGAGGGCAGGGAAGTCACCATTCCGCTCGACCTGCGGTTCACGCCCAGCCAGAACGCGCAGAACTTCTTCAAGAACTACAAGAAGAAGCAGACGGCGGCGCGGATGCTGGTGGACCTGTTGGCCGAGGGCGAAAAAGAGATCGCCTACCTCGAAACGGTCCTGTATGAGGTGGAAACGGCCTCCGGCGAGGCGGCGCTGAATGAGATCCGCGCGGAGCTGAAGAGCCAGGGCTACCTGAAATATTACAAGCAGCGGGACAAGCGCCAGAAACCGGCGGATTTCCTGCGGTTCACTTCCAGTGACGGCTTTGAGATCCTGGTGGGGCGGAACAACGCCCAGAACGACCGGCTCACCCTTCACACCGCCCGCGGCAAAGACCTGTGGTTCCATGTGCAGAAGGCCCCCGGCAGCCACGTGGTGGTCATGAGCCGGGGAGAGGACATCCCTGACACCACCCGGCAGGAAGCCGCTGAGCTGGCCGTGCTGTATTCCAGCACCTTCAAGGCGGGCACCGGTGCCAAGGTCGCGGTGGACACCACCGAGGTGAAGAACATCTGGAAAGCCAGCGGTGCCAAGCCCGGCATGGTGCTGTACGAGGTGTACACGACCGTCTACATCACACCGAGGGAGGATCTGGCGGAGCGGCTGAAAATGAAGAAGTAAAGTTTGCGGAATGCCAAGGGCTCTCCTGCCAGGAGAGGTGTCACCGAAGGTTTTGTATAACAGGAGCTTTTTTGGGGCATCCTGAAAGGGTGGCTCCGGTTTTCCACCGGAAGGGACTTCCGGAAATTGTGCGTTCTGCACAAAATTTGAGCCGGGAGGCCAAAAGAAGAAAATAAAAAAGAAAAATCAGATTTTTTCTGAAAAATCGCGAAAAAGCACTTGCCAAATGCACGAAGATGTGATAAAATATCTCTCGGCTGCAAAAGGCTTGTGCGATACAAGTCGTGCAGGCCAGCGATATGCGTAGATGCGGGAGGTTGTCATCCGGCGATAGCTGTGATGGGTTATTTCCGCGGAGTATGTCCGATCTTAGAACCGGGCGAAAAAATTACTGACAGCGATGGAATACGTTCCCTCGGCAGGGCGACCTGCGAAACGGGCGGAACCAATGTTCGGATTTGA
The DNA here is from genome assembly GCF_019967995.1 of Faecalibacterium prausnitzii. Classification (NCBI taxonomy): domain Bacteria; kingdom Bacillati; phylum Bacillota; class Clostridia; order Eubacteriales; family Oscillospiraceae; genus Faecalibacterium; species Faecalibacterium prausnitzii. The sequence continues at coordinate 348,252 of NZ_CP065377.1, forward strand.
TTTGCTAATATTTTCCGGGAGAACTGCCAGGCGGTTCACCGGTTTTTCTAGTGCCAAATCGAGGAACACCCGGAACTGTGTAGAGCAATTTATCGGCTCGCCTAGGGCAAAATCAATTTTTTCAGGAGGCGTAAGCAATGGCAGTCAAAGAGAAAATCAGAATCCGTCTGCAGAGCTATGATGCTCAGCTGATCGATGCCGCAGCAGAGAAGATCGTGGAGACCGCAAAGCACACCGGTGCACGCGTGTCCGGCCCCATCCCCCTGCCCACCGACCGCGAGATCGTGACCGTTCTGCGTGCTACCCACAAGTACAAGGATAGCCGCGAGCAGTTCGAGAGCCGCACTCACAAGCGTCTGATCGACATTCTGAAGCCGTCTAACAAGACGGTCGAGGCTCTGATGAGCCTCCAGCTCCCCGCTGGCGTGGACATCGAGATCAAGCTGTAAAAGCTGATCCGGAGATGCTCCTCGTTTCCCGAGGGGTCATGTTGGCGGTGACGTGCGCCGCCAACCAATAACCTTTACAGGAGGAAAAGAAAATGGTTAAAGGCATTATCGGCAAGAAAGTCGGTATGACTCAGCTGTTCGATGAGAACGGCAAGGTCGTTCCCGTGACCGTCATCGAGGCAGGTCCCTGCACCGTCGTGCAGAAGAAGACCGTCGAGAGCGATGGTTATCAGGCTGTTCAGCTGGGCTTCGGCGAGGTTTCCGCCAAGAAGGTCAACAAGGCAGCTGCAGGCCACTTCAAGAAGGCAAACGTTGCCCCCAAGAAGACCCTGCGCGAGTTCCGTCTGGAAGATGTTTCCGCAATGAACGTTGGCGACGTGCTGAAGGCTGATGTCTTCGCAGCTGGCGACAAGGTCGACGTTGTGGGCGTTTCCAAGGGCAAGGGCTACCAGGGCGTTATCAAGCGCTACGGTCAGCACCGTCTGCGTGAGAGCCACGGCACTGGTCCTGTTGCTCGTCATGCAGGTTCCAACGGTTCCACTTCTACCCCCTCTCGCGTGTTCCCCGGCAAGCGCCTGCCCGGCCACATGGGCTTTGTGCGCGTCACCGTGCAGAACCTGACCGTTGTCAAGGTTGACACCGAGAACAATCTGATCGCTGTCAAGGGTGCAGTTCCCGGTACCAAGGGCACCATCGTCACCCTGGCCAACAGCGTGAAGGCGTAAGGAGGAAAGCTACAATGGCAAAGTTTAACGTAGTCGATATGAACGGTCAGCATGTTAGCGAGATCGAGCTTTCCGACGCCGTGTTCGGTATCACCCCGAACGAGAAGGCTGTCCACATTGCGGTGGTGAACTTCCTGGCCAACCAGCGTCAGGGCACCCAGAACACCAAGATCCGCATGGAGGTTTCCGGCGGCGGCAAGAAGCCTTGGCGTCAGAAGGGCACCGGCCACGCTCGTCAGGGCTCCATCCGTGCTCCCCAGTGGACCCACGGTGGTGTTGCTCTGGGCCCCAAGCCCCGCAGCTACAACTACCACATCAACAACAAGGTCAAGCGCCTGGCTCTGCTGAGCGTTCTGTCCGACAAGGCTGCCAATGGCAACATGGTCGTTGTTGACAAGTTCGCTTGCGATGAGTACAAGACCAAGACCGTGGTTGCAATGCTGAACGCCGTTGGCGCCGGCAAGAAGAACCTGCTGGTCAATGAGACTGTCGATGCAAAGTTCGTCAAGAGCGCTGGCAACATTGCCGGTGTCAAGACCACCTTCGCTGGCAGCGTGAATACCTATGACGTGCTGAACGCCGACAAGCTGATCATCAGCGTCGACGCAGCAAAGAAGCTTGAGGAGGTGCTTGGCTAATGAAAACCGCACATGATATCATCCTGAAGCCGGTCATTACCGAGAACTCCATGGCTGGCATCGCCGACAAGAAGTACACCTTCAAGGTCGCTACCGACGCTACCAAGGTCGAGATCGCTCAGGCAGTCGAGACCCTGTTCCCCGGCGCTAAGGTCGCAAAGGTCAACACCATTTCTGTGCGTGGCCGCTTCCGCCGCCAGGGCATGCACGCAGGCTACACTGCTGCATCCAAGAAGGCCATCGTCACCCTGACCAAGGACTCCAAGGAGATCGAGTTCTTCAACAGCATGGTCTGATCGAACCCACCGAGGGTTCCTCTATGGGGATATGACCCCGATAATAATTCATAAGATAAACAAAGGAGAATAGCATTATGGCTATCAAGAAGTATGGCCCCACTACTCCGGGCCGCCGCGGCATGACCGTCACGGATTACAGCGTCCTGAGCAAGGTCGCTCCTGAGCGCAGCCTGCTGGAGCCCATGAAGAAGCACAGCGGCCGCAACAACACCGGCCGCATCACCGTCCGTCACCAGGGCGGCGGCAACCGCACCAAGTATCGTGTCATCGACTTCAAGCGTCAGAAGACCGATATCCCTGCTACCGTCAAGACCCTGGAGTACGATCCGAACCGCAGCGCATTCATCGCTCTGGTCGAGTACACCGATGGCGTCAAGAGCTACATCATCGCTCCCGACGGCCTGAAGGTCGGCGATGTGATCCTGAGCGGCAAGGGTGCCGACATCAAGCCCGGCAACTGCCTGCCCTTCGAGAACATCCCCGTCGGTACCATCATCCACAACATCGAGCTGTATCCCGGCCGCGGTGCTCAGCTGGTTCGTTCCGCTGGCAACATGGCTCAGCTGATGGCAAAGGAGAACGGCTACGCACTGGTTCGTCTGCCCTCCGGTGAGATGCGCAACGTGCCCCTCAACTGCACTGCAGTCGTCGGCCAGGTTTCCAACATCGACCACGAGAACGTCAACCTGGGCAAGGCTGGCCGCAAGCGCCACATGGGCGTCCGTCCCGGCAGCCGCGGTACCGTCATGAACCCCTGCGACCACCCCCACGGCGGTGGCGAGGGCCGCGCACCTGTTGGTCACTCCGGTCCTATGACTCCCTGGGGCAAGCCCGCTCTGGGTCTCAAGACTCGCAAGCATCATAAGCGCTCCGATAAGCTGATCGTGAAGCGTGCAGGTAAGTAAGAGAGGAGTTTAAGACAATGGGTAGAAGCATTAAAAAAGGACCTTTCGTCCAGGCTGCTCTTCTGAAGCACGTTGAAGCGATGAACGCTTCCGGCAAGAAGCAGGTCATCAAGACCTGGAGCCGCGCCTCCACGATCTTCCCCGAATTCGTTGGTCACACCTTTGCCGTCCACGACGGCCGCAAGCATGTGCCTGTGTACGTGACCGAGGATATGGTTGGCCACAAGCTGGGTGAGTTCGTTCCCACCCGCACCTTTAAGGGCCACACCGGTAATTCGAAGTAAGAGAAGGAGGAACACAACATGGAAGCTCGGGCAATTCTTCGTTATGCCCGCATTAGTCCTCGTAAGGTGTCCATCGTTATGGATCTGATCCGTAACAAGCCCCTGGACGAAGCGCTGGCAATCCTGCAGTACACCCCGAAGGCCGCTTGTGAGCCCCTTCTGAAGCTGGTGAAGTCTGCAGCCGCAAATGCGGAAAACAACTTCAATATGGACAAGAACAACCTCTACGTCGCCGAGTGCTACGTCTGCCCCGGCCCGACGCTGAAGCGCATGATGCCTCGTGCACAGGGCCGCGGCTACCGCATCCTGAAGCGCACCAGCCACATGACCGTTGTTCTGAAAGAGAAAGAGTAAGGAGGGAAAACAATGGGCCAGAAAGTAAATCCGCACGGCATTCGTGTCGGCGTTATTAAAGACTGGGACAGCCGCTGGTTTGCCTCCAAGAAGGATTTCAGCGATAACCTCGTCGAGGATCACAAGATCCGCACTGAGCTGAAGGCTCAGCTGAAGGACGCTGGCGTCCCCAAGATCGAGATCGAGCGCACTGTGGATCCTTCCACTTCCGCTCCCCGCGTCACCGTCAACATCTACTGCGCAAAGCCCGGCATGGTCATCGGCAAGGGCGGCGAAGAGCGCGTTGCACTCCAGAACAAGCTGACCAAAGAGTATGGCAAGACCGTGATCGTCAATGTCATCGAGGTCAAGAGCGCTTCCACCAACGCTCAGCTGGTTGCTGAGGACATCGCTCGTCAGCTGGAGAACCGCGTGACCTTCCGCCGTGCCATGAAGCAGTGCATGCGCAATGCCATGAGCCCCCGCGATCGTTCTACCGTTCCCGCAAAGGGCATCAAGGCAATGTGCTCCGGCCGTCTGGGCGGCGCTGATATCGCTCGTACCGAGAGCTATCATGAGGGCACCATCCCCCTGCAGACCCTGCGTGCCGACATCGACTACGGCTTTGCAGAGGCTGCTACCACCTACGGCCGCATCGGCGTCAAGGTGTGGGTCTACAAGGGCGAGGTCCTGAAGAGCGCTAAGACCGCTCAGAAGAAGGAAGGAGGCAACAAGTAATGTTACTGCCTAAGCGTGTTAAGTACCGCCGCGTTCAGCGCGGCCGCATGACCGGCAAGGCTACCCGCGGCAACGTGGTGTGCCAGGGCCAGTACGGCCTTGTTGCTCTGGAGCCGGCATGGATCTCTTCCACTCAGATCGAGGCTGCCCGTGTTGCGATGACTCGTTACATCAAGCGCGGCGGCAAGGTCTGGATCAAGATCTTCCCCGATAAGCCCGTTACCGAGAAGCCCGCTGAGACCCGAATGGGTTCTGGTAAAGGCTCTCCCGAATACTGGGTCGCTGTGGTCAAGCCCGGCCGCGTTCTGTTCGAGCTGGCAGATGTCGATGAGGCAACTGCTCGTGAGGCTCTGCGCCTGGCTATGCACAAGCTGCCCATCAAGTGCAAATTTGTGGTCCGTGAGGACTCCGTGAAGGAGGATGGCACCAATGAAGGCTAATGAACTCCGCGAGATGCAGACCGCAGAGCTGACCAGCAAGCTGGCAGATCTGAAGGCTGAGCTGTTTAACCTGCGCTTCCAGCATGCCATCAACCAGCTGGAGAACCCCGGCCGCATCGAAGCAGTCAAGAAGGACATCGCCCGCGTGATGACCGTTCTGGCTGAGAAGCAGTAAGGAGGTTAAACGATGGAAGAACGTAATCTGAGAAAGACCCGCGTCGGCGTTGTCGTGTCCGACAAGATGGATAAGACCATCGTGGTTGCCGTTAAGGATAGCGTGCAGCACCCCCTGTACAAGAAGATCCTGAAGCGTACCGCCAAGTTCAAGGCTCGTGATGAGAAGAACGAGTGCGGCATCGGTGACCGTGTTGAGATCATGGAGTGCCGCCCCCTGAGCAAGGATGTGCGCTGGCGCCTGGTCCGTATCGTTGAGAAGGCAAAGTAATCTTTGCCCGCTGCTTTGAACAGTTTGAAAGGAGATATCTGAAATGGTTCAGATGCAAACTTATCTCAAAGTTGCCGACAACACCGGTGCCAAGGAGCTGATGTGCTTCCGCGTGCTGGGCGGCACCCGCAAGAGATACGCAAACATTGGTGACGTCGTGGTCTGCTCTGTCAAGAAGGCAGCCCCCGGCGGCTCCGTTAAGAAGGGCGACGTCGTCAAGGCTGTCATCGTGCGCAGCAAGCATGGCGTCCGCCGCGACGACGGCTCCTACATCCGTTTCGATGAGAACGCCGCCGTTATCGTCATGGCCGACAAGAGCCCCAAGGGTACTCGTATCTTTGGACCCGTCGCTCGCGAGCTGCGTGATGCCGGCTACACCAAGATCCTGAGCCTGGCTCCGGAATCGCTGTAAGGAGGTTTTAGTAATGAATAATCTTCATGTTAAAACCGGCGACAACGTTATGATCATCAGCGGCAAGGACAAGGGCCACACTGGTAAGGTCCTGCAGGTCAGCCCCTCTGAGAACAAGGTCATCGTTGAGGGCCAGAACATGGTTACCAAGCACGTCAAGCCCCGCCGTCAGGGCGAGCAGGGCGGCATCGTCAAGGCTGAGGGTGCAATGTACGCATCCAAGGTCATGCCCATCTGCCCCAAGTGCGGCAAGGCTGTGCGTGTGGGCCACGTCGAGAAGGACGGTAAGATGGTCCGCGTCTGCAAGAAGTGCGGCGCTGAGCTGTAAGAAAGGAGTATGGAACAATGGCTCGTTTGAAAGAACAGTATGTCAATGAAATTGCTCCTGCTCTGAACTCCAAGTTCGGTTACAAGAGCGTTATGCAGATCCCCAAGCTGGACAAGGTCGTCATCAACGTTGCCTGCGGCGAAGCCAAGGACAACGAGAAGATCCTGGAAGCTGTCATGAAGGATCTGGGCCAGATCACTGGCCAGAAGGCAGTCGTCTGCCGTGCCAAGAAGAGCGTTGCAAACTTTAAGCTGCGCCAGGGCACTCCCATCGGCTGCAAGGTCACCCTGCGTGGTGAGCGCATGTACGAGTTCGTCGATCGTTTCTTCAACGTCGCTCTGCCCCGTGTCCGCGACTTCCGCGGCATCAACGGCAACGGCTTTGACGGCCGCGGCAACTTCGCATGCGGCATCAAGGAGCAGATCATCTTCCCGGAGATCGACTTCGATAAGGTCGATGCAGTCCGCGGCATGGATGTCTGCTTCGTTACCACCGCTAAGACCGACGAAGAGGGCAAGGAGCTGCTGAAGGCTCTGGGCGCTCCGTTCGCTACCGAGAATAACTAAGGAGGAGATTGGTACAATGGCTAAACTGTCTATGAAGCTGAAGCAGTCTCGTCCTGCTAAGTTCTCTACCCGTGCATACACCCGTTGCCGCATCTGCGGCCGCCCCCACTCCGTGCTGCGCAAGTACGGCGTGTGCCGTGTGTGCTTCCGTGAGCTGGCCTACAAGGGCGAGATTCCCGGTGTCAAGAAGGCTTCCTGGTAATTTACCGGACGCCGGATAAATGGTCGGATATCCGCTCCGGGGCAAACGATTGTTTCGGAGCGGTATCATTATAAAACAAATGAGAGCTAATCTAAGGAGGTTAGTGGCAAATGCAGATTACTGATCCTATCGCGGACCTGCTGACTCGCATCCGCAACGCTAGCACTGCCAAACACCCTTCTGTGGAGATCCCCGCATCGAACATGAAGAAGGCAATCTGCCAGATTCTGGTTGACGAGGGCTACATCAAGGGTATGCAGGTCAAGAACGATACCGTCCAGGGCACCATCGTTGTCACCCTGAAGTATCAGGCAAATGGCGAGCCCGTCATCGCCGGCCTGCGCCGTGTTTCCAAGCCCGGCCTGCGCATCTACACCAACTGCGAGGATATGCCGAAGGTCATGAAGGGCCTGGGCACCGCAATCATTTCCACCTCTAAGGGCATCATGACCGATAAGGCTGCTCGTGCTGCGCACGTTGGCGGCGAGGTCCTGGCCTTTGTGTGGTAAGAAAGGGGTAAAAGACAATGTCGAGAATTGGAAGAAAACCCATCGTCATTCCTGCCGGTGTCACGGTCACTGTTGATGAGGCAGCACATACCGTCGCCGTCAAGGGCCCCAAGGGCAGCCTGAATTCCAACTATCATCACCTGATGACCGTCAAGGTCGAGGGCAATGAGGTTTTGGTTACCCGCCCCAATGACGAGCCCGAAGCACGCAGCCTGCATGGCCTGACCCGCACCAACATCGCCAACATGGTGAACGGTGTCGTCAACGGCTATGAGAAGAAGCTGGAGATCGTCGGTGTTGGTCTGCGCTGCCAGAAGCAGGGCTCCAACCTGGTCATGAACCTGGGCTTCTCTCACCAGGTGAACATCCCCGATACTGAGGATTGCACCATTGTGTGGCAGGACCCCAACCACTTCTCTGTTACCGGTATTGACAAGCAGAAGGTCGGCCAGTATGCCGCCGAGATCCGCGCCAAGAAGCCGCCTGAGCCTTACAAGGGCAAGGGCATCCGCTACGAGGGCGAGGTCGTCAAGCACAAAGAAGGCAAAGCCGGCAAGGGCAAGAAATAAGGTAAGGAGTGAAAGACAATGGTTAAGCAGATCGACAAGAACGAAGCTCGTCTTCGTCGTCATCGCCGTGTTCGCAACAAGATCAGCGGCACCGCAGCACGTCCTCGCCTGGATGTTTTCCGCTCCGCCAAGCACATTTACGCTCAGATCATCGATGATGAGCAGGGCGTGACTCTGGTGTCGGCTTCCACCATGGACAAGGACTTCAATGGTTTCGGCGGCAACGTCGAGGCCGCTGCTGAGATCGGCAAGAAGATCGCAGCAAAGGCTCTGGAAAAGGGCATCACCGAGGTCGTTTTCGACCGTGGCGGTTACGTTTATCATGGCCGTGTTAAGGCCCTGGCTGATGGCGCCCGTGAGGGCGGCCTGAAGCTGTAATGAGAGGAGGAAACACATTATGGCTATGAGAAACCGTGAAGACGACGGCATGATCACCAAGGTTGTCTCCATCAACCGCGTTTCCAAGACGGTCAAGGGCGGCCGCATCATGAAGTTTGCTGCTCTGGTCGTTGTGGGCGACGGCAAGGGCACCATCGGTTACGGCATCGGCAAGTCCGGCGAAGTGCCTGAGGCAATCCGCAAGGGCGAAGCTGCTGCAAAGAAGAACATGCACAAGGTTGCCCTGAAGGGCACCACCATCCCCCACGAGATCGTCGGCAAGTACGGCGCAGGCGCCGTTCTGCTCAAGCCGGCTGCACCTGGTACCGGTATGATCGCCGGCGGCCCTGTGCGTGCCGTCATTGAGGCTGCTGGCATCAAGGACATCCGTGCGAAGTCTATGCGTTCCAACAACCCCATCAACGTTGTTTCTGCTACCTTCGCAGGTCTGTGCGGCCTGGTCAGCGCGGAGTCCGTCGCTGAGAAGCGCGGCAAGACCGTGAAAGAGATTCTGGGTTAAGGAGGTAACAAACCATGGCAGATAAGATGCTCAAAATCGAGCTGAAGAAGAGCCTGATCGGCCGCGGCGCAAAGCAGATCGCTACCGCCGAGGCTCTGGGCCTGAAGAAGCCGGGCGACGTTACCGTTCAGCCTGACAATGCCGCTACGCAGGGCAAGATCGCAAAGATCGGCTTCCTGCTCAGCGTCACCGAAGCCTAATAGCAGGGGGTATACGCATAATGAAACTTCATGAACTGCACGCGATTCCCGGCGCAAACAAGGCTGTGACCCGCAAGGGCCGCGGCATTGGCTCCGGCAATGGCAAGACTGCCGGTTTCGGCAGCAAGGGCCAGAAGGCCCGTTCCGGCGTGAAGCACGCTGGTTTCGAGGGCGGCCAGATGCCTCTGGCACGCCGCCTGCCGAAGGTTGGCTTTAACAACATCTTTGCTACCCAGTATGCCATCGTCAACGTGGCAGACCTGGAAGCAGCTTTTGAGGCCGGTGCCGTTGTTGACACCGAGGCTCTGAAGGCAAAGGGTCTGGTCAAGAAGACTCTGGACGGTGTTAAGGTCCTGGGCAACGGCGAGCTGACCAAGGCTCTGACCGTCAAGGCCGCAGCCTATTCCGCTTCTGCCAAAGAGAAAATCGAAAAGGCAGGCGGAAAGGCTGAGGTGATGTAAGGTGTTTCAGACATTCCGTAACGCATGGAAGATTCCCGAGCTGAAAAATCGTCTCCTGTTCACGCTGGCGATCCTCGTGGTGTATCGTCTGGGCTGCGCCATCCCCGTTCCGTTCATCACCGGCTCTGCACTGAGCCAGATGTTCTCGAACGGCAACATGCTCTCGTACCTTGATATGATGAGCGGCGGTGCGTTGTCCCGGTGCACACTCTTCGCGTTAGGTGTGACACCTTATATCAACGCTTCCATCATTGTGCAGCTGCTCACCGTTGCGATCCCTTCGCTGGAAAACATCGCGAAGGAGCCGGACGGCCAGAACAAGCTGCAGCAGATCACCCGGTATGCCGGCGGCGTCATCGCTCTGGTGATGAGCCTTGGCTACTATTTCGTGGTCCGCAATATGGGCGCACTGAAGTATACGAACGGCGCGGCTGGCATCTTTACCGCCGTGGTCATCATCGCCACCTTCACCGCAGGTGCTCAGCTGATCACCTGGTGCGGCGAGCAGATCGATGACAAGGGCATCGGCAACGGCCTGTCCCTTCTGATCTTCTCTTCGATCGTTTCCAACTGGTCCAGCGTCTACACCACGGTCACGGGTCTGCTGACCCGCGCCGCCGCAGGCGAGACCAAGTTCTATATCCTGCTGCCCCTGCTGGTCGTGCTGGCACTGGTCGTGATCGTGTTCATCGTCATCATGACGAATGCAGAACGCCGCATCACCATCCAGTATGCAAAGCGCGTGGTGGGCCGCAAGCAGATGGGCGGGCAGAACAGCTATCTGCCGCTGAAGCTGAACATGAGCGGCGTCATGCCCATCATCTTCGCTTCCGCTCTGGTTTCGATCCCCGGCACGATCGGCAGCTTTTTGCAGATCGACCAGGCAGCACATCCGTTCTGGTATGCGTTTTTCCATACCTTCAACTACACGTCTGCGCTGTATGTGGTCATCTACCTGCTGCTGATCCTGGCCTTCAACTACTTCTATGTGGCCATCCAGTACAACCCTGTGGAGATCGCCAACAATCTGCGCCGTAACAACGGCTCGATCCCCGGCTTCCGTCCCGGCAAGCCGACCAGCGATTTCCTGACCCGCACCCTGAACAAGATCACCCTCATCGGCGCGATCTTCCTGGCTGCGGTGGCTGTACTGCCGATCATCCTTGGCAACCTGACCGGTATGAGCATCCAGCTGGGCGGTACCAGCCTGCTGATCGTTGTGGGTGTTGCACTCGACACGACCCGCAGCCTGGACAGCTTCATGACGATGCGCAACCACAAAGGCTTCCTCGGCTGATCCAATAAAGCACGGATGTGAGAAAGCACTGGAAAGGAGAGTACGACTCGAACTTTTCAGTGCTTTTTTGCTTTGGTGAGTCGTTAGCCGACTCAAACAAAAATACGAACGTCCTTTTATAAGAGGAAAGGAGCCATCCTATGAATCTGATTCTGTTGGGCGCACCTGGCGCCGGCAAGGGCACGCAGGCAGAGATCATCTGCGCAAAGCTGAACATTCCTTCCATCAGCACCGGCAACATCCTGCGTGCGGCTGTGAAGGAAGGCACCGAGATGGGCCTGAAAGCCAAGAGCTTCATGGACGCCGGTGCGCTGGTGCCCGATGAGGTCATCATCGGCATCCTGAAGGATCGTCTGTCCGAGGCAGACTGTGCCAATGGTTTCATCCTGGACGGTGTGCCCCGCACCATCGCGCAGGCCGAGGCCATTGAGACCATGGGCATCCGCATCGACAAGGTGCTGGAGCTGCAGGTCGAGGACAATGTGATCGTGGACCGCATGGGCGGCCGCCGCGTCTGCGAGAAGTGCGGCGCAAGCTACCACATCGTCAACAAGAAGAGCAAGGTGGAAGGCGTCTGCGACTGCTGCGGCGGTAAGCTCGTCATCCGCAAGGACGATCAGCCCGCAACGGTGCTCGACCGCCTGAATGCTTACCATGAGCAGACCGAGCCGCTGGTGGAGTTCTACCGCACCCGCGGCAAGCTGGCTGCCATCCCGTTCTGCCCCTCCATCGAGGAGACCACGGCTGAGATCATGAAGGCTTTGGAGGCATAAACGTGATTCAGATCAAGAATGCGAAAGAACTGGACGGGATGCGCCGGGCAAATGCCCTGAGCGCAGCTGCCCTGAAGTACGGTGGCGAGCACATCGAGGCCGGCATGACCACCTGGGAGCTGGATAAGCTGATCTATGAGTTCATCGTGAAGCACGGCGGCATCCCCAACTTCAAGGGACTGTACGGTTTTCCGGGAACCGCCTGCATCAGCCTGAATGATACCATCATCCACGGCATCCCGTCGCATGATATCGTCATCCGCCCCGGCGACATCGTCAGCATCGACACCGGTGCCAAGGTGGACGGCTTCAACGGCGACAACGCCTGCACCTATGCGGTGGGCAAGATCGACCTGGAAGCCCAGCGCCTGCTGGACGTGACCAAGGCCGCGCTGTACAAGGGCATCGAGCAGGCCAAGGCAGGCAACCGCATCGGCGATATCGGCTGTGCGGTGCAGAGTTACTGCGAGGACGCAGGCTTCTCCGTCGTCCGCGAGTTCGTTGGCCATGGCACCGGCCATGAGCTGCACGAGGACCCCGAAGTGCCCAACTACGGCCATGCAGGCCGCGGCCCGCGTCTGGTGCCCGGCATGACCATCGCCATTGAGCCGATGATCTGCCAGTACGACTGCAAGATCACCCAGTCCAAGGACGGCTGGACCGTCAAGACCAAGGACGGCGGCCTGGCAGCGCACTTTGAGCACTCCATCGCCATCCTCAAGGATCACACCGAGATCATGACCCGCAGCTGGGATGACCCCGATTTTGACCCGGATAGCTTCCGCTTCCAGTAAGCACAAGCGCGCTGAGACCTCCCTTCGGGGAGGTCTTTTTTGGTCGTCAGACCTGTGATTTGTGCAATTCCGACAAGTTTTAGTGAAAAAGTTTCATCCTACAGGGTGAGACGCCCGAAACACGGCACGGAAAAGGACCGGTTTTGCATCAGAGGAAATTTTTATCGGAAATACGGAAAAAAGCACTTGCAAAATGGATGCAAAAGGTGTATAATCTATAAATGGCCGTGACAGCCAGATGCTTTCTCGGTGGACAGGGATTTTCTGCCCACTTTGCGGATTTTGTGCCGCAGGAGAAGAAGTATGTGGCGGTTATCGCCGCCTGTCCGTCAATTCATGGCAAACTGAGCAGATCCAATGAGGAGGCAAATAGCTTGTCTAAAGAAGACGTTATCGAAATCGAAGGCATTGTGCGTGAAGCCATGCCCAACGCCATCTTTAAGGTGGAAATGTTGAGCGAGGATAAGAACACCGGGAAGCTCACTCCCAGCGGGCACATCCTCTTAGCGCACATCTCCGGCAAGCTCCGGACCAATTTCATCCGTATCCTGCCCGGGGACAAGGTCACCGTAGAAATGTCGCCCTACGATCTTTCGAAGGGCCGCATCACCTGGCGCTCCAAATAAGCGTCAGGGTATCAACCAAAAGGAGGTTCAACATCATGAAGGTCAAGCCTTCCGTGAAACCCATCTGCGAAAAGTGCAAGGTCATCCGCCGCAAAGGCCGCGTGATGGTCATCTGCCAGAACCCCAAGCATAAGCAGCGCCAGGGCTAATTCGGGCGCCTGGGGGTCAAGTGCGTAGAGTCCCGGCGCAGACCCCGACACTGACATGGGATGATTTTGGAGGAAACTACTATGGCACGTATTGCCGGCGTTGACCTGCCCCGCGAGAAGCGCGTTCAGGTGGGTCTCACCTACGTTTACGGTATCGGTCAGACCACTGCTAACAAGATCCTGGAAGCAACTGGCATCAACCCCGATACCCGCGTCAAGGACCTGACTCTGGAAGAAGAGGCTAAGATCCGTGACTACATCGATCAGGCAAACATCATCGTTGAGGGCGACCTGCGCCGCAACGTTGCTCTGGACATCAAGCGCCTGGTCGAGATCCAGTCCTTCCGTGGCACCCGCCATCGCAAGAATCTGCCCTGCCGTGGCCAGCGCACCAAGACCAATGCACGTACCTGCAAGGGCCCGAAGCGCACGGTCGCTAACAAGAAGAAGTAAGGAGGATTTGAGAAATGGCAAGTGCAAATAATGCCAAGAAGGGCGCAAATGTCCGCATGAAGCGGAAAGAGCGCAAGAATATTGCTGCTGGTCAGGCTCATATCCAGTCTACCTTCAACAATACCGTTGTTACCATCACCGACCTGCAGGGTAATGCAGTGTCCTGGTGCTCCTCTGGCTCCCTGAACTTCCGTGGCAGCCGCAAGAGCACTCCGTTTGCAGCCCAGTCTGCTGCTGAGACCGCAGCAAAGGTCGCAATCGAGCATGGCATGAAGACCGTTGAGGTCTACGTCAAGGGCCCCGGCGCTGGCCGTGAGTCCGCTATCCGTGCACTTCAGGCTACCGGCCTGGAAGTCACCCTGATCAAGGACGTGACTCCCATCCCCCACAACGGCTGCCGTCCCCCGAAGCGCCGTCGTGTCTGATCGAAGGAGGAAATTGAATTATGGCAAAGAATACGCAGCCTATCGCAAAGCGTTGCAAGGCCCTGGGCATTTCTCCTGCGGTCATGGGCTATGCAAAGAAGAATACCACCCGCAACTCCAATGGCAACATGCGCAAGAAGCAGTCTGAGTACGCTTCTCAGCTGAAGGAAAAGCAGAAGGTCAAGTTCATCTACGGCGTTCTGGAAAAGCAGTTCCACAATGCTTACCTGCGTGCTGAGGCAATGCCCGGCAAGACCGGTGAGAACCTGCTCCAGCTCATGGAGCGCCGCCTGGACAACGTCGTGTTCCGCCTGGGCTTTGCTCAGACCCGCCGCGACGCCCGCCAGCTGGTGAGCCACGCTCACTTCACCGTCAATGGCAAGAAGGTCAACATCCCCTCTTACCAGATCAAGGCCGGTGACGTGATCGAGGTCCGTGAGTCCAGCCGTTCTTCTGCAAAGTTCGCAAAGCTGACTGGCCCTGAGGCTCCCGTCGTGGCTCTGCCTTCCTGGCTGGACCGCGAGGCCGGCACCCTGAAGGGCGTCGTCACCAAGCTCCCTGAGCGCAGCGACATCGACTACGAAGTTGCAGAGCACCTCATCGTCGAGCTGTACTCCAAGTAATCCATTAAGAAGGACGAGCCTTCCGGATGGATGGCAGTCTTTCGCATTCTTTTCTTTGAAAGAATTTAATAATGGGCCGACGGCAACGTCGGTTTGACAAGGAGGGCATAGATATGATGGAGATTGAACGTCCCAAAATCGAAACGGCAAGCCTGTCCCCGGATGGCCGCTACGGCAGATTCGTCGCGGAGCCCCTGGAACGTGGCTTTGGCATCACACTGGGCAACAGCCTGCGTCGTGTGCTTCTTTCCTCTCTGCCCGGTGTCGCCGTGACCAGCGTCAAGATCGACGGCGTGGTCCACGAGTTCTCCACCATTGAGGGCGTCAAGGAAGACGTTACCGAAATTGTCCTGAACCTGAAGGGTATTGCTGCAAAGCTGTACACCGATGGTCCGAAGACAGTGCGTGTTGAGGCAGTGGGCCCCTGTGAGGTCACCGCTGACAACATCAAGCAGGGCGACGATATTGAGATCCTGAACCCTGAATGGCACATTGCGACCCTGGGCGAGGGCGGCAAGCTCGTCATGGAGCTCACCTTCGATAAGGGCCGCGGCTATGTGCCCGCAGAGCGCAATAAGCAGGCCATCGTCGAGAAGAACGACATCAACACTCTTCCCGTCGATAGCATTTACACCCCTGTTCTCAAGGTGAATTACAATGTTGAGAACACCCGTGTTGGCCAGGCAATCGATTATGACAAGCTGACCATTGAGGTTTGGACCGATGGCACGATCAATGCGCAGGAGGCCGTTTCTCTGGCTGCCCGCGTGCTGACCGAGCACCTGAACCTGTTCGTCAACCTGTCCGATGAGGCCGCTGGCACCGAGATCATGGTGGAGAAGACCAACGACGACAAGGAGAAGGCTCTGGAGATGACCATCGAAGAGCTGGATCTGAGCGTCCGTTCCTTCAACTGCCTGAAGCGTGCCGGTATCAACACGGTCGAGGATCTGGTCAGCAAGAGCGAGGACGAAATGATGAAGGTTCGCAACCTCGGCCGCAAGAGCCTGGAGGAAGTCATGGCGAAGCTGGACTCCCTCGGCTTCAAGCTGAACACAGACGATGAATAACTAAAATAATTAAGGAGTGAAACGGGATGCCCGGTACCAGAAAGCTCGGTAGAACCAGCGACAGCCGCAACGCTATGATGCGCGCCATGGTTACCTACCTGTTGGAGAATGGCAAGATTGAGACCACTGTCACTCGCGCTAAGGACGTTCGTTCCATGGCCGAGAAGATGATCAGCCTTGGCAAGGCAAGCGACCTGCACACCAAGCGTCAGGTGTATGCCTACATCACCAAGGAAGATGTTGCAAAGAAGCTGTTTGATGAGATCAGCCCCAAGTACGCTGACCGCAACGGCGGCTACACCCGCATCATCAAGATCGGCGCTCGCCGCGGCGACGCTGCTGAGATGGCAGTTCTGGAGCTCGTCTGATCGACTCTGACTGTAGAAACAGTGTAACGAAACGCTCTTTCCCTTCGGGGGGAGGGCGTTTTTTGTTGCCCGGAAGCGCGATTCGTGCTATACTGAATACTGTATACGCAGCCGGGAGTTTTCCACAGAAAGGAGGGACTGCGGTTGAAACGACGACACTTCCTGTCGCTTGCGGCCTGCGGCCTGCTGGGGCTGCTGCCGGGGTGCAGCTTCCCCATGACGGACAACATGCAGGTCGAGGATCTGCTGCGCGCTCCGCGCCTTTCGGGTGATTACGGTGCGCTGCAAAGTGCCCTGAACGACTGGCTGGGCGAGAGTGCGCAGCTCAAATACCCCATGCAGGGGGAGTTGCTTTCACCCTTCCTGCTGCAGGATCTGGACGGCGACGGCGAACAGGACGCCGCCGTGCTCTACACGACGGCCCAGTCCTCCAACGTCTGCATCGCCTTTTTGCAGAAGGATGCCGCAGGCGCGTGGAAGGTGCAGCAGACCATCGAGGGTCTGGCTGACACAGTGGACAATGTCCGGCTGGCGCAGTTGCAGGACGGAAACGCTGTGCAGCTGGTGGTGGGCTATCTGGCTGCACAGGGGGACAGCTATCTGGCCGTCTATTCCTACGAACACGGCGAGGTGAACGCCATTCTGGAGCAGTCCTACGAGCAGTACCTCGTGGAGGACATCACCGGCGGCGGCAACGAGGACCTGATCCTGATGTCCACGCTGGAGGACGGCGGGGTGCAGATCGAGCTGCTGACCGTGAACCGGGACGGCAGCTTCCAGCAGGTGGCCGTCATGGGCCTGTCGGCGGACAAGTTCTCCGGCTGCGCCTCGGTGGCGTCGGGCCTGGGAGCGGACGGACGGCATTATCTGGTGCTGGACGGCTGGACCGGCATTTCCGGCAACAATCTGGCCACGGTGCTCCTGCGCTTCGATGAAGAGAGCCAGCAGATGATCCCGGCCGAGCAGATCAGCGCCAGCGCGCTCTACAGCGCCTCACTGCGCAACGTGCCGAACCTCGTCAGCCGCGACCTGGACGGCGACGGCACGGTGGAGATCCCTACCCAGCCGGACGAGGCCGGTCTACTGAACATGAGCCAGAGCCGACGGATGGACTTCATCGTCTGGATGGACTACACCCGGCCCGACCCGGAAAAGAGCTTCGGCCTGCTGGACGAAGAGACGAACTGTTACATCGAGCTGCCCGCCGAGTGGGAGGGCAACCTGCTGCTCACCGACAGCGCCGACATCGACGATGCGGTGGAGCTGCGCACGGTGGACGAAAACAAGCTGGTGCTCACCCTGCGGCTGGTGCCGTCCAGCGCCAGCGCGGCGGGCTGGACCCGGCTGGGCGTGGTGGCATCCCGCCAGATGCAGGCAAAGCTGGGCGAGGATGCCGTCATCCAGGACCAGACCTATCGGCTGTCCCGCTCGCTGTATCGGCTGAACTGAGCCGGTCCGACCGGCTGGATGCAATCCAAAAGAAATTGATTGAAAATAGACCGGCCCCGCGGTCACACCGGGGCGGAATAGAACGGAGGCATGTTGTAGATGGTCAAGGTACTTGTTGTGGAGGACGAAGCCAGCATCCGCGAGATGATCGCGCTGAACCTGCGGCGGGCCGGGATGGAGGCCGTGGAGGCCGACAGCGCCGAGGCTGCGCTCCCGCTGCTGGAGCAGAGACCGGGCTGCGATGCGGCCATTCTGGATGTGATGCTGCCCGGCATGAACGGCTTCTCGCTCTGCGAGACCATCCGCCGCACCGACCAGAAGATCGGCATCATCATTCTCAGCGCCAAAGGGCAGGAGCAGGATAAGATCCGCGGCCTGTCCATCGGTGCCGACGACTATATGACCAAGCCGTTCAGCGTCAGCGAGCTGCTGGCCCGCGTGGAGGCGCTCTGCCGCCGTGTGAACCGCTCGACGGGCGGAGAGAACGGAAAGGAAGCTGCCCCCGCCGCCCTCGTCAGCGGCGATTTCGTGCTGGACGAGAACCGCCGTGTCCTGCTCAAGGCGGGCCGCCCCATCGAGCTGACGCAGGTGGAGTTCCAGATCATGGAGCTGTTCTTCCACAACCCCGGCATCGCGTTGGTGCGGGAAAAGATCCTCAAGGGCGTCTGGGGCGAAAACTACTTCGGCGACGTGAAGATCGTGGATGTGAACATCCGCCGCCTGCGGATGAAGGTGGAGGATGAGCCGAGCCACCCGACCCACATCATGACGGTGTGGGGCTACGGCTACCGGTGGGAAGAATGACCCGCTCCGGCTCACAAAAGGCAGACTGAGGAAGGGAGGTGCGCAGGGTGAGAAGCGGAATCACGAGGCGATGGCTGCGGGGCAGCCTGATGCTGACGGTGTTGCTGTTGATACTGGTCGAAGGCATGTTCCTGTACAGCTGCTCACGCAACTACTACAACAGCGTCCAGCAGACGATGTACCGCCGCTTTTCCTCGGTGAACGGCCAGCTGAAGATGTACACCGGCGACACAGCCCAGAAAACTGCCGCCAACCGCAGCGTGGCCCTGCGCCGGATGGTAGAGCAGTTCTCCGATAAGGACAAATACGAGTTTATGCTGCTGGACAGCTACGGCGGCGTCATCGCATCATCCAGCGGCACCGATGCCGAGGGCATCCTGAGCAGTGTTGACTTTGAGCGGGCGCAGGAGAACGCCGACGGCATGGGGATGGCCATCTATCGCACCGCCAGCAATGAGATGGTCATGGCCGTCTGCTGTCTGGTGCCCTATGCAGCCGAAGACGTGGCGGCCATGCGGCTCGTCACGAGCCTGACCCTCATCCAGAACCAGATGAAAAGCGTCTTCCTCATCAGCATCGTGGTGGTGGTGGTCATTCTGGGCTTTACGGTGGCGTCCGGTCTGTATTTCGTGCGCAGCATCGTGGTCCCGCTGGGGCAGGTGGAGCGCACCGCCGCCAGCATCGCGCGGGGAGAACTGGACGTCCGCCTGCCCGTGACCGGCGACAGCCGCGACGAGGTGGACCGCCTGCGCGGCACCATCAACCAGATGGCCGAGGGGCTGGAAGAGACCGAGAAGATGAAGAATGAGTTCATCAGCTCGGTGTCCCATGAGCTGCGCACACCGCTGACCTCCATCCGGGGCTGGGTGGAAACGCTGCGCACCCTCGACGACCCGGAGGACGAGAATTACCGCAAAGGCTTGGAGATCATCAACAACGAGACGGCCCGCCTGTACAACATGGTGGAGGAGCTGCTGGATTTCAGCCGCCTGCAGAACGGCCGCCTGAAGATGGATTGCCGCCTGCTGGACCTTGTGGCCGAGCTGACGGACGCCGTCCTCTTCTGCGAGGCCCGCATCCAGCGGGAGGGGCTGCTGCTCTCCTACAACGAGCCGGAGGAGATGATCCCCGTCTATGCCGACCCGGACCGCCTGCGGCAGGTGTTCATCAACATCCTGGACAATGCCATCAAGTATTCGGCCCCCGGCGGGCGCATCACCGTGAAAATCTGGCAGGGTGAGTATAAGGCCTTCATCGAGATCATCGACCAGGGCCGGGGCATCCCGCCGGAAGACCTGGAAAACGTGAAGACCAAGTTCTACAAGGGCAGCAACTCGGTGCGCGGCAGCGGCATCGGTCTGGCGCTGGTGGATTCCATCATGACGGCGCTGGACGGCACGCTCGACCTCAAGAGTACCCTGGGCCGGGGCACCGTGGTCACGCTGGGCCTGCCCCTTTATAAGCGCTGAGAAGATTTTGACACAATTTTGCGGTAAAATGAGAACTGCAAAAAAATCGCCCGCCCGGCTCAGCCGTGTGCGGGGACAGGAGACATGGATGAATCAACCAAAACAGGAACGTTTCAAAACAAGCGTGGGCGGGCAGGCCCTGATGGAAGGCATCATGATGCGCGGCCCGAAGAACATCTGCTGCGCGGTGCGCAAGCCGGACGGCACCATTGAGACAAAGATCGAGCCGACCCCAACCCACGGCATCTGGACGAAGATCCCCCTCGTGCGGGGGGCCATCTCGATGGTGGAGAGCCTCATCATGGGCTACCGGTACATGATGTATTCCGCACAGGTGAGCATGGGCGACGACTACGACCCCGAAGAGGAGGAGACCGCCTTTGAAAAATGGGTGGGCGACCACCTGGGCAAAAAGGCCGAGGATATCCTGCTGGGCGCTGCCGCCGTGCTGGGCGGACTGTTCGCCATCCTGCTGTTCACGGTGCTGCCGACCGTTCTGGTGGGCGGCGTCAATCGGCTGCTCCCGCTGGGCCGGTGGAGCAAAGTCATCCTCGAAGCGGTCCTGAAGGTGGCCATCTTCCTGAGCTATATGGTCGCCATCTCCAAAATGAAGGAGATCCACCGCGTGTTCGAGTACCACGGGGCCGAGCACAAGACCATCGCCTGTTATGAGGCAGGGGATGCGCTCACCGTGGAGAACGTCCGCAAATACACCCGCTTCCACCCCCGCTGCGGCACCAGCTTTCTGATCCTGGTCGTCATCGTCAGCGTCTTCCTGTACAGTGTGCTGCCCTGGTCCAGCACCGGGCTGCGGGTGGTGTTCAAACTGCTGCTCCTGCCGGTGGTCATGGGCATCAGCTACGAGCTGCTGAAGTGGTGCGGCCGATCTGACAACCTTGCCACCCGCATCATCCGACAGCCCGGCATCTGGGTGCAGCATCTGACCGTGTTCGAGCCGGACGACAGCATGATCGAAGTGGCCATTGCGGCGGTGACGCCCGTCCTGCCCGAAGACCCGGAGGACGGCAGATGGTGAACGAAGGCATCCTGCCCCGCGCGGCGCTGCGGCAGGTGGAGGCCCGGCTCACCGAGGCGGGCTGCCCCGATGCCGATTTTGATGCCGCCGAACTCTTCCGGCTGGCGGTGGGCGCAGACGCCCGGCTGGCCACGGCTCCGCTGACCGCCGCACAGGCGGCGCAGCTGGAAGCCCTGACCGCCCGCCGTGCCGACCGTGAGCCGCTGCAATACCTCTGCGGCAGCTGGCCGTTCCTCGACTTTGAGCTGGCGGTGGGGCCCGGTGTGCTCTGCCCCCGTGCCGATACCGAAGTGGTGGCCGAGGCCGCCGCTGAACTGCTGCGGGGCGTCCCGCACCCGAAGGTGCTGGACCTCTGCGCCGGGACCGGCTGTCTGGGCCTGGGCGTCCAGCGGTTCTGCCCGGCGGCAGAGGTGACGAGCCTGGAAAAAAGCCCGGCGGCGTTTGCGTATCTGACCCGGAATGCCCACCTGCCCAATGGGCTGCATCTGACCCCGGTGCAGGGAGACCTGTTCACCTATTGGGAGACTCTGCCGGAAGGGGAGCTGGACCTCATCGTGTCCAACCCGCCCTACCTGACCGCGGCCGAGATGGGGCAGCTACAGCCCGAAGTGGCACAGGAACCGGCCATGGCGCTGGCAGCGGGGGAGGACGGCCTTGTATTTTACCGTGCCCTCGCGGAACACTACCAGAGAGCGCTCCGCCCCGGCGGTGCACTGGCGCTGGAGATCGGCTGGCAGCAGCGGGAAGCCGTCACGGCCCTGCTGGAAGCAAACGGCTGGGTCGGGATCGCCTGCCGGAAGGACTACGGCGGCAACGACCGGGCCGTCACCGCAAGAAAACCCTGCAAGTGACCGCAAAGCCCGGCTGCCTGCCGCAAGACGCGTGGGCCTGCCCGGCCTGCCAAAGGGCGAGGGTTTGCGCCGACTTGCGGGTCAGCTTGCGAGGGAAAAATAATCGAAAAAACAAACAACTTCCTGTTGTAATATTCTGGATTTGTGATATACTATTAGAGAAAGAATCGGAATGCCCCGCGCAGGCGGCGGAACGAGCCGCGCCGGGAGAGGACAGCAAAGGAGAACACTATGGCAGCAAAGAATCAGAACACGGTCGTCACCGCGACCCAGAAGACCGAGCCGGGTGCCAAGAAGGACGCGCTGGCGACCGCGCTGGCCCAGATCGAAAAGCAGTTCGGCAAGGGTGCCGTCATGAAGCTGGGCGACAATGCCGCCATGCAGGTGGAAGCCATCTCCACCGGCAGCCTGGGTCTGGATATGGCATTGGGCGTGGGCGGTGTGCCGCGCGGCCGCATCGTCGAGGTGTACGGCCCGGAATCCAGCGGTAAGACCACGCTGGCCCTGCACATCCTGGCCGAGGCTCAGAAGCAGGGCGGCGAGGTCGCCTTCATCGACGTCGAGCACGCGCTGGACCCCGTGTATGCCGAGGCACTGGGCGTGGACATCAACAACCTGCTGGTCAGCCAGCCGGACACCGGTGAGCAGGCCATGGAGATCTGCGAGGCGCTGGTCCGTTCCGGTGCCATCGACGCCATCGTCGTGGACTCGGTCGCCGCCATGGTCCCCCGCGCCGAGATCGAGGGCGAGATGGGCGACAGCCACGTCGGCCTGCAGGCCCGCCTGATGAGCCAGGCCATGCGCAAACTGACCAGCGTCATTGGCAAGACCAACACGGTCTGCGTCTTCATCAACCAGCTGCGTGAGAAGGTCGGCGTCGTCTACGGCAACCCCGAAGTCACCACCGGCGGCCGTGCGCTGAAGTATTATTCCTCGGTGCGCATCGACATCCGCCGTGTGGAGGGCCTGAAGGACTCCTCCGGCCAGTTCATCGGCAACCACACCCGTGCCAAGATCGTGAAGAACAAGGTGGCCCCTCCGTTCCGTGAGGCCGAGTTCGACATCATGTTCGGCGAGGGCATTTCCAAGATGAGCGAACTCATTGATCTGGGCGTCAAGCTGGGCATCGTCCAGAAAAGCGGCGCATGGTTCAACTATGGCGATATCCGCCTGGGTCAGGGCCGCGACAACGCCAAACAGTTCCTGCGGGACAATCCGGAGCTGGCCAACGACATCGAGGGCCAGATCCGCGCCAATGCCGACAAGCTCTATGCCACCCGCCGCACCGCAAAGGCAGCCGCTGCTGCACCGGACGCCGGCAGCAAGGCCGAGTCCGCCCCGGCTAAGGAGCCGGTGGTCAAGGCTCCCGTCCGCAGCAGCGAGAGCGAACTGGACATCATGGTGGAAGAGTAAATGGCATGGTACCGTGGAGCCCGCCGCCCGCTGGACGAGGCGGAAAAATCCACCGATGCGGCCAAGGCCCGTGCCCGCGCGATGGAGCTGCTGGCTGGGCAGGAGCTGTCCTCCGGCGGCCTCTACGAGCGGCTGAACCGCCGCTTTGCCGGGCAGACGGCTGCCGCCGTGGTGGCTGAGATGGTGGAGCGGGAGTATGTCAACGATGCGCGCTATGCCGAGACCCGCGCCCACGGCTTGCTGGCGGCGAAAAAAAGCCGCCGCGCTGCCGCACAGAACCTGCGGCAGAAGGGCCTGAGCGCCCCGCAGATCGAACAGGCGCTGGACACGGTCTATGCCGCCGACGAGACCGGGGAAGACCCGGAGCTGGAAGCCGCCGCCGCGCTGGTGGCCAGCCGCTACCGCAAAAAACTGGAAGCCGGACGCCGCGACCTCGTGGTGGCCGCTCTGATGCGCCGGGGCTTTGCCTACCCGGTCATCCGGGACGCGATCCAGCGCGTGGAACAGGAATAACGGCTTGTTTGCACGGCCGCTTTGTCTCGCACACAGTGCCGGAACGGCCGTTCGGACGAACACCGGAACCGTAAAAAAGAAAGAGAGTAGCATCCCCTTATGAAAATTGCATGTATTTCCCTTGGCTGCCCGAAGAACCAGGTCGATCTGGACGGCATGGTCCACATCCTGCTGTCTGCCGGGCACGAGACCGTGGCCGAGCTGGGTGAGGCCGACGTCATTCTGGTCAACACCTGCGGCTTTATCGAGAGCGCCAAGACCGAGGCCATCGAAAACATCCTCGAAGCCTGCTCCTACAAGCAGCAGAACCCCGATCTGAAGGTCATCGTCACCGGCTGCCTGGCCGAGCGCTACCGCAGCCAGATCGAGGAGGAGATCCCCGAAGTGGACGCCGTGGTCGGCTGCGCCTCCAACAAGGCCATTGACTCCATCGTGGCCCGCCTGTTCAACGGCGAGGACCACCTCGAAAGCTACGGCCTGAAGAAGGACTTCCCGCTGGGCGGCAAGCGTGTCATCGGCACCCCCGCCCACTATGCGTACTTAAAGATCGCCGAAGGCTGCAACAACCGCTGCCACTACTGCGCCATCCCCGGCATCCGCGGCCCGCTGCGCAGCCGTGACATGGCCGACTGCGTGGCCGAGGCCCGCTGGCTGGCCGGTGAGGGCGTCAAGGAGCTTATCATCGTGGCGCAGGACCCCACCGCCTATGGCGAGGACTGGGGCAAGCCGGGCAGCATCTGCGAGCTGCTGGATCAGCTGAACAAGGTCCAGGGCATCGAGTGGATCCGCATCATGTACGCCTACCCGGAGCGGATCACCGATGCGTTTATTGCCGCCATGAAGCGGAACGAGAAGGTCCTGCCTTATCTCGACCTGCCCATCCAGCACTGCAACGATGTCATCCTCAAGAACATGAACCGCCGCTCCAACCGTGCGGAGCTGCTGGACGTCATCGGCAAGCTGCGCCGCGAGATTCCCGGCATCACCCTGCGCACCACCCTGATCGCAGGCTTCCCCGGCGAGACCGAGGAGCAGTTCGAAGACCTGTGCAACTTCGTCAAGGAAGTGCAGTTCGACCGTCTGGGCTGCTTTGCCTACTCGGCTGAGGAAAACACCGTGGCCGCCCGCATGGACGGCCAGATCGAGCAGGAGGTCAAGGAGAAGCGCGCCGAGCTGGTGATGCAGATCCAGACCGGCATCATGGCCCAGAAGCAGGCGGCCAAGGTAGGCCAGACCGTCCGCGTCATCTGCGACGGCATCGACGACGAGAGCGGCCTGTACCTCTGCCGCACCGCAGCCGACGCCCCCGAAGTGGACGGCAACGTCTGCGTTTCCAGTGAAGAGCCGCTGTATCCCGGCGCATTCTATGATATCCTGGTGGACGACAGCGACCTTTACGATCTGTATGGTACTGTCGAAAAATAACAAATTGGAGGGTAAAACGTATGAATCTGCCCAATAAACTGACCCTGTGCCGCATCATTCTGGTGCCTGTTTTCATGATCTTCGTCTCGCTGACCGAGTTTGGCACCGAGACCTTCAACGCAACATGGTATCTGGTGGCAGGCATCGTCTTCGCCGCCGCCAGCTTCACCGATTATCTGGACGGCCATCTGGCCCGCAAGTGGCACATGGTCACCGACTTCGGCAAGTTTGCCGACCCGCTGGCCGACAAGCTGCTGACCACGGTGGCCCTCATCTACATGATGCGGGACGGTGTGTGCAGCCCCGTGGTGCTCTGCATCATCCTGGCCCGCGAGTTCGCGGTGTCCGGCCTGCGGATGGTCGCCGCCGGTGCGAAGGACGGCAAGGTCATCGCGGCCAATATGTGGGGCAAGGTGAAGACGGTGCTGCAGATGCTGACCATCATCTTCTACTTCTTCGGCATCTCGCTGACCTATGGCAATACCATCCTTGGCAATCTGAACGTCTGGCTCATCTCCTACTGGCTGTGCTGGCTGGTGGCAGCGGCCACCGCCATCTCCGGTATCAAGTATCTGTGGGACAACCGCAGCTTCATCAACACGGCAAGATGATCCATTCTGGAATAAAATGAAACAAAATTCGCTTTTGGATCAGCTTCGGCGGGTGTTGTCCATCCTGCTGAACCTGGCCGTGGTGCGGATGGAGCCCATCGCCATCCGGATGAGCTGGGAAGCGGTGGGCGAGCAGAGCCTGACCTTCTACACCGAAAACTCCAACCTCTTCTCGGCGGTGGTCTGCCTGCTGGTGGCAGTCTGCCAGGTGTGGACGCTGCTGTCCGGTCGTGCGCTGCCCCGCTGGGTCAAGCGGCTGAAGTTCATTGCGGCCTGCTGCCTGACCCTGACCTTCCTGACGGTGGTCTTCGTGCTGGCACCCTACTACCCCGATGAGGGCGGTGTGGTGTTTCTGCTGACGGAAAGCTCCATGCTGTACCACCACCTGCTGAACCCGGTCCTCGTTTTTGTCTCCTTCGTCTTTCTGGAACGGGAGCCGCGGCTCCCGGCCCGGAACATCCCGCTGGCGCTGGTGCCGACGGCGATCTACGGAAGCATCGCTCTGTGGGCCAACTACCAGCGTCTGTGGACGGGGCCTTACCCCTTTTTGCTGGTGTATGAGCAGACGCCCCGGCAGACGGTGCTGTGGTGCGTGTGCATCCTGGCCGGGAACCTGATCTGCGCAGCGCTGGTCTGGTGGCTGGGGGGCAACAGCCGAAAACGCCGATAAACTGCAACCAAAAGAGCCTGTTTTCTGACGGCAGCTGCCGCCGGAAAACAGGCCCTTTTTGCGTGAAGCAGGGGGGAACGGATCAGTCCGCTTTCTTGTATTCTGCTTTCATGGCAGAATAGCCGATGAGGACAGTCCACACATAGGCGCAGGTCTTGGGGATCATCAGCAGGCCGATGACCGGGATCACATCGCCCCACAGCACCACCGGGATATAGAAGCCGAAGCTCAGCACGATGGTGAGCCACATCCAGCGGAACGCGGTGTCGTGGTGTTCTTTGGCGCTGCGGTAGAACAGCACGATGACCAGCAGGCCCAGCAGCGCGAAGGGAAGGTTGCGGTAGATGCCCCAGGACAGGGGAGAGTGATTGGTGAGCCACTGGTTCTGGGGCATCACGCAGAGGATCACACGGGCAGCCGACAGAGCGTAGACGGCCCAGGTCACAGCCTTCTGGCCCTGGATGTGGTAGCGTTGACGCCAGACGTAGTACAGCAGCACATAGAATACCGTCATGGTGACCGAGGTGATCCACTTGCCCAGACCCAGCTGGAACGCGTAACTGTCAAGGCCGGTGGTGCACAGAGCCAGTGCGCGGGGCACCAGATGGAAGGAATCACCGGCACCCAGCACCACAGCCATCCAGCCAAACAGCTGGAACTGGGCGGAGCCTTTGCTGTTCCGGATCATGCGGATGCCCACGGAAAGGACGGTGAGCAGATAAAAAATGTCAAAAAGCGTTTCAAAGATCGCACGCATCGTAAAAATCTCCTTTGTTGCCTGAAATGGGTGGAATGCAGCAGGGTTCCTGCCTGAGGGTACGGAACCTCACCCCCTTAATTGAACAATGTTCACTTTGACGGATAAAAAATCCCCACGAAACCGTGGGAAGTTTTTTAATAGATGGCCCGCCGGACGATCTCCAACACCATGGACGGGTCGAAATCCTGCTGCACCAGCGCGGAAAGCATCTGGGAAAACAGGACCCCGGCAAACCGTTCGGCAGTGAACTGGTCGTTGAAGGCGTCCGGCCGGACGTTGGGGTCCTGCTGCAGGACGAAACACAGCTGCCGCAGGATGTGCTGCCACGCCTGCTGCATCTGCTGTTTTCCATCCGCCGTGCCCTGGTGCATAAAGCCAAGGGAGTGATGGGTGAAAAAGCCGGGATACTGGGCGCAGCCGTATTCCAGCTGCCGGTACATCCAGCGGACACAGGCCAGCGTGTCCCGGAAGACGGCTTCGTCCTCCGGGCGGTGGAAGATATCGTTCCAGATGCTTTCCACCGTGGCGCTCACCAGCTCGGTCTTGGATGCAAAGTAGTTGTAGATGCAACCCACCGACACACCGCAGGCCGCAGCCACGGCGCGGATGTTGACCGCTGCCCATCCATTTTGCTGGATGAGGGCACGACTGGCTTTTAAGATATCCTCTTTGGAGGTTGCAGTAAGATTCATGCGATCACCTCAAAATGAACTGTGTTCATTATAGATAGAACACAGCGTTCTGTCAAGGGGAAAAGCAAAAAAGTTTTTGGAAATTTTTGCACGGTGCAAAAAAGGCTGCCCCGCGGGAAGACCCATGGGGCAGCCTTGGAAAGAACGCTGGTCGTTACAGCAGCGGGATGCCGGCCTTGGCGCAGGCTTCGTGTGTGGCCTGATCCCAGACGCTGGCCTGGACCTCGCCGATGTGGGCACTGCCCAGCAGCAGCATGCACAGGCGGCTCTGGCCGATGCCGCCGCCGATGGTGTAGGGCAGCTCGCCGGACAGGACGGCCTTGTGGAACGGCAGGGCGCGGCGATCGTCGCAGCCTGCCATGGTCAGCTGCCGGTCCATGCTTTCGGGGCTGACGCGGATGCCCATGCTGCTCAGCTCATAGCTGCACTGCAGCGGCTCGTTCCAGAACAGCAGGTCGCCGTTCAAATCCCAGTCATCGTAGTCGGGTGCACGGCCATCGTGGGGCTTGCCGCTCTTCAGCGGGGCACCGATCTTCATCAGGAAGGTGGTGCCGTTCTCCTTGACGAAAGCGTTCTCGCGCTCCTTCGGGGTCAGGTCAGGGTACAGGTCTTCCAGTTCCTGGGTGGTGATAAAGGTCACGTTCGGGGTGTGCAGGGGCAGGTCCTGCAGCTGGGGGAACATGGCGTGGAGGTTCATCTCGGTGGCGCAGACCGCCGACACGATGGAGCGCACGACATTCTTCAGATAGGCTTCGTTGCGGTCCTCTTCACGGATGACCTTCTCCCAGTCCCACTGGTCCACGTAGACGGAGTGGAGGTTGTCCAGCTCCTCATCGCGGCGGATGGCGTTCATGTCGCAGTACAGGCCCTTGCCCACCCGGAAGCCGTAGTCCTTCAGGGCTTTGCGCTTCCACTTGGCCAGCGACTGCACCACCTGCGCTTCGGTGCCGCTGTCCTTGATGTCGAAGGTGACCTTCCGCTCGACGCCGTTCAGGTCGTCGTTCAGGCCGGTGGAGGCCTCCAGGAACAGCGGTGCGGACACGCGGTAGAGGTTCAGCGTGGCGCAGAGCGTGTCTGCGAACAGCCGCTTCACGGTGCCGATGGCGCGCTGGGTGTCGTACAGATTCAGCGCAGGCGTGTAGTTTGCCGGGATGATCGTTTTACTCATGGCAGTTTACCCCTCTCTTGCGCTCCAGACTGGCCGAATTGCCAGAGCTGGAGACGCTTCCCTTTAATATCGTAAATTATGGCACAAGTTGAGGGAGATGTAAAGGGGGATGCCGAAAAAGCTGCGCTCAGGCGGGCAGGGCGCACAGAATGAACCGCGGCCCCTCCTTGCCCACCGTCCCGGTGGGGACGAAGCCGACCTTGCGGAGAACCGCCTGGGAGGCCGCATTGGCGGGTTCGGTCTCAGCCTCCACGGCGGCCACGCCGGGCTGGGCCAGCGCCCAGCGGCAGGCGGTGCGGACGGCCTCGGTGGCATAGCCCTGGCCCTGAAATTCGGGTGAGATGCCGTAGCCGATCTCCGGCTGGCCGTTTTTGGGCAGACCCTTGAAGCAGAGGTCGCCGACAAAGTCACCGGAATCGTTCTGGTAAAGGCCCCAGGCCGTGTACCAGATCCACTGCTCCGGGTGCCGGAGGGAGAGGGTCAGCATTTCGGTATAGGGGCCGACCAGCTCCGGGTCGGTGGTGCGGGCGAGCAGGGCGCGCATCCCATCCGGCTGCAGCGGGATGAGAAAAAGACGTTCGGTCAAAAGCTGCATGATGTGAACCCTCCGATTTGTTTTTGCCCAGTGTAGCACAGCCGGAGAATGGCGTCAAATCGCTTGACTTCCTGTCCGGCGGCTATTATAATAAATTTGTATCAGAACAAATGCGTTGATCCGGGCAGAGTAGCGCAGAGAGCGTCTGCACAGAGAGAACGGGCCGTTGGCTGGGAGCCTGTTTGCAGAGGACTGTGGGAAGTGCGCCCGGAGAGCACACTGCGGGAAGGACAGTATCGCAGTGCGGCCGCCGCCGTTACCGGCTTTGAGCGACAAACAGAAGTGGAACCGCGATTTGGAATGAGAACCGCCTTCGTTGCTGTACCAGGGTACAGCGAGGAGGGCTTTTTTGTTTTTGCGGCTTCTGTCTGCCACACAAAAGGAGAGGTTTTTATGCAGATTTTCAACACCCTGACCCGCCAGAAGGAAGAGTTCGTGCCGCAGGTGCCCGGCGAGTACCGCATCTACGTCTGCGGCCCGACCGTTTACAACTATATCCACATCGGCAACGCCCGCCCTCTGATCGTGTTCGACACCCTGCGCCGCTATCTGGAATACCGCGGCAACAAGGTCATCTATGTGTCCAACATCACCGACATCGACGATAAGCTCATCAAGAAGGGCCAGGAAGAGGGCACTTCCATGAAGGAAGTCGCCCAGCGCTTTGAGGCCGAGTACCTCAAGGATGCCGCCGGTCTGAACTGCAAAAAGCCCACCGTCCAGCCCCGCGCCACCGAGCACATCCAGCAGATTTTGGACATCGTCAAGGACCTGATCGACTCCGGCCACGCCTATGTGGCCAAGAACGGCGACGTCTACTTCCGCGTCAAGAGCGACCCGGAGTACGGCAAGCTCAGCCACCTCAAGCTGGACGATCTGGAGAGCGGCAACCGCGAGCTGCGCAGCCAGATGGAGGATGACCTGAAGGAAGACCCCGCCGACTTCGCTGTCTGGAAGGCCGCCAAGCCCGGCGAGCCTGCCTGGGAAAGCCCCTACGGCATGGGCCGCCCCGGCTGGCACATCGAGTGCAGCGCCATGAGCCGCACCCATCTGGGCAAGACCATCGACCTGCACTGCGGCGGGCAGGACCTTATCTTCCCCCACCACGAGAACGAGATCGCCCAGAGCGAGTGCGCCAACGGCTGTGCGTTCGCCCGCTACTGGATGCACAACGGCTTCATCAATGTGGACAATCAGAAGATGTCCAAGAGCCTGCACAACTTCTTCACCGTCCGCGATGTGGCCAACCTCTACGGCTATGAGCCCATCCGCTACTTCATGCTGACCGCAGGCTACCGGATGCCGCTGAACTATACCGTAGACCTCATCGAGAGCTGCAAGAACAGCCTGGAGCGCCTGTACACCTGCCGCGAAAACCTCGATTTCGCCCTGAGCAAGAGCGAATTTGGCACCGACGAGAGCCTGAAGGCCAAGGCCGACGAGGCCCGCACCAAGTTCTGCAAGGCCATGGACGACGACCTGAACACCCCCGACGCGCTGGCTGCGGTGTTCGATCTGGTCAAGGAGATCAACACCCTGTCCGCTTCTTCCACCAAAGAAGCGCTCGAAGCCGCCGCCAAGGCGTTCGACGAGATCACCGACGTGCTGGGCCTGATGTACAACCGCAAGAAGGACGAGGTGCCCGCCGAAGTGACCGAGCTGGTCGAAAAGCGCGCTGCGGCCAAGAAAGCCAAAGACTGGGCCACCGCCGATGCCATCCGCGCCCAGCTGACCGAGATGGGCTGGGCCGTCAAGGATACCGCCCAGGGCCCCCAGCTGAGCAAGCTGTAAAGAGCGGAAGAAACTGCCGTGCGTCTGCGCGGCAGTTTTTATATCAAAATTTTGAGTTACTTGAATCCCGTTATTGACCCAAAGGGCAGGATGCGGTAAAATAAAGTTGGCCCAAAGCAATTTTTGGCCCGGCGGGAAGTTTCCCGCCGCATGACCGCAACCTTTGAAATGCAAACAGGAGGTCTGCTCTATGAAGACCAAAAGGATGATCTCGCTGCTGCTCGCCGTCCTTCTGACGCTGAGCGTGGCCGTTACCCCGGCGTTTGCAGCGTCGGCGGGGGATCTGCTGCCCGCCGCAGAAAGTGCAGATGTCGAGGAAAGCAATGATGTCGTTTCCATCCGCCTGACCACGTCGGGTGAGTTGGTTTATGGTTCGCCGTTCACCCTCAGCGTCGTGACCAAACCCGCCGACACCCAGTATATCGGCGTGGTCATCGGCACCAAGGGCGAGGCAAAGGGCTATGTGACGCTGGTCCTCTCGGACAAGATCCGCACCCTGCTCAAGATGATCCCGCTGCCGCGCAAGATGTCCGCTACACCGGATCAGCAGGAAGAATTCAACCTCTACGCCTACATCAAGCAGCTCATTGACGGCAACGACGTGAGTGTACTGCTGCGGGTGGCCGACGAGGTCGTTTCGGTGATGGATGTGCTGCAATTCTATATGCCCACCATCAAGGACGTTTCCACCGGCCTGAAGCTGGCGCTGGCACTCATCCGAAAATTCCTGCCGGATGGTGCCTTCAGCCGCATCTACGTGGATGAACAGCCGACCGAGTCCGGCAACTATGTGGCCGGTGCAGTGGCGCTGGAATCCGGCGACGTGAACACCGCCGGTGTGGCCATGTTCCGCATCAAGCCGAAGACGGAAGGCGTCCGCACTTACTGGGCGCAGGAAGTGCCCGAAACGATGACCGTGGAGGAAGCACAGAACTACGACCTGAGCGCCGTGCTGGAAGTGGACGGCCAGCCCGTTCCGGAGGGCAAGATCAGCTACACCTATAAAAAGGGCGGCTGGTTCGGCAGCAAGTCCGACACCCTGCCCACCCAGCCGGGCGAGTATGTCCAGACCGCGACCGTGGGCGGCAACTACTCCTGCGAGAAGATCACCCGCACCATCATCATCCAGTAAAACGATCAGACGATGAGAAGACCCCTGCCGTGCAGCTGCATGGCAGGGGTCTTTTGTATCAGGAACAGCGGAGATCAGATGCCCCGGAACCGCCAGCCCCAGCCCCAGCCGCCGCAGCAGCAGTTGCAGAGGAGGTTCAGCAGGATCATGCTCCAGCACCAGCGCATCAGGCCGCCCGGCTGGGCATAGGTCGTCTGGGTGCGGTAGGTGCGGCCGGAGCTTTGCAGATTGCGCAGATGCACCTGGTATTCGGTGTTGCCCGGCTCCATCTGGGCGGCGCGGCGGGCGTCCTGCAGGGCGTCGATGCTGTTGCCCAGGCCCTGGTTCGCCAGCGACGAGAGATAATACCACCGGGCGGTGCGGTTCGCGATGCCGTCCAGCACACGGCGGGCCTCGGCGTAGCGGCGGTTCACGATGAAGTTGCGCGCCGCCTGCAGTTCGGGCGTGTCCGCGCTGCTGAAGCCCGGCCCGCTCTGCTGCTGGTAGCCGCCGAACCCAAACCCAAAACCGAACGGGTCGAACCCGAAGTCCCAGTCGCCGTCCTGCTGGCCGTAGCCCTGCTGATAGCCGCTGTTGTAGAAGCCGCCATAGCTCTGCTGCTGGCCGTAGGGGTTGCCGTAGCCGCCGTTCTGTGGGCCGGTCTCCCCTTTGGTGATGGCGTCGTAGGCCGCCTGCACTTCCTTGAAGTGCTCTTCGGCCGTGGGGTCGTTGGGGTTCAGGTCGGGGTGCCAGCGCTTGCACTTGGCACGATAGGCTTTTTTGATTTCTTCCTCGCTGGCTCCGCGCTGGATGCCCAGCACCTCATAGGGGTCTCTCATGGATCAACTTCCTCACGTCTCTACGAACTTGCGCGGCCTTGCTGCCGCACGAACAAAATTAAGTGTACAGGACAATGCCTGAAAAATCAAGAGAAACCGCCTCATTCGGCGGCTCTGGGGGGATTTTTTGCACGTTTGCAGTTGTATTTGAGCCAGACGCCGGAGTAGAGGATGTTCCGCAGCAGGTCCACATCCTCCACGCAGGGCAGGCGCTCAAAGCTACGGGCACAGTTGGCGAGCAGCAGCTCGAAGATCTCCCGCATCTCTTCTTCGTAGCCGGGCAGCTGGTGCAGGCTGCGCAGCGGGTTGTAGGCTCCCTTTTTCAGGTCGCGGTCGAGGTCGTCGTAGGCATCCAGCAGGTAGATGTATTTGCCCAGATGAAAGCCGATGCTGCGCAGCTCCGGGGACCAGTGGTCCTGCTTGTAGTCGAACAATTCCGCCATCAGGTCGCCAAAGCAGCCGGACACGGCGTCCAGGTCTTCGCTGCCCTCGGCCTCGTACTGCGCCAGCCGGTCCAGACAGGCGCGGATGGCGCTGCACTGCCGTGGCCAGCGTTCGGCGGCTGCCGCAGTGGGGGCGGCGAGCAGCGCCTCGAACCCCAGCCCCAGCAGGCTGCGGTCATCGTTCCACTTGTCCTGTGCGTTGTAGTAGTGGAGCGCAACGCTCAGGTCGGCGCAGTAATCGGTTGGCCCGCTGGAACGCCAGTCCACCTTCCGGATGGGGTGGATGGGGCAGTGGTCGGCGCCGGTGTGTAGCGCGGTCTCGCCATCGTACAGGCTGGAGAGCAGCAGATCCAAGAAGGTCAGGTCATAGCTCAGGGTCAGCCGCCCGCGCAGGCCGTGCAGCGCACCGATGCGGCGGCAGAGCCCGCAGTAGGCTGAGCGGTACCGCGCCTGCGCTTCCGGCGAAAGCGCAGCCTGATTCGGGATCACATATCCGAACATGGCTCAGCTCTTCTTGATGAACTGGGTGCCGCAGCGGGGGCAGGAGATCTGGATGCGGCCGCGCCCGCGGGGCACACGGAGCTTCTGGCGGCACTGGGGGCAGCGGTAATAGTGGTAGACCTTGCGGTTGGCCCACTGCTCTTTCAGGCCCCGGAACTTGTTGTCCACCCGGTCTTTGAGGGTGTAGAACTTGTAATTCTCTTCGGTCCGCTTCGAGATGTTGCGGCTGAAGGTGCGGTAATAGCAGAAGCCCAGCAGCACCACACCCAGCCAGGTGAACAGGCTGATGCGGCTGACGATGGCGATGAGCAGCAGAACCAGAGAGGCGATGCTCAGAAACTGGTTCAGGCCGTCGGTGCCGTAGCGGCCGATCATAAAGCGGCGAAGTTTTTCTCTCATAATCGTACAGTCCTTTGTCCTCAAACTCTTCAAAAGGGGACGGCCGAAGCCGTCCCATAAACTCTTTACACCCATAGAATATCAGCCAAACATGATAAAATTTTGAACGGAGTGCAAATCTATCATGAAAGGACGGGATTTAAGAACGCTTGCGCACCGTGAGCACGGCTTCGGTGTCCAGCGCGCCCTCCATTTTGCAGTGGAGCACGGCGCGGCCTGCCCGGCCGGTGGTGGCAAGGTAGGTGCCTGCCATGCCACCCCGCAGCGGCACAACGCTGGGGCCGAGGATCCTGACCGGGCCTTCCACGCTCAGCTGAACAGCCTCGCCGCAGTAGGGCAGGAAGTTGCCGTTCTGGTCGATGGCCCGCAGGCTGACGGCAGCGCAGTCCCAGGTAGGGCCGTCCGTCAGCAGGGGATTGTAGACCGTGCACTCCAGCCGGACGCTCTGCACCGGCTCCCGCACCACGGTGCGGACGGTGCGCCCATGCCACACGGCCTCGAACCGGTAGACGCTGGAGGGTGATCCGAGAACGCCGATGTACTTGTAGTACATCCGGAGCAGGTCGTTCCAGCTCAGCCGCAGCGAAAGCAGCCGCGCCCGGCTCAGGGGCGAAAGGCTCAGCGCGTCCCGGCGCATCTCGTTGAGGATGGCGGCCACCTGCGGCGCGACCACGGGGTCCAGCCCCTCATACTTTTCGAGCAGAGAGCCAACGAAATCCTGCACCTCGATGGGCGGATGGGGCAGCGCCGCGAACCGGCCCCGGCGGTCCGGGCTGAACTCGGCAATGAAATCGTTGCCGCGGTAGAGCCGGACGCTCTCGGCGTTGGTGAACACCCAGCAGGCCCCGGCAAACCCGCCGGGGTGGTCGCCCAGCGCCATGCTGGACGAAACTTCCAGCACGATGTCGGAGGGGGAGCGGGGCGTCTTCTGGCTGGCATAGACGGCGGCGGAGAGCTTCGGGTTCCGGAACGAGTCGAGCACACCGTGGTAACAGATGCGGTCGCCGCTGCCGAACTCCCGGTGGGTGTTGTAATCGGCCATGCACCAGCCAAAGCTGCCCGCCACGCCCGGCTGGGCGATGGCATCGTTCAGGACGGCCGCGTGGTGGAGGGCCTGGGCCAGCCGGTGCGGCTCGTCGTCAAAGGTCTTGGCCGGGAACTGCTGGCCCCCGAACTCGCTGATGAGGTAGCCCTTGCGCAGGTCGGGCGTGACGGCAGAGCGGTTCTCGCAGCCAGCCCCCCGCCCGGTGTAGGAAAAATCGTTGTAGGCGTAGACGTCTTCCAGCAATTGGTCTTTGCGGCGGATGTGGGCACCGCCGGTGGGGCGGGTAGGGTCCAGCCGCCGGACGGCCTCATTGGTGCGCTTGTAGAACGCTTCATCGTCGGGGCTGCCGTTGACCCGTACGCCCCACAGAAAGACGCTGGGATGGTTGCGGCACTGGCAGACCATCTCGCGGCAGTTCTGCAATGCCTGCGCCTGCCAGCTCTCGTCGCCGATGTGCTGCCAGCCCGGCATTTCCACAAAGACCAGAAGCCCCAGCTCGTCGCAGGCGTCGAGGAAGGCTTGGCTCTGGGGGTAGTGGCTGGTGCGGACTGCGTTGCAGCCCAGCTGCTTTTTCAGGATCTGGGCATCCAGCTGCTGGATGCTGTCCGGCATGGCATAGCCCTGATAGGGGTAGCTCTGGTGGCGGTTCAGGCCGCGCAGCTCCACCCGCTGGCCATTGAGGTACAGCCCGCCCGCCACGAACTGGAGGGTCCGGAAGCCGAACCGGGTGGATTTTTCGTCCAGCACCCGGTCGGGCAGGCCGCTGGTGCCGGGGCGGATGAGCCGCACGGTGAGGGTGTACAGGAAGGGGTGTCCGATGCTCCATGGATGGACGCCGTTCAGGGTGCCCACGATGGGCAGCGACAGCTCGCCGCTGTAGAGCGCCCGGCTCCCGGCGGGGCTGCGGATCTCGGCCTGCAAGGTGCAGCCGACCGTTTCGCCCACGGTGGAGGTGTAGATGCGGAAATCGCCCTCGGCCTGCGCCTCGATGAAGATGTCCCGCAGATAGGCAGGCTCCTTCACGTCCAGCGAGACGGCGCGGTAGATGCCGCCGTAGGTCAGGAAATCGATCTGCCCGCCGAAGGGCGGGATGTTCAGGTCTTCCCGGCTGTCGCACCGGACGGCCACGACGTTCTGCTCCCCCAGACGGAGGGATTCGGTCAGGTCCACGGTAAAGGCCGTGTAGCCGCAGCCATGATGAAACATCCGGCGGCCGTTGCAGAAGACGGTGGCGTCGTGCGCCACGGCCTCAAAGGTCAGCAGGACCGTGCGGCCCTGCCACTCTTTGGGCGCAAAAAACTCCCGCCGGTAGCCGCAGAGCCGCTGGTAATCGTTCTCATTGCAGTAATTGTAGGGCAGCGTCCTGACCGTGTGCGGGATGCGCACCGGGGTCAGGGGCAGATCCGGACATTCCGGCCGCACGATGGCGGGGTCGAATACCGGGGTGAAGGTCCAGCCGTCGTTCCAATCGTAGTGTTCCATAGCCTGCTCTCCGTCATGGTAAAAAATACTTATCTTCATGTTACCACAAAGTTATGAACGAAAAAAGGATGCAGGCGCTGTTTCTGCGGGATTTCTCACTTTTTCTGGAACAAAAGCGGCGGATGGCAGCAGAAAAGCCCGGCCGGGCAGTGCCGGTCAGGCTTTTCGGGCGTGGCTGCTTATCGGATGAAGTTCGTCATGGGGCGGCGGGGATTCTCCGGGTGCCGGATGCCGGCGGCCTTGCCGGCCTCGATGCACTGGAGCAGCCAGGCCATGTTCCGGCCCAGTTCCCGCATCACGGCGCAGCCCTCTTCGTCCTGCAGGACCTGAGCGGGGTTGGAGCCGTGGACCATGGCCCAGTAGGAGCCGTTGACCAGCGGCATGTGGAAGAACTCCGGGTACTTGACCAGCTGGTCCAGCGTGGTGGTGGTACCGCCGCGGCGGGCCGAACAGCAGATGGCGGCAGGCTTGTAGGCCAGATACTTGCCGCCTGCGTAGCTCAGACGGTCCATAAAGCTGGTCATGTTGCCGGAGGCCGAGGCATAGTGCACCGGGCTGCCGAAGACGAAGGCGTCGGCGGTCCTGGCTTTTTCGATGGCCTCGTTGACCACGCCGCCAAAGACACAGCCGCTGCCTGCGGCGCAGCCGCCGCAGCCGATGCAGCCGCCGACGGGCCGGGTGCCGACGTTGAAGATCTCGGTCTCGATGTGGGCGCGGTTCAGCTCCTCCGCGATGAGGGACAGAGCGGTGTAGGTGCAGCCTTTCTCGTGGGGGCTGCCGTTGATGAGCAGGACTTTCATACGTTGAATCTCTCCTTTTGACCATGCGCCCCGGAACAGGGGGCGCTCTGCCCTGATTTTAGCACACTTGCGGCCGCAGTGCAACGCGGGCCTTGACAAAGCACGGTGTCTTGACAATAATATAAAGATACATAAAACGGAATGCAAAAGGAGGCAACCACATGCGAGTCATTGCAGGAGACGCACGGGGCAGACGGCTGGAGGCCCTGCCCGGCACCGATATCACCCGCCCCACCCTCGACCAGGTCAAGGAGGCGATGTTCAGCATCGTTCAGTTCGACCTGCCCGGCGCACGGGTGCTGGACCTGTACGCGGGCAGCGGCCAGCTCGGCATCGAGGCCCTCTCGCGCGGGGCAGCACGGTGCGTGTTCCTGGACGAGAACCGCGAGGCCGTCAACATCGTGATGAAGAACTGCAAGACCTGCGGCGTGTTCGACCGCAGCCGTGTCAACATCGGCGAGGCGGCGCGGTATCTTTCCGCCTGCCGTGAGCAGTTCGACCTGGTTCTGCTGGACCCGCCGTTCCACGGTGGTACGCTGGAAAAGATCCTTCCCAGCGTGGAAAAGGTGCTGGCGCCCGGCGGCATCGCCCTGTGCGAGAGCGAGACCGGTCTTGTGCTGCCTGCCGAGGTGGGCAGCCTGACGCTGAAGAAACAGTATAAGTATGGCAAGGTGCTGCTGTGGAAGTACACGAAGCCCATGCAGCCTGCCGGAGAGGAAGATGCGGAATGAACGTGAACGAGCTTTTGGATACCATTGAGGACGCGCTGGAAGAGAGCGCCGGGATGCCCCTTTCGGGCGGCAAGCGGATCGTGGACGTGGAGCAGATCCGGGATTATCTGGACGAGATCCGCCAGAATCTGCCCGTGGAGCTGCGGCAGGCGCAGTCCATCGTCAGCGACCGCGCCCAGCTCATTGATTCGGCCAACGCCCAGGCCCAGGCCATCGTGAAAAAGGCCGAGGACCGCGCCCGCATCCTCGTCAGCGAGGCGGAGATCGTCAAGGCGGCCCAGCAGCGCGCCTCCGAGATCGTCTCAGCCGCCCAGACCGAGGCCCGCACCGTCCGCCAGACCGTGACCGACTACTGTGATAATATGCTCAAGACCACCGAGGAGACCATGGCAGAGAATGCTGCGCAGGTCCGGAACGTCCGCGCCAATCTGCGCCAGACGCCCCGGAAACCCCAGTGAGCGGAGTTTGTCGGAAAAACCCATTTGCCCCTGCAGCAAAATTGACGGCTTGCAGGGGCTTTTTTTGTGACATTTTGAGAGAAAAACCAGCCCGAAAAGCCTTGCATTCGCAGGGCGGTTTTGTTACAATAAAACTGTATCAGAGAGATGCCTTGGGGCAGTGTGTGCCTGCGGGCAGAAAAACACGGCGAAAAACGGAAAAAACAGCGTGAAATCGCCGGATGATACGCAACTTGAAACGACAGAAAGGAGGCTGGGCCCTATGGGCAGTGAAACGATCGGACAAGCCTTTGACCCGGCCTCGTTTGAGCATGTGCCTGTGCTTTTGAACGAGTGCCTGGACGGCCTTGCCATTGATCCGGCAGGCATCTATCTGGACGGCACCGCAGGCGGTGCGGGGCATTCCCGCCAGATCGCGCTGCGGCTGGACGCGGAACAGGGCGGCAGGCTCATCTCGCTGGATCAGGACCCGGACGCGGTGCAGACCGCGCGGGCGCGGCTGGCCGGGCTGCCTGCCACCGTGGTGCAGATCAACTTCCGCTATGCGGGACAAGCTCTGGAACAGCTGGGCATCGACAAGATCAACGGAGCGCTGCTGGACCTCGGCGTTTCCAGCCACCAGCTGGACGATGCTGCCAGAGGCTTTTCCTACCGGGCAGACGCTCCGCTGGACATGCGGATGAGCCAGGAGGGCGAGACCGCCGCCGACCTCGTGAACACCGAGAGCCGGGAGGAGCTGGCCCGCATCCTCAAGGATTACGGCGAAGAACCCTTCGCCTGGCAGATCGCGGGCAAGATCGTCGAGGCGCGGGAGGCTTCCCCCATCGAGACGACATTGCAGCTGGCCGACATCGTGGCCAGCGCCATGCCGGCGGCCGAGCGGCGCAAGAACAAGAACCCGTCCCGCCGCACCTTCCAGGCGCTGCGCATTGCAGTCAACCACGAGCTGGACGCACTGGAAGAGGGCATGGACACCATCTTTGAGCATCTGGCCCCCGGCGGGCGGCTGTGCATCATCACCTTCCACTCGCTGGAAGACCGGCTGGTGAAGAACAAGTTCCGCCGTTGGGCCACCGCCTGCACCTGCCCGCCGGAGTTCCCGGTCTGCGTCTGCGGCGGCAGGGCCAAAGCAAAACTCATCACCCGCAGACCCATCGAAGCAAATACGCAGGAGCTGGAAGAGAACCGGCGCAGCCGGTCGGCACATCTCCGCGTTCTTGAAAAAATTTAACCATTGCGGAGTATCAGTGAGGAGGAGAGTACCATGGGCCAGGCAGCATATGATATGACAGAGGTGCGCCGCAGAAGAGCACCCCAGACGCAGAGGAACGTTCCGCTGCGGGTGGAAAAAGGCGGCAAGCCCCGGCTGAACCCGGTGCGCGCTGCCATGCAGCACGCATTGCAGCTGCTCTCGGCGGCGCTGCTGGTGGGCTTTGCCGTCAGCCTGCTGTGGAGCGAGTCCCAGCTGGTGGAGCTGAACAGCAAGATCCAGAACGCCAAGGCAGAGCTCGTCAGCGAGCAGAGCCAGTACACCTACTACAACAGTGCACTGAACAACCGCACCAACATCACCAGCGTGGAAGAGACGGCCACCCGCCTCGGTCTGATGAAAATCGACCAGAGCCAGATCACCTATATCCGCCTGGACGAGGGCAGCGTCCTTGTCCGCAAGGAGTCCGCTGTGCGGCAGTGGACCGACTTGCTGCACGACGGTGCCATGATGGTCATGGGCCGCGTGAACCGCGCAAACTAAAATAAAACAGGAAAAGCGTGCGGCAGCGCACGCTTTTTCGGTTTCTCAGGAGTCAAACCAACATGCAGGAACCATCCTCCAAGAACAAAAAAGGGCTTTACCGGCTGCGCCGCGCCGACCCGCACGAGCGGCTGAGCGCACGGCTGCGGCATTTCAGCTTTGGCGCAGCGGTGGTGTTCGTCGTGGCGGCGGCAGGCATCGTCATCCACAGCTTGTACAATATCCAGATCAAGAACGGCGCGACCTTCCGCCAGTATGCGGCCCAGCAGCAGCTGCTGGACAGCACCATCCAGGCGACCCGCGGCGAGATCTACGACACGTCCGGCATCACGCTGGCCTCCACCAGCGTGGTCTGGACCATCTGGGCCGACCCCAGCTACAGCACGGCCCTGTTTACCAGCAGCAAGAACGACGACACCGGCGAGGTGACCAGGACGGCCGACCCTGCCGCATTGCAGGAGGTCAGCACCCAGATCACCCTGCGGCTGCTCTCCGGCGACGGTGAGAGCCTGGACAGCGTGGACACCTCCTCGGCGGCCTACCAGACCCAGTATCAGGCGGTGTACGATGCCCTGTCCAAGAGCGACTCGGCCTACCAGACGCTGGCCACCAAGGTGAACAACGCCATCAAGCTGTCCATTGAACAATACGTCACCGCATACAACAAGGCCCACAAAAAGGCCGATGCCGACAAGGGCATCCGCAAGGGCCGCATCTCTGTCTCGTCCACCAAGAGCTTCCAGCGGGATTACCCCTACGGAGCCTTTGCGGCGGCGGTGCTGGGCTTCTGCGATGCCGACGGCTACGGTACCTACGGCCTGGAAAAATCCTACGAATCCACGCTGGCGGGCGTCAATGGCCGCACCATCACCCTGCGCAACGCTTACGGCAATGCCATCGCGGACGAAAACGCCACCACCTACGCTGCCAAGGACGGCTCCAATCTGGTGCTGTCGCTGGATGTGAACATCCAGGAGGTGGCGGAGCGCTACCTGAACGAGGCCATCTCGGCCAACAACGTCGAGAACCGCGGCGCGGCCATCGTGATGAACGTCAAGACCGGTGCCATCCTGGCCATGGCCTCCAAGCCGGACTTCGACCCCAATAACGCGCTGGATTACACCGCCAACGAGGCCTATCTCAACGAGCTGGTCCACGCCGAACCGGAACTCTACGGCATCTACCTCAAGAATGAGGACGGCAGCTATGTCACAGATGCGAACGGCAACAAGGTGCTGGACCCGGAGGGCGATTATTCCGGCTATTACCGCGACATCCAGTGGAAGAACAAGACCATCACCGAGCTGTACTACCCCGGAAGCGTCTTCAAGGTCATCACGGCGGCCATGGGGGTGGACTCCGGCAAGGCGACCATCAACACCACGCTGAACTGTTCCGGTGCCTACGGCGTCGCCAAGGAGACCTATCACTGCGCCGGCAAAAAGGCTCACGGCGTCCAGAATCTGGCCGAAGCGCTGCGGAACAGCTGTAACATCTACTTCATCCAGCTGGGCCAGCGCATCGGTTCCAGCCTGTTCTATGATTACTTTGACGCCTTCGGCTTCACCGAGCGCACCGGCGTGGACCTGCCCAGCGAGACGAACTTCATGCAGTATTACAGCAAGAGCCGCCTGGGTGAAGTCGAGCTGGCCTCGTCGGCCTTCGGTCAGGCCATGGCGGTCACGCCGCTGCAGGTCTGCACGGCCATCTCCGCTGCCGTCAACGGCGGCTATCTCGTCACCCCCCATGTGGTGGATAAGATCACCGACCAGAACGGCAACGTCATCGAAGAGGTGGGGGCAAACGTCCGCCGCCAGGTCATCAGCGAGAGCGCCAGCAAGGCCATCCGCCAGATCATGGAATATGAAGTGGCGGACGGCACCCAGGGCGGCGGCGGTCGCGCCTACGTGGCAGGCTACCGCATCGGCGGCAAGTCCGGCACGTCCGAGCAGCTGAACATGGACCGCCGCAGCGATGGCGACTACAAGAAGGTCGCTTCCTTTGTGGCGGTCCTGCCCGCCGACGACCCGGAGATCCTCGTCTACGTCATGCTCGACGACCCCAACAACGCCAAAACGGACTACTCGTCCATTCTGGCTGCGCCCGTCGTCGGCAACATCATCAGTGAGATCGCGCCCTACCTTGGCATCGCCACCGACGGCACCGACCGCAGCGGCACCATCGTCAAGGTGCCCAACCTCATCGGCAACGAGTGGAGCAATGCGCAGGTCTCGCTGAACATCAAGGGCCTCAAGCACCAGCTGGCCGAGAGCGACGCCAGCCAGGCGGGCGCGGTGGTCACCTACCAGTACCCGCGCGCAGGCGCGGAGGTGCCCTACGGCACCACGGTGTATCTGTATACCGATACATACGAAGGCAGGCACACGGAGGTGCCGGATGTGACGGGCAAGAGCGCGGATTTTGCCCGCCAGATGCTGGCAGCAGCCGGGCTCAACTGCATTGTGGCCGGCGACGCGAATGGCCTGGTCCAGGAGCAGAGCGAGGCGGCGGGGGCCAGCGTCCAGCGCGGCACCCTCGTGACCATCACCTGCGGGTAGACCCTCTCAGGCGCTTCGCGCCAGCTCTCCCCAAGGGAGAGTCATTGGCAGCCGGGTCGTGAGGATCCAATCTGCTGGGGGCTGTTGGTAAGAGGAACGGCATCTCGTATGGAAGACGATCGAGTGATATCAGGAAAAGGGAGAGTATCGTATGGAAAAGATCAGAGCAAGCATTCTGCTGAACGGCCTTGCGCCGGAAGGCTTTGACACCGGGGACGCCGAAGTGT
Organism: Faecalibacterium prausnitzii; assembly: GCF_019967995.1. Classification (NCBI taxonomy): domain Bacteria; kingdom Bacillati; phylum Bacillota; class Clostridia; order Eubacteriales; family Oscillospiraceae; genus Faecalibacterium; species Faecalibacterium prausnitzii. The sequence continues at coordinate 391,825 of NZ_CP065377.1, forward strand.
CCCTTGTGACCACCGACAGCCGCGAGGTCTGCCCCGGCTGCATCTTTGTGGCCTTTCCGGGCGAACGATTCGACGGCCACGACTTTGCAGCCAGAGCGCTGGAAGCCGGGGCCTTCTGTGTGGTGCTGAACCACCCGGTCGAGGGCGTCCCGGCGGAAAAGGCCGTGCTCTGCGCGGACAGCTACCATGCCATGATGGTGATGGGGGCCAACTACCGCAGCCAGTTCCACCCCAGAGTCGTGGGCGTGACGGGCAGCGTGGGCAAGACCACCACCAAGCAGATGTGCTATGCTGCCATCGAGGGCTTCGGCAATACCATCAAGACCGAGGGCAACCAGAACAATGAGCTGGGCCTGCCCCGCACGATGTTCCGCATCGGGAACGAGACCGAATACGCCGTCGTCGAGATGGGCATGAGCCACCTGGGCGAGATCGAGCGGCTGAGCCGCTGCGCCCGCCCGGATGTGGGCATCATCACCTGCATCGGCGTGTCCCACATCGGCAACCTGGGCAGTCAGGAGAACATCTGCAAGGCCAAGCTGGAGATCTGCGCCGGTCTGCCGGAGGGCGCTCCGCTGGTGCTGAACGGCGACGACCCCTTCCTGCGGAAGGCAGAGCTGCCGGAGCATGTCCGGCCCGTCTGGTTCAGCCTGGGCGACGAGGGCGCGGATGTCTGCGCCCTGTCCATCCAGCAGGAGGCCGACGGCATGAGCTTCGTGCTCGAAGACCACGAGGAGGGCACCTTTATGGTACACATCCCTGCGATGGGCCGCCACAACGTGGCCAATGCGCTGGCCGCCTATTGCGCCGCCACCCGGCTGGGCCTCAATGCCCGGAAGGTGCTGCGGGGCATCAGCAACTTTGAGCAGACCGGGATGCGCCAGAAGATCGTGCACAGCAACGGCGTGGATGTCATTGAGGACTGCTACAACGCCAATCCAGACAGCATGAAGGCCGCGCTGGCCATGTTCCGGGAGTACCCCTGCAAGCGCCGCTTTGCCCTGCTGGGCGATATGCTGGAGCTGGGAGACCTGAGCCGTGAGGCCCACGAGGAGGTGGGCCGTCAGGCGGCGGAAAGCGGCATCGACACCCTCATCACCTACGGCGAGCAGGCCCGACGCACGGCCGTGGTGGCTGCGGCCAAGGGCCTGACCACCCTGCACGCCAACACCTACCGCGAAGCCGCCGACGCCCTGCTCCGGCTGATGCAGCCGGGCGATGCGCTGCTGGTCAAAGCCAGCCGCGGCATGGCGCTGGAAAAGGTGCTGGAACTCTTCTACAAGGAGCAGCAGTGATATGATCCGTTTTGCCTTGATCGTCGCATCGACACTGGGGTTCGTCCTCACGGCGGCGATGGGGAATCTGATGGTGCCGCTGCTGCGGGCCTTCCAGAGCCGCCAGCAGCCCACCCGCCCGCCGGAGCCGGAACGGCCGGACGCTGCGCCAAGCCAGGACTCGGACGAAGCGCCGGAGCGCCCAGCCCAGCCGCCCACGATGGGCGGGCTCTGCCTGATGGTGGGGGTGCTGGCCGCCGTGGGTGTGGGCTGGACCGCCGCCTGCGTGGCCGAACCGCAGCTGCTGGGCACGGAGGGCCTGCTCTCCACCCGGCTGCTCATCGCCCTGTTCGGGGCGCTGCTGTTCGGCGGCGTCGGCCTGGCCGATGACCTGGCCCGCATCCGCCGCCGTGCCCCGCTGGGCCTGCGCCGGGGCACCCGCCTGCTGCTGGAAGCGGGGGCCGGTGCCGTGGTGCTCCTGCTGCTGGGGGCCAGCCGCTGCCTTGCCACCGGGCTGGCCCTGCCGGGCCTGGGCTATGTGGAGCTGGGCGTTCTGGCTCCGCTGGTCTGGGAAGCGGGCCTTGTGGCGCTGGCCGAGAGTGTCCGCATCGCGGACGGCATCGACGGCCTGTGCTGCGGCACCGCATTTGCGGCCCAGCTGGGCCTGATGCTCTGCATGACCATCCTCGGCTGGTTCCCGCTGGCCGTCTTCCCGGCGGCGCTGGCCGGGGCACTGATGGCGTTCCTGCTCTGGAACTTCCCACCCGCCCGGCTGCGGCTGGGCAGCGTGGGCAGCCTGTTTCTGGCCGGGGCACTGGGCTGTGCGCCGCTGTGCATCGGCTGGCCGGACCTTGCGCTCCCGCTGGGGCTGCCCTACTGGCTGGAGGGCGGCATGGTGGCGGTGCAGATCGCGGTCTATCAAACCACGCATGGGAAAAAGCAGCTCTTCCGCACGGCCCCGCTCCACCGCTGGATGGAGCTGCGCGGCAGCAGTGCGGTGCAGATCTTTTATACATTCTGCGTGCTCGCCCTGCTGGGCGCGGCGCTGGCCCTGCAATGGGCAAAAATCAGTTGAGGAGGTGTGCAGATGGCAACCATCCGCCGAAAAAAGCCGGAGCCGTTCGCGCTGCTGCAGCGGGACCCCGGCCCCTGGTCTCCCATTCTGCTCTACTGGCTGGCAACGCTGGGCATCATCATCGTATTCGGGCTGGTGATGCTGTTCAGCGCCAGCTATACCACAGGCTATCTCCGCTTTGGCGACAGCCTGCACTACATCAAATCCCAGGTGCTCTGCCTGGGGCTGGGCCTTGTGGCCATGTTTTTGTTCTCCTATGTAGACCACCGTCTGCTCCGCAGGCTGGTCTGGCCGGGGTATTTCCTTGTGCTGGCGCTGCTGGTGCTGGTGCTGTTCAGCACCCCGCTGAACGGCTGCAAGCGCTGGCTGCGCGTGGCCGGTATGACGGTGCAGGTTTCGGAGATCGCAAAGTTTGAGATGATCCTGCTCACGGCCCACATCGCGGCCAAGGCCCCCCGGCTGGAAAAACTGGACCCCAGCCGCAGCGGCCAGGTGCCGGTGGGGCCGTGGCTGCAGCAGCGGCTGGTGCGGGAGCTGCTCCTGCCGCTGCTCCCGCTGCTGCCGGTCATCCTGCTGCTCGTGATGGAGCCGCACATGTCCGGCATCGTGCTGACCACCGCCATGGTGGGCACCATCCTGCTGCTGGGCGGCAACGGCGGCGTCATCACCTGGGTGGGGGGTGCAACCGGCATTTTTCTGCTGGAAACGATCCTGCAGCACATCGACTCCATCCCCTACTTACAGAGCCGTCTGGACGGCTGGACGCAGGACCTGACCAAGATGACAGACCAGACCCTGCAAAGTCTGTACGCCATCGGCTCCGGCGGCGTGACGGGCCTGGGGCTGGGCAACAGCATCGAAAAGCAGCTCTGGCTGCCCGAAAGCACCAACGACTTCATCTTCAGCGTCGTCTGTGAGGAGCTGGGCTTTGCGGGGGCCGTGCTGGTCATCGTGCTGTTCGTGGTCTTCCTCGTGCAGGGGTTCTGGCTGGCTTTCCACGCCGAGAACCGCTTCTGCACGCTGGTGGGCATCGGCATCATGGCGCAGATCGCGTGGCAGGTGTTCTGCAACATCGCGGTCGTCACCAACACGCTGCCCAACACCGGCATTTCACTGCCTTTCTTCTCCTCCGGCGGCACGAGCCTGATTTTGCTGCTGGCGGAGATGGGGGTCATGGTCAACATTGGCCGCAACGGTGAGCGCATCCGTCAGGAGCGCCGCCGCGCCCACGAGGAGCGGGAGGCCCGCCGCCGGGAAAAGACCATCGTGCTGGATACCGCGCGCAGAGCGCGGACCGAATCATAAGGAGGAACCAAGATGCGTGTTCTGATCGCTGCCGGCGGCACGGCCGGCCATATCAACCCCGCACTGGCCATTGCCGGTGCACTGAAAAAAGCAGACCCGACGGCCGAGATCCATTTTGCCGGCCGCAAAGAGGGGATGGAGTACCGTCTGGTGACCCAGGCGGGCTATCCCTTCCACCACATCGAGATCACAGGCTTCCAGCGGAAGCTCTCGCTGCACAACATCAAGCGGAACCTCATCACGCTGTGGAATCTGGCCCTCTCCGGCCCCACGGCCCGGAAGATGATGCGCGAGGTGCAGCCCGATCTGGTCATCGGCTGCGGCGGCTATGTGTCCGGCCCGGTGGTGCGCTGCGCCGCCAAAATGGGCATCAAGACCGCCCTGCATGAGCAGAACGCCTTCCCCGGCGTGACCAACAAGCTGCTGGCCCCGGATGTGGACATCGTGTTCGCCGCTGTGCCCGCTGCCGTGGAAAAGCTGGGTGCCCCCGAAAAGACCCGCGTGGTGGGCAACCCGGTGCGGCCGGAGGTGTTCGCCCAGGCCGGGAACCGCGACGCCATTCGCGCCGAACTGGGTGCAGGGGACCGCACGGTCATCCTGTCGTTCGGCGGCAGTCTGGGAGCACGGCGGGTCAATGAGGTCGTGGCCGACCTCTGCGCCTGGGAGCAGAAAAATCAGAAGCCGGTGCTGCACCTGCATGCCACCGGCCAGTACGGCGTAGAGCTGTTCCAGAATCTGGAAAAAGAGAAGGGCTTTGCCCCCGGCGACAGCCTTGTCGTGAAGGAATATATCAACAACATGCCGGAGCTGCTGGCCGCGGCAGACCTCGTCATCAGCCGCGCCGGTGCTCTGACGCTGGCCGAGCTGGAGGCCGTGGGCCGCGCTGCGATCCTCATCCCCAGCCCCAATGTGGCCGAGAACCACCAGTATTACAACGCCATGGAGCTGCAAAAAGCCGGGGCTGCGGTGGTCATTGAGGAAAAAGACCTGACCGGCGAAGCACTCGTGGCCACCGTGGCCGACCTGCTGGCCGAGCCAGGCAAGCTGGCGCAGATGGGCCAGAACGCCCGGAAGCTCTCGGTGGACGACAGCCTGGACCGCATCGCCAGTGCCCTGCTCCAGCTGGTCAAGACCCCGTAACAGAACGTGAAATCCAAAGGAAAGGAGGTGCGGCCCAATGGCAGACCGACCCCAGAACCGGAAAAAGAATGGGAAGCGCCGCCCGGTCTACGATCAGGCGCGGGACACCCGGCCCAGCCGCCCGGCAGACCGGAGCAATGTGGGTTATCCAAGCTCCACGACGCCCGGCAGACACCCGGTGACCAACCCGAACTATGACCCCGATGCGCCCCGGCCCAGCCGCTATGCGGCGCGGGATACCGGCTCCGGCAGCTACCCGGACAACAGCATTCAGTTCCCCACCGGAGTCCGCCCCGTCCAGAAGCAGAACCCTTCCCGGAACCGGGCACCCAATGCGCCGCGCCAGAACCAGCGGAGAACAAGCGCGCCGCAGAGCCAGCGGCCCCGCAATGGGAAGGCCCGGCCTCAGAACCCGAACGCCCGGCACCCGGCCAGCGGCCAGCGGCTCCGCCCTACGCAGGCGAACCTGCGGGACCCCGCCCGCCGGGAAGGAAAAAAGAAACGGAAGATGACCCGCAAGGCCCTCCGACGCCGCAGAGCCATCCAGCGCCTGACCGCGCTGGCCATGCTGCTCTGCGTCATTGCGGCAGGCATCTATTTGACGGTCACCATGCTGTTCAAGATCAACACCATTGAGGTGCGGACGGCGGACGGCGTGGTGAGCGAAGCGGGCGGCTACTCCAGCGAGCAGATCCTGCAGGCGCTGGGTGTCCAGAAAGAAGAGAACATCTTCAGCTTTGACCCCGCTGCCAAAGCCGCCGCGCTGGAAAAGGTCTTCCCCATGCTGGAGGACATCCATGTGGAGCGGGACTACCCCAGCACCGTGGTCGTGCGGGTGGCGGAAGCCCAGCCCGCCTACGCCATGCAGACGGCAAAGGGCTGGCTGACCCTCTCGGTCGGTCTGAAGATCCTGGCGGCGGACTCCGCCCAGCCCGCCGGCCTGCCCACGCTGTATGGCGGCGAGCCGATCTTCTCGGACCCCGGCGAGCAGCTGTGCTTCGAGGAGGAAAAACCGGCAGACAGCAGCACCGCTTCGGAGAGTGCCTCCGACGCGGCCAGCGCCTCCGCTGCCGTGGAAGAGGAGGCGGGCGACAAGCGTCTGGAGGCTCTCAGCACTCTGCTGACGGCGCTGGATACCGCCGGGATGCGCGGGGATGTCACCCGCATCGAGTTCGCCGACCCGGAGGAGATGGCGTTCCTGTATCAGGACCGCATCAGCGTCCGGCTGGGCACCCTGAACGAACTGGACTACAAGCTCAAGCTGGCCCGGCATGTGCTGCTCAATGAGGACGGCAAGGGCTGTGCGGCCACCGACACCGGTACGCTGGACTTCACCCACATCAGCATGTCCAGCACCCGCAAATTCACCTTTGCGCAGGGCGAGCCGGAGCTGCCGTCCGGCTATGTCGTGCCGGAGCCGACGACACCGGAGGAAGCCCCGGCAGAGGAAACGGCGGACAGCACCGCAGAGGGTGCCGCCGATGAAGCAGCGCCCCCGGCGGGCGCCGCTGCACAGCCTGCGGACGATGCCCAGGCTCCGACCACAGAGACAGACCCGGCCCCCGCCGCGCAGGATACGGCAGGCACCGGGGCTGCAAACTGAAGAAGTGAGGTTCATGTATGAAACTGGAACAATTGATGGAAGGCGTCCCCTTTGCCCTTGTGCAGGGCAGTCTGGAGACCGAAGTGACCGATATCATCTACGACAGCCGCAAGGCAGCCGAGGGCATGGCCTTCGTCTGCATCGTGGGCACCCAGCGCGACAGCCACACCTTTGCGGCCGACTGCGCCGCCAAAGGCGTGAGCGTACTGGTCATCCAGCATGACATCGACCTGTCTGCCATGCCGGACGTGACCGTTGTGAAGGTGGAGAACAGCCGCTATGCCATGGCGCTGATGAGCTGCAATCTCTTCGGCAACCCGGCCCGGCAGATGACCGTGATCGGCGTCACCGGCACCAAGGGCAAGACCACCACCACCCACATGATCAAGAGCGTGCTGGAAGCCGCCGGCAAAAAGGTGGGCATGATCGGCACCAACGGCATCTATTTCATGGGCCGCCATCAGGAGACCGCAAACACCACCCCCGAAAGCTACGAGCTGCAAAAGACCTTCCGCCAGTTCGTGGATGCAGGCTGTGATGTGGCGCTGATGGAGGTGTCCAGCCAGGGCCTGATGATGGACCGCGTGGCGGGCATTCACTACGACGTCGGCGTCTTCACGAACCTTTCGCCGGACCACATCGGCCCCGGCGAGCACAAGACCTTTGAGGAGTACCGCAGCTGGAAGGGCCAGCTGTTCAAGCGGTGCGACGTCGGCGTCGTGAACATCGACGACGAGAACACCGAGGCCCTGCTGGAAGGCCACACCTGCAAGCTGGTGACCTATGGCCGCAGCGAGAGGGCCGACTACCGCGCCGAGGGCTGCGAGCTGCTGCGCACCCACGATTTTCTGGGGGTGGCCTTCCACGTCTCCGGCAAGGACGACATGGACGTCCGGGTGAATATGCCCGGTGAGTTCAGCGTATACAACGCGCTGGCCGCGCTGGCCGTGGGTAAGGTGCTGGGCCTGCCCGATGCCGCCATCCACGAGGGTCTGGGCAAGTGCGTCGTCAAGGGCCGCGTGGAGCTGGTGCCCATCAGCAAAAAGTTCACCATCCTGCTGGACTACGCCCACAATGAGGTCTCCACCGAGAGCCTGCTCACCACCCTGCGGGCCTACAAGCCGCACCGGCTGGTGGTGGTGTTCGGCTGTGGCGGCAACCGCTCCAAGCTGCGCCGCTACGGCATGGGCGAGACCTGCGCCAAAATGGCCGATTTCTCCATCCTTACCGAGGACAACAACCGCTTCGAAAAGGTCGAGGACATCCTCGCCGATATCCGGGTGGGCATGAACAAGGGCAACCCGGACGCAAAATTCGTGGAGATCCCCGACCGGCTGGATGCACTGCATTACGCCGTAGACCACGCCCAGGAGGGCGACCTGATCGCCGTCATCGGCAAGGGCCACGAGACTTACCGCGACCGGATGGGCGTCAAGACCCCATTTCTGGAGCGGGAACTGCTGGAAGAATACGCCCAGCAGATCGGGCTGGAATAAGCAGACATAAAAAATACGGAGCATCGCCGTAGCGATGCTCCGTATTTTTATGCTCAGTTCTCGGCCAGGTTGCCGGTGTAGAGCTGGTAATACTTGCCCTTTTTGGCAATCAGCTCGTCGTGGCTGCCGCGCTCGATGATGCGGCCCTGCTCCAGGACCACGATGCAGTCTGCATTGCGGACGGTGGACAGGCGGTGAGCGATGACGAAGGAGGTGCGGCCATACATCAGGCCGTCCATGCCGCGCTGGACCAGTGCCTCGGTGCGGGTGTCGATGGAGGAGGTGGCCTCATCCAGGATCAGCACCGGCGGGTCTGCGACCGCCGCGCGGGCGATGGCCAGCAGCTGACGCTGGCCCTGCGAGAGGTTGGCACCGTCGTTGGTCAGCATGGTGTTGTAGCCATCGGGCAGGCGCTTGATGAAGCCGTCGGCGTTGGCCAGACGGGCAGCGGCGATGCACTCTTCATCGCTGGCTTCCAGACGGCCGTAGCGGATGTTCTCCATGACCGTGCCGGTGAACAGGTGGGTGTCCTGCAGCACGATGCCGAGAGAGCGGCGGAGGTCATCCTTTTTGATCTTGGAGATGTTGATGCCGTCGTAGCGGATCTTACCATCTGAGATGTCGTAGAAGCGGTTGATGAGGTTGGTGATGGTCGTCTTGCCGGCACCGGTGGAGCCGACGAAAGCGATCTTCTGGCCGGGGCGGCCATAGAGGTTGATGTCGTGGAGGACGGTCTTCTCCGGCACATAGCCAAAATCGACATCGGTGAAGGTGATGTCGCCTGCCAGCTTGTGGTAGGTGGTGGTGCCGTCGTGGTGGGGGTGCTTCCATGCCCAGAGGCCGGTGCGGTCGGTGGTCTCGACCAGCTGGTCGTTCGCATCGTATTTGGCGTTGACGAGGGTGACGTAGCCCTCATCGGTCTCGCTGGTCTCGTCCATCATCTTGAAGATGCGCTCGGCACCGGCCAGAGCCATGATGATGCTGTTGGCCTGCATGGACACCTGGCTGATGGGCATGTTGAAGCTCTTGTTCAGGGAGAGGAAGGCCATGACGGTGCCCAGCGTCATGCCGCCGACATTGCCGACGGCCATGGCAGCGCCCACCAGAGCGCAGACTGCATAGCTGATGTTGCCCAGCTGCGCCGTGACGGGCATGATGATGTTGGCGTAGCCGTTGGCCTGCTTGGCACTGTCCTTCAACTTGTCGTTCAGTGCACGGAAGCCGTCCAGCGTCTTCTGCTCGTGGGTGAAGACCTTGACGACCTTCTGGCCCTCCATCATCTCTTCAATGTAGCCGTTCACCTTGCCCAGGTCTTTCTGCTGGGCGATGAAGTACTTGCCGCTCATGGAGGTGATCTTCTTGGTGCAGAAGAGCATCAGAGCCACCATGCACAGGGTCACGAGGGTGAGCTGCCAGCTCATCAGCACCATGCTGGTGAGGACGGAAACGATGGTGATGGCGCTGGACGTCAGCTGCGGGATGCTCTGGCTGAGCATCTGGCGCAGGGTATCGACGTCGTTGGTGTACACGGACATGATGTCGCCGTGGGGGTGCTGGTCAAAATACCGGATGGGCAGGCTCTCCATGTGGGTGAAGAGCTTGGTGCGCAGGTTGCGCAGGGTGCCCTGGGTCACGTTGACCATGATGCGGGAATTGAGCCACGCGGCCAGAACGCCGACGGCGTAAACGCAGCCGATGCGGCCCAGTGCTGCGGCCAGCGGGCCGAAATCGGGGGTGGCCTGCTGGGTCATGGGCACGATGTAATCATCAATGAGGGTCTTGAGGAAGAGGCTGGCCTGCACATTGGCCAGCGCGCTGACCACGATGCACACCAGAACGAAGATGCAGTGGGGCAGATAGTGCTGGAACACTTCGTCCATGATCCGCTTGAGCAGCAGACCCGGATTTTCGACCTTGGGCCGGGGCTGGCCTGCGCCGCGCGGGCCGGGGCCGCGAACTTCTTTCACCTGTGCCATTACTGCTCACCTCCCTGTTTGTCGAAGTCGCCGCTGCTCTGGGTCTGGCTGTTGTAGACTTCCTGATAGATGGTATTGGTCTTCAGCAGCTCCTCGTGGGTGCCCAGGCCGTTGATCTGGCCGTTGTCCAGCACCAGGATGCGGTCGGCATCCTGCACGGAGGAGATGCGCTGTGCGATGATGATCTTGGTGGTGCCGGGGATCTCTTCCCGGAACGCCTTGCGGATCTTGGCGTCGGTGGCGGTATCCACGGCGCTGGTGGAGTCGTCCAGGATCAGCACCTTGGGCTTGCGCAGCAGGGCGCGGGCGATGGTCAGGCGCTGCTTCTGGCCGCCGGAAACGTTCGAGCCGCCCTGCTCGATCCAGGTATTGTACTTGTCGGGGAAGCGCTCGATGAATTCATCGGCGCAGGCCAGCTTGGCCACCCGGATGCACTCTTCCTCGCTGGCGTTCTCATCGCCCCAGCGCAGGTTGTCGAGGATGGTGCCGGAGAACAGGACATTCTTTTGCAGTACCATCGAGACCTCGCGGCGGAGCACATTGAGATTGTAGTCGCGGACATCCACGCCGCCGACCTTGACCGAGCCGGTCTCCGGGTCGTACAGGCGGGGGATGAGCTGCACCAGGCTGGATTTTGCGCTGCCGGTGCCGCCGATGATGCCCAGCGTCTCGCCGGGCCGGATGGTGAAGGTGATGTCGTTCAGGACAGGCTGGCCGGAACCATGCTTGTACTTGAAGGTGACATGGTCGAACGCAATGCTGCCGTCGGCCACGGTGTCCACCGGGGCCTTGGGGGCGGGCAGGTCGGTGGTCTCGTCCAGCACTTCCACGATGCGGCGGGCAGAGGAAGCGGACATGGAGATCATGACGAAGGCCATGCTCAGCATCATCAGGGCCATCAGGATGTTCATGATGTAGCCGAACAGGGCGTTCAGCTGGCCGGTGGTGATGGAACCGTTCAGCACGTAGTGGGCACCAAACCAGCTCAGGGCGATGTTGCAGCCGTAGACGGAGACCAGCATGGCGGGGTTGTTGAAGCTCAGGCGGCTCTCGGCGCTGACGAACTGCTTGTACAGGCTCTCGCAGGCGGTGGTGTATTTCTCGTTCTCGAAGTGCTCGCGGACGAAGCTCTTGACCACGCGGATGGCGGAGATGTTCTCCTGCACCGAGGCGTTCAGGTTGTCGTAGTTTTTGAACACGCGGTCAAAGATCTTGAAGGTGGGGATCATGATGGAGGCCAGCACCGCCACCAGGAAGACGATGGCCACCACGAACACCAGCGACAGGGTGCCGCTGATGGCGGAAGCCATGAGAAGCGCGAAGACCAGATGCACCGGGGCGCGCACACACATGCGCTCGATCATCTGGAAGGCGTTCTGCACGTTGGTCACGTCGGTGGTCATGCGGGTGACCAGACCGGCCGTGGAGTATTTGTCGATGTTGGAGAAGGAAAAATGCTGGATGTTCTCATACATCGCGTCGCGCAGGTTGCCGGCAAGGCCGGTGGAAGCCTCGGCGGCAAATTTGCCGGCCAGCACACCCAGCAGCAGCGCAATGGCGGCCACCAGGAAGGTGAGCAGACCGTATTTGATGACGGCGTTCATGTCGCCCTTTTCAATGCCCTGGTCGATGATAAAGGCCATGATGGTGGGCAGCAGAACGTCCATGACCGCTTCCAATGCGGAAATGATCGGTGTCAGGATCGCGGCGCGTTTGTACTCGCCCAGATGTGACACTAATTTTTTGATCATCTGGTAATCCTCCTGTTTTTTGTTTTTTTTGTTTGACAAAGAACAATTCTATACAAAACAATTTAATTGTCAATGCGTTTTTGCAAAGTTCCGAAAAAAGTCATGAAACTCTCAAAAATCGTACGATTCGCGGGGTCACTGCAGGCCCTTGCGCAGCTTGTTCAGCAGGCGGAGCAGCTCGGCGTTCTCCTCCGGGGTGAGCAGGCTCTCCACAAATTCGTCGGTCTGGTGCAGGGCCTGCATGGTCTTTTCGCGGATGCAGGCCCCCTTTTCGGTCAGCACCAGGCGCTTGAGCCGGGCGTCCTGCGGTACGCTCTGACGCTCGATGTAGCCTTTGCGCTCCATGAGCTGCAAAATATTGGTCACAGTGGAGCGGGTGATGGAGAACTCCCGCTCGATGTCCCGCTGGTAGACGGGTTCGTCCCTGTGCCAGAACAGGTAGCTCAGGATCCACTCGTGCATCGGGGTCACGTCCTCGACCTCATTTTCGCGGTGGAACTGGTTGATCTTGCGGAAGATCAGGTTGTTGACCCGGCGCATCTGCGCCGGGATGACCTGCGGCGGCTCCCAGGGGGGCGTTACCGGCGGGCAGCTGGAGTTGATTTTGTCACACATGATGGTTCGTCCTTTGAATTGTTGGATGGATGATTGTTTTGAATAAAACTGTTTGATACGATACCATTCTAACCCTCGCATCCCGGAATGTCAAGAGCGTTTATGAAAAAATAAACCCCTCTCCGTCTCGCCGTGCGCCAGCGCTTCCAAAGGGGGAGCTGCATGGCAAGGCAAGAGCGGAGAGGGGTTCCGTTACGTTTCAGCCTGTGCTTTTTCGATCCATTCGCGGATGACGTCGGGGCGGTCGGTGACAAAGCAGTCCGGGCCGAGAGGCACCAGAGAGCGGACGACATCCTCGGTGTTGACGGTCCAGAACGCGGCCTTGCAGCCGGCGTCGTGGAGCTGGTTGACCACCTCCGGGTTGGCGAAGGCGGTGTGGTACTCGCAGCTGACCAGCTCCACCGGGAAACCCAGCGTCCGGACATAGGCGGCGGGGTCTGCCTGCGCGGACAGGGTGGCGAGGATCTGCTGGACCGACATCTGCGGGTAAAGAGCCGCGATGAGAGTCAACTTGTCCGAAATAGCACTGGAGACCATGCCCACCTGTTTTTTCAGGGCGGGGCAGTTCTCCTCGTCCAGCGGCTCGTCCATGCTGTTGACAAGGCCCAGATCCTGCCAGATCACCGGCGGCGGGAGCATCATGCTGAGCAGGTCGCCCAGGGTCAGGACGCCGATGCGCAGTTCCGGCATCAGCGCCTTGGCCTGCTGAAGCAGGTCGTGGCGGAACGAGACGAGGAGCAGCCGGTCTGCGATGCCGGAAGCGCGGATGCAGTCCACGACATGGGGCACGAAGTCCGGGTCGGGGAGGATGGGGGCCTTCAGTTCCAGCTGGACGGTGCAGCCCTCCATTTCTTTGCAGCAGGCCAGCGCTTCGTCCAGAGTGGCCAGTCTCTCGGTGGTGAGGCTGACGCCGTTCCATTTGGTCAGGTCGATGGAGCGCAGCTCACCGACGGTCAGGTCGTAGATCTTGGCGGAGAGCTCGGTGCCGATGTCGATGAGGTAGTCGTGGTGGATGATGAGGCCATGGTCGCGGGTCTGCTGGACGTCCATCTCAACGCCGTCGGCACCGAGGTCAATGGCGTTGCGAAAGGCGGACAGGGTGTTTTCGGGGGCAAGATAGGTTGCCCCGCGGTGTGCAATGATCTCAGGCAAGGTCTTCACCATCGGTCGCAATGACCTTTTTATACCAGTAGAAGCTGTCCTTCCGGCTGCGGGTCAGGGTGCCGTTTCCGGCGTTGTCCTTGTCTACATAAATGAAGCCGTAGCGCTTCTTCATCTCACCGGTGGAGGCGGAGACAAGGTCGATGGGGCCCCAGGTGGTGTAGCCCAGCAGGGGCAGGCCGTCCTCGTTGATGGCCTTTTCCATCTGCTCGATGTGGGCGCGCAGATAGTCGATGCGGTAGCTGTCGTGGATGGAACCGTCCGGCTCCACCGTGTCCACCGCGCCCAGACCGTTCTCCACGATGAACAGCGGCTTCTGGTAGCGGTCGTAGAGGGTGTTCATGGTGATGCGCAGGCCCACCGGGTCGATGGGCCAGCCCCACGCACTGGCCTTGAGGTAGGGGTTTCGGGTCGCCGCGCCGAGGGCGTTGCCGTCAGCCTGCTCCAACAGCTCCGGGTCCACCGTGATGCAGCGGCTGGAATAGTAGCTGAAGGAGATGAAGTCCACAGTGCCCTCGCGCAGGGTCTGGTCATCGTCCGGCTCGGTGCGCAGCTGGATGCCAGCCCGCTCCATCCGCTTTTTGGCCCAGACCGGGTAGGCACCGCGGGACTGGACGTCGATGAAGAAGTAATTGTTGCGGTCGGCTTCGGCAGCGGCCTGCACATCCGCCGGGGCGCAGGTGCGGGGGTAGAACTCGCCTGCGGCCAGCATACAGCCCACCATGCAGCCGGGCATGATCTCGTGCGCCAGCTGGACGGCTTTGGCGCTGGCCACCAGCTCGTGATGAGCGGCCTGATACTTGGCCTGTTCGACGTTCTCGCCGGGCTCAAACAGCAGGCCTGCCCCCATGAAGGGCATGTGCAGCAGCATGTTGATCTCGTTGAAGGTCAGCCAGTATTTTACCTTATCTTTATAGCGGCGGAAGATGATGTCGCAGTAGTGGACGTAGGCATCCACCATCCGGCGGTCTTTCCAGCCGCCATACTTCTGAATGAGCGCGATGGGCGCATCGAAGTGGCAGATGGTGACCAGCGGTTCGATGCCGTACTTGCGGCACTCATCGAACAGCGCATCGTAGAAGGCCAGCCCCTCTTCGTTGGGCTCTGCATCGTCGCCGTGGGGCAGGATGCGGGTCCACGCGATGGACAGGCGGTAGCACCGGAAGCCCATCTCGGCGAAGAGGGCGATGTCCTCCTTGAAGTGGTGGTACATGTCGATGGCTTCGTGCGAGGGGTAGTAGTGCTGGTCATCGCATTCCAGCATCTTCAGCTTGCCGAACATCACCGGGAAGCGGTCCTCGCCAAAGGGAACGACATCCACATTGGCCAGCCCGCGCCCGCCTTCGTTGTAGGCACCCTCGCACTGGTTGGCGGCGGTGGCACCGCCCCATAAAAAGTCTTTCGGAAATCTGCCCATGAAAAAATACCTCCTGAACAAAAATTCTGCTGCCTTCATTTTATCATGTTCCGGGAGGGCATTCAAGGACGAAAGTATGACTATTTCCGTCATTTTGACGAAAATCGAGCGTGATTTTTTGCAGTTTTCACGAGAAAATCTGAAAAACCGGGAGATTTTCCTTCCATTCTGTTTCTTCCCAACGGACAGAAAATATGATAGACTGGATACGTAAGAAAAAGCCGTTCGGCCTGTTCGCACAGGGGGATGGCTCCTCTGTGCGCGCTCTGCCGCATGGCCGGAGCGGCCGCACAAAGGAAACAGTAGAACATCGAAATAAGGAAAATGGAGTGTTTTGCGATGAAGGAGTTCCAGCCTATCAAAGAAGGAAAGGTCCGCGAGATCTATGACAACGGCGACAGCCTGATCATGGTCGCAACGGATCGCATTTCCGCATTCGACGTGATCCTGAAAAATAAAGTGACCAACAAGGGCAAGGTGCTGACCCAGATGAGCAAGTTCTGGTTCGACTACACCCGCGATGTGCTGCCCAACCACATGCTGAGCGTGGACACGAAGGATATGCCGGAGTTCTTCCAGCAGCCCCAGTTCGAGGGCAAGTGCATGAAGTGTCGCAAGCTGACCATGCTGCCCATCGAGTGCATCGTGCGCGGCTACATCACCGGCAGCGGCTGGGCCAGCTACCAGAAGACCGGCAAGGTCTGCGGCATCCAGCTGCCGGAGGGCCTGCAGGAGTCTGAGAAGCTGCCGGAGCCCATCTACACCCCCTCCACCAAGGCGGAGATCGGCGACCACGACGAGAACATCTCCTACGAGCAGAGCATCACTGTGCTGGAAAAGCAGTTCCCCGGCCACGGTGAAGAGTACGCCACCAAGCTGCGGGACTATACCATTGCGCTGTACAAGAAGTGCGCAGAATACGCCCTGAGCCGCGGCATCATCATCGCCGACACCAAGTTTGAGTTCGGTCTGGACGAGAACGGCAATGTCGTTCTGGGCGACGAGATGCTGACCCCCGATTCCTCCCGCTTCTGGCCGCTGGAAGGCTATGAGGCAGGCCACGGCCAGCCCTCTTTTGACAAGCAGTTCGTCCGCAACTGGCTCAAGGCCAACCCGGACAGCAACTACGACCTGCCCCAGGACGTCATCGACAAGACCATCGAGAAATACCTCGAAGCCTATGAGATGCTGACGGGCAAAAAGCTCTGATCGCTGACATTCGATCAAATATTAGAACGGTGCCCTGCTTTTTCGGCAGGGCACTTTTTATTTGCAAACTTTTTGTGAATTTCCGTGGAGCAGGGGCCTGCGCTCTTGACATCACAGGGGGTTTGGAATATAATTTTAGCAGTCAAATAGATAGAGTGCTAAAAACAAAATAGCATATCCAATGAACGACTGCTAAATCAACATCCGGTACGAATGGAGGTCGATTCTATGAATACCAATCAATATACCCAGAAGACGCTGGAAGCGCTGCAGGCTGCTCAGCAGCTGGCTGTGGAGTACCAGCACAATGCACTGGAGCCGGAACACCTGCTGCACGCACTGGCATCGCAGGAGCAGGGGCTTATCCCGCAGCTGCTCCAGAAGCTGAATGTAGACCCCGGCAGCTTTTCCGCCGCAGTGGCCGAAAAGCTCTCGGCGCTGCCCCGTGTGTCCGGCTCCGGCCGTGACCCGGACAAGGTCTATATCTCGCAGGCCACCGATAAGGTCCTGAGCGCCGCTGCCCGCGAGGCCAAGGCGATGAAGGACGAATACGTCAGTGTCGAGCATGTGTTCCTCGGCCTGCTGGACGAGCAGACCCAGAACACCGCAGACCTGTTCCGCGCGTTCAACATCCGGAAAGATGCCTTCTTACAGCAGCTGACGGCCGTGCGCGGCAATCAGCGCGTGACCAATGACAACCCGGAGGACACCTACAACGCCCTGCAAAAATACGGTCAGGATCTGGTAGACCTGGCCCGCAAGCAGAAGCTGGACCCCGTCATCGGGCGGGATCAGGAGATCCGCAACGTCATCCGCATCCTGTCCCGTAAGACGAAGAACAACCCCTGCCTGATCGGTGAGCCGGGCGTCGGCAAGACGGCTATCGCTGAGGGTCTGGCCGAACGGATCGTGCGCGGCGATGTGCCCGAAAACCTGAAAGACCGCACCGTGTTCAGCCTGGATATGGGCGCTCTGGTGGCCGGTGCAAAGTACCGCGGCGAGTTCGAGGAGCGCCTGAAGAGCGTTCTGAATGAGGTGAAGAAGAGCGAGGGCAAGATCATCCTCTTCATTGATGAGCTGCACACCATCGTCGGTGCAGGCAAGACCGACGGTGCCATGGATGCGGGCAACCTGCTCAAACCCATGCTGGCCCGCGGCGAGCTGCACTGCATCGGTGCGACGACGCTGGACGAGTACCGCCAGTATATCGAGAAGGACCCCGCTTTGGAACGCCGGTTCCAGCCGGTGCAGGTGGATGAACCGACCGTTGAGGACACCATCTCCATCCTGCGCGGCCTGAAGGAGCGGTACGAGGTTTTCCACGGTGTCAAGATCAGCGACAACGCCCTGATCGCCGCCGCCACCCTGTCCGACCGCTATATCACCGATCGGTTCCTGCCGGATAAGGCCATCGACCTGGTGGATGAAGCCTGCGCCATGATCAAGACCGAGATGGACAGTATGCCCAGCGAGATGGATGATCTGGCCCACCGCATCACCCAGCTGCAGATCGAGCAGGTCAGCCTGAAAAAGGAGACCGATGCGCTCAGCCAGAGCCGTCTGCGCGACCTGGAAAAAGAACTGGCCGAATTGCAGGATCAATTCCGCAGCATGAAGGCAAAGTGGGAGAACGAGAAGAACGCCATCGGCAAGGTGCAGACCCTGCGCGAGCAGATCGAGCAGACCAATGCCGCCATTGAGAAGGCGCAGCGCGAGTATGACCTGAACAAGGCTGCGGAGCTGAAGTATGGCAGACTGCCCGAATTGCAGAAACAGCTGGAAGCCGAAGAGAAGCTGGCCAACGAGAAGAAGGAGGACAGCCTCCTGCGCGACCGCGTGACCGACGAGGAGATCGCCCGCATCGTGGCCCGCTGGACCGGCATCCCGGTCGAGAAGCTGGTGGAAGGCGAGCGCGAGAAGCTGCTGCATCTGGACGATGTGCTCCATAAGCGGGTCATCGGCCAGGATGAGGCTGTCACCAAGGTCAGCGAAGCCATCCTGCGCAGCCGCGCCGGCATCGCCAACCCGAACCGCCCCATCGGCAGCTTCCTCTTCCTCGGCCCCACCGGCGTCGGCAAGACCGAGCTGGCCAAGGCGCTGGCACAGGCATTGTTCGACGATGAGCGGAATATGGTCCGTATCGACATGACGGAGTATATGGAGAAATTCAGCGTCAGCCGCCTGATCGGCGCGCCTCCGGGATACGTCGGTTACGAAGAGGGCGGTCAGCTGACCGAGGCCGTCCGCCGCAAGCCCTACAGCGTTGTGCTGTTCGATGAGGTGGAAAAGGCCCATCCGGACGTCTTCAACATCCTGCTTCAGGTGCTGGATGATGGCCGCATCACCGACAGCCAGGGCCGCACCGTGGACTTCAAGAACACCGTCATCATCCTGACGTCCAATCTAGGCAGCGACATCATCCTGAACGATCTGGAGCGTGCCCGCGCCAGCGGTTCCAACGAGCTGAGCCCGGAGGCCCGCCAGCAGATCGACGCGCTGCTCAAGTCGAAGTTCCGCCCGGAGTTCCTGAACCGTCTGGACGAGATCGTCTACTACAAGAGCCTGACCAAGGATGAGATGCGCAGCATCGTGGACCTGCAGCTCGACGACCTGCGCCGCCGCATGGACGAGGGCAAGCATCTGAAACTGGATGTGACCACCGCCGCCAAGGACTTCATCATCGACTCTGCTTACGACAGCGTCTATGGTGCACGGCCTATCAAGCGGTTCATCCAGAGCCGGGTCGAGACCCTCATCGCCAAGGCCATCATCCGGGGCGACTACGCCGAGGGTACCACTTTGACGGTGGATTACGACGGCAGCGCCCTGATCCTGCGATAAATCACGTTGATTTTACCAGTTCTGTACCTTCGTGTGAGCAGTAACACTTGCGCGGGGGTGCAGAATATGATATGATAAACGTTGAACAAAGTGCTTTTCATCGTCGAGAGCAACGGTGAAAAGCATTTTTTAATATTCAGGATCTCTCAGGCATTGCTTCGCAATGCCTGAGAGGTTCACAACAACATAGGAGTGTGATTTTCCTTTATTATGGACGATGGCAGTATGACGCTTTGGGTAGCGCTGGTAGTATTGGTGGCGTTCTCCGCCTTTTTCTCCGCATCCGAGACCGCATTTTCTTCCCTGAATCAGATCCGCCTGAAAAGCCGGGCCGACGATGGCGACCGCACGGCCGCCCGTGTGCTGGCAATGGCAGAAAAATACGATAAGCTCCTGTCCACCATTCTGGTGGGCAACAACATCGTAAACATTGCCGCAGCCTCGATCGGCACCATCATTTTCACCCAGATGCTGGGTGCAGAGCGGGGCGCTACGGTCTCCACCATCGTGTTGACCATCGTGGTGCTGATCTTCGGCGAGGTGAGCCCCAAGAGCCTGGCCAAGGAGATGCCGGAAACGGTAGCCACCGCAGTTGCGCCGGCACTCAGCCTGCTGATGGTGGTGTTTACCCCGCTGACATGGCTGTTCAGCCAGTGGAAACGGCTGCTGAACCATTTTGTTCACAGCAGCGAGAGCGACACCATCACCGAGGGCGAGCTGATGACCATGGTCAGCGAGGCTGAGAACGACGGTGAGCTGACCGACCGCGAGAGTGAGCTGATCCGCAGCGCCATCGAGTTCGATGACGTGGAGGTGGAAGAGATCCTGACCCCCCGTGTGGATGTGGTGGCGGTGGCGGACGATATCCCGCTGGAAGAACTGGCGCAGACCTTTGCGGAGTCCGGTTACTCCCGCCTGCCGGTCTATCATGGCACCATCGACAACATCATCGGTGTCGTCCATGAAAAGGACTTCTACATTGCCCGCCTGAAAAAGGAGACGAAGATCGACGATCTGGTGGCCCCCACCCTGTATACCACCGGCTCCACGCAGATCTCGCAGCTGCTGCGCATCCTGCGGGAGCAGCATCACCATATGGCGGTCGTCGTGGATGAATACGGCGGCACCGAGGGTATCATCACGCTGGAAGATATCCTCGAAGAGCTGGTGGGTGAGATCTGGGATGAGCATGACGAGGAGACGGAGGACTTCCGCAAGCAGTCGGACGGCAGCTGGCTGGTGGCCGGTTCCGCCAGCGTGGATGACCTGTTCGAAACGCTGGAGCTGCCCGAAGATGAGGACATCGACTCCAACACCGTGAACGGCCTCGTGCAGGAAAAGACCTGCCATCTGCCCAAGGTGGGCGACCACTTCACCCTCGGCGAGTACGACGGCGTCGTGACCCGCACGGCCCGCCGCCGCGTCACCGAGGTCCGCCTCACGCCCGCAGAACCTGTGGACGCCGAGGAGAAGGACGACGAAAAGGAAAAGCGATTTCCCCGGCTTTCCGCGCGGGAGAACCGCTGACGCATCCGCAGAAAAGACCCCCGGCCTTGCATGAAATTGCAGGGCCGGGGGTCTTTGTTATCGGTTCCTTTCCTGTGCCAGCTCGATGAAGGCCTTCATCTGCGGGGTCAGCCATTTGTCGCGGTGGTAGAAGAGCTGCCGCCGCATGGTCACGGTGCAGTCCGGCACGAGCAGGCGGGCCAGTGTCCCGGCGGCGAGGGCGTCCCGGACGATGTACTCCGGCAGAAACGAAAGCCCCATGCCGCGCTCGACCATCTGGCAGAGCAGGGCGGCGCTGCCCAGTTCGAGATAGGGCTTGACGGCCAGCTGGTGGGCGGCAAAGGTCTGGTCCAGCGCGTCGCGGTAGCTCATGCCCCGCTCGGTTAGCAAAAATTCCTGGTGGGCCAGCTCTTCCAGAGACACGCGCTTCTGCGCGGCCAGCGGGTGCCCGGTGGGGGCCACGAAGCAGATGGCTTCCGGCACATCCAGCGCCAGCACAAGGTTGGGCTGGACCAGCGGCTCATCCAGTGTATAGGCCAGATCGACCTGATTCGTGCCCAGCCATTGCAGCATCTCGTCCGAAGTGGCCGTGCAGAGCACAAGCTCCACCTGCGGGCAGAGTGCGTGATAGCGCTGCAGCAGACCTGGCAGGAATGCGCTGCACAGCGAGTCCGCCAGTGCGACCCGCAGGGTGCCGCGGACCTGCTGCGCCGGCTGGAGCGCGGCTCTGGCCTGCTGCGCGGTGGTCAGCAGGGTGCGGGCGTAGGACAGAAAGGTCTGGCCTGCATCGGTCAGCCGGACAGTCTTGCCCACCCGGTCGAACAGCGGGGTCTCCAACTCTGCTTCCAGCTGCGCGATCTGCGACGATACTGCCGACTGCGAATAGCCCAGCTCCCGCGCCGCGCGGGAAAAGCTGTGCAGCTCGGCAATGTGCAGGAAGGTGTTGATGGTTCGCAGTTCCATGGCGTCTCCTTTGGCTCAGCGGCGGTCGATGCCGGTGACGGTCAGTGTGCTGCCGTCCACCTGGAAGTGGACTTCCAGCCCGGCAAACTCCATGCCGTACACCCGCTCCGGGTCGTGCTGGTAGGAGGGGCGGGGGTCGTTTTCGAGCACGCCCCGCAGGCCGTCCCGCTGGTCTGCAGGGACCCTGGCCCAGAGCGTCTCCGGGCAGGCGACGTCGAGATGGTGGAACTGCGTCTGCGCCGTAAAGCCTGCGGCTGCGTCCGGGTGGCAGTCGGCATAGGGAATGTAGGGCTTGATGTCGTAGATGGGGGTGCCGTCCATCAGGTCGGCTCCCCGCACGATGAGCACCGGGCCGACTTCCGGCCGAACTTCAATGGCTTCCAGCTTCACGCTGGACAGCCCCAGCGGGTTGGGCCGGAACGGTGACCGTGTGGCGAAGACACCCATCCGGGTGTTGCCGCCCAGCCGCGGCGGCCGGACGGTGGGGGACCAGCTGTCCCGCACGGCACCCGAAAACTGCCACACCAGCCAGATGTGGCTGAAATCTTCCAGCCCGCGCACAGCGTCCGGGCTGCGGTATTCGGGCGTGAAAACGATCTCGCCCCGCAGACTGTCCACCAGCCCGCTTTGCCGCGGGATGCCGAACTTGGTGGGAAAGGCCGTGTGGATGTGTGCGATGACCTTCAGGGTCATGGCCTCGTTGGATGGTTGGTTCATAGGGGGCATCTCCTTATAAAAATGGAAAAGAGTAGTTGACAATGGGTGAATTTCGCTATATAATACAACTAAAGATTGTGAAGTGCGAGTCCTGTGGAAAACAGAAAGGAGAGTACGCATGACAGATGGCGCACAGATCGAATACTACATTTGGGACCGGAAGCTGAAGATGAACCATGTGGCACAGGTGCTTGGCATCAGCACCTCCACATTGAAGAACAAGCTCACCGGAAAAACAGATTTCAAGGTCAGCGAGGCGGACACCCTCTCCTCGCTGCTGGAGCTGACGCCGCCTCAGCGGGACCTCTGTTTTTTCTGCGGCGGCCGGAGGTGAGCGCGGATGACAAAGGAACAGCGGGAAAAGACCAAGCTCGCCCTGCGGCGCTACGGCACCCGCCAGTGGGCGGCCTGCCCGGCCAACGCAGGCTGGCGGCTGGCCATTGAGCGGACGATCGAATATTACCAGCAGGAAGACCCGCTCCGCGCCGACCTGCTGCGGCTGCGCTATCTGGAGCGCCGCACCGAGGATGACACCATCGAGCGGCTGCACATCGGCCGCAGCACCTACCAGAAGGCGCAGAGCGACCTTCTGAGCACGGTGGCAGTCTATGCCGCCCGGTTCGGTGCCCTGTGAGGCGGGCAGACAGCTGGTCATGAAACGATGAAAAAAGGCTCCCCATGCGAAACGCCGGGAGCCCTGCATTCACTGATTCTTCTTTTCCGGATGGTTACAGCGCTCATGGCAGGCAGAGCAATTTCCGCCGCAGCCTTTGCCTTCCCAGCCGTCATGCTTGGAGATCCAGATGACCGCGAGGGTAAACAACGCCGCCAGCACCAGGACGGTAACGATTCCGCGAATGGACAACAGCATCAATAAGACCTCTCTTTTGCGCCAACAGGCACAATTTTAGTATACACCTTTTTCCGCAAAAGAGCAACCGGGCAGCAGCGCAAAAAAGTTTGCCGAAATCGAAAATTGGGGCTTGCAAATCCACCAAGGCTGTGCTATAATCTTCTTGTTCCGATTCGGAGGATTAGCTCAGCTGGTTAGAGCACCTGCATCACACGCAGGGGGTCTGGGGTTCGAGTCCCTAATTCTCCACCATACAGTTCGTACTCGAACCCGATTCTTTACGAGAAAGGGTTCGGGTACGTTTTTTGTTTATCGGAAATTCTGCGGAAGGACTACACAGAGCGTTAAACGAGCAAAGGCAGGGTATCACTATGACGGTGGTATCCTGCCTTTTGCTTTGAGGAATCAAGTTCGCTTTGTGCGAACTTGGTCGTCACCCTATATGACGCATTGGGGGCAATCGCTGTGTACGTGCGTACCGGGAGAGCGTGTACACCTCTGGCAAGGTGTAACACACTAGACTTTGTTCCAAAGTCTGTGTGCCAAGGGGCATAGCCCCTTTGGAATCCCTGCGGAGCGTGTACGCACGTACGCAGAAAAATGGAAAAATTTCACTATATCGGGGTGTTCTTTCATGGAGGAGTGTGGTATACTCGGCTTAGCCCAGTAAATTGGAAGTTGTGAACTTAGAATTAGAGGTGTTGAAAATGAAAATAATAATTATATTTATTGATTTACTGATGGCAACTGTTCTCTTTTTTGTTGGAAGATTTTTTATCAAATCAAGGAATACAGAAAGAAGTGTGCTGTTTTTATCAGGAGATTATACTGGATTAAACACAGAGAAAATATGCAGAGTTACTGGAAAACGGATTAAGACATGGGCAATGCTCTTTTGTCTTGGCGGTATAATTGATTTTATCAAGCCGGGCGCAGGAATAATAATAGCTTTCGTTTTTTTTATTATCTTACTTGTATTTCATTTGGTTGATATGACTATAAATCGAGACAAGTACCGGGTATAAATTCCAGTTTGCTGTACTCGTTCCTAGCAGGGTTTGGGGCAGGCACGCCCCAACAAGAAGCTGTCCCAAAGGGGCAAGAATTTTCAAGAATTGAAAATTTGTGGCCACGGGACGATTCTTGCTCTCAGCTTTTTCGCTGCGTTTCGCAATTTTCACATTTCAATCTGCTCGCAGATTGTTGACAAGCTGCGCTTGACCCGATACTATAAAGGCAAGTCGAATACACGCCAAGGAGGTGCAACCATGACCGCCGTGATCTACGCCCGCTATTCATCTGACAGCCAGCGAGAAGCGTCCATTGAAGGACAACTGCGCGACTGCAAGGACTACGCCGAGAAGAACGGCATCACCGTGGTCGGCACCTATATTGACCGTGCCTACTCTGCCAAAACGGATGACCGCCCGGACTTTCAGCGGATGATCAAAGACAGCGGAAAGAAAATCTTCGATGTGGTTCTGGTCTGGAAGCTGGACCGCTTTGCCCGGAACCGATTCGATGCCGTGAACTACAAGTACCAGCTGGAAAAGAACGGTGTCCATCTGGTGTCTGCCATGGAACCCATCTCGCAGGGGCCTGAAGGCATTATGGTGGAGAGTATGCTGATTGGCATGGCGGAATACTATTCCGCCGAACTCGCCCTGAAAGTGGCGCGCGGTGAGCGCGAAAATGCCCTCCAGTGCAAGTACAACGGCGGTGTGGTGCCGCTGGGCTTCACCATTGGCAAGGAGGACAGGCTGTACCATATCGACCCGGAGACGGCTCCCATCGTGCAGGAAATCTTCACCCGGTATGCCGACGGCGAACCGGCTGAGAAGATTGCGGCATCCCTGAACGAGCGCGGCCTGCGTACCCGCACCGGAAAGCCGTTCGTGAAGAACAGCTTCTTCCAGATCTTCCGCAACCGCCGCTACATCGGCGAATACCGCTACAAGGACATCGTGACGCCGGGCGGCATTCCGGCCATTGTTGACAAGGACTTGTTCGACCGGGTGCAGCAGCGTTTCGAGCAAAACAAGATCGCCCACGGTCGGCCTGCAAAGGAGGATGTGAGCTATCTGCTGACGACCAAGCTGTTCTGTGGCAAGTGCGGCACCCTGATGGGCGGCGAAAGCGGCACCAGCCACATGGGAAACACCTACTATTACTACAAGTGCGGCAACGCCAAACGCCACGGCAAGGCGCACTGCAACCTGAAAGCCATCCGCAAAGAGCCGTTGGAACGGTTCGTGGTGGAGACTGCCATCAAGGTGATTTTCAGCGATGAAATCATCGAACGGCTGATAGATTTGATTATGGAAGCCCAGCAGCAGGAGAACACCCGCCTGCCCGTTCTGAAAGACCAACTCCGGGATACAGAGAAGCGGCTGGCAAATCTTCTGGAAGCCATTGAACAGGGTATCCTGACCCCGACCACCAAGCAGCGGCTGGACGAACTGGAAGCCCGGAAAGAAGCTCTGAACACCAGCATTCTGGAAGAAGAACTGAAAAAACCAGTTCTGACCCGCGAATGGATGCGGTTCTGGTTTGAAAAATTCCGCAAGGGTGACATGAGAGACATGGAGCACCAGCGGCAGATCATTGATACCTTTGTCAACTCGGTCTACGTCTTTGACGACCGGGTCGTGCTCAATTTCAACTTCACGGACGATGCTAAGACGGTCACTCGTGAAGAGGTTTTAGGTTCGAGTGCTGTGGACAATGCTCCACCAAATGAAAGCCTCTAACGAAAGTTAGGGGCTTTTTTGTTGCGTCTGCCGCTGTCTCATGTCAGAGCAGGACGGTACAGGACTCGAACAGGGCGGCTCTGACGACGCCAGTCGGCAGAGTAAGCAATCAGCCCGTTGGGCTGTTGCTTAGCCCGCGGTTCCTGGACCCGTAGGAATGTCTACAAAGAAAGCACCCGCCTGCCGGAGTATCTTCCCCCGCCAGTGCAGGCCTGAGCGATGGCATCCTGCCTTTTGCTATTTTTCACAGAGTATGATATACTCGGCTTAGTTCATCAAATCGGAAGTTGTGGAGGAAACAAACGTGGAAGATAATAAATCAACGAATGTCAAGAAAACGGTAAAATCAGGAATAACTTTTGGAAGTGCATTAGCTATGGTTATTAGTTATACAACGTGGAAGTCTGTCGGTTGGGCGATTTTTCATGGATTACTTAGCTGGGTATATGTCATATATTTCCTTTTGCGTTACTAAATTCCAGTTTGCCGTACTCGTTCCCAGCAGGGTTTGCCCCCCACGCCCCAACAAGAAGCTGTCCCAAAGGGGCAGAAAATTTTCAAGAATTGAAAATTTGTGGCCACGGGACGGTTCTTGTCCTCTACGTTTTCCCGAAAGGATTGAAAGAGCTAAGATGATTCAAAAACACGAACTGCCTATTTTAGAGTACGATTCCAACTCGGAAGAAGTCATAAGGCCAAATCATGGTGCAGAACAGCTGAAACTTCCCGAAAAATGCGTCTATGCCTTTCTTGGAGACGCGGTTGATGATTATGCTTTCGAGGCAGAAGCCACCGTTGCTGAAACTTTTGAAACCATAACCCGGAACTATCCTGTTTACATCGTAAAGCAGGATGGCATGGAATTTTGCCTTTGCGCTGCCCCGCTGGGCGCACCTGCGGCAGCACAACTGATGGACTTCCTCATCTCCTGCGGTTGTAGGAAAATCATTTCGACTGGTTCTTGCGGTGTTCTGACCGATTTGGCCGAAAACGAATTTCTCATTCCGGTAAAGGCGTTACGAGACGAGGGAACCTCTTATCATTATCTTCCGGCATCCCGCTATATAGAGCTTAACAAAAATATCCGGGATGCCATCGAGCATACTCTTCTTGTGCAGAACATTCCGTTCCGGGAGTGTGTTACATGGACAACGGATGGTTTTTTTCGAGAAACACGAGATATGGTAGAATATCGCAAATCCGAGGGCTGTTCCACAGTTGAAATGGAGTGTGCTGCATTGGCTGCCTGTGCCCGGAAGCGAGGTGCTTCTTTCGGGCAGATTCTCTACACTGCCGACTCTCTTGCGAATATTTATGCGCATGATGAGAGAGATTGGGGAAAGGGTTCTTTGCGGAAAGCGCTGGAACTCTGTATTGCTGTGCTGCAAACGATTTGAAGGTTCGGCTGCCGTGGACGGTACAGGATTCGAAAGCACGGCCTGCCGGAGTATCTTCCCCCGCCAGTGCAAGTTCGAACGGTCGTACAACAACAAAGGCAGGGTATCACCATGATGGTGGTATCCTGCCTTTTACTATTGTATAGGATTGCTCGCGCGCCCTGTTCTCGTCCTGTGCCTCTCCCCCCACAAAACAAAAAATCCCCAGACAAATGTCTGAGGATTTTTGTGGTGGACGGTACAGGACTCGAACCTGTGACCTCCTGCACGTCAAGCAGATGCTCTACCAGCTGAGCTAACCGTCCAAATTGGCTGTGCCGCAATCGGCTTGATTATGTTATCATATTCTCCGCAAAAAAGCAAGTCTTTTTTGAAATTTTCTGCAAACTTTTTTGCAGCAGGGCGGGAGATGCCGAAATTTCTGCGGCCTGGCGTGGAACTTGGCCGACGCAGGGTGGCAGGAGGAGCCGTTTTGCCAAACGTGCTGCGGGACTGCGCAAAAAAGCCCGGCCGGAGGCTGTACGGGCAGCGCTCCGGCCGGGCGGAAAACGGAAATGAGAGATCAGGCGGGGAGAGGCTTACAGGGCGAAGTAACGCTTTGCGTTGTCGAAGCAGATGCCCTTGACGATCTTCTCCAGAGCCTTCTCGTCGTTGGGATACTCGCCATCCTCGACCCACTGGCCGATGATGTTGCACAGGATGCGGCGGAAGTAGTCGTGGCGGGTGTAGCTCAGGAAGCTGCGGCTGTCGGTCAGCATACCGACGAAGTTGCCCAGCAGGCCCAGGCTGGCCAGACGGGTCATCTGCTCTTCCATGCCGATCTTGTGGTCGTTGAACCACCAGGCGGAACCGTGCTGGATCTTGCCCGGAACCTCGCTGTTCTGGAAGCAGCCCAGGATGGTGCCGATCTGGGCGTCATCGCCGGGGTTCAGGCTGTAGATGATGGTCTTGGGGCACTCGTCGGTGTCGTTCAGAGCGCTCAGCAGGCTTGCAATCTCGCCGCCGCAGGTGGCAGTGTTGATCATGTCGAAG
Organism: Faecalibacterium prausnitzii; assembly: GCF_019967995.1. Lineage (NCBI taxonomy): Bacteria > Bacillati > Bacillota > Clostridia > Eubacteriales > Oscillospiraceae > Faecalibacterium > Faecalibacterium prausnitzii. The sequence continues at coordinate 419,906 of NZ_CP065377.1, forward strand.
CCGGTGTCGGGGCCCAGCAGGCTGTTCATCTTGCGGTTGACGCCGCGCAGGCAGTTGTAGTGGATCTGCATGGCAACGTTCAGGCGGTGATACTGCTTGCCCAGGTGGATCAGGATGTAGGTCTGATACTTCTCAACCTCTTCCGCAGTCACAGCCTCGCCGGCCATGGCCTTCTGGTAGATGGCGTTGACCTCTTCCTTGGTGGCCTCACGATAAGGCACGTAGTCCAGGCCGTGGTCGGTAGCGCGGCAGCCCATCTCGACGAAGAACTCGATGCGCTTGGTCAGAGCATCGCAGACGCAGTCGATGCAGGCCAGCTTTTCTTTGCCGACGACCTCAGCCAGCTTGCCCATGTACTCGACGAAGCCGGGCTTCTGGATGTTGAGGGCCTTGTCGGGGCGGAAGGAAGGGGCCACGGTGAACTTGATGGTGGGGTCTTCCTTGATCTTCTTGTGCCACTCCAGATCGTCGATGGGGTCATCGGTGGTGCCGATGAAAGCGACGTTGGACTGCTCGATCAGGCCGCGGACGGTCAGCTTGGGGTCGTGCTGCAGCTTGTCGTTGCACAGGTTCCAGACTTCCTCAGCGGTGTCGCCGTTCAGGACGCCTTCATAGCCGAAGAAGTGGTGCAGCTCCAGGTTGGTCCAGTGGTACATCGGGTTGCCGATGGCCATGGGCAGAGCCTCTGCGAACTTCTGGAAGCGCTCGCGGTCGGGCTTGTCCCCGGTGATGTACTCTTCCGGCACACCGTTGGAGCGCATCACGCGCCACTTGTAGTGGTCGCCGAAGTAGCTGCCGTCCGGGTTGCGGCCGCCCAGCCAGACCTGAGCGATGTTGTCGAAGCGGCGGTTCTCGTAGATCTCGCGGGGCGGGATGTGGCAGTGATAGTCGCAGATGGGCATATCCTCTGCATAGTCGTGATACAGATGCTGAGCCGTGGCAGACTGGAGCATGAATTCCTTATCCATAAATGCTTTCATGGGTTGAACTCCTTTTCTGATTCGTTCATCGGATAGATAAAACAGTCGGGTTTGCGCCTGCCTGTGCGGGCAAGCTGCGCCTGCCTTTAGTATACCGAAAAATGCCGATGTATACAACTGAAAAACTGCCAAATTTTCAGACTTTTCCTTGTGAAAACCGCTGGAAATTATAAAAATGACCTGTTTTTGGACAAAAATCTGGCAAAAAGTACTTGACTTATTTGTATACAACAGCATAAAATAGAGAAGAGAAGGGGAGGGCACACGGCCCTCTCAGGCGAAGCAAAGCAACCGCAAAGCAAACTTAAAAGGAGAACACAGACATGGAAACTTTGAATTACAAGGTTCTTGAGCAGACGGGCTATCACGGCTACATCCTGAAGGATGCACCGGTCAAGGTCATGCAGTTCGGCGAGGGCAATTTCCTGCGCGCATTCGTGGACTACTTCTATGATATCGCGAACGAAAAAGCAGGCTACAACGGCAAAGTCAAGCTGGTGCAGCCCATCGGCAACTTCCCCCAGATGGCCGACTGGATCAACGAGCAGGAGGGTCTGTACACCCTGTATCTGCGCGGCAGTGAAAAGGGCCAGAAGGTCGATGCCAAGCGTGTGATCTCCTGCGTGTCCGACTGCGTCTGCCCCTATGTGGACGACAAGTGGGACGAAGTGCTGGCTCTGGCCCGCTCGGCAGATCTGGAGACTGTTGTATCCAACACCACCGAGGCTGGCATCGCCTACACCCAGGGCGACAGCGCATTCGACCAGGTGCCCCCCAACAGCTTCCCCGCAAAGCTGACCCGTGTGCTGTATGAGCGCTACAAGGCGTTCCAGGGCGCTGCCGACAAGGGTCTGGTCATCCTGAGCTGCGAGCTGATCGACAACAACGGCAAAGAGCTGAAGAAGTGCTGCAACAACTACGCCAAGGACTGGAATCTGGAAGCGGAGTTCATCGACTGGATGAACGAGGCCAACACCTTCTGCTCCACTCTGGTGGACCGCATCGTTCCGGGCCGCATCCGTGACCCGAAGGAGCTGGCTGCTCTGGAAGAGGCCAACGGCTACCACGATGCCGTTCTGGACGTCGGCGAAGTCTTCGGCGTCTGGGTCATCGAGGGCCCCGCAGGTCTGGAGGACAAGCTCCCGTTCAAGAAGGCCGGCGTCAACGTTATGGTCGTGCCCGATGTCACCCCGTACAAGAAGCGCAAGGTCCGCATCCTGAACGGTGCCCACACCGGCTTCGTCCTGGGCGCATACCTGGCAGGCTTCGACATCGTGCGTGACTGCATGCACAACGACACCATCCGCGGCTTCATGAACAAGATGCTGCACGAGGAAGTCATCCCCACCCTGCCGCTGGACAAGAAGGATCTGGAAGACTTTGCATCCGCTGTGCAGGACCGCTTCAACAACCCGTTCATCAACCACGAGCTGATGAGCATCTCCCTGAACTCCACCTCCAAGTGGAAGGCCCGCAATATGCCGTCCTTCCTGAGCTACATCGAGGAGCAGAAGCAGCTGCCCAAGTGCCTGACCATGAGCCTGGCCGCTTACATCGCCTTCTACTCCAACGACATCCAGGAGCGCACCGCAGACGGCCTGATCTGCAAGCGCCCGGCCGGCAACACCTATAAGATCCAGGACGACGCATGGGCGCTGGACTTCTACTTCGCACACAAGGACGATACCGCTGCTGAGCTGGTGCATGCAGTCCTGACCAACACCCAGATGTGGGATCAGGACCTGACCAGGATCGAGGGTCTGGAGGCCGCTGTTCTGGCAGATCTGGAGCTGATCCGCACCCAGGGTGCCGAGGCTGCTTACAAGAGCTGCCTGTAAGCTGAAGGAAAACTTCCCCCAAGGGGGAAGGCCTATAAGGAGAGTTATTATGCCGCAGGCAATTCATATCAGCCCCATCGACAATGTTGTGGTCGCGCTGCACCCCATCGCCAAGGGCACGCTGGTGGAGGTGGACGGCCTGTCCGTCACCGCGCTGGAAGACATCCCGCAGGGCCACAAGATGGCCGTGAAGTCCATCCGGAATGGCGAGAACGTCATCAAGTACGGCTTCCCCATTGGTCACGCTACCGCAGATGCCGAGCCGGGCACCTGGATGCACACCCACAATGTCCACACCAACCTGTCCGGTGAGGTGGAGTACAGCTACAACCCCGCGCCGGATCTGGCTCCGCTGCCCAAGGTGGCCCCGGAGACCTTTATGGGCTTCCGCCGCAAGGACGGCCGCGCTGCCATCCGCAACGAGATCTGGATCATCCCCACCGTCGGCTGTGTCAACGACATCGCCAAGAAGATGGTCGCTGATAACCAGGACCTCGTCACCGGCAGCATCGAGGGCCTGTACACTTTCACCCATCCGTTTGGCTGCAGCCAGACCGGCCACGACCATGCCCAGACCCGCAAGCTGCTGGCTGCGCTGGTCCGCCATCCGAACGCTGCTGCGGTCCTCGTGCTCCATCTGGGCTGCGAGAACCTGCAGCACGACCAGTTCGTCGAAGAGCTGGGCGAGTATGACCACGACCGCGTCAAGTTCCTGACCTGCCAGGACGTGGACGACGAGTTTGCCGCCGCCCGCAGCTTCCTGAAGGAGCTGGCGGCTTACGCCGGTCAGTTCCAGCGCGAGCCCATCCCGGTGAGCGAGCTGGTCGTGGGCATGAAGTGCGGCGGTTCGGACGGCCTGTCCGGTATCACCGCCAACCCCACCATCGGCCGCTTCTCCGATATGCTGGGCCAGCGCGGCGGCTCCACCGTCCTGACCGAGGTGCCGGAAATGTTCGGTGCCGAGGGCTTCCTGATGGACCGCTGCATCAACCACGACGTCTTCGTCAAGGCGGAGAAGATGATCAACGGCTTCAAGGAGTACTTCATCAGCCACAATGAGGTCGTCTACGACAACCCCTCTCCGGGCAACAAGCAGGGCGGCATCACTACGCTGGAAGACAAGAGCTGCGGCTGCGTCCAGAAGGGCGGCACGGCCCCCATCATGGACGTGATCGGCTACGGCGACCCGGTGGTCACCAAGGGCCTGAACATGCTCTACGGCCCCGGCAACGATCTGGTGTCTGCCACGGCCATGACGGCCGCAGGTGCCCACCTGATCCTGTTCTCCACCGGCCGCGGCACGCCGTTCTCGGCTCCGGCTCCCACCCTGAAGATCTCCACCAACACCCCTCTGGCAGAGAAGAAGTCGGGCTGGATCGACTACAACACCGGTGTCATCGCAGACGGCGAAAAGACCATCGACGAGACCGCACAGGGCCTGCTGGATCTGGTCATCCGCGTTGCAAGCGGCGAGCAGACCAAGGCCGAGAAGCACGGCTTCCGCGAGATCTCCATCTTTAAGGACGGCGTCGTGCTGTAAATACAAAAGGCTGCTGTGCGTTTGTTTTGCGCACGGCGGCCTTTTTGTGAAATACAGGAAGGAAGTGTTATTATGGCAGTCAATACAACCGGAATGCTCTTGATCACACTGCTGGTCTATGCAGCGATCATCTACGGCGCAGTTTGGCTTGTAAAATACTTTATCCGGTATGGCGTTGATTACTATTTCAAAAAACTGGCAGAAAGCCAGAAAAATAGGGAGGACTTAAAATGAATCAGATCACGACTCAGTATGTTACCGAAGGCGGTGCCTGCTACGAGCAGTACGTCATCACTGACCCCGCTGCCAAGACGGCCCTGACCATCACCCCGGAGCGCGGTGGTATGATCACCGGCTTCACGCTGGACGGCGACGAGTACATCTGGACCCGCCGCCCCAACTTCAGCGAGTGCAACCGCCCCCGGTTCGGTGTGCCGGTGCTCTTCCCCAGCTGCGGCAACCCGGACGGCGGCGTCCATCTGTTCGACGGCAAGGCCTACCCCATGGAGTGCCACGGCTTCGCCGACCTGTGCGCCTGGGAGGTGGAGAGTGTCGGACCCGACGGTGTGACGCTGATCCTGGAGTCCACCCCGCTGACCAAGTTCCTCTACCCGTTTGATTTCACCCTGCTGGTGAACTACGACCTGAACGGCACCACCGCTTCCATCAGCATGACCGTCATCAACGAGGGCGATGTCCCGATGCCCTTCAGCTTCGGCTATCACCCCTATTTCACGGCCTCCGCTCTGGAGAATGTGGATTTTGACATCCGGTGCAAGACCTGCTCCGAGAACGCCAAGGGCGAGCAGCCCGCCGCTCCGGAGAAGATCACCCTGACCCGCAAGGAAGGCGCCGACAACACCATCCGCCTGATGACGGGCGTGGAGTTCCCGATGAGCTTCACCGACAAGGGCAACGGCCACAAGGTCACGGTGGACGCCGACGACAGCTTCAACAACGGTGTGCTCTGGCAGCAGGACGCGGAGAGCTTCGTCTGCATGGAGCCTTGGAACGGTTGGGCCAACAGCGTCAACGAAGAAGGAAAGCACGAGGTCCTGGAGCCGGATGAGGCCCTGACCAGCGAGTGGACCATTACCATCGAGAAAGTCTAAGCCCCCGCTTCGGAACCTCTGATACGCAAAAACTCCCCTGCATCCCGGTAAAACGGAGTGCAGGGGAGTTTTTATGTTACAGGCTCAGGCCCGTGGTTTTTACTTCTCCGGAGCGGTGAAGCTGATGGGGGTAGCACCTGCTGCGGCGTCAGCGCTCAGCAGGGAGATGGGAGCGACCTCGTAGCTCAGAGTGTCGAAGCTCTGGGTGGTACCGTCCTCGGTAGTGAACTCCAGGACGTACTTTGCGGACTGGTCAGCATCCTCCGGCAGGGTCAGAACGACGTTCTCGCCGTCTGCCAGACCCTCACCGGCCAGATTCTCGCCCTTGTCCTCAGAGCCGGCAACATACAGGTACAGCTCGGAAACGGTGGAACCGGTGGTGTTGTACACGGTGTACTCAGCGGGCTCGACAACAGCCTCAGAGCTTGCAGCCTCGGAAGAAGCCGCAACAGAGGAAGCCACGGAAGAGGCGGTGGAAGAAGCAGCGGTAGAGGAAGAGGAAGAACCGCAGGCGGTCATGCCGACGGCCAGTGCCAGAGCAGCAGCGACGACAGCAGCATTTTTCAATTTCATAGTGATAGATTCTCCTTGTTCAATGTGAAAAGTTCCTTCATGGGACAACTTCGTGTGAAAGTTGCTCACGAGTAACTATTATACCGAAAATGACGAAAAATGCAAGGAAAAATCCTTTACAAAAATGTGAAATCTCAGGGTTTCTCGAAACAAACTGGGCATCACGACAAGAGACACTGACAAAAATTTGAAAAAACTATTGACATTGTTGATATCAAAATGATATTATAATGGCGAAAGATGGAATAGGAGGTGTTTCCATGAGGCGGACAAAACTTTTCGTGTGGGTGCTTGCAGCGGCATTGCTGCTGTGTGCCTGTACGGGCAGGCCGAATCAGAATCTTCCGCACAGCCGCAGCGACCTGACGAAATGGGTCGTGAGTGAGCGGCAGGTCGAGATCCCATCCCAAACGGTCGAGCACGGCGAAGATTATGTCATCCAGTGGGAAGACCCCGCCATGGAAGCCCACATCCGCTTTGTGCTCAATCAGCCGGAAGGGGACATCCTGCACAGCGACGTGTGGGAGATTCAGGTGCTGCGGATCAGCGCAAACGGCGTGGATGCCGCATGGACAGAGCCGACCGAGGGTGCTGTTTTCAATACGGCTGACAGCGCAAAGAATGCGTCATATCTGGCTGAGGGCGGAAATCTTGAGAACCTGACCAGCCTGAACGATCTGCGGCATTTTGACAGCCTGCAAGTGTTCTATTATACGGCAAAAGTGCCTTACGACAGTCTGACAGACCTGTCCGGACTGGAAGCCTGCACCGGGCTGAAAGTGCTCTCGCTCTATGGTGCCAAACCCGTAACGCTGGCCCCTCTGGCGGCGCTGACGAAGCTGGAAAGCCTGACCCTTTCCAACTGTGGAGCGCTTGATCTAAGCCCCTTGGAGGGCTTGCAGGAGTTGGAGGTGCTTGGCCTGAGTTCGTCGAATGAACTGGCTTCGCTGGAGCCGCTGACGACACTGCCCAAACTGCGGTATCTGAGCATCGGAACCGGCACCACGTACCCCAGCCTGGACCCCTTGACCCGAACGCACATTGAGTTCCTGGACATGGGCCTTGGCGTGGGCGACGAGAAGACCTGCAAGGGTCTGGATTACAAGCCGTTGACCCGGATGCCGGACCTGAAGTATCTGGACCTGATGAACCATCTGGACCTCACCGCCGACCTGTGCAAGCGCATCGCCGCCGGTTCGCCCAACCTGCGCGGGCTGGATATCTCCTACACTCCTGCTGCGGACCACAGCAAGGAACTGCAGGCCCTCGGCATTGAATGGCTGCAGGACCCCACCAACCGAAGCATCAACGAGTTCTGGCGTCGGCTGATCTATAAGCTGGGATGATCGTCCGGCATGGCCAGACAAGATACAGGCAATCATAAAACAAGCCCCCTGCGTGACCAAATGATCTGGCCACGCAGGGGGCTTTGCAGTGTTCGCGGAACTTACTTAGGCTGCTTGCCGATGTAGGCAAGGATGCCGCCGTCGGCGTAGAGGATCTGGCCGTTCACGAAATCGGATGCGTGAGAAGCCAGGAAGACGCAGGGGCCGACCATGTCTTCGGGGTCGCCCCAGCGGCCTGCGGGGGTCTTGGCGCAGATGAAGGTGTCGAAGGGATGACGGCTGCCGTCCGGCTGGATCTCGCGCAGGGGAGCGGTCTGGGCGGTGGCAATGTAGCCGGGGCCCATGCCGTTGCACTGGATGTTGTACTCGCCGTACTCAGAGGCGATGTTCTTGGTCAGCATCTTCAGGGCACCCTTGGCGGCAGCGTAGGCGGAGACGGTCTCGCGGCCCAGCTCGCTCATCATGGAGCAGATGTTGATGATCTTGCCCTCGCGCTTGGCGATCATGTCGGGCAGGACGGCTTTGGAGCAGTTGAACGCACCGCCGACGTGCACGTCGATGACGCGCAGGAAATCGGTGTGGCTCATCTCGATCATGGGCACACGCTTCATCAGACCGGCGTTGTTGACCAGAATGTCCACGGGGCCGACCTCTTCCTTGATCTTGGCCACCATGGCGTTGACGGCGGCCTCGTCGGTGACATCGGCCACATAGCCGTGTGCCTCAACACCGGCCTCCTTGTAGGCGGCAATGCCCTTTTCCAGGCTGCCCTCGTTGGAGCAGTTGAAGCAGACGGTAGCGCCGCACTGTGCCATGCCAACGGCAATGGAGAAGCCGATGCCGTGTGCGCCGCCGGTGATGAGGGCGACCTTGCCCTTCAGATCAAATGCAGACAGATTCATTGATATATTACCTCCGTTTTTTGCAAAAAGCCCCGTGCCGGTTGAGCGGTACGGGGCTTGCTGGTGTTTTTTAGCGCAGGTCGGTGGTGGCGATGTTGTCCATGTCGTCAAACTCCATGTTCTCGCCGCCCATTGCCCAGATGAACGTATAATTCGAGGTGCCGACACCGCTGTGGATGCTCCACGAGGGGCTGATGACAGCATCCTCGTTGTGCATCACGATGTGACGGGTCTGCGTCGGCTCGCCGCACATGTGGAACACCACCTGCCCCTCAGGCAGTTCAAAGTAGGTGTAGATCTCCATCCGCCGCTCATGGGTGTGGCTGGGCATCGTGTTCCAGTTGGAACCCGGCTCCAGCGCGGTCATGCCCATGCTCAGCTGGCAGGTCTTCAGAACATCCGGGTGGATGAACTGGTTGATGGTGCGTTTGTTGCAGGTCTCGACGCTGCCCAGAGGACGATGGTTCGCATCGGCCATCTTGATGAGGCGGGTCTCGTACGAGCAGTGCGCCGGAGCGGAGACCATGTAGAACTTGGCCGGATGCTCCGGGTCGGCGGAAGCAAACGTCACTTCCTTGGTGCCCTTGGTGATGTACAGGCAGTCCTTATAGCCCAGCTTGTACTCGACACCGTCGGCCACCACGATGCCGGTGGAATCCTTGCCGATGTTGAACATGCCGATCTCGCGGCGTTCGAGGAAATAGTGGGTGCCAAAGTTGGCCCAGACATCAATGCCCTTGTCGATGGACACGGTCTCGTGCACCGGCATACAGCCCAGCGTGACCATGCGGTCCACATGGCTGTACACGGCTACGACCTCATCGGCCTTGTACAGGCCGGTGATGAGCATCTCGTCGCGCATCTCCTCGGTGGTATAGCGCTTGAAATCCTTCTGGTTGCAGGAATAGCGGATATCCATATCGGACTCCCTCCTGCGATCAGCGCTGGATACGGCCGGAGCCGTCGCCGCCAGCCAGCTTCTCGACCTCGGAGACGGTCATCATGTTGTAGTCGCCCTCGATGGAGTGCTTCAGAGCAGAAGCAGCAACTGCGAACTCAACAGCCTCCTGGGTGCTCTTGCCGGTCAGCAGAGCGTAGATCAGGCCGCCGCCGAAGGAGTCGCCGCCGCCAACGCGGTCGATGATGTGCAGGTCATACTTCTTGGAGAAGCAGTACTCGTTGGAAGCAACATCGTACAGCATTGCGCTCCAGCCGTTGTCGAATGCGCTGTGAGACTCACGCAGGGTGATGGCGACCTTCTCGAAGTGGAACTTGTCAGCCAGCTGCTTGGCAACGCTCTTGTAGCCCTCAGCGTTCAGCTTGCCGCCGTAGATGTCGGTAGCCTCAGCCTCGATGCCGAAGACGTCCTTTGCATCCTCCTCGTTGGAGATGCAGACGTCAACATACTGGCACAGGTCGGTCATGGCAGCACGGGCCTGCTCACGGGTCCACAGTTTGCCGCGGTAGTTCAGGTCGCAGCTGATCTTCACGCCGTGTGCCTTTGCAGCCTTGCAGGCCTCGCGGCAGATCTCAACGACGTTCTCGCCCAGAGCCGGGGTGATGCCGGTGAAGTGGAACCAGTCCACGCCCTCGAAGATCTTGTCCCAGTCGAAGTCAGAGGGCTGAGCCAGCTGGATGGCGCTGTTGGCACGGTCGTAGATGCAGACGGAACCACGCTGGGAAGCGCCCTTCTCGTTGTAGTAGATGCCGACACGGTCACCGCCGCGGGTGATCATGCTGGTATCGACGCCGTAGCGGCGCAGGCTGTTGACAGCGGCCTGGCCGATGGCATGTGCGGGCAGCTTGGTGACGAAAGCAGCGTCCAGGCCGTAGTTTGCCAGAGAGACTGCAACGTTGGCCTCGCCGCCGCCGAAGGTGAACTCCAGGCTGTTAGCCTGAACGAAACGCTCATAGTTGAACGGCTGCAGACGGACCATCAGTTCGCCAAAAGTAACGACTTTCATTGTGATATTCTCCTTTTTTGTTGGTTCTTATATCCGCCCGCCGCAGGGAAGACCGGTGCGGCGGAGCATGGCAGAAGGAAATGCTCAGGCCTGAACGAGATGGAAGGCGAAGCCGCCGATCTCGTCTGCGAAGTAGCAGGCGACGGTCTTGCCGTTCTTGACGTTCTTGGAGTCCAGGTCGAACTTCACGCCGCGCTGGGTCAGGTGATAGATGGCGCGGTCCACGTTGTTGCAGCCGATGGCGATGTGGCCATTGGTGCCGCGGCCGGGCTTCTTCATGATTTCGAACTCCTTGTTGCCGACGAAGATGCTGGAGTTGCCGGGAGCGACCTTCATGTTCAGCAGACCGCCGATGAGGTTGGCGACCTTCATGGCCTCTTCCTCGTTGCCGGTGTTGATGCCGACGTGCATCAGCTTCAGACCCAGCATGGTGTCAACGGCTTCCTTGCTCTGTGCGGTGATCTTTGCCCAGTCGCCAGCCTTGATGACGTCGCTCTTGCACATCCAGGTGCCGCCGACGGCGAAGATCTGGTCGTAGCCCAGGTAATCGTTGACGTTCTTGGCGTTGACGCCGCCGGTGCACATCCAGCGGGCACCCTTCAGGGCAGCGCCGATGTTCTTCAGCATGTTCACGCCGCCGTTGGCCTCAGCCGGGAAGAACTTCAGAGCCTCGCAGCCCAGGTTCATGGCCTGCTGCATCTCGCCTGCGGAAGCGGTGCCGGGCATCATGATGCCGCCCTTGTCGATGACGTGCTTGCAGACTTCGGGGTCAAAGCCGGGAGCCACGATGAAGGAAGCACCTGCTGCCATTGCGCGGTCTGCCTGCTCGGTGGTCAGGACAGTGCCGGCGCCCAGCAGCATTTCGGGCATCTCATCGTGGATCTTGCGGATGCACTCCTCAGCACATGCGGTGCGGAAAGTGACCTCAGCAGCGGGCAGGCCGCCCTCTGCCAGAGCCTTGCACAGGGGCAGGGCCTCGTCCACGCTGTTGAAAGCGATAACAGGGATAATGCCGATCTGATAGACCTTTTCGACAATGGGATTCATAACGCATTCTCCTTTTATTTTCACTCTGGGGGCGGGGCTTTGGCCCGTTTGGGCACACTCTGCCCCACCATACGTTCGTAATATTAGTATAAACGACAGCGGGGGTTTTGGTAATGCTCAACAAGCACAATGTTTTGCATAAGAGCTTGTATACATTGCACAAAAATGCCGAACGCTCACAGCCCCAGCCGCTCAAACAGCTCGGCCACGCCGTCGTGGTCGCAGTCGTTCGTGCTCACAAGGTCGGCCAGAGCCTGGATGTGGGGCATCCCGTTGGCCATCACAGCGGCAATGCCAGCCTTTTCCAGCATGGCGCGGTCGTTCTCGCTGTCGCCCACGGCCACGGTGGATTCGCGGGGGATGTGCAGCAGGTCGGCCAGCGCCAGCAGGGCCGTGCCCTTGTCTACACCCTGCGCCGTGAGCTCGATGTTGTCCGGTGAGCCCTGCACGACCTCGGCCCCGGCAAGGGCCCGGAAGCGGGGGAGGGCGGCCTGCGCCTGCTCCGCTGTATCGAAGAACATGCAGAACTTCTCCACCTCGTGGGCATGGCGGCTCATCCACTCGGTGAGGTCCCGCACGACCGTGAACCGGCCGTCGTTGGGCTGGCGGGCCTCGGTGGAGCCGCGCCGGGCGTTCCGGCGGGCGAACCGCTCCATGGCGACGGTGTCACGGTAGGTGCGGCCATCGCAGAAGACGCTCATCGCGCCGGGGTATTCCATATAAAGTGCAAAGGCCTCCCGCGCCAGCTCCACCGGCATGGGCCGCGCGATGAGGGAGACCGGCTCGGTGGTGCGGTGTTCGGCAGCATTGCAGTAGCGGCTGTAGACGGCGCTCATGGGGTCGGTGCCCAGGTCCCAGACGGCGGCACCGTTGGAGGTGATGGCGTAGCGGATGCCGGTCAGCTGGGCCACGACCGGTGGAAGATTGGACAGCGGCCGCCCGGTGGCGGGCAGGACCACGATGCCGCGGGCGACTGCCTCCGCGATGGCCTGCCGGGTGCGGGGCGTGACCTGCCCCTGATGATTCAGAAGGGTGCCGTCGAGGTCAAGGGCCACGAGGCGGGGAGAAGTGGTGTTTGACATAAAGGCTCCTTTGGTTCGCTTTTCCTTCGTACGACCTCTCCGTCTCGCATCCGCCCGGCCGCTTTCCTGCAAGGAGAGGTGGCATTGCGCAGCAATGACGGAGAGGTTGTATAGAGTAGAACATGATCTTTTTCATTTTAACGTAAAAATTCCATTTGCGCAATACGGCGCATTATGATAAAATAGGTCGTTGCGGAATCAAAATTATAGGAGAAAATACATGAATACACGCTCGCTGCGCTCCCGCCTGAAGCCGCATCTGTGGTTTCAGGCATATTGGGTGGTGTATCTGGTCTGGTTTTTCTGGCTGGACCTGACCATCACCGACCCGAAGTACATCATCCACAGCCCCATTGACGACTTCATCCCCTTCAATGAGTGGTTCGTTTTCCCGTATTGCAGCTGGTTTTTGCTGCTGGCGGTGGTCACAGCGCTGCTCTGGTGGAACGACACGGAAAGCTACGACAAGCTCTGCCTGATGATGTTCTCCGGCATGACCTTCTGCCTCATTCTCTATATGATACTGCCCAACGGTCTGGACATCCGCCCCACGGCGGAGGCCGTCGGCCGCGACAACATCGCGATGCAGATCATGCAGCTCCTCTGGAAGGCGGATGCCTCGGTCAATGTCTGCCCGTCCATCCACTGCCAGAGTTCCGGCTGCATGGCGCTGGCGTTCTCTCAGAGCAGGTTGGCAAAAGGCCGCCCCGGCCTGAAGGTGCTGGCCTGGGTGTGGGCTGCCCTCATCTGCGCCTCCACCGTCTTCACAAAACAGCATTCCATCCTTGATGTGGTCTGCGGTCTGGCGCTGGTGGCCGTCTGGGTGCCGATCCTTTCTGCCAAAAAGACGAAGAAAGCGGCTTGACAAGAAAAAATTGCATTTTATATCCAAATCCCCTTGACGCACGGTGCGCTTCGGGGGTAAAATAAAACTGGTACTTTCACTAATATATCAAAGAGCGACCGGAATTGTTTTGGTGGATAGAAGGAGAACGTTACGATGGCAGTACGGAGTGCACGGGAGGCTGCATACGAGACCATCCGCAGCCGTATCATTACAATGGAACTCAAGCCTGGCGATGAGCTCAATGACCATGCACTGGCGCAGGAGATGGGCATCAGCCGCACCCCCATGCGGGAGGCACTGATCATGCTCAACATCGCTCACATGGTCACCATCAAGCCGCAGAGCGGCACCTATGTTGCCCCCATCGACCTGACGCTCATGGAGATGGAGCAGTTTGCGCGCTATACGCTGGAAAAGGAGATCCTGAACCACATCCGCGGGCGGCTGACCGGCGAGCAGGAGCGGGCTTACCGCCTGCTCATTGAGCAGTACCGTGTGCTGGAGAGCGACTCCGGCGCCGAGAACCGCGAGACCCGGATGCTGGAACTTGACAACGCCTTCCACCGCCGCGCGTTCGAGCTGTGCGGCATGGAAGCGCACTTCGATCACATGCTGTCCACCTTCCAGCACATCGAGCGGCTGCGCAAGTTCAGCTTGCAGACCGACGAGAATAAATCCGTCTGCGGGGCCCATACCCGCATTCTGGAGGCCGTCCTCCACGGCAGCGAGGACGATGTCGGCCGCACCCTGCACGAGCACCTGAACCGCTATAAGCTCTCGGTGGAACAGGCCAGAGCCATCCATCCGGATTACTTCATTGAAGGGTAAGCGGTGAGAGAAACTGGAAATTGCCGATATTGACAAAAAAATAGCAAGAAAATTGTGTATTTGACGGCCGCAAAAAGGGGAAAATCCTTTGTGTGGTCGTCTTTTTGTCTAAAGTATACAAGAAAAAACTCTGAAAAATGTCAAAACGCCAATTGCCAAGTCGAAACTGATATATTAGAATATATGCAGAGACGTGCCGCAGCGGTTGCTGCGGACGAAACAGCAAAGCAACATAAGGAGGAAACCCCTATGCCTATGAAAATGGGTTGGCGTTGGTATGGTGAGGGCAACGACCCCATCACGCTGAACGACATCAAGCAGATCCCCGGCGTGACCAGCATCGTCTGGGCACTGCACGACAAGATGCCCGGCGAGATCTGGGAGGTCGATGAGATCCAGAAGGTCGCAGACCAGATCCACGCCTACGGCTTCGATATGGACGTTGTGGAATCGGTCAACGTCCATGACGACATCAAGATCGGCCTGCCGACGCGCGACCAGTATATCGAGAACTACAAGCAGTGCATCCGCAACCTGTCCAAGTTCGGCGTCAAGGTCATCTGCTACAACTTCATGCCCATCTTTGACTGGACCCGCACCGACCTGTTCCACCCCGTCGGCGATGGTTCCACCGCTCTGTTCTATCAGAAGGACATGATCCAGAACGACTACAAGGCCATGGCCGACTATATCCTGGGCTTCACCGAGAAGTACAACATGACCTTCCCCGGCTGGGAGCCGGAGCGTATGGCCAAGCTGGACGAGCTGTTCAAGGCCTATGCCCCCGTCACCAAGGAGAAGCTGTGGGAGAATCTGAAGTATTTCCTGGAGGCTCTCATGCCCACCTGCCGCGAGTGCGACATCAAGATGGCCATCCACATGGACGATCCCCCTTGGGATATCTTCGGCCTGCCCCGCCTGCTGGTGGATGCCGAGAGCATCGACCGCTTCCTGAGCATGGTGGATGACGAGTACAACTGCCTGACCCTGTGCTCCGGCAGCCTGAACGCAAACCCCAACAACAACGTTGCTGAGATCGTCCGCAAGCACTGCGATCGCATCGCATTCGCACACATCCGCAACATCCATCACTTCCCCAACGGCGACTTCTCCGAGGCTGCTCACCGCGATTGCTGCGGCGAGACCGGCATCATCGAGATCCTGCGCGCCTACCATGACGGCGGCTACGAGGGCTACATCCGCCCCGACCACGGCCGTCAGCTGTGGGAGGAAGGCCCCGGCAACTGCCGCCCCGGCTACGGCAAGTATGACCGTGCGCTGGGCATCCAGTATATGCTGGGCGTCTGGGATCTGCTGGACCGTCTGGATGAAGAGAAAAAGAAAGGCTGAGCATCAAAATGAAGCTGTCTGATATCAAAAACGGCAATCTGTCCGCCGAGTGGGCAGAAAAAGGCTACGAGCTGCCCAAGTTCGATGTCGAGGCCGTCAAGGCCAAGACCCATGCAGAGCCGACCTGGGTGCACTTCGGTGCAGGCAACATCTTCCGCGCCTTCCCCGCAGCCGTCCTGAACGACGCCCTGAACAGCGGCAAGTATGACCGCGGCGTCATCGTGGCCGAGAGCTTCGACTATGAGATCATCGACAAGGCTTACCGCCCCTACGATAACCTGAGCCTGCTGGTCTGCCTGAAGTCCACCGGCGAGATCGAGAAGAAGGTCGTGGCCTCCGTGACCGAGAGCCTGAAGGCAGACCCCTCCTTCACCGAGGACTGGGCACGTCTGGTCGAGATCTTCCAGAACCCCAGCCTGCAGATGATCTCCTTCACCATCACCGAGAAGGGCTACGGCGTGGCTCCTGCGGACCTGGAGCGCGGCCTGACCCCCGTGCTGGCCATGGGCAAGGTCACCGCTCTGCTGTATGAGCGCTTCAAGGCCGGCAAGCTGCCCCTGACCGTGCAGAGCATGGACAACTGCTCTCACAACGGCGACAAGGTCAGGAATGCCGTCTTCACCTACGCTTCCAAGTGGGTCGAGCAGGGCCTGGTGCCCGCCGAGTTCCTCGCCTATGTGCAGGACGAGACCAAGGTCACCTTCCCCTGGAGCATGATCGACAAGATCACCCCGCGCCCCGACGCCAAGGTCCAGAAGATGCTGGCCGACGACGGCTTTGAGGACAACTACACCATCGTCACCGAGAAGCACACCTTCACCGCTCCCTTCGTCAACGCCGAGGAGACCCAGTATCTCTGCATCGAGGACCACTACACCAATGGCCGTCCTCCGCTGGAGCTGGGCGGTGTTCTGTACTGCGACCGCGAGACTGTCGATAAGATCGAGAAGATGAAGGTCTGCACCTGCCTGAACCCGCTGCACACCGCCATGTCCATCTATGGCTGCATGCTGGACTACACCCTCATCTCTGCCGAAATGGCCGATGAGGACCTGCGCGCCTTCATCCAGAAGATCGGCTACATCGAGGCTATGCCCGTCGTCGTCGATCCGGGCGTCCTGAACCCCTATGAGTTCATCGGCGCGGTCATCAACCGCCGCCTGCCCAACCCCTTCATGCCCGACGCACCCCAGCGTATCGCTACCGATACCTCCCAGAAGCTGGCCATCCGCTTCGGCGAGACCATCAAGGCTTACGAGGCCCGCGGCCTGGACAAGAGCAATCTGGTCCTGATCCCGCTGGTGCTGGCAGGCTATGCCCGCTACCTGAAGGGCATTGATGACAACGGCAAGGCCTTTGAGATCTCTCCCGATCCGATGCTGGCCGAGCTGCAGGCCATCGTGGCTCCGCTGGAAGTCAAGGAAGGCGAGCAGGATTTCAGCTGCCTGAAGAACCTGTACAGCCGCGCCGACATCTTCGGTGTGGACCTGTATGCGGTCGGTCTGGGTGAGCAGATTGAGGGCATGGTCAAGGAGCTGTATGCTGGCAACGGCGCAGTCCGCAAGACTCTGCACAAGTACGTCGTCGCTCGCTGAGCGCTGACATCCTCTTTTTAGGTTAAGCTATCTTCGTCCCCACGCTGCGTTTTGCTTTGCCGCAGCGTGGGATTTTTTATACCCTCTCAGTCTCGCTTCGCTCGCCAGCTCCCCCGATGGGGGAGCTTTTGTGCTGTATATGTTGCCGCTGCGGCAAAACCTCGCCCTTCGGGAGAGGTGGCAGCGCGTGAGCGCTGACGGAGAGGGTGGAATTTCCGGCAAATGCCTTTACTTATAGCCGATTTTTTGCCATAATAAGAAAAAACGGAACCGGGAGGAAACCAGCATGAAGGTCATGATCTTTGACGTGGGCGGCACCGAGATCAAATACTCGGTCATGGACGATGCGATGAACCGGTACGAGTCCGGCAGCATCCCGACGCCCAGCGACAGCCAGCCGCACTTTCTCGAAACGTTGGCGCAGCTCTACCGCCCCCACAGGGACGAGGTGGACGGCATCGCACTGAGCCTGCCCGGCTTCATCGACGCCGAGCACGGTGTGGTCCTGGGCGGCGGTGCGCCCTCTATCATCTATAACATCGGCACCCCGGTGGGCCCGCGCCTGGCCGAGCTCTGCGGCTGCAAGGTCTGGATCGAAAACGACGGCAAGGCAGCTGCCATTGCCGAGCTGCAGCGCGGTGCGCTGCAGGGGTGCAGCAACGCGGCGGTGTTCGTCATCGGCACCGGCGTGGGCGGCGGCCTGATCGTCAACGGCCAGCTGGTGCGCGGCCGGGACTTCACCGCGGGCGAGTACAGCTTCATGAATACCAACGCCGACGCCTGGAGCGACAGCAAAAAGACGATGGCCGGCCAGTGCAGCACCTCCGCGCTGCTGGATGCCTACCGGGTGCGCAGGCAGCTGCCTACCGATGCCCCGTTGAACGGCAGGCTCTTCTTTGATGCGGCCAACGCAGGGGAGCCGGAGGCGCTGGAAGTGCTGGAAGCCTTCTGCAGGGCGGTGGATGTGCAGATCTACAACCTCAGCGTCCTGCTGGATCTCGAAAAGGTGGCCATCGGCGGCGGCATCAGCGGCCAGCCCCTCCTCATCGAGACCCTCGACCGGGTGTATGAGGAAAAGATTCTGAAGGGCCATCCCTTCAGCGAGGAGCAGGCCCGCAGCCTGCCCCGGCCGGAGATCGTGCCCTGCGCGTTCCACAATGAAGCCAACCAGATCGGTGCGCTGGTCAGCTACCTCAACGCATTTTACCCGCAGAAATAAAGTGCCCAGAGCGGCTGTTTTTCGATGGTTTCTATTTCTAGCTTGAAGCAAAGCGAAAAATGGTGTATTATAATGGGTATTGAATCATGAGCAGTACCGGGCGGTTTGGCCCGGATGAAGGGGGAACTCCACCATGGCTGATAAAAACTTTTTGACCGAGATCATCGACGCCGACCTCGCCGAGGGCAAGGTCAGCGAGATCCATACCCGTTTCCCGCCGGAGCCCAACGGCTACCTGCACATCGGCAGCGCCAAGGCGATCTATATCAACTGGTCCATCGCGAACCAGTACGGCGGCAAATTCAATCTGCGTCTGGACGACACCAACCCCGCCCGCGAAGGTGAGGAGTATGTCAACAGCATCATCGAAGACCTGCACTGGCTGGGTGCCGACCCCAACGGCGGCATCTTCTACGGCAGCGACTACTTCGACAAGTGCTATGAGTATGCCGAGAAGCTCATCCTCGAAGGCAAGGCCTACGTGGACGACCTGACCCGCGACGAGATGCGCGAGTACCGCGGCAATGACGCGGGCAAGCCCTCCCGCCCCTCTCCGTGGCGCGACCGTACCCCGGAGGAGAATCTGGACCTGTTCCGCCGGATGCGTGCCGGGGAGTTCCAGGAGGGCGAAAAGACCCTGCGTGCAAAGATCGACCTGGCCAGCCCCAACATGAACCTGCGCGACCCGGCCATCTACCGCATCAAGTATGCGGAGCACCACCGCCAGGGCAGCAAGTGGTGCATCTACCCGATGTACGACTTCGCGCACCCCATCCAGGACGCCATCGAGGGCATCACCCACAGCATGTGCAGCCTGGAGTTCGAGAACCACCGCCCGCTGTACAACTGGGTCATCGAGAACATCTTCGGGACCGAGTTCCCCAAGCAGCGCGAGTTCGCCCGCCTGAACATGACCAACACCGTCATGAGCAAGCGCTACCTGCGCGAGCTGGTGGAAATGGGCATCGTGGACGGCTGGGACGATCCCCGGATGCCGACTCTGTGCGGTCTGCGCCGCCGCGGCTACACCCCGACTTCCATCTTTACTTTTGTGCGTGAGGCCGGTATCTCCAAGTCGGACAACCTCATCGACATGCGCCAGCTGGAAGCCTGCATCCGCAGTGAACTGGACCTGACCGCGCAGCGCCGCATTGCCGTGCTGGACCCGGTCAAGCTCATCATCGACAACTACCCGGAAGAGAAGACCGAGTACTTCGACATCGCCAACAACCCCAACCGCGAGGCCAACGATGCCACCACCCGCAAGGTGGCGTTCACCCGCGAGCTGTGGATCGAGAACGAGGACTTCGCCGAGGTGCCGCCTCCCAAGTTCAAGCGCCTGACCATCGGCGGCGAGGTCCGCCTGATGGGTGCATATCTCGTCAAGTGCGAGAGCATCGAGAAGAACCCTGACGGCAGCATTGCCGCCATCCACTGCACCGCTGACATCGAGACCGGCAATGGCAACCCGGCCGACGGCCGCAAGGTCAAAGGCACCATCCACTGGGTGAGCGCCGCCCACGCCGTGGACGCCGAGGTCCGCCTGTACGACAAGCTCTTCACCGAGGCCAACATGAACGCCATCCCGGAGGGCAGCGACTACAAGGACTACCTGAACCCGGAGAGCGTGACCGTGCGCACCCACTGCAAGCTGGAAGAGAGCCTGAAGGATGCCAAGCCCGGCGAAAAGTTCCAGTTCGTCCGCACCGGTTTTTTCACCCCGGATTCCAAGAACCCCGGCGTGTACAACCGTGTCGTGACCCTGCGCGACAGCTTCAAACCTGCAAAATAAACCAAGACCTGCCAAAGGAGCATACAACAAGATGAAGAAACACATGAGCCGGAACACCCTCGTGATGGTGCTGCTGGATATCGTTCTGGGTGTGGTGCTGTCGCTGTATATCGCCAACACCGGCACGATGCCTGCCGCAGACAACGCGGCCACCTACACCGATGGCACCTACACGGCCAGCGCCAAAGGCTGCCTGAGCGATGTGGCGGTCACCGTGACCATCACCGGCGGCAAAGTGACGAATGTGGACATTGATGCTTCGGGCGAGACGCCGGAACTGGGCGGCAAGGCGGCGGAAAGCCTGACAGCCAGCCTGAAAGAGGCAGGCAGTACCGCCGGTGTGGATGCTGTGACCGGCAGCACCATGACCAGTGACGCGGTCTTTGCCGCAATGGATGATTGTCTGGCGCAGGCCGCACAGTGATCGCACTCTCCCAACTGCTGCACGGCAACTGCGCGTGCAGCAGTTTTTTGTTTGGAAGGCTTTCCGTTGTACAACCTCTCCGTCAATGCTTCGCATTGCCACCTCTCCTGGTAGGAGAGGCCTTGGCATTCCCTGCAACGTTCACCGTTTCGCCAGAGGCTCTCCTACCAGGAGAGCTGTCGAGCGGATGCGAGACTGAGAGGTTGTACCGGGGAGGGCTTTCTCTTGTAAGGAATCTCTATGCTGATTGATGTTTTACCATTGTCCGATACCACGGCCCGCCTTGTCCGGGCCTATGGGGAGGCCCCCTGCATCGCCCTGCCGTCGGCGCTGCCGACCCCGGAGGGCGGCAGCTGGGCTGTCACCGAACTGGGGGACTACTGCTTCTCCGAATCGCCCCGGAACATGCCCGCCCCGGACGCAGTCTGCCGCTACGCAGTGGGGGAAGACGGCAGCGCCGTCCTGACCAGAGCCTTTGGCCGGGACCGGACCGGACGGCACCGCCGCTATGACCTCGACTTTGGCGCTGCGCCCGAAGAAGACCTCCACCCCGTCTGCGGGAACTTCCTCGAAGAAGCCGTCCTGCCGGACAGCCTGCGGGTCATCGGGAGCTGCGCGTTCTACAACTGCCGCAGGCTGCGCACCCTGTCCGTGGGAGCGGGGGAGCTGACCGTGGGCAGCGATGTCTTTTTGAACTGCTTCGCACTGGCGGACCTCATCGTCCGGGCCGACCCGGAACAGGCCACCGGCCTGTTCGCGCTCGTCAACAACATCACCGAGGCCGTGCGGGCGCTGTTCTGGTGCCCCGGCGAGGCGGCCCCCCGCGCAGGTCTGTGGTATCCGGCCTACTGGGAGGATGTGGAGGAATCTCCGGCGCATATCCTGCTGCACACCTTTTCCGGGCAGGGATATCATTACCGGCAGTGTTTTCTGGATGGAAAAATCCTCTGCGCAGAATACGACGCTATTTTCCCGGACGGCCACGCCTCCGAGGACAAGGATATCATGGCCATGCTCTGCTTCGACCGCCTGCGCTGGCCTTGGGGCCTGACCGAACAGGCAAAGACCCCCTACACCGCGTTCCTCAAGGTGAACACGGGCCGGGTCGTGGCCCGGCTGCTGAAGGCGCAGGACCTTGACAGCCTGAAGGCCTTGCTGGCGCTGGATGTGCTGGACGCGGCCGGGTTTGCCGAGGCCGCAGCGCTGGCCGTTCAGGCCGAACAGGCTGCTGCTGCTGCCCTGCTGGCCGATGCCGCCCACAGCAGACAGGCCGCAAAGCCGAACCGGAAACGCTATGATTTTGACTTTTGAACCCTTTCCCGCAGGGGAAGTGAGGTGAAACGATGCCCAAAGAAACATTTTTCGACCCCCGCAAGCCGTTTGAATCGAAGCGCCCGGAGACCCACGAGGAGTGGCAGGTACGGATGGGCGGTGAGGTGCTGGCTGTGGTGCGCAGCGGGCTGTATCTGGACTTCCGCTTTCTCGACCTGGCGCTTTCGGCGCTGACGCCCACCCCGGATGAGCGGTGCGGTGTGCTGGCCACCGATGGCCGCATCCTCTGCTACCAGCCCAGCGCCCTGCTGCGGCTCTATCAGCAGAATCCGAAGTATCTCAACCGGTTGTATCTTCATACGATATTCCACTGCGTATTCCGACATCTCTGGATGAAAGGGAAGCGCGACCCGCGTCTGTGGAGCCTGGCCTGTGATATCGCGGTGGAAAACGTCATCGACGGGCTGAACCGCAGCAGCGTCAAACGGCCGCTGACCTATGTGCGGCAGAACGCCTATCAGTGCATCGCGGAAGAGGGCAAAGTCGTGGCAGCGGCCCCGGCGTACCGCTGGCTGGTCCGGCAGACGCCCGGTGTGCTGCGCCAGCTGGAGCGGGAGTTCTGCACCGACGACCACCGCCTCTGGCCGAAAGACGCCCCCGAACAGCCCCAGCAGATGCCGACCCCGCTGCCCCAGAAGACCTGGCAGAAGATCGGGGAGCGGATGCAGACCGAACTGGAACTGCGCGACAAGGAGGCGGGCGAGGGGGCCGACAACCTGAAGGAACAGGTCAAAGCCGCCAACCGCAGCCGCCGCAGCTACCGGGATTTTCTCCGCCGGTTCTGCGTCACGCGGGAGGAAGTCCACCTTGATCCCGACGAATTCGACCTGAACTTTTACACCTACGGCCTGTCCGTCTATGGGAACCTGCCTCTCATCGAGCCGCTGGAAACGCGGGAGAGCAGAAAGATCGAGGAACTGGCCCTCGTCATCGACACGAGCTATTCTACCTCCGGCGAGCTGGTCCGGGCATTTCTGGCCGAGACCTACACCCTGCTGAAAGGGAGGGAGAACTTCTTCCACCGGATGAACCTGCACCTCATCCAGGCCGACAACGCCATCCGGCAGGACCTTCTGGTCCGGAACGAGGACGAGCTCATCCATGCGATGAACCACTTCCAGCTGCGGGGCGGCGGCGGAACGGATTTCCGCCCGGCGTTCGAATACGTCAGCCAGCTCTGCGCCGAGAAAAAGTTCTCCAACCTGCGGGGCCTGCTCTACTTTACCGACGGCATGGGCACCTACCCGGCCCGCCGCCCGGCCTACGATACGGCGTTCCTGTTTCTGGGCGACCGTTTCGATGACGCCAATGTCCCGCCCTGGGCCATGA
The DNA here is from genome assembly GCF_019967995.1 of Faecalibacterium prausnitzii. Taxonomy (NCBI): domain Bacteria; kingdom Bacillati; phylum Bacillota; class Clostridia; order Eubacteriales; family Oscillospiraceae; genus Faecalibacterium; species Faecalibacterium prausnitzii. Next base: position 443,006 of record NZ_CP065377.1, read on the forward strand.
AGGTCGTGCTGGACGAGGAAGAATTTGCAGGCCCGTCTGCCAGAGCCGCGTCGGCCCTTGCCGAGGCGCTGTACGACGAGGACGTCCCCTGCCGCGAACTGAACAACACCTGAGGATGTGAGGAACGTTTATGAACATCAAACGAGCCAAAGAAGAGATCGAACACACCGTCAAAGCGTATCTGGCCAAGGATGCGCTGGGCGAATACGCCATCCCGGCCATCCGGCAGCGCCCCATCCTGCTGATGGGCCCTCCGGGCATCGGCAAGACCCAGATCATGGAACAGGCGGCGCGGGAGTGCGGCGTGGCGCTGGTGGCCTATACCATCACCCACCACACCCGCCAGAGCGCGGTGGGCCTGCCCTTCATCCGCCAGCGCCATTATGACGGGAAAGACGTCTCGGTGACGGAATACACCATGAGCGAGATCATCGCCAGCGTCTACGCCAGAATGGAGGCCACCGGCCTGAAGGAGGGCATCCTCTTCATTGATGAGATCAACTGCGTCTCCGAGACGCTGGCCCCCACCATGCTGCAATTTTTGCAGTGCAAGACCTTCGGCAACCAGGCCGTCCCGGCGGGCTGGGTCATCGTGGCGGCAGGCAATCCGCCGGAGTATAACAAATCGGTCCGTGATTTCGACATCGTCACGCTGGACCGTGTCCGCCGGATGGACATCGAGCCGGATCTACAGGTCTGGAAGGACTACGCCCGCGCTGCCCACCTGCACAGCGCGATCCTGAGCTATCTCGACCTTCACCCGCAGAACTTCTATCAGATCAACGCCGATGTGGACGGCACCCAGTTCGTCACCGCCCGCGGCTGGGAGGACCTCTCCAATCTGCTGGATACCTACGAGGCGCTGGGCCTCAAGGCAGACGAGGCACTCATCCGCCAGTACATCCAGCATGAGAAGATTGCGGAGGATTTCTCGGCCTACCTCGACCTCTACTACAAATACCGCGACGACTACGGCGTGGAAGAGATCCTGGCCGGGCAGGCCAAACCCGCCGTCTTCGCTCGCCTGCTCAACGCGCCCTTCGACGAGCGGCTGAGCCTTGTCAGCCTGCTCCTGTCCGGCCTGAACAACCGGTTCACGGCGTCCCGCCGGGCCGATGCTGCGGCCGATGCCTGCTATGCCTTCCTGCGGGAGGCCAAACAGGGCTTTGCGACCCTGCCCGATGACATCCCGGATGGCCCGGCAACTCTGTTCAACCAGATGATGACCGACTACGACGCCGAGACCCAGCGCCAGCGCGAGGCGGGTCTGCTCAGCCGCGACGCGCTGGCCACCCGGCTCAAGGTCTATGCCGTCCTGCGCCAGTGGGAGGCGGAACTGCGCCGCGCCAAGGCGGCGGGCACACAGGAAGCCTTCGACCTGCTGCGCACCCAGTTCCAGTCGCTCTCCGACGAGCGGGATGCCGCACAGGAGGCGGCAGCCAGCGCACTGGAAGCGGCCTTCGATTTTATGGAGCAGGCCTTTGCCGAGAGCCAGGAGATGGTGGTCTTTGTCACCGAGCTGACGCTGGCCCCTGCCGCCCATGCGTTCATCACCGAGAACGGCTGCCCCCGGTACTTCCAGTACAACAAGGACCTGCTGCTCGACCACCGCAAAGCGGCATTGCAGCAGGAGCTGGCGGCAGAAGAGCGCCGCCACGGGGGAATGTGAGCCATGCTGGCAAGTCTGATCTTCAGCCTGAACAGCACGATGCCGTTGTTTTTCCTCATGCTGCTGGGCTACCTGCTCCACCGAAGGCAGTTCCTCACCGACGACTTCGTGGCCATGGCCAACAAGTTCGTCTTTCATGTGGCGCTGCCGGTGCAGCTGTTCCGGGACCTTGCCACCATGGATGTCCGTGCCAGCTTCGATGGCCCGTATGTGCTGTTCTGCGCTGCGGTCACCACGGCAAGCATTCTGGTCATCTGGAGGCTGGCCCGGCTCTTGTTGAAGGACAAGCACATCGTGGGGGAGTTCGTGCAGGCGAGCTACCGCTCTTCGGCGGCCATCCTCGGTGCGGCCTTTATCCAGAACATCTACGGAACCTCCGGCCTGTCCGGCCTGATGATCCTGGGCAGTGTGCCGCTGTACAACATCTTTGCGGTCGTCATCCTCACGCTGGAAAGCCCTTCGCAGGACGCCCGGAGCGGCATGGGGGAGAAGCTGGTCAGGAGCCTCAAGGGCATCGTGACCAACCCCATCCTGCTGGGCATCGCGGCGGGCTTTGCGTGGAGCCTGCTCCGCCTGCCCATGCCCGCCATGGCCAACAAGACGCTCTCCAGCCTGGCTGGTATGACCAGCCCGCTGGCCCTGCTTGCCATCGGTGCGGGCTTCAGGGGCCGCGCAGCGCTGGGCTACCTCAAGCCCACGGCCGTTGCAACGGTCATCAAGCTCATCCTCCTGCCGGCCATCTTCCTGCCCGTGGCGGTGCGGCTGGGCTTTGTGGACCAGAAGCTCGTGGCGCTGATGGTCATGCTGGGCAGTGTGACCACCCCGGCGGGCTACGTCATGGCCAAACAGATGGGCCACGAAGGCACCCTGACCGGCAGCGTCTGCGTCACCACCACCTTCTTCAGCGCCCTGACCCTGACCTTCTGGGTCTTCTGGGCGAGGAGCCGTGGATATATCGTATAAATAAAAAAGAGCTGCTGCAAAACTCCTTCAGTCACGGCTTCGCCGCGCCAGCTCCCTCGAAGAGGGAGCCTTAGCGTGACGGGTAGCTGTAAAGCCTCCCTCTGGGAGGGAGGTGGCATCGCGGATGCGATGCCGGAAGGAGTTTGCAACGGCTCACTTTTTGCATGAAAATAAAAAAACAACAAAAAAGCATCTTGAAAAACTTCAAGATGCTTAGTGGTTGCGGGGGCCGGATTTGAACCAACGACCTTCGGGTTATGAGCCCGACGAGCTACCAGACTGCTCCACCCCGCGCTATTTACTTTTTGCTGTCGGCCTCTCGCTGACTGCTCAAGTATAATACCACAGAGCGGGGGAGATGTCAAGTGTTTTTCAAAAGTTTTTTCGAACTTTCCGGTCGTCACTTCGCTTCAGGCTTGCGGGGCTGCTTTTTGCGGGGGTGGCGGACTTTGTAGAACACCACGCCGCAGACGATACCGATGCCGATGGCGGGCCATGCGCCGATGAGGAAGACGAGAACCGTCTGGACCCCGGCGGTGAAGTTCGACCAGCCGTTCCGGAAGGCGTCGGTCAGCCGGGCACCCAAGCTGCTGCCGGTGGAGGTCAGGGTCTCGACCTCGTTGAGGGTGATGTTCACGGTGCAGTACTGCACCTGATTGGCGTACCAGTTCAGCTGGCTCTGGTAGCTCTCGATCTGGTACTGCACGTCGCTCAGGGAGGACTCGATCTGCAGCAGGTCGGAGAGCGCGTCCGCGCTGGCCTGCAATTCCTGCAAACGGGTGCGCTGGGCGGTCAGATTGTCCAGCCGGGCCTCGATGTCCAGATACTGGGTGGTCACATCGTCGGCGCTCTCGCTTTTGCTGGTCACATTGCCAAGAACATTTTCGGCAACGCCGAGGAAGGCGCTGTAGTACCCCTTCGGCACCCGCAGGGTCAGCGAGAGGGTGCGGGTGTTGTCGGTGCTGTCGGTGTACTCGTTGCTGGATTCCATATAGCCGTCCACATCGCTGAGCGTTTCGTTCAACTGCTGCTGGGACCAATCGAAGTCCTGCGTCTCGATGGAGAGATCGGCCGTGTAGATGAGCTTGGCGCTGTCCACCGTGCCGGAAGCCGCGTTCTCGCCCTCCACATTGCCGGAGGTCAGCAGGTCGGCGCTGCCGGCATCACGCACGGCGTGTTTGGCGCTGCCGGTGCCGTAGGTGTCTGCGCCGCCGTCCAGAGAATAGGTGGCAAGCTCCGGTGCGGCATCGTAGGCGGCTGCCGTGCTGGGCGCAGACCCGCCGGAGAACAGGGTGACACCGTTCCAACTGCTTTTGCTCAGCGCGGCACCATACAGGCAGACACCGCACAGCGCCACACAGGCGGCCAGTTCCGCCGCCCGTTTGACTGGGAAACGGATGGGGGCCTTTTTCTTCTTTTCCAGTGCAGGGGCCGGGGTGAGCTGGGGTTTGGGGGTGGTGCCGGATGCGGCCTGCTCGGCCTGCCGGGCCTTCTGCATGGCCAGCAGCTTTTCCTTCAGGTCGTCCGGGGCATGGACGTCATCGACCTCCATCTTGTACTCATACCACCTCATCTTCGATCTCCTCCTTCAGCATCGTATGTAGCTGTGCGCGGGCCCGCCGCAGCCAGCTGAGCACCGTATTGGTGGGAGCCCCCATCATCCGGCCCACTTCCGCAGCCGTGTATCCTTCGTAGTAGTGCAGGTACACGGCATTGCGGTAGTTCTCCGGCAGGGTGCGCACCGCATCGAGCACACTGCCGTCTTCCATCTGGTCGGGCGCGGGGATATTCTCATCCAGTTCGGTGTCCTTCTGGCGCGCTGCACGGGTCAGGTCCCGGCAGCGGTTGATGGCGACACGCAGCAGCCAGGCCTTGAGGTGCTCCTCACTCTCAAAGCGGCCGTCGTAGTTCAGGAGCTTTTCGAAAACATCCTGCACCACATCTTCGGCGTCCGCCGCGCAGCTGCAATTATGATAGGCTGCTCGGTAGACGGCGTCGCTGTATCGCTGCACAGCCAGCGCAAAAACTTCGTCTTTGGTCAACTGTCCCATATCGTCTTACACTCCTTTGAAGCCCCGGTGGCCGGGGTCTGCTGGAAATCGTTGGTTCCAGTGGGACATTCTACCGGATACACGGCTGAGAGGTCCCGATTATTGCATCGCAGAATAAAAAGAGTATAACAAAAATTCAACGTTTGTACAATCGCTGAAGCAACGCAATGCGCCCGGCGAGAAAGGCTTCGGCCTTGGGGTGGGCAAGCCAGTGCTTGCCGCCCGGCTCCCGGCAGAGCCGCTGCTCCAGCGCATGAGGGTCGGCGTCGATGGCCTCCACATCCCGCAGCGTGAGGGTGAGCGTGAGGGCCGCCGCGCAATCCGGCAGGGGCGGGAGCGGGTCTTCCCAGACGAAGGGCGGCAGCAGCTGCACCGCATACACCGTGCGGGAGCATTCCTCTGTCAGCAGCAGGGCGGCGGGGGTGCCGTCGGGCAGGACATGGAGGCTGCTGTAGAGCAGTTGCAAAGTCCGGGGTGCCAGCAGGGGCATGCTGGCCGCGCCGGGCGTTTCGCGCAGGGTGAGGAAGGCTTCGGCCTCGTCGGCGTAGATGCGCCGGGCCGGTGCCTGAAAGTCTGCCCAGAGTGCGGGCAGCGCAAACACGCCCTCGCGGTCCAGCCCATGCTGGAGCAGCAGGTAAAATTCGGTCAGCGGGTGTGCCGGGTCCGGCTGCGGCATCCCGAAATCCGGCCGGGAAAGATGTCCTCCGCCCATGTGATACGCCTCCTTGGAGATTCTGCTTCCAGTATAGTGGGCTGCGGGCCGTTTGGCAAGCAAAATCACGAATTGTAAACCCTGGCTGAATTTTTGTGTTGACCATTTGCGGCGGGCCGGGGTATACTGGCGAGCGTGACCGACAACAACGACAATAACGACCCGAATATCGGAGGGGAATCATGGAGAAGAAACTGACGACGTATCAAATGGCAGTCACGGCGCTGATGGCAGCGGTGATGTGTGTTCTTGGCCCGCTGACGGTGCCCATCGGAGCCGTCCCCATCTCGCTGGCAAATTTTGTCATCTGCCTGACCGCCTGGCTGCTGGGCCCCAAGTTCGGCACCCTGAGCGTGGCGGTGTATCTGTGCATCGGCCTGATCGGTGTGCCGGTCTTCTCCGGCTACGGTGCAGGTCTGGCCAAGCTCGCCGGCCCCACCGGCGGTTATCTGGTGGGCTACCTGCTGCTGGCGCTCATCGGCGGCCTGTTCATCGAGAAGAGCAACGGCAATCCGGTGGTCTCCGGCATCGGTCTGGTGCTGGGCGACGCGGCCTGCTATGTGCTGGGCACGGCATGGTTCGTGTTCCAGATGCAGTGTGAGCTGGGCTACGCACTCTCGGTGTGCGTCTATCCCTTCATCGCGCTGGACCTCGCCAAGATCGTGGTCTCCTGCGTCGTGGGCGCATTGCTGCGCAAGCGTCTGGTGCAGGCAGGCGTCCTGAAGATGGCCTGATGGTCAAAAGAAACGAGAAAACCTCGGCATTCTCCGGAGGATCATGAAGCACGAGAGGAAGACCGGCCTTCTGCAAGCAGCGGAGGGCCGGTCTTCCTGTTTTTTCTGCTTTTGTTTGACAAGTGCGGCCAATGGTTGTAAGATTAAATCATTTGGTACTTATTAAATAAAGCGAGATACTTCAGGAGGAACATCGTGGCAGCAACCGTTTTGGAACCGCAGAAGAAAAAGACCCGTTTGATGACGGAGGGCAGCATCTGGAAGAGCATCCTGCTGTTTTCCGTGCCGCTGATCCTGGGCAACCTGCTTCAGCAGCTGTACAACACCGCCGACTCCATCATCGTCGGCAACTTCGTGGGCAGCAATGCGCTGGCAGCCGTCGGCTCCAGTGGCTCGCCCATCTTCCTGCTCATCGGCTTCAGTCAGGGCATCGCAGTGGGTGCGGGCGTCGTGGTGGCGCAGTATCTTGGCGCGAAGGACCGCGAGGATGCGCAGCGGGCCGTGCATACCGCGCTGGCGCTGGCCGTGCTTCTGGGCCTCATCCTGACCATCGGCGGCATCCTCGTCAGCCGTGCCCTGCTCACGGCCATGGATACCCCGGCGGAGGTGCTGGAGGACGCTGTGACCTATATGCAGATCTACTTCGGCGGTGTGCTGTTCAGCGTCGTGTACAACATGGCGGCGGGCATCCTGAATGCGGCGGGCAACTCCCAGCGGTCGCTGCTCTATCTGGGCATCGCATCGGGCACGAACATCCTCCTCGACCTCGTGCTCATCGCGGGGCTGCGGATGGGTGTGGCCGGTGCGGCCATCGCCACCGACATCAGCCAGCTGGTTTCCTGTGTGCTGGCGCTGCGCTTTTTGATGCAGGTCCAGGACGACTACCGCGTGACGGCCAGAGAGATCCGGGTGCACGGCAAAATGGCCGTCCGCATCATCAAGGTGGGCCTGCCCACCGGCATCCAGAATATGGTCATCTCGCTGTCCAACATTCTGGTGCAGGCCGGCGTCAACGGCTACGGTGCCGCCGCCATGGCCGGGTTCGCGGCCTATATGAAGGTGGACGGCTTCAACATCCTGCCCATCATGAGCTTCAGCATGGCGGCCACCACCTTCGTGGGGCAGAACTTCGGCGCGGGCAAGCTCGACCGCGTGAAGAAGAGCCTGTGGGTCACGCTGGGCATGGGCGTCGTCTACACCATCCTCACCGGTGTGCTGCTGCTGGCCTTCCAGGACCCCATCATGCACCTGTTTACCCACGAAGAGGACGTCGTCGCCTTTGGCTGCACGGCCATGCACTACTTCTGCCCCTTCTACTGGGAGCTGAGCGTCCTGCACGGTCTGGCGGGCACCGTGCGCGGCACCGGCAAGACCATTCCGCCCATGGTGGTGCTGCTGGTCTCGCTGTGTGTGTTCCGCATCGGGTGGATCCAGTGGGTGCTGCCCTTCTTTTCCAGCATCGACGGCATCTTCCTGCTGTATCCCGTCTCGTGGGGGCTGGGTGCGTTGATGATGGTGGGTTACGCATGGAAAGCAAACTGGCTGGAAACTTAAAATAATAAGGAAAAATCTTCCACTTCCGCTCAAAAAACGTAAAATTTTTTGTCGGGGGGGGGGTAACAATTGGTCGAATTTGATTGCTTTTTCCACGAATGTACCGTATAATAAAACCTGAAACGTTTACAAAAAGGTTCCAGTTTTGAGTGGAAAGGGGATGCGTCCGGATGGAAGAGTCGAATCGGCAGAAATGGGAGCGCTATATCCAGAATCTTCGCCGGGTGCGGACCCTCTCCCGCCCGCAGTTCCCGCCGGAAACGGCTCCGGAATTCCTGCTGGAGGCGATCCAGGGCAACGCGGTGCGCTGCTTCGACCTGATGAAGGAGAACAACGCCCTGCTGGGAGAGCTGGTCTACACGCGGGATGCGAAAACGTTGTCCGACAGCGACATCGCCGAGCTGGAAGAGGCGGCGGGCAGGCTGTTCAACTATGCCAACAGCGAGGACTGCGGCGTGGCCTACAAGATCCACGAGCTGCTGCTGAAGGCGGCCCGCTTCCGCGACGATGTCCCCATGATCGTCCGGGAGCTGTACTACAACGGCATCACCCTGCACTATATCAATGTGCGGGATGAGGACCACGACGTCAACCTGCTGTGGCCGCGCATCCATGCCTTCTTTCTGGAGGGGGCCAACTACATTGCCCGGTATGAAGAGCTGGACAAGGAGACCCGGCAGTACATCATCCGGTGCGTGGGCAACATCCGGCTGGCGGTCTCGCGCCAGACGAAAGAGGATTGCCATCGGTATATGGAGCTGTTCGACCTGGCTATGAGCATCATCACATCGCCCTATTACCAGAAGCTGGACCCGGACATCCCCTGGGCACGGTTCACCTATTCCATGCACATGGACCAGATGATCCTGATGGCCTATCTGCGCCATTGCAATGACCCTGAGGTCGCAGAGCGGGTGCTGCGGTCGGCCTCCTATGTCTACGAGCATCAGAAAAAGAACGCAGGAGAGGAATCCCGCCAGCAGAACTGGCGGGTGAGCTACTTTTACCATGCGGCACTCTACCATGCCGGAAAAGGCACGGCCCGCGCCGTCGTGGAAGATCTGCTGGAGATGATCGACCAGACCGGCGAACAGGATTATTCGCCGGACGGCATCAACCGCAACCTGACCGGCTCGGCCTATCTCTTTTATTATGAAGCATTTTTGAGCGAGCAGGACCGCGCCGAGCTGGCTGACCGCATTGCAAAGGAGCGGGCGGCGGTCCACCGGTATCTGGACGAGATGCCGGGCAATGAATACCCCCGTGTGGCCAGCATGGCCATCCGGGAACTCATCACGGCGCAGTCGGATACCAAGGAAATCGACAACCGCAAGATCCTGGAGAGCATTCTCTCCGGCCACAAGCCGACCTATGTACACTCCACGATGGTGGCGCACCTGACCAGAGTGCTGCTCCGGCGGATGATCGAGACCGACCCCGCCGCTCTCATCGGCCTGCTGGGCTGCAAGACCGCAGCCGAAGTGCAGGCCCGGAAGCCGGAGCTGCTGCAGACCGCCTATGAATGCGGCCTGTACCACGATGTGGGCAAGAGCGCGGTCATCATGTACATCGACACCAACAGCCGCAGCCTGCTGGAGGAAGAATTCTGCTGCATCCAGAGCCACCCGGTCATTGGCTGCAGTCTGCTGCGGGATGCCGGGTACGAAGAGCATCTGGCCCCGGCGGCGCTCTATCACCACTGCTTCTACAACGGACAGGGCGGCTACCCCAGAGATGTGCCGCCCTGCCCGCAGGACATCAAGGGCATCGTGGATGTGCTGACTGTGGCGGACTCGCTGGATGCCGCCACCGACAACATCGGGCGCTGCTACAACCGGGCCAAGCCCCTGCGCACACTGGTGGGGGAGCTGCAGGCCCAGAGCGGCACCCGCTATGCACCGGACGTGGTGGCGCTGTTCCGGGACGAGACCTTCTGCAAAGTGCTGGCCCAAAAGCTGGATGCCGAGCGAAAAAAGGTCTATCTGCACGCATACCACGCTGCGGAATAAAAAAATGAGATAAAAACTTCCATTTCTTTCTTCTGTGTGATACAATAACCGGTAAGAGTGCATAGAAAGCTGCGAAACCGCACGCTGAGGAGGAAAGGCCAATGGAAAAACTGCGCAATCTCCTGTTTTATGGCGGCGCGATGCCGGATGTCTACCGGAACTGCCGGGACGAGATCCGGAAGGAAAACCTGGAAAAGCTCTTCTTCTTTCTCACCGTGGAGATCGTGTTCCTGCTCATGGCGCTGGCGGTGTGCTGCGCCGTCAAATCGCTGGCAGGCGGCTTCATCGCCTACATCATTGCGCTGGCCTGTGCGCTGGTGCTATTGTGCACGGTGCAGAGCTGCCAGAACAGCAACATCGTCCTTTCCATCTGTGCGGACAGTTTTATGGGCATCTGCTATCTGCTGAGCCTCTATCTGGGCTGCTTTGCCTACCCGGATGAACCGGCCATCTGCTTCCATGTCGTTGCGGTGGTGCTGCCCATGCTGTTCACCCGCCCGGCCATCGGGAACATCCTGCGCACGGTGATCTACGAAGCGCTGTTCATCGGCTGTTCTGTGACCTTCAAAGACCCGGCCCTCGTGCCCAGGGATGTATTCAATGCCGTCCTGTTCGGGCTAATGGGCTGTGTGCTTTCCACGTACTATATCCGCGTCCTGACGGACAATGTCGTCGCGCGCTGCAAGCTGAAGGTCATCGCAGAGACCGACCTGAACACTCAGATCCCCAACCGCAACGCCTACGAGAACCACATGAACGAATATCCGCTGCGCTGTTCCAACACCCTGAGCTGTGTCTATGTGGATGTGAACGGCCTGCACGAGCTGAACAACACCAAGGGCCACAATGCGGGCGACGTCATGCTCAAGACGGTGGCTCAGGAGATGGTCCGGCAGTTCGGCATCAAGGACAGCTACCGCATCGGCGGCGACGAGTTCGTAGCCTTTGTGGTGGACGAGCCGCCCCGCACGGTGCGGGAACGGATGAGCCAGCTCGTGGCCAATGTGGAGGCCAACGGCTATTCGGTCGCCGTGGGCTGTGCTACCTGCAGCGCCGGCGGCATCCAGCTCGAAGCCCTCATCAAGCAGGCCGAGAGCCGCATGTACGACGACAAGGAAGAACACTACCGCCGCCGCGGCATCCCGCACGGGTAAAAAGGATAAAACCCTCTCCGGCATTGCGAAGCAATGCCGGAGAGGGTTTCTGTTTTTATAAACCATAGAGCTTCGGCACCTGAATGCGGAACAGCTCCAGCATGGCCTTGAGGGGGGCGCTTTGGTAGTTGCTGCGGGGGTAGACGAGGGCCAGCGGGCGGCTGGTCTCGACTCTGGCAATGTGGAAGTAGCACAGCTCCTCGCCGTAGAACTGCCGCTGGGCAAAGATCAGCGGTGCAAAGGTGATGCCGAGCTGCTGCGCGGCCAGGCTCAGCGCGCGCTCCACGCTGCTGCACTGGAGCCGCAGGTCGGGCAGAAAGCCCGCCTGCTCGCACATTTTCTGGCAGATGCCGCCCAGCATCTGCTCCGGCGGCAGCAGGATGAACGGCTCGCCGCTGAGGGCGTTCAGCTCCAGCGCACCGCTCTGCGGCTGGATGCGGGGCAGGAACGACCGGGGCACGGCCAGCAGGATGGGCTCGTTCAGCAGCAGCTCGTTGCAGTAGGTCACGGTGTCGGGGCTGGGCACGTCCACGATGAAATCCAGCTGTTTGGCGTCCAGCTGAAGGCGCAGCAGGGTGGTGGAAAGCTCCACCGTGTGGACTTCGCAGCTGGGGAACTGCCGGTAAAACGCCGACAGGATGGTGGGCAGCAGCAGATTGCCCCGGTGGGGGCTGACGCCCAGCCGAAGCAGCTGGCGCCGGCCGGAAGCGATGTCGCTGAGCTTGTCGTTCAGCCGCCCGAAAGAGATGTCGGTCTCCGCAGCCCAGGCGCAGAACAGGCTGCCCGCGTAGGTGGGCTCCAGCCCGTCGGGCCCGCGGGTGAACAGCGGGGTGCCCAGCTCCTCTTCCAGTGCCTTCAGGCTCAGCGAAAGGGACGGCTGGGTCAGGTAAAGTCTCTGAGCCGCGCGGGTGATGCTTTTTTCCTCCGCGATGGTCAGAACATAGCGCAGCTGGTTCCAGTTCATACGGCACCTCCGTTCCATAAGAAAAACCTATGGATTCTATCATAAAACATATATTTGAAAAATGCAACCCCCTGTGATACCCTATTGTCAGAAACAGGAGGAATGGATGTTGGAAAAAGCAATTCATAGAACCGCACAAAAAAAGACCGAAGCCGCCCCGGAGCAGACCTCCCGCGTGAAGATGGCGCTTCTGATCTTTGCATACTTTATTAAGATCGGCTCCTTCACCTTTGGCAGCGGATGGAGCATCCTGGCCCAGATGGAGCAGGAGTTCGTGGACAAGCGCCGCTGGCTGACCAAGCAGGAGCTGCTGGAGCTGGTGGCCGTGGGCAAATCACTGCCCGGCATCATGATCACCAACATCACGATGCTGTTCGGCTACCAGATGGCTGGGGTGCTGGGCGGTGTTCTGGCCGTGCTGGGCATCGCGCTGCCGGCCGTGGTGGTGCTGAGCCTGGTCACGCTGGCGTACGATGCCATCAAATCGAATTACTGGGTCTGGGCCGCGCTGCAGGGCGTGCAGTGCGCGGTGGTGCCCATCATCGGCGGGGCGGCCATCTCGCTGGGCAAAGAGGCCCTGAAGGATAAGGCGAGCGTCTTCATCTGCCTGGCGGCGCTGGCCGTCTGCCACTTCACGAGCATCAGCAACATCGTGCTGATCCTGGCGGGTGTTGTGGCCGCGCTGGTCTGGATGGAGGGGAAGGAACATGCTTGAGACGCTGGTGCAGCTGTTCTTCGCCTTTGCCCGCATCGGTTTCACGAGCTTTGGCGGCACCTCGATGATCCCGCTCATCCTCGATGAGATGTCCAGCCACGGCTGGATGAGCGCCGACGACCTGACCAACCTCATCGCCATTGCCGAGATGACCCCCGGCAGCCTGGGCGTGAATTGTGCCACCTTCGCAGGCACCCAGACGGCGGGTACCATCGGCGGTCTGGTGGCTGTGCTGGGCGTGTTGAGCCCGGCCTTCACCCTGACGCTGGCGGCAGCGGTCTTCTTCCAGAAGTTCCGCACCAGCAAGGTCATGGGGTGGATCATGAAAGTCGTCAAGCCGCTCTGCATCGGCATGATCCTGGAAGTGCTGCTCAGCCTGAGCCTGAGCACCTACGCAGGCGAGGGCGGCATCCGCTTCGTCGGCATCGCCATCGGCCTGCTCTGCTTCTGGCTGCTGCAAAAGAAAAAGATGAGTGTGCCGAAGGTCATCGGCATTGCGGCCACGCTGGGCGTGGTCGGTTTCGGCGTATTGTAACAAAGAGAACGGGAGCCTTTCGTGCACGGTGCGGAAGGCTCCCGTTTTGTATCTCATCCAAAATTCGTCTGGGTTTCTCATAAAAAAAGCCTAACGCTTTTTGGGCAGAATGCGCTATACTGGCCCTATCACAAACCTTGGAGGAGCATTTTATGGAGGAAACAAAGAAAAAGGGTTCCGGTACCACCGACCTGACCGTTGGCCGGCCGCTGACCCGCATTTTGCAGTTCGCCCTGCCGCTGGTGCTGGGAACGCTGTTCCAGCAGCTGTACAGCTTTGTGGACACGATCATCGTGGGGCGCTGCATCGGCACCGATGCGCTGGGCGCGGTGGGCACGACCTACTCGCTGAATTTTATGATCGTGGGCTTCGTGCTGGCCACCTGCAACGGCTTCGGCATCCCGGTGGCTGAGAGCTTCGGCGCAAAGGACCGGGATGACCTGCACAAGTACCTGTTCAACGGTGCCGTGCTCTGCGTGGGGATGAGTCTGGTCTTTGCGGTGGGCACGACTCTCGTTGCGGCCCCGCTGCTGCAGCTCATCCACACCCCGGCAGAGCTGCTGGAGAATGCCGTGCACTACATCCGCATCATCTTCCTGGGCATCCCTGCGACGGTGCTGTACAACTATTCGTCCACCGTTCTGCGCAGTCTGGGCGACTCGAAGCATCCGTTCTACTTCCTGCTGGTGTCCAGCTTCCTGAACATTGCGCTGGACGTGCTGTTCATCGTGCCGCTGGGCATGGGCGTCGAGGGCGCGGCCATCGCGACGGTGATCAGCCAGCTCGTCAGCGGCATCCTCTGCACCTGGTGGTTCTTCACCAAAGTGGAGGACATCCACTTCACCAGAGAGAACTGCGTCCTTTCCGGCAGGCACTGCAAGCGGCTGGCCTACATCGGCTTCCCGATGGGGTTTGAGTATTCGGTCTCGGCCATCGGCGCCGTCATCATGCAGGACGCCATCAACCAGCTGGGCAGCGTGGCCGTGGCCGCGCAGACCGCCGGTGAGAAAATCCGCCAGATGTTCACCCTGCCCATGGAGAGTGTCGGCATGGCCATGGCGACTTATGTGGGCCAGAACCACGGTGCGGGCCGCACCGACCGCGTCCGACAGGGCATCCGGGACGGCTGCATCATCCAGGCGGGATACAGCGCCATTGCATGGGTCGCGGTCTTCCTGGTCAAGCGCTGGGCCGTGGGCCTGGTGCTGGGCGATGCCGAACCGGCCATCTTCAACGGTGCGGTGGAGTACCTGACCGTCATCAGTGTGCTGTTCGTTCTGCTGGGCTTCCTGATGATCTTCCGCTACACGCTGCAGGGCCTCGGCTACAGCGTACAGGCCGTCATCTCCGGCGTGGGCGAGCTCATCGGCCGCGCCCTCGGCGGCTGGCTGGCCGTGCACCAGCTGGGCTATCTCGGCATCTGCATCTCGAACCCCCTTGCCTGGGGCTTTGCCCTGTGCTACTGCGTGTTCATGGTCACGCGGGTGCTGAAAAAGGAGAGCCGGGCGTCATAAACCAAAATCAAAAAAGCGCTCCGCAGTTTTGCACTGCGAAGCGCTTTTTTGTGGAAAACTCAGTTGATAAAATTCACAAAGACGGGGCAGAGCACAGCGGTGAGCACACCGGCTACCGCGATGGACAGGCCGCTCATCGCGCCTTCGACTTCGCCCATCTGCAGGGCTTTGCTGGTGCCGACGGCATGGGCCGAGGTGCCGATGCCCACGCCCTTGGCAATGGGGTCGGTGATGTGGAACACCTTGCAGACCGTCTCGGCCAGCAGGTTGCCCGCGATGCCGGTCAGGATGACGATGGCGCCGGTCAGGGCCGCGATGCCGCCCAGCTCAGCGGCGACATCCATGCTGATGGCAGTGGTGACGGACTTGGGCAGCAGGGTCACATACTGCTCACGGGTCAGGCCCATGGCCACGGCCAGAGCCAGTGCGCTGCCCAGACTGACCAGGGTTCCCACCGAGATGCCCGCGATGATGGCGGCGGCGTTCTCCTTGAGCAGATCCCACTTTTCATACAGCGGGATGGCCAGGCTGATGGTGGCGGGCAGCAGCAGATAGCTGACCGGCGCGGCGCTGACTTTGTAATCTGCGTAGGAGATGTTCAGCACACTGAGCAGGATGATGACGAAGATGCTGCCCAGCAGCAGAGGGTTGAAGACGGCCTTGCCCGTCACCCGGTTGATGAGGGTGCCCAGTGCAAAGGCCGCCAGCGTGAGCAGAACGCCCCACGCCGAGGACGAGGAAAGAAACTCATTCAGCAGCTGTGTCATTTGCGGCAGCCTCCTTTTTGCTCTGCTTGCGGCGGGTGAGCGCCTGGGTGGTGTGGCCGGATGTCACCAGCACCAGCACCGTGACCGGGATGATGGCGATGACGATGGGCAGCAGCATGCTGCCCATCTCGGCCCACAGCTCCATGACACCGGCTGCGGCGGGCACGAACAGCAGCGGGAAAATACCGGTCAGGAACAGGCCGACCTCCTTCACATCGTCCAGCTGAACGAGGCCCAGCAGCAGGGCGGCCAGCAGCAGGACCAGGCCATAGATGCTGGCCGGGATGGGCAGCGGCAGAACAGCGTGGCAGAACTCGCCCAGAAAACAGAACGCAAGGATGCGTGCGAACTGAAACAGATACTTCGTAAAAAATCCCCCTTCATCGCGCCCGCGCAGCCCCCCTTCGGGGCAGCTCTGCCGGAGAATGGGCCTCTGGCAGGGCGGGCCGGTCAAACAAAGCCCGGAAGACGCCGGGCCGCGCGTTTATTTGTGACGGTCAGTGTAACAGTATAGCCCAAAAGCCCCGGCGGCGCAACGGCAATACTTGCTAAGAATTTATGTCGAACCGACAAAAAACTGGATGTTCTGAGGGTTTGGCGGAAAATGAGAAAACCGGCCGGGAATGGAACACCGCCTTTTCCCGAAAAAATTTGTGTAAATGCCCGCCGGAGGGTTGCGCTGGGTGGGGCGTTCATTGTACAATAAACACGTTACCGAAAAATACGACACAGCGGGCGGATGTGCCCCAAAGTGAGGAATCGAAATGAACGGATCGAAAATTCGGGTGCTGGCGCTGGATCTGGACGGCACCCTGACCAATGATGAAAAGATCGTTACCCCCCGCACCCGCGCGGCGCTGGACGCAGCAGCGGCGCAGGGCGTGACCATCGTGCTGGCTTCCGGCCGGCCTACGGCGGGCATCACCCCGCTGGCAAAGGAACTGGGGCTGGACAAAAAGGGCGGCTGCATCCTGGCCTACAATGGCGGAAAGATCGTGGACTGCGCCACCGGTGCGGCCCTATATCAGAAGCTGCTGGCCCCGGAGTTCGTGCCCCAGCTGTGCCGGTTTGCGGCAGAGCAGGACGTCGCGCTCCTGACCTACGATGCCCGCGGCATCGTCTGTGAGCGCGACCAGGACCCCTGGGCCCGGAAGGAGTGCGTGACCACTAAGCTGGAGATGTACCATGTGGACGATCTGGCTTCCTATGTGGATTACCCCATCTGCAAGATGCTCCTCACCGTGGACCCCGCCCGCCGCGACGCCGTCTGCGCCGCAGGCCGGCAGCAGTTCGAGGGCAAAATCGACATCTACCCCTCCAGCCCCTTCTTCATCGAGGCCGTGCCGCTGGGCGTGATGAAGGACGTCAGCCTGGGCGCTCTGCTGGAACGCATGGGCCTGACCCGCGAGAACCTGATGGCCTGCGGCGACGGTCTGAACGACCGCTCGATGATCGCCTTTGCGGGCGTGGGCGTCGCCATGCAGAACGCTGAGGACGCCGTGAAGGAGGTCGCCGACTACGTGACCGCCGCCGACAACAACCACGACGGCGTCGCCGAGGCCATTGAGAAATTCATTTTACAGTGAGAGGACAGGACACACGAATGCCGCAGCGCAATCTGGTTTTATTTGATTTGGAATGGAACATCGGCTACCAGCCGTATACGTTCAACTATCATGGGGTGCAGCAGACCTTCCGGGGCGAGATCATCGAGATCGGCGCGGTGAAGATCGACGAAGACGCCAACGTCCTCGATACCTTCTCCATCCATCTGCGCCCCCGTATCTTCCGCAAATTGCAGCACCACATCGCCAAGGTCACCGGCCTGACGCAGGAAGACCTGGACAACGGCGCCCCCATCGTGCAGGGCCTGCGCCGTTTCATGCAGTGGTGCGGCCCGGACGCCGAGTTCGCCGAGTGGGGCATGGACGATGTGCCGGTGCTCAAGCAGAATCTGTTCCTGTGCAATCTGGACGAGAGCCGCCCCACGGTGTGGTACGACCTGCAGCAGGTCTTTCTGCGGGAGCATCCCCGCAAGGAAGGCGAGGGCATGACGCTGGAAAGCGTCGTCACCCGGATGGGCATTCCGATGGACCGCCCCTTCCACGACGCCCTGTCCGATACCCTCTACACCGCCGATGTCTGCCGCAAGCTCGACCTGCGGGAGGGGTTGGCCGCCTACCCCAGCGAGGAGCAGGCCCTGCGCCAGAGCCTCTGCCCGAAGCCCGGCGACTACCGGGATTTCCGCGTCTTCCGCGGCTATGTGGAGCCGTACACCTGGCGGGTCGACCCCATCATCAGCACGGCCCAGTGCCCGGCCTGCGGAGCCGACCTTGCGCCGGACGAGATCTGGCTGAAAAAGGGCAGCAACAGCTGGTACACGCTGGCCCAGTGCCCCCACTGTGCCGGAACGGCCAGCGAGGCGGGCAAGGGCGTCTTCCAGCGGTACAAGCTGGCCCGGCGGGACGGCCTGCACTGGAGCTTTGCCCGCTGTGTGCAGGTCCCGGATGCCGAGGCGCTGGCCCGCTGGGACAAGCAGCGCACCCAGCAGATCGAGCGGATGAAGGCCCGCGCCGAAAAACAGGCCGGGGAAAAAGCCTGAGACCGATCGTGCAGGAAAACCGCACCCCATTTCGTATAGCAAAGTATAGCGCAGACGAAAAAGCGAAGAAAATGCAGAATTTCTTCATCGCACATTCATAAGTTCTGGATATACTAAGAGAAACGAGAGGGAAGGAACACACGATGGAAAGCACCCTGATCAGCTTTGTGCACCAGCTGGGAACGCTGGAATTCTGGCAGACATTACTGGACAGCTTCGGAGACCTCGGCCCCCTTGCGCCCATCTTTCTGGCAATGGTGGAGTCGTTTTTTCCGCCGCTGCCCCTCATCGCCATCGTGGCGCTGAATGTGGCGGCCCACGGCGGCCTTTTCGGTTTTGTGTACAGCTGGGTGGGCGTCATGCTGGGCGGCACCCTGATGTTCCTGTTCTGGCGGCGGGTGCTCAAACAGTTCTTCTGGAAGTTCGCCAGCCGTTCCCAGAAGCTGGAAAAAGCTGAGCAGTGGGTCAGCCGGTTCGACGTTTCGTCCCTGTTCATGCTGTCGGTGCTGCCGTTCACCCCTTCGTCCTTCATGCACTTTGCCTTCGGTATCTCGGATTTTGACGAAAAACGCTACCTCATCACCATGCTGCTGGGCAAGGGTGTGATGGTGGCCATGATGGCCCTCTTCGGCCAGTCCCTCGTCAGTTCGATGAAGAACCCGGTCTACCTCGTCCTCGCCGTCGTCATCTGGGGCGCAATGTACTGGGGCAGCAAGCGGTTCTGCAAAAAACATGATCTGTAAGAAACGATGAAACGATAAAAACGCTCCCTTGCCGACGGCAAGAGAGCGTTTTTTGTGCAAATGGGTCGTTATCCTTCGTATCCCAAGGTCGCCGCCATAACGGCCTTGATGGTGTGCATCCGGTTCTCGGCCTCGTCGAAGACGATGCTCTGCGGGCCTTCGAAGACCTCGTCGGTGACTTCCATGGCATCGCGGCCGAACTTTTCGCCCATCTCTTTGCCCACAGTGGTCTTGTGGTCGTGATAGGCGGGCAGGCAGTGCATGAAGACGGCCTGCGGCCCGGCCAGCGCCATCAGTGCGTTGTTGATCTGGTAGGGGGCCAGGTCGTGGATGCGCTCGGCCCAGACCTCGACAGGTTCGCCCATCGAGACCCAGACGTCGGTGTACAGCACATCGGCACCCTGGGCGGCTTTGGCGGGGTCTTCCTCAAAGGTCAGGGTCGCGCCGGTCTCGGCGGCGATAGCCTGGCACTGAGCGATGAGCGCCGGGTCTGGCTGATACTTCTTGGGGGCGCAGGCCGTGAAGTGCAGGCCCATCTTGGCGCAGCCCACCATCAGGCTGTTGCCCATGTTGTAGCGGGCGTCGCCGAAGTAGACGAAATGGATGCCCTTCAGGCGGCCGAAGTGCTCCCGGATGGTGAGGAAGTCGGCCAGAATCTGAGTGGGGTGGAACTCGTTGGTCAGACCGTTCCAGACGGGAACGCCTGCATAATGGGCCAGGTCCTCGACGATCTGCTGGCCATAGCCGCGGTACTCAATGCCGTCGAACATCCGGCCCAGCACACGGGCGGTGTCCGCAATGGACTCTTTTTTGCCGATCTGGCTGCCCGACGGGTCCAGATAGGTGACTTCCATGCCCAGATCGTGGGCGGCCACTTCAAAGCTGCACCGGGTGCGGGTGGAGGTCTTCTCGAAGATCAGGGCGATGTTTTTGCCGCGCAGGGCATCGTGGCGGATGCCGGCCTTCTTCTTGGCCTTGAGGCCAGCGGCCAGATCCAGCAGCGCTTCGATCTCGGCGGGGGTGTAATCCAGCAGCTTCAGAAAGTTCCGATTTTTCAGACTCATTGCATATTTCCCTCTCTATTCATGAAAACTTGAATATTTATTCGAAATGATGCTTCTATTATATAGCAGAAGAAACCGCCGGTCAAGGGCTTTGCGCGCTCACAGCTCCAGTTCGATCTTCCGCCCGCTGGGGGTGTAGGAGGTGAGCCGGATACCGGCCTTTTTGAACATGAACCGTGCTGCAACGCTGGAATCGGAGTCGTGGTACTTGTCGCCGTAGTAGACCACCTCCGAGATGCCGGACTGGATGATGGCTTTGGCGCACTCGTTGCAGGGGAAGAGGGTCACATAGACCCGTGCGCCCTTCAGGTTGTTGTGGGCGCTGTTCAGGATGGCATTCAGCTCGGCATGGCAGACGTACATATATTTGGTGTCCAGCGGGTCGCCCTCGCGGTCCCAGGGCATGGCGTCGTCGTCGCAGCCAATGGGCATACCGTTATAGCCCAGTGACAGGATCTTGTTTTCCGGGCTGACGATGCAGGCACCCACCTGGCTGCTGGGGTCCTTGGAGCGCATGGCGGTGAGCAGGGCGATGCCCATAAAATATTCATCCCAGTTGATATAATCGGTGCGTTTCATAAAAACAGCCTCCCTTGCAAGTATGGCTTGTTCCGGTTTGACAGAACGTTGAAAATCGACTATGCTGCAAATGAAAAGACGCTCGCGGCCGGAGCGCAAGGTAAGGATACCATAAAAAGAAAAGAAGTGCAATCGCAAAAGCACCCGCAGACGCTGAGCCTGCGGGTGCTTTTGGAATGGTTATGAGAAGGTTTGAGAGAGGTTCAACTTACTTGTTGCCCTTGTAATCCAGCGGGAGGCTGGTCCAGCGGGCGCGGAAGTGGAAGGCGGCGTCCTTCGGCTGACGCTGACGGGTGAAGATGCCCTTCTTGTTGCCGTTGACGCGCATGATGCCCTCGGTGGTCTGGAAGTCTGCAAAGTTCCAGACCAGCTCGCCCTGCACGAAGTCGTAGCTGTCGAAGACGTTGTGGTTCATGTCGAGGTACTCGTTCTGGTACTCCTGGCTCCACATGACGCTGGGCAGCTTGTGCTCGGTGGGCATGGTATCGGCACCGTACTCGGTGAAGATCATCGGGCGGCCGTTCAGGACCTTGGCCCAGCCGTCCATCTCCTTGCGGAATGCGGCCTCGGCATCCACGATGCCCATGCCGCCCATGACGTACCAGCCGTAGTAGCGGTTCAGGCTGATGAAGTCAGCGAACTGCTGGCCCTTGCTGTTGTGGGGCAGGCTCATCATGACGATGGCGTAGGTGCGGGGGCGCTTCTGCGGGTCAAGCTCGTGTGCCAGATCGAACAGGGTCTTGAAGTAGGCTTCGGTGCCCTCGCTGGTGCACTGGGGCTCGTTCAGGATGCTCCATGCGATGACGGAGGCGTGGTTCTTGTCGCGGTCGATCATGTCGGTCAGCGCGTCCTTGTGGTTTTCCAGCAGCTGAGGCGTGGTGTCCTTCTCGAACCAGCCCACCTTCTTGCCGTTGCCCTGGTTTGCTGCCAGGAAGTTCATGGTGCTCTCCATGAAGCCGACGGCGGGGACTTCGTCGATGATGAGGAAGCCTTCCTCATCGGCCATCTGGTACAGCTCCTCCGCATAGGGGTAGTGGCTGGTGCGGAAGCAGTTGGCACCGATCCACTTCATCAGCTCGTAATCGCGCTTGACGGTGGCCAGGTCGAGGCCGCGGCCGCGGATGTCTGCATCCTCGTGCTTGCCGAAGCCGCGCAGGTAGACGGGCTTGCCGTTCAGCAGGAAGTGGCCGTTCTGGATCTCGAAGGTGCGGATGCCGATCTTCTCGGCGTACTCGTCGACGATGGCGCTGCCGTCGTGGATGCGGATGACGAGGTTGTACAGGTAGGCGGCATGGACGTTCCAGAGCTTGGCGTCCTTGACGACCAGAGTACCTTCCTTGCCGGAAGCTTCAGCGACCTTGGTGGTGCCGTCGTACAGCTCCACAGTCACGTCGTGGCTGCCGTTGGTGGTGACGGTGTAATCGACCTCGGCGCCGTCCGCAGTCAGGCGGTGCTTGACGGAATAGTCCAGAACGCGCTCGGTGGGCAGGGCCATCAGCTTGACGGGGCGATGGATGCCGGCATAGTTGTAGAAGTCGAAGTAGGGGGCAGCGACCTTTTTGCCGTTGGACAGGGTAGCGGTGTTGCCGGCGGGCAGCATGTACTCGTTCAGCTCGTTGTTCAGCAGGACGCTCAGCTTGTTGTACTGATTGTAGCGGACGATGTCGGTGACGACTGCGTCAAAGGGCAGGAAGCCGCCCTCGTGCTGTGCGACCTCGACGCCGTTCACAAAGACGCGGGCGTGGTGGGTGGCAGAGCCGAAGCGGATGGCGATGTCCTTGCCGCTCCACTCGCCGGGCACGAAGAAATCGGTCTCGTACCAGAAATCGCCGCAGTACTCGCGGGATTCCTTATCGGTGAAGAAGTCGCAGAAGGAAGCGGGCACGGGCATGGAGATGGACTCCGGCAGGCCGTTTGCCCAGTCTGCATCGACGCCCTCGCTCTTGGGGTCGAAGCGGAAGCGCCACATGCCGTCCAGGCTGACGACGCGGCGGGAAGTGGAAGCCACAGGATACAGCAGGGATTTGTTGTTCATTGCAGGAACCTCATTTCTCATCATACTAAAACATTTTGAACTACGAAATAAACCTCTCCGTCATCGCTGCGCGATGCCACCTCCCCTGATAGGGGAGGCCTTGGCAGTCCCCGCAAAGGATACGGTTTCGCCAGAGGCTCTCCTATCAGGAGAGCTGTCGAGCGAATGCGAGACTGAGAGGTTGATACCGCAGCTCATATCTTCTGGTATCAGTATGACAGATTTTTTGCAAAAGGAATAGAACAATTTTTTTATAAATCCAGACTTTTTTGGGGAATTTTGAACGATTCCGGGGCAGAATACCTATTATAATGCGGGCGATGCCGCGAAAACTGTTAAAATCAACTACGCCAAGGAAAATGTAGTGAAAGAGATTCCACATATTTTATGAAAAAATTGGCAAAATGCCCAAACAATAATCGTAAAATTTTACGTTTTCACCTAAAAATTCTTCTAACAATGATTGCTAAAGATTTGTCATAATACTGATATACAAGCTGAAATGCAGTGAACCATATTTCGATGTGTTTTGCAGCAGCGTTTGGAGAACCGAATCCAAGAATCCATCTATCTAAGGAGAAACCAATGGCAAATGAGATGAAGAAAGCCGCCCCCTTCGGCATGAAGGACAAGGTCGGCTACATGTTCGGTGATTTCGGCAACGATTTCACCTTCCTGCTGTCGTCGAGCTTCCTGATGAAGTTCTACACCGACGTCATGGGCGTCAACGCCGCTATCGTTGGCATGGTGATGATGATCGCCCGTTTTGTGGATGCGTTCACCGATGTGGGCATGGGCCAGATCGTGGACCACTCCAAGCCCACCAAGGACGGAAAGTTCCGCCCCTGGATCAAGCGGATGTGCGGTCCGGTGGCCATCGCTTCCTTCCTGATCTATCAGTCCGGCCTGGCCGGGATGCCCTATGGCTTCAAGGTGGCCTGGCTGTTCATCACCTACATCCTGTGGGGCTCCATCTTCTATACCTCCATCAACATCCCCTACGGCTCCATGGCTTCCGCCGTCTCGGCAGACCCCAAGGACCGCGCGGAGCTGTCCACCTGGCGCACCATCGGTTCCACGCTGGCCAACATGGTCATCGGCGTGGCCACGCCCATGGTCGCCTATGTCGTCGTGGACGGCAAGACGGTGATGTCCGGCTCCCGCATGACCATCATCGCAGGCGTCTTCTCCATCTGCGCCATCCTGTGCTATATCGTCTGCTTCAAGCTGACCCGTGAGCGTGTCGAGGTCCCCGCAAGCAGCCAGAAGGTGAGCGCTTCCGCCATCTTCAAGAGCATCTTCACCAACCGGGCGCTGCTGGGCATCATCGTGGCGGCCATCTTCGTCCTGCTGAGCCAGCTGACCGTCATGAGCCTGGCCGGTTACGTTTACCCCAACGTGTACGGCAGCGCTGCCGCACAGTCCACTGCCAGCCTGCTGGGCACGGTGATCATGCTGATCGTCTGCGCACCCTTTGCTTCCAAGCTGGCTGCAAAGTTCGGCAAGAAGGAGCTGGCCGTGGCCTCCAGCATCTGCTCCGCTCTGGTCTGGCTGGTCTGCCTGATCTGGCGTCCGGCCAGCGTCTGGGGCTTTGTGGCCTGCTACATCCTGGCCAATATCGGCATGGGCTTCTTCAACACCATCATCTGGGCCATGATCACCGACGTCATCGACGACGCCGAGGTCCGCAGCGGCATCCGCGAGGACGGCACCATCTACTCGGTCTACTCCTTCGCCCGCAAGCTGGGTCAGGCCTTCTCTTCCGGTCTGGTCGGTGCCCTGCTGGGGATCATCGGCTACACCGAAGCGACTGCGTTTGACCCCGCTGTCACCCGCGGCATCTTCAACATGGCCTGCATCGCCCCCATCATCGGCTTTGTGTGCATCGTGCTGGCGCTGGTCTTCCTCTACCCGCTGAATAAGAAGAAGGTCGAGGAGAACGTGGCAGCTCTGGCTGCGCGCCGCAACAACAAGTAACCCTTTGTAAGAACATGGAACGAAGTGTCCTGCTGTCTTTGGATGGCAGGACACTTTTTCTACGCTCGGCCACTTGTTTCTTGCGGAAAAATGCTGTATACTGATATATCAAATGAGATGTGAGAGATGCGATGAAACAGGAAAGGAGACGCCATGCGGGTCGATCCATTACAGGTGCTCACCAAACTGGCGGCAGCACAGAATATCCCCACCCGGCGGGTGACGCCGCCGTTCGACGGACTGGAAGAGTTCGACTACGGCCTGCGCCGCTCGCTGGACCCTCAGTTCGACTGGCAGGAGTTCGGCCGGCTGCTGCTGGAACAGACCCCGGCGCAGACGCTGCTCTTCGTGGAGGGCACCTTTGAGCTGCATTTTGCCCTTTTCCGCATCCCGGACGAGGAAAACACCGTCTTCCTCGTCGGGCCATGGACCTTTGGCCCCCGCAGCGAGCAGGCCCGCAAGTGGGCCCGCCGCTATCTGGGCGAGGACGGAGAAAATGCCGTGCAGGAATACTACAACGGCGTCAAGCTGCTGCAGGCGAACGATTTTTACATGACCATCCGGGTCCTGGTCGGGATGATGATAGGGGAGGATCTGGTCGTGAAGGAGCTGAAGGAGTTTCTGCCCTTCTGCTTCCACCCGGACGTCCGGTATTTCAATGAGCCGAAGTTCCAGAAGGATATCCCCATCTCCATGCTGGAACAGCGGTACGAATCCGAGAACCGCATCCTGGATGCCGTGAGCCGCGGCGACGACGAAGCCGCCACCGAGGCCATGCACCATCACTCCCGCTTCACCTACGGCGGGCGGTTCGAAGGCTCGCTCTACCAGCAGAAGAACATGATGATCGTCTTCAACACCCTGCTGCGCAAGGCCATCGAGCCCAGCAAGGTGCACCCCTATTATATCGACGCCATCTCCAGCAAGTACGCCCGCATCATTGAGGAGGCCGACGAGATCCCCCAGGAGATGATGTGGCAGATGGTGCGGGATTACTGCGCCTATGTCCGCCGCTACTCGCTGAAGGAGTTCTCGCCCGCCGTCCAGAAGGTGATGAACTACGTCAACCTGAATGTCTCCGAGCCGCTGACACTGAAGAGTCTGGCGGCCATGTGCTTCATCAGCCCGTCGTATCTGTCGGCGCTGTTCAAGCAGGAGACCGGCACCACCCTCATCGACTATATCAACACCCAGCGGGTGAACCGTGTGGCCCAGCTGCTGGAGCAGAACAACCACAGCATCGCCGCCGTAGCCGAAGAAGTGGGCATTCTGGATGTGAATTACTTCACCAAGATCTTCAAAAAGACCCTCGGCGTCACCCCCACCCGCTACCGCCGGGAACACAAAGAAAAATAACTGCGAAACAGCAGAATGAAAAAAAGACCCATTTTGTCCTTTTGATGCGTACAGATTATGCAGCGGGACAAAGTGGGCTTTTTTTCATCGGATAGGATTGTTGCACACCGGAACGGTCTCTGTAACTATTTTGAGAGATTTCATGGATTTTTGTATGGAATTTGGACGCATGTTGCAAAATCGACAGAAATTGTGCTTGATATCAAAAAGAAACTTGTATCCAACAAAAGCAATTGTGAGGGATGCACAAAAGATTTCTTGGATTCTTGTGAACTTGTTCTATTGCGCATGGTCGTGCGGACGGTTATAATACAAACAGAATCACGAAACGTGCGGTATGCGCACGATTCGATTTTGCTGTAATATGCGAATGAAGGAGAACATTATTATGAAAATGATTTCGCGTCGTGACTTCATGAAGGCTTCCGCTGTTGTGGGTGCCGCTGGCGTTCTGACCGCCTGCGGCGGCTCCTCCAGCTCCACTGCTGCATCCTCTGTTGCAGCTTCCACCGCTGCATCTTCTGCAGCCGCTTCCACCACCGGCAGCGCAAACATCGGCGTCTGCATCTATCAGTTCGCTGATAACTTCATGACCCTGTACCGCACCGATCTGGAAGAGTACCTGAAGGATATGGGCTACGCCGTCACCATCGTCGATGGCAAGAACGACCAGAACACCCAGACCGAGCAGATCAACACCTTCCTGCAGCAGGGCGTGGACGTCCTGGTCATCAACCCCGTCCAGACCACTTCTGCACAGACCATCGTGGACACCATCTCTCCCTCCGGCACCCCCATCGTCTTCATCAACCGTGAGCCGGAGAAGGCAGTTCTGGACTCCTACGCTGGCAAGTGCTGCTACGTTGGTGCAGACGCACGTCAGTCCGGTACTTATCAGGGCGAGCTGATCCTGGAGACCTCTACCCAGGGCGATATCAACGGCGACGGCAAGATCACCTACATCATGTGCAAGGGCGACCCCGAAAACATTGATGCACAGTATCGTACCGAGTACTCCATCAAGGCTCTGACCGACGCCGGCAAGGAAGTCGAGTGCCTGTATGAGTACCTGGACAACTGGGACCAGACCACCGCACAGCAGGACGTTGCAAACGCTCTGGCACAGTACGGCGAGAAGATCGAAGTCGTCTTCTGCAACAACGACGCAATGGCTCTGGGCGCTCTGCAGTCCATCGAGCAGGCTGGCCGCAAGGTCGGCGAGGACATCTATCTGGTCGGTGTTGACGCACTGAAGGAAGCTGTCCAGAACGTTGTTGACGGCAAGATGACCGGTACCGTCCTGAACGATGACGTTGGCCAGGCTACCGCCGCTGCCGACGCCACCAAGCTGTTCGTTGAGGGCAAGGATGTCGAAGAGTACTACTGGGTCGACTATGTGAAGGTCACCACCGAGAACGCTTCTCAGTATCTCTGATTCGGAGCTGAGAACCACTCACGGTTGCAAGGTACGCAGTGAGTCCGAGGCTTTCTAAAAGCTAACAAGCGCGTGCGTGCGAGAGTTCCTCGGCGCACGCGCTTTCCTTTCGGAACGAACCGTGCCGTGCCTTATTTTGAACGACAAGGAGGCTCTGCGGAATGTCAGAATACCGTCTGGTAATGAAAGGCGTGGTCAAGACCTTCCCCGGCGTCAAAGCGCTGGACCACGCGCAGTTGGAGCTCCGCCCCGGCAAAGTCATGGCCCTGATGGGCGAAAACGGCGCTGGCAAGTCCACTTTGATGAAGTGCATGTTCGGCATTTACAAGATGGACGAAGGCGAGATCGAATACGAAGGACAAAAAGTCACCATCCCCAACCCTCTGGAAGCACTGAACCGCGGCATCGCGATGGTGCACCAGGAGCTGCAGCCCATCCCGGCCCGTACCGTGGCTGAGAACATCTGGCTGGGCCGCTTCCCCACCAAGAAGGCAGGTATCATCACCATAGTGGACCATGCCAAAATGTACGCCGATACCGATGCCCTGCTGAAGAAGCTGAAGCTGGACATCAACTCCCACGCAAAGCTGGGCAGCCTGAGCATCGCACAGATGCAGATGGTGGAGATCGCAAAGGCCGTCTCCGCAAACTGCAAGGTGCTGATTTTGGACGAGCCCACCTCCTCGCTGACTGCGAACGAGGTCGAGTCGCTGTTCCGCATCATGCGCGAGCTGAAGGAGCAGGGCGTTGCGCTGGTCTATATCAGCCATAAGATGGACGAGATCAAGGTCATCGCCGACGAAGTCACCATCATGCGCGATGGCCACTACATCGGCAAGTGGGACGTTGCCAACATGACCAAGGAGCAGATCATCGCCAAGATGGTCGGCCGTGAGCTGTCCAATCTGTTCCCGCCGCTGGAGAACCACCCCTCCGACGAGGTCATGATGAAGGTGGAGGACTTCACCTCCATCCATCCGCGTTCCTTCCGCCATTGCAGCTTCGAGCTGAAGAAGGGCGAGATCCTGGGCGTGGCCGGCCTGGTTGGTGCCCAGCGTACCGAGCTGATGGAGGGCATCTTCGGCCTGCGCGCCCACACCGCCGGTAAAGTGTGGATCAAGGGCGAAGCAGTCGAGATCAAACAGCCCCGCGACGCCATTCGCAAGAGCGTGGCGCTGCTGACGGAGGACCGCCGCGCCACCGGCATCATGGGTGTGCTGAGCGTTGCCGACAACATCTCCATTGCATCGCTGGACGCTCTGCGCAAGGGCCCCATCATGCTGGACGATAAGAAGATCCTCAATCTGGTCGCCACCAACAAGGAAAAGATGGCCATCAAGGTGCCCAGCCCCAAGACCGCCATCAAGAGCCTTTCCGGCGGCAACCAGCAGAAGGTGCTGATCGCCCGCTGGCTGGCCAATAACCCCGATGTGCTGATCCTCGACGAGCCCACCCGCGGCATCGACGTCGGTGCAAAGTACGAAATTTACTGCATCATTGCCGACCTGGCCAAGCAGGGCAAGAGCATCATCATGATCTCCTCCGAAATGAGCGAGATCATCGGTATGTCCAACCGTGTCATGGTCATGTGCGATGGCCGCATCACCGGCTTCATCGACGGCAAGGACGCCACCCAGGAGAACATCATGGCGCTGGCGACCCAGTTTGAGACCGCACCGACGACGGCAGCGGCCAATCAGTAAACAAGGAGGCTGTCTATTGTGGAAGCTACCAAGAAATTGAACGGCAAGTCCGTGAAAAAATGGCTGAGTGAAAATGCCATCATCGTCCTGATGCTTGCGGTCTCTCTGATCGTCGGCATCATCCACCCCAACTTCTTCGCAGTCGCAAACCTGATCAACCTGTTCAAGAACGTGTCCATCCGCTACATCATCGCGCTGGGCATCTCCGGCTGTCTGATCACCACCGGCAACGACCTGTCTGCCGGTCGTCTGGCTGGTTTTGCGGCCTGCCTGGCCTGCATCTTTGCGCAGACGGAAGGCGCAGCCGGTAAGTTCTACCCCAACCTGCCCACTCTGCCCACCCCGGTGGTCTTCATCCTGGTCATCGCCATCTGCGCCATCGTGGGTCTGTGCAACGGTCTGGTCGTCAGCTACCTGAAGGCCCAGCCCTTCATCGCTACCCTGGGTATGCAGCAGGTCGTCTACGGCATCTGCCTGGTCTACACCGGCGGTACCCCCATCGGCTCCCTGAACAAGGACTTCACCTCTCTGGCCTCCAACACCATCATCGGCATCCCGGTCCTGATCTGGTTCGCCCTGATCGTGGCTGCCTGCTTCTGGTTCCTGTACAACAAGACCCGCCACGGCAAGTACATGTACGCCATCGGCGGCAACGAGGCTGCGGCTGAGGTCGCCGGCGTCAACGTCAACGCCACCAAGATCCGCATCTATATCCTGGCTTCCTGCATGTTCGGTCTGGCAGGCTGCCTGCTGGCTGCAAAGTCCGGCGGCGCATCCGTCAACACCGCACAGGGCTATGAGCTGGACGCCATCGCAGCTTCCACCATCGGCGGCGTTTCCACCACCGGCGGTGTCGGCACCGTCCCCGGCATCCTGGTCGGCGTTCTGGTCTTTGAGCTGATGAAGGTCGCTCTGCAGTTCATGAACGTCAACTCCTCCTACACCTACATCGTGCAGGGCCTTGTCATCATCGTGGCTGTCGCCATTGATATCCGCAAGTACCTCGCCAAGAAGTAATTTCCCCCGAAAAGAGAGCGCCTGCTGGGCCGTCCACTCGTTGCAGTGGGCGGCCCGCTTTGTTATAATAGAAGAAAAACCAAGGAGAACGACCATGGCAGAATGGAATGAAAAAGAAGCCGAACTCGCCCGCCGCGAAGCACTGCTGGCCGAGCGCGAGGCCCAGCTGGAAAAAGAACAGGCCGAACTGGAAGCGCGCAGGGCGCAGGGCGAAGTGGGGAAGAAGAGCCTGCTGAACAACAACGACCCCAATTTCGTGAACCCCAAGGAAAAGCTCTACGACAAGTTCCCGCTGAGCGTCCACCAGATGGACATCATCATCGGGGTGCTGTTTGCCCTCATCGTTCTGTTTCTGGTGCTGGGCATGACGCACACCAGCTTTTTCGGCCTGTTTGGCGGCTGAAAACGTGGAGCAGGAGCAGCCGCTCTTTGGGAGGCTGCGTAGCCCGGCCGAGCCGCACTTGCAATTTCCCCCGGCGGATGGTATCATAAGCACTGCATGTTCTGTGCATGCAAACTAGAACCAAGGAGCAATCTTTTGATGAAGATCATGAATCGTATCCTCTCTGTTGTCGCTGCTGCTGCACTGGCCGCCGGTCTGCTGGCAGGCTGCGGCGCTTCCTCTGCCGCAGGCAGCACGGCTTCTTCCGCTGCATCCAGCGTGGCGGCATCTTCTTCGGAGGCCGCTTCCTCGGAGGCTGCATCGGCAGAGGCTTCGGAAGCCAAGGTCAAGGCCCAGTTCACGGTGACCGGGGCCGACGGCGAGAGCCAGACCTTCGACCTGGAAGTGACCGACGGCGAGAAGCTGAGCGATGCGCTGGCCGAGGCCGGCATCATCAGCGCGGACGAGGCCGCTGCAGGCTTTGTCACCACCGTCAACGGCGAGACCGCCGACTGGGACAAGGACAGCGCCTGGTGGTGCCTGACCGATGCTTCCGGTGAGATGACCACCGTGGGCGTGGCGGACATCGAGCTGCACGACGGCGACAGCTATGCCTTTATCTACACGAAGTAAGGAACCTATGCACATCAGAGTGCTGCGACTGGTCCTCAGCGGGCTGATGGGCGCACTTCTGGTGGTGAGCAAACAGGCTATGAGCGGCCTCCCGAACATCGAGCCGGTGACGCTCCTCATCATCCTGTTCGCGCTGGAACTGCCCCGTGAGACGCCGGGGGCCATCACGGTGTTTCTGGTATTGCAGGGTGTGCTGTATGGCTTCGGCCTGTGGTGGGCGATGTATCTGTACGTCTGGTATCTGCTGGCCTTTCTGGCCCGGCTGCTGCGCCGGATGGACCATGCCCTCGGCTGGGCCGTGTTCAGCGGGCTGTACGGCCTGTGCTTCGGCGGGCTGTGCGCAGCGGTGTATCTTGTGGCCAAGACGCCCGCCTTCGCGCTGAGCTGGTGGCTGAGCGGCCTTTCCTACGACGCGATGCATGGTGTGGGCAACTTTGCCCTCATGCTGCTGCTCTACCGGCCTCTGCGCACGGCGCTGCGCACCGCCCAAAAACAGATCCATGGATGAAAAAAGACGTGCTGCACAGCGTGTGCGGCACGTCTTTTTCGTTATCCTAAGATCTTTTCCAGCAGCCAGAGCAGAATGCCGGGCAGACCGGCCTGCTCCAGAAACCAGAGCAGGATCGAGGACGAAAGGGAAAAGGTGGAAAGCATGAGCGGTTCTCCTTCCTTCAGATCTGAGAGCGCATTGCAACAGGCGCTCCAGTAAAAATACGAAGGAGAAAAGGCCGCGATTGCTGGAAAATTTTAGCGCTTCACGTTGAACGCTTCCATGCCGGGATAGACGGCGCTGGCACCCAGGTGCTCCTCGATGCGGAGCAGCTGGTTGTACTTGGCCACGCGCTCGGTGCGGCTGGGCGCACCGGTCTTGATCTGGCAGGTGTTCAGGGCCACGGCCAGGTCGGCGATGGTGGTGTCCTCGGTCTCGCCGGAGCGGTGCGAGCTGATGGCGGTGTAACCGGCCTTGTGGGCCATCTTGATGGCCTCCAGCGTCTCGGAGACCGAACCGATCTGGTTCAGCTTGATCAGGATGGCGTTTCCGGCACCCAGCTGGATGCCCTTGGCCAGGCGTTCGGTGTTGGTGACGAACAGATCGTCGCCCACCAGCTGGACCTTGCCGCCCAGCTCGCGGGTCATCTCCTGCCAGCCCTCCCAGTCCTCTTCGTCCAGACCGTCCTCGATGGAAATGATGGGGTACTTCTCCACCAGACTCTTCCAGTGGGCGATCAGCTCGCTGGAGGTGTACTCGGTGCCCGCCTTGGGCAGCTTGTAGAAGCCCTTGCCCTTGGGGCTCTTCCACTCGGAGGAAGCGGCATCCATGGCCAGCATGAAGTCCTTGCCGGGCTGATAACCGGCTTTCTCGATGGCGGCCAGAATGGTCTCGATGGTCTCCTCGTCACTGGACAGGTTGGGCGCAAACCCGCCCTCGTCGCCGACGGAGGTGGCCAGACCTTTGGCCTTCAGGATGGAGGCCAGAGCGTGGAAGACCTCGGCGCACCAGCGCAGCGCCTCTTTGAAGGAGGGGGCACCTACGGGCATGATCATGAACTCCTGGGTGTCCACGGTGTTGGTGGCGTGTGCGCCGCCGTTCAGGATGTTCATCATCGGGACGGGCAGGCGGTTACCGTTCACGCCGCCCAGAAAACGGTACAGCGGCATCTCCAGCGAAGCGGCGGCTGCGCGGCAGGCGGCGATGGACACGGCCAGAATGGCGTTTGCGCCCAGATTGGACTTGTCCTTGGTGCCGTCGGCTTTGCGCATGGCGGCATCGACTGCATAGATGTCGGAGGCATCCAGCCCCACGACGGCGTCGGCGATGACGGTGTTGATGTTCTCAACGGCTTTGGTCACGCCCTTGCCCAGATAACGGCTCTTGTCGCCGTCGCGCAGCTCCAGAGCTTCGAACTCGCCGGTGGATGCGCCGGAGGGGGCACAGCCGCGGGCGACAGTGCCGTCGGCGAGCGTGATCTCAGCTTCGACGGAGGGGTTCCCGCGGGAGTCTAAGATCTCGCGGCCGACAACGGATTCGATTTCCAGATAATTCATACTAAAGACCTCCCGGTAATGATTTGAAATGGTGGATAGTCAATACTAACTAACTGCCTTTATCCTATCACGTCCTGTGCCTGGTTGCAAGAGGGGATCGCGATGTTTGCGGCTGTAAACATCATCAGTCTGCCCGGA
The DNA here is from genome assembly GCF_019967995.1 of Faecalibacterium prausnitzii. Classification (NCBI taxonomy): domain Bacteria; kingdom Bacillati; phylum Bacillota; class Clostridia; order Eubacteriales; family Oscillospiraceae; genus Faecalibacterium; species Faecalibacterium prausnitzii. The sequence goes on from NZ_CP065377.1 coordinate 476,057, forward strand.
GGCGGGGGCGGATATGCCCGGAGGCGGGAAGGCGGCCGCCGCCGCACCTGCCCGGAACCGACCGGACGGCCATTGTGTAACCTTTTTGACATTCGTGAAAACCGTTCATTTCAGGGTGAAACAAGATGAATGATTTAGAAAAACAGCCAAAAGTGATATGGAAATTTTGTGTACTTTAACATGATTTGACGGAAAAGGCCCGGAAAAGTATGGACGGTTTGTGAATTGCGAACGGCCCCGAAGGGGGCTATAATGAAACTACCGAGAGCAGAGCCGCTTTGAGGGAAAGGGCTCTGCTTTCTGCATTTTGCAAATGCTTCCAAACAGGAGGATCACGATTATGAAAAAGATGATCACGCGTCGTAACTTTCTGGCTGCTGCCGGTGTCGTGGCTGCTGCCGGTGTCCTGACCGCCTGCGGCGGTTCTTCTTCCAGCACGGCTGCTTCCGGTTCCGCTGCTTCCGGTGAGACCATCAAGGTGGGCGTCATGGGCCCCCTGAGCGGCAACGTTTCCGTTTACGGCCAGGCCGTTGTCAACGGTGCGGCCCTGTACCTGAAGCAGGTCAACGCCGATGGAGGCATCAACGGTAAGCAGATCGAGATCCTGACCGAGGATGAGCAGGGCGACGCCACCCAGGCCGTCAACTGCTTCACCAAAATGGTGGACGAGGGCATCACGGCACTGGTCGGCGATGTCACCACCACCCCCACGCTGGCCGTGGCTGCTGAGAGCGCCGACTACAACATGCCCATGGTCACTGCTTCTGCGACCGCAGAGGCCGTTACCTACGATGCCGAGACCGACACCGTGAACGCCAACGTTTTCCGTGCCACCTTCACCGACCCGTTCCAGGGCATCAAGATGGCAGATTACGCTTACCAGAAGCTGGGCTACACCAAGGCTGCTGTCATCTTTAAGAAGGGCGCCGACTACAACGAGGGCCTGGCTGAGAACTTCATCGACGAGTTCGAGAGCCTGGGCGGCACCATTGTCGATCAGGAGAGCTACTCCGACGGCGACGTGGACTTCAAGACCCAGCTGACCAGCATCCTGGGCAAGGCACCGGAGACGGTCTTCTGCCCCAACTACTATGAGGAAGTGGGCCAGATCCTGTCGCAGGCTGAGAGCATCGGCCTGACCGTTCCGTTCCTGGGCGGCGACGGCTGGGACGGCCTGGAGGGCTATGCGACCGCTGACCAGCTGAAGGACAGCTACTTCTGCGCCAACTATGCAAAGGGCGCTTCTCCGGAGTTCGAGGAGGCCTACAAGGCAGAGTACGGCGAGGATTACCCCAACGGCTTCGCACCTCTGGGCTACGACGCTGCCAAGACCGTGGTCTACGGCCTGCAGGCTGCGGAGGACGCCGGTCTGGAAGCAGGCAGCGACGAGTACAAGCAGGCTGTCATTGACGCCATCGCTTCCGGCACCATCGACGGCATCACCGGCACCTTCACCTTCGACGAGCACCACGACCCCGTCAAGGAGACTGCGATCCTGACCTATGTGGATGGCAAGCCCGAACTGAAGGAAATGTTCTGATCCCTCGCATCCAGAACCACTTGCGGAGACCGCCGAAACGGGTTGTCTCCGCTTTTTTGGTAAAAGAGTGTCTCCCAAAAGGCGTGGCAAAACGCCGCAAAGAAAGGAAGTATCCATCCATGACAGTGTTTTTTAGTCAGCTGATCAACGGTCTTTCCCTGGGCAGCATCTATGCACTGATCGCACTGGGCTACAGCATGGTGTACGGCATCATCCTGCTGCTGAACTTTGCCCACGGCGATGTCATTATGGTGGGCGCGTACATGTCCTGGTTCGTGATGAACCAGCTGGGCCTTGGCCCGGTGACGGCTGTCTGCGCCACCGTCATTACCTGCACCCTGCTGGGCGTGGTGATCGAAAAGGTCGCCTATACCCCGCTGCGCAGTGCGCCCCGCATCTCGCTGCTGATCACGGCCATCGGCGTGTCCTTCTTCCTGGAGTATACGGCGGAGCTGCTGATGGGCTCCGGTGCAAAGGTCATCCCGTCCTACTTTGAAGCCAGGACCTTCTACTTCGGCAAAGTGCCGGTGGGCCTGACCTCCGTGATCACGCTGGTGGTCACTGTGCTGTCCATGCTCGTGCTGACCTTCCTGGTCCAGAAGACCAAACTCGGCAAGGCCATGCGCGCCGTCTCCGAGGATATGGATGCGGCCCGCCTGATGGGCATCAACGTCAACAGCACCATCTCCTTCACCTTTGCGGTGGGTTCTGCGCTGGCCGGTATCGGTGCAGTGCTGTACTGCTGCTCCTATCCGCAGGCAACGCCCACCATGGGTTCCATGCTGGGCCTGAAAGCCTTCGTTGCCGCAGTTCTGGGCGGCATCGGTTCCATTCCGGGCGCGATGATCGGCGGCATCGCCATCGGCCTGTGCGAGTGCTTCGTTTCCGCCATCGGTCTTTCCGCCTGGAAGGACGCCGTTACGTTTGCGATCCTGATCATCGTGCTGCTGTTCAAGCCCACCGGCTTCCTTGGCCGCAAGGTGCAGGAAAAGGTGTAAGGAGGGCATGAAGATGAATACCAAACGCAAAACGCTCAAAATGCCCGTGCGCTACCTGATGAATACGGTGCTGGTGGCGCTGCTGTTCCTGGGGCTTTCCTACCTGACCGGGAATCTGCTTTCCACCTATCAGAACAAGGTGCTGATGACCGTGGGCATCAACATCATCCTGGCCGTGTCTTTGAACGTGGCCACCGGTTACCTGGGCCAGCTGCCGCTGGGCCATGCCGGTTTCATGGCCGTGGGTGCTTACACCTGCGCGCTGTTCACCAAGTACAGCCCCCTGCCCAGCGGCATCTCCTTTGCCATTGGTCTGGTGCTGGCCTGCATCATGGCGGGCCTGTTCGGTGTGCTGATCGGCATCCCCGCTCTGCGCCTGACCGGTGACTATCTGGCCATCCTGACGCTTGGCTTTGGCGAGATCATCCGCATCACGCTGAACAACATCGACGATGTGCTGGGTTACAGCCTGTTCTACGGCTCCAAGGGCCTGAAGAACATCCCCAAGTATTCCCATTTCAGCAATGTGTTCCTGTGCGTGGTCATCACCTGCTTCCTGATCCACACCATGATGAAGAGCCGCCACGGCCGCGCCGTCCTCGCCATCCGCGACAACGAGATCGCGGCCGAGAGCTGCGGCATCCAGACCACCTACTATAAGGTCATGGCCTTTGCTTTCTCTGCGGCCTTCGCCGGTCTGGCTGGTGGTCTGTACGCCTGCTACATCGGCGTTCTGAACCCCTCGACCTTCGGCTTCATGAAGTCCATCGAGATTCTGGTCATGGTCGTTCTGGGCGGCATGGGCTCCATGCTGGGTTCCATCCTCTCGGCAACGGTGCTGACCATCCTGCCCGAAGCGACCCGCAGCTTTGACAGCTACCGCATGGTCATCTACTCGCTGGTGCTGATCCTGATGATGATCTTCCGCCCCGGCGGACTGCTGGGCAGCTACGACTTCTCCATGAGCCGCATCGTGGAGAAGGTCCTGAATGGGGAACTGTTCCGCAAGAAGAACAAGGAGGGTGCAGACCATGAGTGAGTTCCAGACGAGACTGAACAGCGTCCCCTCCGGCGGTTTCCTGACCGACCGCGACAAGGACAAAAAGCCCATCCTCGACGTGCGCGAGCTGGGCATCGACTTCGGCGGTCTGACCGCAGTGGACGGCTTCAACCTGATGATCGGCCGCAACGAGATCACCGGCCTCATCGGCCCCAACGGTGCCGGTAAGACCACTGTTTTCAACCTGCTGACCAACGTGTACCAGCCCACCCGCGGCTCCATCCTGATCGACGGGATGCCCACGGCAGGCAAGAAGACCTATCAGGTCAACCGGATGGGCGTAGCCCGCACCTTCCAGAACATCCGCCTGTTCAAGGAGCTGTCGGTCATCGACAACATCAAGGTCGGTCTGCATGAGTCCATGAAGTACAACCTGGCCTCCTCCCTGATCCGTCTGCCCAACTACTGGAAGGAAGAAAAGAAGTGCACCGAGCGGGCACTGGAGCTGCTGGATATCTTCCACATGGCCGACCTGGCCAACACCCCGGCGGGCAGCCTGCCCTATGGTGCACAGCGCCGGTTGGAGATCATGCGCGCCCTGGCTACCAGCCCGAAGCTGCTGCTTCTGGACGAGCCTGCTGCCGGTATGAACCCCTCCGAGACCGCTGAACTGACCGAGACCATCCGCCGCATCCGCGACGAATTCGACATTGCCGTGCTGCTGATCGAGCACGACATGAGCCTGGTCATGGGGATCTGCGAGGGCATCGCGGTGCTGAACTTTGGCCGCATCATCGCCAAGGGCACCCCGGATGAGATCCGCAGCAACCCGCAGGTCGTTGAGGCCTATCTGGGCAAGAAGGAGGGCTGACCGATGGCAGATTCTATGCTGAAAGTGGAGAACATCAACGTCTATTACGGCAACATCCACGCCGTCAAGGACGTTTCGTTTGAGGTCCACGAAGGGGAGATCGTGACCCTGATCGGTGCCAACGGTGCCGGTAAGTCCACCACCCTGAAGACCATTTCCGGCCTGCTCCACCCGAAGACGGGCGATGTCCTGTACAAGGGCAAGAGCATCAAGGGCGTCCGTGCCCACAAGATCGTGGAGGCTGGTCTGGCCCATGTGCCGGAGGGACGCCACGTCTTCCTGCACATGACCGTGGAGGAAAATCTGGAAATGGGCGGCTATACCCAGCCGGCCTCCACCATCGGCCCCAACAAGGAAAAGGTCTTTGAACTGTTCCCCCGCCTGAAGGAGCGCCGCAAACAGCTGGCGGGCACCATGTCCGGCGGTGAGCAGCAGATGCTGGCCATGGGCCGTGCGCTGATGAGCAACGCCTCCATGCTGATGCTGGATGAACCGTCCATGGGCCTGTCGCCTCTGCTGGTGCAGGAGATCTTCGACATCATCCGGAACATCCACGAGGAGGGAATGACCATCCTGCTGGTCGAGCAGAACGCGCAGATGGCGCTTTCCGTGGCTGACCGGGCCTATGTTCTGGAGACCGGCCGTGTTGTCATGGATGGCACCGGTGCCGAGCTGCTGACCAATGAGCGTGTCCGCAGCGCCTATCTGGGCGGCTGAGACACGGTATGATAGAGCAAGCAAAAAAGGACTGTCGCGTTCGCGACAGTCCTTTTTTGCTGTGTCTCACTTGATGCAGGTGGAACAGGGGGTGTAGCCTGCTGCAATGGCCTCGTCGTAGCTGGAGAAGAGGATCTGGTTCTTCTCTGCCGGGAGGTTCGGGCAGGTGGGCAGATGGAACTTTTTGGAGTTCACGTTGCCGATGTAGGTCTGCTGTGCCGTGCTGGATGCCGCCGGGGCGGTGGGGTTCAGCTCGGCGTCGGTGGCCGTCTTGTCGGTGCGGATGGTGTAGTTCTGGCCGTCCGACCCGATGACGACCGTGCCCAGCAGGTCGGTGCGGTAGACGTCCACGCCTGCATCCCGCAGGATGCTCAGGGTCTCCTCATGCGGGTGGCCGTATTTGTTGTTCACACCGCAGGAGATGACGCCCATTTCGGGCAGGACGGCATTCAAAAAGAGGTAGCTCGTCGAGGTGCTGGAACCGTGGTGGCCCACCTGCAAAACATCGGCCTTCAGGTTGGCTCCGCTGTTCACCAGGTCGCGCTCTGCATCCGATTCCATGTCGCCGGTCAGGAGGAAGCTGGTGGCACCATAATCTACCCGCAGGACGATCGAGGTATCATTCGTCTCACTGTATTGCGCCACCGGACCCAGCATCGTCACCGTTGCACCGCCCAGCTGCCAGACGGTGCCCACGGTGGGCACCTCGACCTGCAGGCCCTGCTGCTGGGTGTACTTCACAAAATCCTGAAAGCACTTGGTGGAGGCCTCCGTCACCGGGCTGTACACATGGTTCGCCGGGAAGAAGGCCAGCGCAGCGGCCAGCCCGCCCACATGGTCTTCATGCGCGTGGGAGCAGAAGACGTATTGCAGCTCTTCCACGCCCTGCTTCTGCAAATAGCTGACCACCATGCTGCCGTCGTCCACGTTGCCGCCGTCGTACAGCATGTACTGGCCATCGCACTCCACCAGGACGCTGAGCGCCTGCCCCACGTCGAGAAAGTGCATCCGGAAGCTGTCAGCGGTCTGCACCCCGCTGGATGCCGGGTTCGGGATCACATCGGCGCTGCCGCCCGGAAGGACGGATGCCCCGTCACAGGCCGCAAGGCCCAAGGCCAGCGCAGCGGCCAACGCCAGTGCGGCCAGCCGCCGGAAAGGCTTTCGCCAGAAACTTACTTTTTCCGATTTGTATTTTTCCACGTCGTATTCTCTTTCTGTTGATCGTTTTTCGGCTTATGGCCAGGTGTAGAGCGGGGCGCGAACCGTGCGCCGGGGCTGGGCTGACGTCCGCCCGCACTGCGGTTCGCCGGCGCGGCATGGCCCTGCGGACGGCCCTTGCCCTTGCCGTTGGGGCGGACGGTGTAGGTGCCGTCGTTGTGGATGGTCACCTCGGCGGCCTCGGCTCTGCGAGCCGAGCGCTGGACGGCGCGGCGGCCCTCAGCGGGCACCAGCAGCGGGATGAGGTCCTCGCGGTGGGTCATTTTGAGCGCCTTGATGACCTTTTCGGCGTTGCGCGGCTCGTAATACTGGAGCAGTGCGCGCTGCAGCGCCTTGCCTTCGGCGGTCTTCTCCACGAACACCGGCTTGAGGGTGTAGGGGTCCAGACCGGTATAGAACATGCAGGTGCTTACGGTGCCGGGCGTGGGGTAGAAGTCCTGCACCTGCTCCGGGCGCATGTGGTTTTTGTAAAGGTACTCGGCCAGATAGACCGCGTCGCTCAGGGTGCTGCCCGGATGGCTGGACATCAAGTAGGGCACAAGATACTGCTTTTTGCCCGCCTTTTTGCTCAGCTCGTAGAACTTATCCTTGAACTTGTTGAAGGTCTGGATGGGCGGCTTGCCCATGTAGGCGAGGGTATTGGGGGCGCAGTGCTCCGGGGCAACTTTCAGCTGGCCGGAGACGTGGTATTCCACCAGCTCCTTGAAGAAGGTATCGTCCGGGTCTGCCATCAGATAGTCGAACCGGATGCCGCTGCGGATGAACACCTTCTTGACGCCCGGCAGCTCCCGGACGCGGCGCAGGATCTTCAGATAGTCGCTGTGGTCCACGATCATGTGGGAGCAGGTCGTGGGGGCCAGGCAGTGCTTGCCGCCGTTGCACATGCCCCGCAGCATCTGTTCGCGGCAGGACGGGAAGCGGAAGTTTGCCGTGGGGCCGCCGATGTCGTGGATGTAGCCCTTGAAATCCGGCTCATGGGTCATCCGCTCGGCCTCGGCCACGATGCTGTCGGCACTGCGGCTGGTCACGCGGCGGCCCTGATGCAGCTGGATGGCGCAGAAGTTGCAGCCGCCGAAGCAGCCACGGTTCTGGATGATGGAAAACTGCACCTCCCGGATGGCGGGCACACCGCCCATGGCCTCATAGATGGGGTGATACCGGCGGGTGTAGGGCAGGGCATAGACCCGGTCCAGCTCCCAGCGCACCAGCGGCTTTGCCGGGATGTTCTGGACGAGGTACTTCTCGCTCTGCTTCTGGACGATGATCTGGCCGCTGACGACATCCTGATTGTCCATCTGGATGCGGCAGGCTTTGGCGTAGGCGGTCTTATCGGACGCCACCTTTTTGAAGCCCGCGCACTCCACATATTTTTCGGGCAGGTGGTCGAAGTCGGTCAGGTAGCAGGTGCCGTCCACATCGGTGATGGAGCTTACCGGTTCACCGGCCGCCAGCCGCCTGGCAATGGCGACGGTCTGGTGTTCGCCCATGCCGAAGCTGATGATGTCTGCGCCGGAGTCCTCCGCGATGCTGGGCAGGACGGTGTCCAGCCAGTAATCGTAGTGGGCGAACCGCCGCAGCGAGGCTTCCAGACCGCCCAGGATCACGGGCAGGTCGGGGTAGGCCTGCTTTGCCAGCCTGGTATACACGGTGGCGCTGCGGTCCGGCCGGGCACCGCCCTTTCCGCCGGGGGAGTATTCGTCCTCGGCGCGGGGGATCTTGGCGACGGAGTAGTGGCTGACCATGCTGTCCACATTGCCGCCGCCGATGAAGAAGCCGTACTTCGGCTTCCCGAACCGCTTGAAGTCCTCGCAGTCGGTATAGCGGGGCTGTGCCAGTACGCCCACCTTGTAGCCCTCGGCTTCCAGCAGGCGGCTGATGATGGCAGTGCCAAAGCTGGGGTGGTCCACATAGGCGTCGCCGCCCACGACCACGAAGTCCAGCTGCTCCCATCCCCGCGCCTCCATGTCCGCGCGGCTGATGGGGAGAAATTCGGTGTAGATCGGGGAAGAGTTTTCCATAATGCTCCTTTTATTTTATCGTTCGTTCCGTTTCGCTTCTGGATCGCGGGTTTCCCGCTCCGGGGAGAACGGACACGTCAGTGTCTGCGCGGATCATTCATCCGGCTGGTTCATCTGCATTTCCAGCCACTGCTGGCGGCTGATGAGGACAGCGCGGGGCTTGGCACCCTCGTAGGGGCCGATGATGCCTTTTTGTTCCATCTCGTCCATGATGCGGGCGGCGCGGGCATAGCCAAGCTTGCACCGGCGCTGGAGCAGGCTGGTGGATGCCTGACCGGCATCAATGACCACCTCGACGGCCTGCTTGAGCATCGGGTCGCTGCCGGTCTCCTCGTCGGCATCGGCAGAGGACGCGCCTTTTTTGCCGTCCAGGATGGCGTGTTTTTCCATGGCCTCGATCATGGCCTCGTCGTACTGGACCGTCGCGCTCTGCTTGATGAAGTCCAGCACACGGCTGATCTCCTCATCCCGCACGAAGGTGCCCTGGATGCGGATGGGCTTGGGGGCACCGACCGGCATGAAGAGCATATCGCCCATGCCCAGCAGCTTTTCGGCACCGGCACCATCCAGGATGGTGCGGCTGTCCACCTGGCTGGACACCGCGAACGCGATGCGGCTGGGGATGTTGGCCTTGATCAGGCCGGTGATGACGTCCACGCTGGGGCGCTGGGTCGCGACGATGAGGTGCATACCGGCCGCACGGGCCTTCTGGGCGATGCGGCAGATGGAGTCCTCGACGTCCTTGCCCACGACCATCATCAGGTCGGCCAGCTCATCAATGATGATGGCGATGTAGGGCATCTTTTCCAGCATGGGGTCGGTGGCGGCCAGCTTGTTGAAGGACTTGATGTCGCGGACGTTGTTCTCCGCAAACAGGTGATACCGGCGCTCCATCTCCTGCACGGCGCTGCTCAGAGCGCCTGCCGCCTTTTTCGGCTCGGTGATGACCGGCATCAGCAGGTGAGGGATGCCGTTGTACTCGGCCAGCTCGACCACCTTGGGGTCGATGAGGATGAGCTTGACGTCCTCCGGGCTGGACCGGAACAGCAGGCTCATGATGATGCTGTTGACACAGACGGATTTGCCGCTGCCGGTGCTGCCTGCAATGAGCAGGTGGGGCATCTTGCACAGGTCGGCCACCTGGGCTACACCGGCGATGTCCTTGCCCAGTGCGATGCCGAGGGGCGAGGTCATCCGCAGGAAGGCCTGGCTCTCGAAGACACTGCGGATATAGACCGGCGTCTTTTTGTGGTTGGGCACCTCGATGCCCACGGCGGGCTTGCCGGGGATGGGGGCCTCCATGCGGACGTCAGCGACGGCCAGGTTCAGTGCGATGTCGTCTGCCAGCGAGGTGATGCGGCTGATCTTGACGCCCGCCATGGGCTGGACTTCATACCGCGTGACCGACGGGCCGCGGGAGATGTCCAGCACACGGGTGCGGACGCCGAAACTTTCCAGCGTGTCCACGAGCTTCTGCGCGTTGGCCTTCAGCTCGTCCTGTGCGTTGGGGTCGCTCTCCTCCGGGGCCTTTTCGAACAGGTCGATGCCGGGGTACTGGTACTGATAGCTCTCCTCAGGCTCCGGCTCCTCGGCCGGGGCGGTGGCTGCCTGCTGCTCGCCGACGGCGGGCTTTTCCATGGCAGCGGCTACCAGCGTGTTGATGTCTTTTTCCTCCACCGGCTCGCTGGTGATGCTGATCCAGCCGTCCTCGTCCGGGGCAGAGCGCATGGCCATCACGTTGTCGGCCATGACCCGCACCGGCACAGAGGGCTCGTCGGTGGTGGGCAGGGTCGGTGTCTGGAAAGCTCCGCTGCCGTCGAACGCAGGAGCTTCGGCGGGGCCTTCGTCCACCGGCTGGGCCGGGATGCCGGGCGTTACCACCGGGGCCGGTGCTTCGGGGGCCGCTGGGGCTTCCGGTTTTGCAAAGAAGTCCTCAGCCGCCGTCTCAATGGCATCGGGCACCACCGGCTTCACGATGGGCCGGGGCGCAGGCTTGTGGAGCGGGTCCTGCCCGAAGGTGCCGCCGGGCCCGACGATGAAGGGCTCGATGGGCTCACTGCCGCCCTCGACCACGGGGGTGCTGTCCGGCCCAAGGTCGATGTCAAACGAGGCGCGGGGATGGGGCGTGCCCACCTGCACCGGCGTAAAGGCCGGGGCCTCCTGCGGCTCTGCCGGGGCAGGCGCGGGGGAGGGGGCAGGTGCTTCGTAGCCGAGGGAGTCGTCCACCGGTTCGGGCACGGCTTCGCCCTCCAGCTCTTTGGTCACCTTGTGGCCCCAGCTGAAAATACCGGACAGCCAGCCCGGAGCCGCAAAGCCGTCTTCCTCGTCCTCTTCGCCGCAAAGGTCCGGCTCGTCTCCGTCTTCCAGCGCGGCCGCTTCCTCCTCGGCCTGGCGGGCGGCCTGCCGCTCGGCGCGGCGGGCTGCATTCTGCTCGTAGACGGCCACGCCCTTTTCGTGGGCGCTGCCGCCCAGTTCACATATCCACTGCCACAGTTCGGCAGGGGTGATATCAAAAATGTACAGGCTGGCACAGAGCGCCAGCACCACCATCACGAGATTTGCCGCCGGACGCCCGCAGAGCAGCAGCAGATTGCCGCCCAGCAGGGCACCGATGGCACCGCCGCCCAGCCAGGCATGGACGCCGTTCTGATAGCACTCCGCTACCATGCGGGCCGCCGGGATGTCGGCGGGGATCTCGGAAAAGACGATGACGGTGCCGCTGGCAAACACCAGCCCCAACATCAGCTTGAACATCTGGCCGATGAGGTCTTCGCCCCGTGTGTAGAGGATGGCCAGATAGCAGATCGCTGCGCCCAGCACGAAGCTGCCGCAGCCGAACAGGCCGAACAATACCTCGTGCAGGGCCTTCCAGACCGAGCTGCCTTCCACAAAGGCCAGCACGATGAGCAGCAGGCCCGCAAACAGGGTGCCCAGCCCTGCGGGCATCCGCTCCTGTGCCCGGCTCTTTCTCCGCGCAGGTGCGCGTCTTGCGGTCGTTTTTCGTTTTTTCTTTGCCATCTTTCGTTGCAACCCTGTCTCTTTCTCCCATAGTATTCGATTCTTTCATTTTATCACGACCTATGGAAAATAGCAACGAAAACCCGCTCAGCGTTCGATCTCCCGATACAGCCACGCCAGCGCATCCGAGATGCCGCCCAGCTCGTCGATGAGCTTTTCGCGCACGGCCCGGCGGCCGTCCAGCATGGTGCCCACATCCATGACCAGCTCGCCGGTGCGGAGCATCAGCTCGGTGTAGCGCTTTTCCGAGATGCCGCTGTGCGCCGCCACGAAGCCGGTGATCCGCTCCTGCATCTGTTCGAACCACCGCATCGTCTGCGGCACACCCAGGATCATCCCGGAGTGCCGCACCGGGTGGACGGTCATGGTGGCTGTGGGCACGATGAAGCTCCGCCGGGCGCTGACGGCCAGCGGGATGCCGATGGAGTGTCCGCCGCCCAGCACCACGGCGGCGCTGGGCTTGGAGATGCTGGCGATCAGCTCCGCCAGCGCCAGCCCGGCCTCTACATCGCCGCCCACGGTGTTCAGGATGACCAGCAGGCCCTCCACCGCCGGGTCCTCCTGCACGGCCACCAGCTGCGGGATGACATGCTCATATTTGGTGGTCTTCTGCCCCTGAGGCGCTTCCACATGGCCCTCGATCTGCCCCACCACGGTCAGGCAGTGGATGGCGTGGGGGCCTTTGGTGCGGTAGACGCTGCCCAGATCCTCGATCTGCTCTTTTTCCAGCCGCTGCTCTTCCACCGGGGTGTTTTTTTCGTTCTGCTCTGCCATAAGCCCCTCCTGCTCTGTTTTTTTTCAGGGTTCCCGGCGGGTCAAATGATTATGCGGCGGTTAAGATTTCTTAACTTTTGAAAAAATTGCTCCATTTTATTTGACATTCTCCACATCCGCTGTATACTTTAGATAATGAATAAGATTGACAAAGATGTATCATTATTGTGCAAAACTCTTTGAATCTGCCGGAGCGCCACGGTAGGCGCAGAGGACCGGCATCGAATGGATGAAAGGAGAACCACCTATGAACACCCCTGGTAAAGCATCTCTGCCGGTGATCAAACGCCTGCCCAAGTACTACCGCTTTCTGCGGACCTTGAAGAACGACGGCATCACCAGCATCTCTTCCCGCGAACTGGCCGCCCAGATGGGCACCACGGCCTCTCAGGTCCGGCAGGACTTCAACTGCATCGGCGATGTGAACGGCCGTCAGGGCATCGGCTACTCGGTCGAAAACCTGCTCTCTATTCTGGAGAATCTGTTGTTCGGCAACGGCGACCGCCTGTCCACCATCCTCATCGGCTGCGGCCGTCTGGGCAAGGCCGTCAGCCGGTTCATCACCACCGATACCAACGGCTACAAGCTCATTGCCGCCTTCGACAACTCGTCGGACGAAGTGGGCAGGGAGATCAACGGCATCCAGATCCTCCACATCGACCAGCTGGAGAGCTTCTGCGCCGAGCACAAGCCCGAAGTGGCGGTTCTCTGTGTGCCCCGCAGCGGTGCCGAAGAGCTGAGCGGCCGTCTGGTCAGCCTGGGCATCAAAGGCTTCTGGAACTTCTCCCACTACGACCTGTCCGTCCCGTATCCGGAAGTCGTGGTCGAGAACGTCCACCTGGGCGACAGCCTGATGAGCCTGGGCTACCGCCTGCGCAATCAGGACTGAGGTTCCGGTTTCGTCGTTGTTACTATATAGTATAATATGATAAAGCAACCTTCCCATCACAGCGAAGCCCGCTCGCTTCCCATCGTTTGGGCTTTGCTCATTCCGTAGAAAGCTGACCGGCTTGCCAATGGCTCTCCCTTTGGGAGAGCTGGCATCGCGCAGCGATGGCTGAGAGGGTTGCTTTTTATGAGGAGACCTTCATGGCAAAGCTATATTTCCGTTACGGCGCAATGAACAGCGGCAAGAGCACGGCCCTGATGCAGGTGGCGCACAACTACGAGGAGCAGGGGATGCAGGTGCTCATCCTGAAGCCGCAGGTGGACACCAAGGGCGGCGGTGAACTGGTCAGCCGCCTGGGGGTGCGGCGCAAAGCCGACCTGCTCATCCCGCCGGAGGCGGATATCTTCGAGGCCGTCCGCGCCGCCAGCCAGACCCAGAAGCTGGCCTGCGTCCTCTGCGACGAGAGCCAGTTCTTTACCCCGGCACAGGCTGAGCAGCTGTTCATGGTCACGGTAGACCTGAATATCCCGGTCATCTGCTACGGTCTGCGGTCGGACTTCTCGCTCAAGGGGTTCCCCGGCTCCACCCGCCTGCTGGAGCTGGCTCACACCATCGAGGAGATGAAGACCATCTGCACCTGCGGCCGCAAGGCCACCTGCAACTGCCGCAAAGTCAACGGTGAGTTCGTCTTTGAGGGCGAACAGGTCGCCATCGACCTGGAAAACGACGTGCAGTACGTCAGCATGTGCCCCCAATGCTACTTCCGCGAGCGCCGCGCCTTCTACGCCCGCCGGGCCGCGAAATAAAAAAGCGGAGCTTTTCCCGGAAGAAGCATTGCACTGCGTTCATTTTGCAGCCGTGTTCCCCAAAAAACCAGAAAAAATTTTTTCAGCGCTGCCCCGCCGGGCAGCGCTTTTTTCTGCCCGGAACAGACCGTCTCCGACAGGGTGATATATCAGTTGTATCCAACTTCGCGCGTTTATTGCACTATTGATATATCAGTTGGCAAATCTCTGGAATCGTCAACGATTTCACATTTTGTGTACAACAAAACCACGCGAATTTCCCGATGGGTTACAAAAATATTGCAATTTTAGGATGTTTCTCCGACTCCTTGCTCCAATTTCTATGCAATCTGTTGAAGTATACATGTTGCACAGTTTTTTCGCTCAAGTTTATTCATTTCGGCAAGGACGTCAAAACCGCGCCAAACACGAGCGCAATATTTGTTCGTTTTTTGCGCGCTTCTCTTCAATTTACATCTTTCTTTTTGCGGGATATTTTGTTATCATAATTGTATACAACGAGCCTTTTGCAGATAAGGCCGATGAGCAGATGTTTTCTATTTATTAGGAGGAGAACAAACAATGAGCAAGGCAATTTCTCGTCGCGATTTCCTGAAGGTCACCGGCGCTGTGGGCGCAGCTGGCCTGCTGGCTGCCTGTGGCGGCAGCTCCAACTCCACCGCAGCTTCCACCGCTTCTTCCGCAGCAGCAGCTTCCGTGGCTGGCCTGAGCAGCGATCCCGTCACCCTGACCATGAGCTGGTGGGGCGGCGAGTCTCGTCACAACGCTTACCAGGAGGCCCTGAAGGCTTTCTCTGCTGAGCACAGCAACGTCACCGTCAACCCCACCTTCGCTGCATGGTCCGGCTGGGAGGACACCATGTCCACCAAGTTTGCCGGCGGCGTGGCTGAGGATGTCTGCCAGATCAACTGGAACTGGCTGTACAACTACTCTGCAAACGGCCAGACCTTCATCGACCTGAACAGCGTCACCGATTACCTGGATATGTCCCAGTGGGATGACGCCAAGCTGGCAGCCTGCAACGTTGCCAATGCACAGCAGTGTGTGCCTGTCGCTATGACCGGCCGTATCTTCTTCTGGAACATGACCACCTTTAATAAGGCTGGCATCACCGAGGTCCCCAAGACTCTGGACGACCTGATGAACGCAGGCAAGGCATTCCAGGAGAAGCTGGGCGATGACTACTATCCTCTGCACCTGGGCGCATATGACCGTATGATCCTGATGGTCTTCTACCTTGAGTCCAAGTACGGCAAGGATTGGGCAGACCCCACCACCTCTACCCTGAACTACACCGCTGACGAGATTGCCGAGGGCATCGACTTCATCAAGAGCCTGGTCGATGGCCACGTCATCATGAGCCTGCCCACCTACTACGGCTCCAACGGCGACAACGCTGCACACCAGTCCAATGAGTGGATCACCGGCAAGATGGCTGGTATCTTCGAGTGGGATTCCTCCGCTACCAAGTATCAGGACGCTCTGGACGAGGAGAACAAGCCCGGCTTCACCGTCGGCGAGGAGATCAAGTTCGGCGATTACAACGGCGGCTTCTCCAAGGTCTCCATGGGTCTGGCCATCACCAAGACCTGCGAGCATCCCGCTGAGGCTGCTATGCTGATCAACTTCCTGCTGAACGAGAAGGAAGGCGCTGAGATCATGGGTTCTGAGTGCGGCCTGCCCGCTTCCAAGGCTGGCCTGGAGGCTGCACAGGCTGCTGGCAAGATCAAGGAGCTGGTCGCTGAGGCAAACGGCAAGGTCATGGCCTTCGTCGGCTTCCAGCTGGACCCCCTGTTCGAGGCAAACGACCTGAAGGCAAACGGCACCGGTATCTATCAGGAAGTCTTCGACACCGTGGACTACGACAACGCTTCCGGCGCTGATGTCGTTGATACCCTGCTGGACGGCATGTCCGCTGTTGGTTACACCGTCTGATCGCTTCAGACTCTGACCTGAGTTCTACATACGAGGGGCATCGACCGCTCGGCCGATGCCCCTTTTTCTCAGGCACAGGTTACAAATCTCTGACAAGTCTGTTTCCAAAGTGTGACGCGCGGTATGCCATGCGTTGGAAAATCACCCACAAAAGGAGGATTCCCGGATGAAAGAAAGTAATGCGCCCTCTCTGGGGCGTACCCCGGCCCAGAAGTTCTTCGATAAGTGGCAGGGTCTGATCTATCTGATCCCCTGGATCATCGGTTTCGTCGTCTTCAAGGCGATCCCGTTTGGTCAGTCGCTGTACTACAGCTTCACCGATATGAACTTCTTCAACGGCATCCATGAGTACGGCGTGATGAACTACGTCACCGCCTTCTCCGATGCCAAGATCACCAAGGCCCTGATCACTACCTTCAAGTACGCCTTCATCACCGTGCCCCTGAAGCTGATCTTCGCTCTGTTCATCGCATACATCCTGAACTTCAAGATCGCCTGCGTGAACCTGTTCCGTACCGTCTACTACATCCCGTCCATCCTGGGCGGCTCCGTTGCCATCGCTGTTCTGTGGAAGGCTGTCTTCCGCGATGATGGTCTGGTCAACACCATCATCCGCGCCATCACCTTCGGCCACGCACAGGGCCCCTCCTGGCTGAGCGACCCCAACTATGCGCTGTGGATCATCTGCTTCCTGCGCATCTGGCAGTTCGGTTCCGCCATGGTCCTGTTCCTGGCCGCTCTGAAGGGCGTGCCCGCAGACCTGTATGAGGCGGCCACCATCGACGGTGCCGGTAAGTGGAAGCAGTTCTTCTCCATCACCGTCCCGATGATCACCCCCATCATCTTCTACAACCTGGTCACGCAGATCTGCCAGGCATTCCAGGAGTTCAACGGCCCGTTTATCATCACCAACGGCGGCCCGCGCAACTCCACCACTCTGATCTCCATTCTGGTTTACAACTACGCCTTCAAGTCCAACCAGATGGGCATGGCCTCCGCACTGGCATGGATCATGTTCGTGATCGTCTGCATCCTCACGATCATCGCCTTCACCAGCCAGAAGAAGTGGGTCTACTACTCGGATGAAAGGTAAGGTGTGACAGTATGGGAATGAAAGCATCCAACGTCATCGCGACGTTCTTCAAGTACCTCGTCCTGATCCTGGTCGGCCTCATCATGATCTATCCCCTGCTGTGGATGATCAGCGCGACCTTTAAGGACAACAGCGAGATCTTCGCAGGCATCGGCCTGTGGGTCAAGAACCCTACTCTGGAGGGCTATAAGAACGCGCTGAACAACTTCGGCGGTTCCATCAACATCCTGCAGGCCATGATGAACACCTATTCGTATGTTCTGCCCAAGGTCATCTGCACGGTTATCTCCTCCTGCGTTGCCGCTTACGGCTTCGGCCGTTTCGACTTCCCCGGCCGGAAGATCCTGTTCAGCATCATGCTGGCCACCCTGTTCCTGCCCCAGGTCGTTCTGAACGTTCCGCAGTTCCTGCTGTACACCAAGTTCGGCTGGGTCAACAGCCCGTTCTATCTGGCCATCTGGGTCCACTGCGCATTTGCAACTGAGACCTACTTCGTCTACCAGCTGGTGCAGTTCATGCGCAATGTCCCGCGTGACCTGGACGAGGCTGCTGCCATTGACGGCTGCAACTCCTTCCAGACCCTGTACAAGGTCATCGTCCCCATGCTGATGCCCGCTCTGGTGTCCTGCGCTCTGTTCCAGTTCATGTGGAGCTGCAACGACTTCATGGGCCCGCTGCTTTATGTGCAGACCCCTGCAAAGTACCCGATGTCCCTGTTCGTCAAGCTGTCCATGGACGGTGATACCGGCTTTGCATGGAACCGCATCCTGGCTCTGTCCCTGATCTCCATCCTGCCGCAGCTGATCGTCTTCTTCTGTGCACAGGATCAGTTCGTCGAAGGTATCTCCGCCGGTGCTGTCAAGGGCTGATCGCTCTTCACTCTGGCCTGTGAGATCCTGACACAGCAATCAAAACGACCCCTGTGCACACGGCATAGGGGTCGTTTCTCTTTGCAGGTTCAGCGCAGGCTCAGCCGCGGCTGCTCTTGCGGTATTGCAATGGGCCGACGCCCATCATCTCCCGGAAGACCCGGCGGAAGTGAGCCGCCGAGGCAAAGCCGGTCTGCTCGGCCACTGCGCTGATGTTCAGGTCGGTGGTCTCCAGCAGATGCTGCGCGGCCTCGATGCGGCGGCCATTGATGTAGTCCACGATGGACTGCCCCGTCACCCGCCGGAACAGACGGCTGAGGTAGTAGGGCGACAGATAGAACCGCGCCGCTACATCGGTGAGGGAGAATTTCTGCTGATAGTTCGCGGCGAGGTAGGCGCAGATCTGCTCCACGGTCTCGTTCCGGGGGCGGGCGGTCTGCCGCTCGGCTCTGCATTCCTGGTCCACATAATGCAGCAGCAGCGAAAGGTAGATGATGCTGGGGCAGTCCGGTTCCCCGGCGGCGCTCCGCATCAGGTTCAGCAGGGTGCGCAGGCGGCTGGCCCACTGCACCGGGCCGTACAGCAGGATCGGGTCGTCCGGCTCGAACAGCGGGCTGAAATCCCGCTGCATCACGCTCTTCAGCTCGGTCAGCACCGCCGCCGGGAAGCGGCAGCCGATCAGCTCCGGGGCCAGATGCCCCGCCTGCTGAAACACGCCGCCCCCCGGCCCCAGCAGCAGTACGCAGCCGGGGTTGACCAGCAGCGAAGCATCTCCCCGCCGGAACGTGCAGCTGCCGCCGGTCACCACCAGGATGCGGCAGGTCTCCTCATCCTCCTGCAGGCGGTACTCGCTCTCGGTCATCCGCAGCTGGAGCGCCAGCGTCTTTGCATTCAGTTTATCGCGTTCCGCTCGCATTGGCATAATGGATCCCCCGCTTTTTTCGTTTTCTCCAGTGTATCACGTCCGCCCCGCGCGGGCAAGCCGAAACCCCAAGGAGGTTTTGTTTTATGAAACTGTCACTCATCCGCTCCATGACCCGCAGCGCTGTTTTCGAGCTGGAAAACGGCCGGTGCTTCCGTCCGGCCCACCCCTTCCGGGTGCTGCTGAACGGCGAACCGGTCCGGGAGGCCCAGGACACCAACGTGTTCTCCCTCTTCTCCCTGACCCCGGCCACCGACTACACCGTCACCGTTGAGTCGGAGGGCGAGACCCTGACCGCGAACTTCCGCACCCAGGACGAGAGCTTCTTTGTGGATGCGTCCCGTTACGGTCTGGTGGCGGACGGCGAGACCGACAACACCGGCAAGCTGCAGGCGGCCCTTTCCACCTGCCCCAAGGGCGGCACCGTCTATGTTCCGGCCGGCCGTTACCGCACCGCCAGCCTGTTCCTGAAGAGCTGCACGACCCTGTATCTGGAAAAGGGTGCTGTGCTGCTGGGCGACAATGACCGCACCCATTACCCCATCCTGCCCGGCGTCCTGCCCAGCGAGAACGAGGTGGATGAATACTACCTGACCGGCTGGGAGGGCAACCCCCTGAGCAGCTTTGCGGGCCTGCTGAACATCACCCAGGTGCACGACGTCGTCGTCACCGGCGAGGGCACCCTGGACTGCGACGCCCAGAACGGCGACTGGTGGATCGACCCGAAGGTCAAGCGGATCGCATGGCGTCCCCGCGCGGTCGCCATGGTGGACAGCGACAACATCTGCCTGCACGGCATCACGGTGCAGAACAGCTACTCCTGGACCATCCACCCCATCTTCGTCAAGCATCTGGATCTGCTGAACTTCAACATCAACAACCCCTACAACGCCCCCAACACCGACGGCATTGACCCCGAAAGCTGCGAGGATACCCGCATCATCGGCGTGAACATCCATGTCGGCGACGACTGCATCGCCATGAAGGCCAGCAAGGTCTTCCTGGGCATGAAGCTGAAGAAGAGCTGCGAGCACACCGTCATCCGCAACTGCCTGCTGGACAAGGGCCACGGCGGCATCGTCATCGGCAGCGAGATGAGCGGCGGCGTCAAGGACATGGTGGTCACCCAGTGCCTCATGGACCACACCGACCGCGGCCTCCGCGTCAAGACCCGCCGCGGCCGCGGCAACACGGCCGTCATCGACGGGCTGGTCTTCCGCAATGTGGAGATGCGGGGCGTCAAGGCACCCTTCGTCATCAACATGTTCTACTTCTGCGACCCGGACGGCCACGGCCCCTACGTCCAGTGCCGCGACGCGATGCCGGTGGATGAGTACACCCCCAGACTCGGCACCCTGACCATGGAGAACATCGTGGCCACCGACGCCCAGTTCGCGGGCTGCTACTTCGACGGCCTGCCGGAGCAGCCCATCGAGCGCGTCTCGATGAAGAACGTGAGCATCACCTTTGACCCCAACGCCGAGGCCGGGCAGGCTGCCATGGCCGACAACCGCCCCCATGTCAAAAAGCTGGCCATCTACGCCGAAAACGTCAAGGAGATCGACCTGCACAATGTCAAGATCGAGGGCTACGAGGGCGAGCGCCTGCACTTTGCCAACGTCGGTCATTTTGAGGAGGACTGAACCATGACCCATGAAGAGATCCTGTCCATGCTGGGCGACTACGTGGACTACCTGATCGCCAATTCCAGCGCCGAAGCCCCGATGTGGAACATCGAGAAAGTCCGCAGCGGCAAGCCCAACAAGTGGAACTACATCGACGGCTGCATGATCACGGCCTGCCTGAGTCTCTACCACACCACCGGCGACAAGAAGTATCTGGACTTCTCCAAGCAGTTCATCGACTATTTCGTCCAGCCGGACGGCTCTATCCAGACCTATGACCCCAAAGAATACAACCTCGACAACGTGAACCAGGGCAAAAACCTGTTTGTTCTGTACGATCTTTACGGCGAGGAAAAATACCGCAAGGCCATCGACCTCATCCGGAGCCAGCTGGAGACCCAGCCCCGCACCAAAGAGGGCAACTTCTGGCACAAGGACATCTACCCCTGGCAGGTCTGGCTGGACGGCACCTACATGGCCCAGCCCTTCTACATGGAGTACGAGACCCGCTTCAACAAGATGCAGGGCTGCATCGACAGCTACAAGCAGTTCATGAACATCCGCAGGCACATGCGCGACCCGAAGACGGGTCTGTACTACCACGGCTACGATGAGAGCCGCGCGATGTACTGGGCCGACCCGGAGACCGGCTGCAGCCCCAACTTCTGGCTGCGGGCCATGGGCTGGTTCATGGTGGCCATGGTGGATGTGCTGGAGCGGATGGACGAGCAGCTGTACAACGAGTACCGCGGCATCCAGGCCATGCTGAAGCAGACCATCGAGGACGTACACAAGTTCCAGGATGAGGAGACCGGCATGTTCTGGCAGGTCATGGACCACCCCGGCGTCGAGGGCAACTATCTGGAGACCAGCGGCACAGCCCTGTTCGCCTACGCGGTGCTCAAGGGCGTCCGTCTGGGCCTGCTGCCCAAGCGGATGGCTGCCTGGGCCGAGAAGGCCTTTTACGGCACCTGCGACAAGTACCTGTCCAGGAATCCGGACGGCAGCCTGCAGCTGGACGGCATCTGCCTGGTGGCCGGTCTCGGCGGCAAAGACCACCGCGACGGCTCCCTCGCTTACTACTTCAGTGAGCCTGTCGTCTGCAACGATGCCAAGGGCGTCGGCCCGCTCGTGCTGGCCTACACCGAAATGATCGCCCGCTGAGCACACGAACCAAATAGAAACTGCATTGGGGCCGGGAGCTTTTCCCGGCCCCAACGTGTTTTCCGGGCGCAAAAAAGAGGAACTGCACGGAGCAGTTCCTCTGAAAAAAGGCTGTTTACTTGAGCACCGCACCGAGGTTTGCACTCGTGACCATGCGGGCATAGCGGCTGAGCCAGCCGGTATTGATGTTGGGTTCGGGTGCGACATACCGGGCCTTGCGCTCGGCCAGAACGTCGTCGGAGACCTCCAGCGTGATGCTGGCATTGGGGATATCAATGTGGATGGTGTCGCCCTCCTCGATGAGGCCGATGGGGCCGCCGGAAGCAGCTTCGGGGCTGACATGGCCGATGGCGGCACCGCGGGAAGCGCCGGAGAAGCGGCCGTCGGTGATGAGGGCGACGGTCTTGTCCAGCTTCATGCCGGCCAGTGCAGAGGTCGGGTTCAGCATCTCACGCATACCGGGGCCGCCCTTGGGGCCTTCGTAGCGGATGACCACCACATCGCCGGGTACAATCTGGCCTGCGTAGATGGCCGCAATGGCGGTCTCCTCGCTGTTGAAGACGCGGGCCGGGCCGGAGTGCTCCTGCATCTCCGGGGCGACGGCGCTGCGCTTGACCACGCAGCCGTCCGGTGCGATGTTGCCCCACAGGATCTGCAGACCGCCGGTGGGGGAGTAGGGGTTCTCGATGGGGCGGATGGCCTTATCGTTCAGGATGCGGGCACCCTGGATGTTCTCGCCCAGCGTTTTGCCGGTGACGGTGGGGACATCCAGATCCAGCAGGCCCTTCTTGGCCAGCTCGGCCTGCACGGCGGGGATGCCGCCTGCAGCGTAGAGGTCGGGCATGTGGGTCGGGCCGGCGGGGGCCAGATGGCAGAGGTTCGGGGTCTTGGCGCTGATCTCGTTGAAGAGCTTCAGGTCGATGGGGACCCCGGCCTCGTAGGCGATGGCCAGCAGGTGCAGCACGGTGTTGGTGGAGCAGCCCAGCGCCATATCACAGGTGAGCGCATTGCGGATGGAGCGCTCGTTGATGATCTGGCGGGCGGTGATGCCCTTATTGACCATCTCCATGATGGCCATACCGGCGTGTTTTGCCAATTGCAGACGCTTCGAGTAGACCGCCGGGATGGTGCCGTTGCCGGGCAGAGCAATGCCGATGGCCTCGCACAGGCAGTTCATGCTGTTGGCGGTGTACATGCCGGAGCAGCTTCCGCAGCTGGGGCAGCAGTTGCAGGTGCAGTCTTCCAGCTGCGCGTCGGTGATCATACCGGCCTTGTAAGCGCCCACGGCCTCGAACATCTTGGAGAGGCTGACCTCTTCGCCGCCGTAGGTACCGGCCAGCATCGGGCCGCCGGAGCAGACCACGGCGGGCACATCCATGCGGACGGCAGCCATGACCATGCCGGGCACGATCTTGTCGCAGTTGGGCACGAGGACCAGGCCGTCCAGCTGGTGGGCCATGAGCATGGTCTCGACGCTGTCGCAGATGAGCTCGCGGGAGGCGAGGGAATACTTCATGCCCACATGGCCCATGGCGATGCCGTCGCAGACGCCGATGGCCGGGATGAGGATGGGTGTGCCGCCTGCCATCTCGACACCGGCCTTGACTGCATCGGCGATCTTATCCAGATTCATGTGGCCGGGCACGATCTCGCTGTAGGCGCTGACCACACCGATGAGGGGGCGCTCCAGCTCTTCGGGGGTGTAGCCCAGGGCGTAAAACAGGCTGCGGTTCGGGGCGCGCTCCGAGCCTTTGGTCACGTTGTCACTTCTCATGTTATCCTCTCTCTTTTCTGAAACCCTCTCAGTCAACGCCTGACGGCGTTGCCAGCTCCCCCGAAGGGGGAGCCATTGGCACGCCGGGCAAGCCAAGGGTGTTTATCACAAAATGCCGGGCCCCGCTCTCCTTATCAACAACAGCAGACTTGATGCTGCTGGGTGAGAGAACAGCGCCCGGCGCTTTATAGGAAAATGAAATTCAAATCGTTCAGCAGGAACTTTGCCGATACGCCAGCGACTCGCCCTTCGGGAGAGCTGGCGCGAAGCGCCTGAGAGGGTTTACTTCTTCAGCCAGCTCATCATGCTGCGCAGCTCTGCGCCGACCTTTTCGATGGGCAGCTCGGCTTCCATGCGGCGCTTTGCCAGGAAGTGGACCTTGCGGCCGCCGTTGGGGCTCATCTCGGTCAGGAACTCAGAGGCGAAGGTGCCGTCCTGGATCTCGGTCAGGACCTTCTTCATCTCCTTGCGGGTCTCAGCGGTGATCAGGCGCTTGCCGGTGCGGTAGTCGCCATACTCTGCGGTGTTGGAGATGGAGTAGCGCATCTTGGAGAAGCCGCCCTCGTTGATCAGGTCAACGATCAGCTTCATCTCGTGGCAGGTCTCGAAGTAAGCCATCTCCGGCTCGTAGCCAGCCTCGACCAGCGTATCGAAACCGGCGTGGATCAGCTCGGAGACACCGCCGCACAGAACGGCCTGCTCACCGAACAGGTCGGTCTCGGTCTCCTCCTTGAAGGTGGTCTGCAGGATGCCTGCACGGCCGGCACCGATGCCGGAAGCGTAAGCCAGAGCAATGTCCTTGGCCTTGCCGGTGTAGTCCTGCTCTACGCAGATCAGAGAGGGGCAGCCCTCGCCCTCGGTGTACAGGCGGCGGACGATGTGGCCGGGGCCCTTGGGTGCGATCATGATGACGTCCACATTCTTGGGTGCGGTGATGGTCTTGAAGTGGATGTTGAAGCCGTGTGCAAAGGCCAGAGCCTTGCCCTCGGTCATGTAGGGTGCGACCTGCTTGTTGTAGATGTCGGCGCACAGCTCATCGGGCACCAGCATCATGACGACGTCGCCCGCCTTGGCAGCCTCTTCGACTTCCATGACCTTGAAGTTGTCGTGGGTGGCGGCGAACTCGGAAGCCTTCTCCCAGTGTGCAGAGCCTTTGCGCAGGCCGACGACGACGTTGACGCCGCTCTCAGCCAGATTCTCGGAATGGGCGTGGCCCTGGCTGCCGAAACCGATGACAGCGACGGTCTTGCCGTCCAGCACACCGAGGTTGCAGTCGGAATCGTAATATTTCTTGATGGCCATGGTAGTTGTTCTCCTTTTGCTTTTTCTGTTTGGATTTTATATTCGGTTGATTTGAAAACTGGGTGAAACCCTCTCAGTCTCGCGTTGCTCGCCAGCTCTCCCAAAGGGAGAGCTTTTGTGCGAATGTTTCCGTCCCTGCAAAAACCTCGCCCTTCGGGAGAGGTGGCAGCGCGTAAGCGCTGACGGAGAGGGTCAAAAACGTGTTAGTGGCACGTCGTTCCCGGCAGGGGCAGCTGCACGTCGCGCACTTCCTGCGAGGGTTTCTGTATGTGCTGGTGCATCCCGCCGCGTTCCAGCGCGGTGACGCCGGTACGGCACAGTTCGAGGATGGTGTAATCCGCGAACATCTTCAGGAAGGCATCGATCTTTTCGGGCTTGCCGATCAGTTCAAAGACCATGCTGTCCGGGGACAGGTCGATGATCTTGGCCTTGTAGATGCTGCCCACCTCCCGCAGCTCCGCGCGGTTGTGGACATCGGCGGCGACCTTGAGCAGCAGCAGCTCCCGCTCCAGCGCGTTCTCGTGGTCGAGCACGAAGACCTGGCGGGTGACTTCCAGCCGCTCGGTCTGGAGAATGAGCTGGTTCAGCTCCTTTTCGGTGCCGGACACCGCGACCGTGATGCGGCTGACGGTGGGATCGTTGGTGGCGGAAACGGTCAGGCTGTCGATGTTGAAGCCGCGGCGGCAGAACAGGTTGGACACACGGGCCAGAACGCCGCTCTGGTTGTCCACCAGCAGACTGATGACTCTGCGTTTGGATTCCATGGTGCGTTCCTCCTTACTTCATGATGATATCGTTGATGTCGCCGCCGCCGGGGATCATGGGCAGGACCTTTTCGTCCTTGTCGATGATGCACTCGATCCAGGTGGGGCCTTTGCGCTTCATCGCTTCGGCAAAGGCAGACTGGAACTCGGTGAGATTCTGGCAGCGGTATCCCTTCAGGCCAAAGCCCTCGGCCAGCTTGACGAAGTCGGTGTGGCGGTGGGGGTCGGTCTGGGAGTAGCGCTTGCCGTAGAACGCGCTCTGCCACTGGCGGACCATGCCCAGCACCTGGTTGTTGAAGATGACCGTGATGATGGGCAGCTCGTAGCTGACCGCCGTGCAGGCCTCGTTGAGGTTCATGTGGAAGGAGCCGTCGCCCGTGAACATGACCACCCGCTGGTCGCGGCCCAGCGCCATCTGTGCGCCGATGGCGGCACCGTAGCCGAAGCCCATGGTGCCCAGACCGCCGCTGGTGATGAAGCCGCGGCTCTTGGTGTGGCGGATGTACTGCGCCGCCCACATCTGGTGCTGGCCCACGTCGGTGACGTAGACGGCCTCCGGGCCGCACTGGCTGCACACCTCGCCGATGACCTGATGGGGCATCAGGCGGGACGCGTCGGACACGGGATGATAATCCTGCGCCTGCCACTCGCGGATCATGGCCATCCACTCCGGGTGCTTTGCCTCCTGGATGAGGGGGAGCATCCCGCCCAGAACGTAGGCGGCATCGCCGGAGATGGCCAGATCCACATCCACGTTCTTGCCCAGCTCGCTGGGGTCGATGTCGATCTGGATGATGGTGGCATTTTTCGCAAAGGTCTTGGGGTTCAGGGCCACACGGTCCGAGAAGCGGGTGCCCAGCGCGATGAGGACATCGCAGTCGGCCACGGCCCGGTTGGAGGTGTAGCAGCCGTGCATTCCCACCATGCCGATGTTCATCGGGTCGCCGTAGGGCACGACGCCTGCCGCCATCAGGGTGTAGGTGGCGGGGATCTCTGCTTTGTGGATGAGGTCCCGCAGGGGCTGGCAGGAGGCTGCGCTCCGCACACCGCCGCCAAAGTAGACCAGAGGCCGCTTGGCCGCATTGATGAGGTCGGCGGCCCACTTGACCTGTTCTTCGTTGTACGTGGTCACGGTGCGGATCTTTTCCGGCTGCTTGGGGGTGAACTCGCAGACCGCAGCGGTCACATCCTTGGGGATGTCCACGAGGACGGGGCCTTTGCGGCCGCTCTGCGCAATGCGGAACGCGGCCCGCATGGTGTCGGCCAGGTCTTCGACCCTGCGCACCGTGAAATTGTGCTTAGTGATGGGCATCGTGATGCCCTCGATGTAGGCTTCCTGAAAGCTGTCCTTGCCAAGGCCCGCCGTGGTGACGTTGCCGGTGAAGGCGACCATGGGCACCGAGTCCATGTAGGCCGTGGCAATGCCGGTGACGAGGTTGGTGGCACCCGGCCCGCTGGTGGCCAGCACCACGCCGGTACGGCCGGTGGCGCGGGCATAACCGTCTGCCGCATGGGAGGCGCCCTGCTCGTGGGCGGTCAGCACATGGGTGATGTGGTCGGCGTTCTTGTACAGCTCATCGTAAAGGTTCAGCACTGCGCCGCCGGGGTAACCGAAGATGGTATCCACCCCCTGCTCGCAGAGCACCTCAACAAAAATCTGCGAACCATTCAACTGCATGTCTTGTCTCTCCTGTTTCCTGTCTCTTTTCCAACTCTACACTTTCAAAATTCCCTCAGATACGTCAAATTTCGCATCCTGCATCCTCGATGGAACGTTGGGTCAATTATACTATAAATCGGTCAGATGTCAAACAATGATTTGTAAAGTGAATCACCCGAAAGATGAAGATAATTAAACACAGGGTTGCACTGAGCCTGCAGCAGCGGTATAATTTTGGTACATTCGTTAAATATAAGAGGGAAAAGGCTATGAAACTTCGTGAATGGAACGCCCGGCTGCACGGGCTTGTGATCTTCCGCGCCCTGCTGGAAGACCCGGTGGTGGCCAAATTATTGGACCTGACCGACCGGATGGAAGCGGGAACCCGCAGCATGGGCCCGGTGTGCGACGCCGTGGCGGCCTTTGAGGCGGCGTTGTTCGAGCAGACCACCAATCTGGGCGAGTATCTTGCCAATGCGGTGCTGGAGACCGAGACGGTCTGTGTGCGGCAGGCTGCGGCGGGCGGCATCGCGCCGGTGATGCAAAAGGCACTGGACAGTGAACTGCGCTTTTTGCAGGAGCTTTGCCGCCTGACGCTGGATGAGCTGTTCCAGACGGCTTATTCCGAACAGGCCCAGCGGCCGGAACTGGCCTTCCTGCCCCGGTGGGAGACGAAGGACATCGACCTGGCAGCGGCTTACGCCCAGCGGATGCAGGAGGCCGGGAAAAAGGGTTACGGCATGTTTGCCAAACACCATGTCTTCACGGTGGAGAACGGGCGTCTGGTGCCGGTCAAGTACCCGGACCCCCAGCGCCTGTCCGAACTGCCCGGTTACGAGGGCGAGCGGGAAAAGGTCATCGCCAACACCAAAGCCCTGCTGGCCGGGATGCCGGCCAACAACGTCCTGCTGTACGGTGACGCGGGCACCGGCAAATCGAGCGCGGTCAAGGCCATCGCCAATGAGTTCGCGCCCGACGGCCTGCGTCTGGTGGAAGTCAAGAAGAACCAGCTCTATCAGATCCCCGACCTGATGGACAAGCTGGCGGCGAACCCGCTCAAGTTCATCTTCTTCATCGACGACCTGAGCTTCACCGCCAACGACGACAACTTCGCAGCCCTCAAGGCCATCCTCGAAGGCAGCGTGGGCGGCCGGGCCAGAAACATTGCAGTCTATGCGACCTCCAACCGCCGCCACCTCATCAAGGAGACTATGACCGACCGCACCGGTGATGACATCCACGAGGCCGACACCCGGCAGGAGCTGATGAGCCTGTCGGCCCGCTTCGGCCTCACCGTGACCTTCCAGCGGCCCGAAAAGGCCCGCTTCGAGGCCATCCTCACCGAGCTGGCCAGACAGCACGACATCCGGATGCCGATGGACCAGCTCCTCGTCAAGGCCGAGGCGTTCGCCATCCGCGCCGGTGGCCGCAGCCCCCGCGTGGCCAAACAGTTCATCGAGCAGTGCGAGAGCGGCGTACAGAAGTAAGAACAAGCAAGAAAGGCAGTGCCCATGCGGGCACTGCCTTTCTTGCAATAAAATCAAACGCGCTCGGCGACGAGCTGGAAACCGGCCTTGGTCAGCTCCGTGCGGATCTGCTCGATCTGCGCATGGTCGCGGGTCTCCAATGCCAGTTTGAGGAAGCAGCTGGAGATGGGCATGTTGGGGTCGGAGCCATCGTGCAGGACGGAGACGACGTTGCTGCCGCAGCGGGAGACGATCTCGGCCACCTTCTTGAGCTGGCCGGGCTTGTCCTCCAGTGCGATGGTCAGGTTGGCTTTGCGGCCGCTCATGACCAGACCGCGGGTGATGACGCGGTTGAGGATGTTCACGTCGATGTTGCCGCCGGAGATGACGCAGACGACCTTTTTGCCCTCGATGGGCAGCTTGTGGAAGAGGGCGGCCGCCACGGGCACTGCACCGGCCCCCTCAGCGACGAGCTTCTGGTTCTCCATCAGGGAGAGGATGGCGGCTGCGGTCTCGTCCTCGGTCACGGTCACGATATCGTCCACATACTCCTCGCAGAGCTGGTAAGTCAGCTCACCGGGGGTCTTGACCTGGATGCCGTCCGCGAAGGTGGAGGCAGCGGAGAGGGTCTGGTATTTGTGCTCGTGGAGGGAGCGGTACATGCTGGGGGCACCCTCGGCCTGAACGCCGTAGACCTTGACGTCCGGCTTGAGGCTCTTGATGGCAAAGGCCACGCCGGAGATGAGGCCGCCGCCGCCCACAGGCACGATGACCGCATCCACATCGGGCAGCTGGTCCAAGATCTCCAGACCGATGGTGCCCTGACCCGCGATGACCTGTTCGTCGTCGTAGGGGTGAATGAAGGTCATGCCGGTCTCGGCCTGCAGCTCGACGGCCTTGTCGTGGGCGTCGTCGTAGGTGCCGGGCACAAGGCAGACCTCCGCGCCCAGGCTCTTGGTGTTCTCCACCTTCATGATGGGCGCACCGTCCGGCATACAGACGATGCTTTTGATGCCCCGGCGGGTCGCGGCCAGCGCCACGCCCTGGGCGTGGTTGCCTGCCGAGCAGGCGATGACGCCCTTTTCGCTCTCCTCTTTGGAAAGCTGGCTGATCTTATAATAGGCACCGCGCACCTTGAAGCTGCCGGTGGCCTGCAGGTTCTCGGTCTTCAGGTAGAGCTGGCAGTCCTTGGAGAGCTTGGGGGCCTCGATGAGGTCGGTCTTGCGGGCAACATCCTTGAGCACAAAAGCGGCATGGTAAACTTTATCCAGAGTCAACATCGTTCGTTCCTATCCTTTGTTCCATAAATGTGATGCAATCAAGTATAGGATACCAAAAGTCTTTTGTCAAATGAAAGGATTTCACGATTTGACCGGCTGGGGTGACGAAGCGCCAGGAACCGCAAAAAAGCGACGCCGTGCGGCGTCGCTTTTTGCAGAGGTTCAGATCTCGGCCAGAATGGCGTCGCCCATACCGGAGCAGCCGACACAGGTGCAGCCGTCGCTCATGTTGTCGGCGGTGCGGATGCCCTTGTCCAGCACCTTGCTCACCGCGTTCTCAATGGCGTCCGCTTCCTCGGCCAGACCGAAGGAGTAACGCAGCATCATGGCGGCGGAGAGGATGCAGGCGGTGGGGTTGACGATGTCCTTGCCGGCAATATCGGGGGCGGAGCCGTGGATGGGCTCATACAGGCCGCGGGTGCCGTCGCCCAGCGAGGAGGAAGGGATCATGCCGATGGAGCCGGTGATCATCGAAGCCTCGTCGGAAAGGATGTCGCCGAACATGTTCTCGGTGACGATGACGTCGAACTGCGCGGGGTTCTTGACAATCTGCATGGCGCAGTTGTCCACGAACATCTCACTGTACGCGACGTCCGGATATTCGGCCTGCAGCCGGTGCATGACCGAGCGCCAGAGGCGGCTGGTGTCCAGCACGTTGGCCTTGTCCACGCAGCAGAGCTTCTTGCGGCGCTTTCGGGCCGTCTCGAAGCCGATGCGGCCGATGCGCTCGATCTCGTGCTCTGCGTAGGGCATGGAGTCGATGGCCTGCTTCTCGCCGTTTTCGAGGGTGTGGGTCTCGTGCGAGCCGAAGTACACGCCGCCGATGAGCTCCCGCACGATGAGAAAGTCGATGCCCTGGGCCACGATCTCCGGCTTCAGGGGGCTGGCCGGGGCCAGCTGGGGCCAGATCTTGGCCGGGCGGTTGTTGGCGTACAGCCCCATCCCGGCGCGCAGGCGGAGCAGGCCCTTTTCGGGGCGCTGCTCACCGGGCAGGCCCTCCCACTTGGGGCCGCCCACGGCACCCAGCAGGACGCTGTCCGCAGCCAGGCACTTGTCCAGCTCGTGCTGGGGGAGCGGGTCGCCGTATTTGTCGATGGCCTCGCCGCCCATGGCAGCATCGGTGTAGTGGAAGGTGTGGCCATACTTCTCGGCCACTTGATCGAGGACGCGGAGCGTCTGCTTCACGATCTCCGGGCTGGAGCAGTCGCCCCAGATGACAGCAATGTTTTTTTCCATTGGGTTCTCCTTTCGGCTGATCCCTCTCAGTCTCGCTTTGCTCGACAGCTCTCCCAAAGGGAGAGCCATTGGCAGAACGATACAGTCGTGCGGACTGCTTGGGTTTGATTTCGGGTCGGTCTATGTGGGCCCTGTCCTCATTGGCAGCAGCGGCTGGCCTTTGCTGCGGAGCCCGGAGGCTTCCGGTGTAGAAAAACGTTGTCTGGTCAGCATTTTCAAGACCGGCCTGCCAAAGGCTCCCCCTTCGGGGGAGCTGGCACGAAGTGCCTGAGAGGGTCACTTCGTCAGCGACTTCATCAGGCCGCCGTCGGCGATGATCTTCTGGATAAAGGGAGGGAAGGGTTCGGCCTGGAAGGTCTGGCCGGTGGTCTTGTCGGTGATGACGCCGGTGTCGAAGTCCACATGGACCTCGTCGCCTGCGGCGATGGCGTCGGCGGCTTCGGGGCACTCCATGATGGGCAGGCCGATGTTGATGCTGTTGCGGTAGAAGATGCGGGCAAAGCTCTTGGCGATGACCACCGAGATGCCGGCGGTCTTGATGGCCAGCGGGGCGTGCTCACGGGAGGAGCCGCAGCCGAAGTTCCAGCCGCCGACCATGATGTCGCCCGCGTGGACATTGTGCACGAAGTCCTTGTCGATGTCCTCCATGCAGTGGGCGGCCAGCTCTTTGGCATCGGGGGTGTTCAGGTAGCGGGCCGGGATGATGACGTCGGTGTCCACATTGTCCGGGTATTTGAAAACGGAGCCGTTTGCGTTGTTCATGGTGTTTCTCCTCTCTTAGACCGTGCGGGGGTCGGTGATATAGCCGGTGAGGGCGCTGGCGGCGGCGGTGGCCGGGGATGCCAGATAGACCTCGCTCTTCACATGGCCCATGCGGCCCACGAAGTTGCGGTTGGTGGTAGAGACGCAGCGTTCGCCCTCGGCCAGAATGCCCATGTAGCCGCCCAGGCAGGGGCCGCAGGTGGGGGTGGAGACGATGCAGCCCGCATCAATGAAGGCGGTGGTCCAGCCGCGCAGGATGCACTCCTTGTAAACGGCCATGGTGGCGGGGATGATGATGCCGCGCACCCCCTTGGCGATGTGTCGGCCCTTGAGGATGTTGTAGGCGGCCTCCATGTCTTCCAGGCGGCCGTTGGTGCAGCTGCCGATGACGACCTGGTCAATTTTGATCGTTTTGCCCTCGGCGGCGGGGTGGGTGTTCTCCGGCAGATGGGG
Source organism: Faecalibacterium prausnitzii (assembly GCF_019967995.1). Taxonomy (NCBI): domain Bacteria; kingdom Bacillati; phylum Bacillota; class Clostridia; order Eubacteriales; family Oscillospiraceae; genus Faecalibacterium; species Faecalibacterium prausnitzii. Next base: position 508,211 of record NZ_CP065377.1, read on the forward strand.
GTAGCTGACGGTGGGTTCGAGCTGGGAAAGGTCGATCTCGATGGTCTGCTCGTACACGGCATCCGGGTCGGCCTCGTAGAAGACCGGCTCGCGCTGGCTGCGGCCCTTGAGGTAGGCTCTGGTGGTCTCGTCCACGGGGAAGATGCCGTTCTTGGCACCGGCCTCGATGGCCATGTTGCAGACGCACAGGCGGTCGTCCATGGTCAGGGAAGCCACGCCGGGGCCGGTGAACTCCATGGACTTGTACAGCGCGCCGTCCACGCCGATCTGACCGATGATGTGGAGGATGAGGTCCTTGCCGGAGACGCGGGGGCCGAACTTGCCCTTGAGCACGAACCGGATGGCGGCAGGCACCTTGAACCATGCCATGCCGGTGGCCATGCCCGCAGCCATGTCGGTGGAGCCAACGCCAGTGGAGAAGGCACCCAGCGCACCGTAGGTGCAGGTGTGGCTGTCGGCACCGATGACGCAGTCACCGGCGGTCACGATGCCTTTTTCGGGCAGGAGGGCGTGTTCAATGCCCATCTGACCGACATCGTAGAAATTGAGGATGTCGTATTTGTTGGCGAACTCACGGCACTGCTTGGACTGGGTGGCGCTCTTGATATCCTTGTTGGGGACGAAGTGGTCCAGCACGATGGCGATGTGCTCTTTGTCGAACACGCCGTCAAAGCCTGCTTTCTCGAACTCGTTGATGGCAACGGGGGTGGTGATGTCGTTGCCCAGCACGAGATCCAGCTTTGCGTTGATGAGCTGGCCTGCCTTGACCTCGGCCAGACCGGCATGTGCGGCTAAAATCTTCTGCGTCAGGGTCATTCCCATGGTGGTACTCTCCTTTTATATGATATCTGCTGTTTGCCCTCTCAGTCTGCTTCGCAGACAGCTCCCCCAGAGTGGGAGCCACTGGCGAGTCGGGCAGGTCTGCGCGTTGTTCTTCTACAGCCGGGCCTTGTTCTCGTTGGCAGCGGCAGCTGGCCTTTGCTGCGGAGTCTGGATGGCTCCGGTGCAGCAAAACGTTGCTTGGTCAGTAGTTTCAAAACCGGTCTGCCAAAGGCTCCCCCTTTGGGGGAGCTGGCGCAAAGCGCCTGAGAGGGCAAGGCCTTTTACTTACGATTGATCGCACTTACCAGCGCCTTGATGCCGGCGACGATGATGTCGGTGTCGGTGCCGGCACCCCAGGTCATGCTGCCATCGCCCCAGGCCAGGCCGACATAGGAGGCAGCGCGGGAGGTGGAGCCTTCGTCCAGGCTGTGTTCGGAGTAGGCTTCGAGGTGGAAGTCCATCCCGGTCGCGCTCTGGATGGCGTTGGCCACGGCGTCCAGACGGCCGTTGCCCACCGAGGTGACGACCTTGCGCTGGCCGTTCAGCTCCAGCGTGACGGTCGCGGTGATGCCGTCCACCTGAGCGAAGTGTGCCTCGATGACCGAGAGCGGCTTATTTTTATTGAGGAAACTCTCCTCGAAGATGCGGAGCACTTCAGAAGCGCTCAGCTCCTTGTGGCTGTGGTCGGAGACGTTCTTGACCTTGTAGCCCAGGTCTTCGCGCATCTTGGGGGGCAGGTTGTAGCCGTAGTTCTGCTCCAGCACAAAGCCGATGCCGCCCTTGCCGCTCTGGCTGTTGATGCGGATGACGTCGGCGTCGTAGGTGCGGCCGATGTCGTGCGGGTCGATGGGAATGTAGGGGCAGGTCCAGCGGTGTTCGCCGTGCTCCTTGCGGTAGGCCATGCCCTTGGCGATGGCGTCCTGATGGCTGCCGGAGAAGGCCGCAAAGACCAGCTGGCCCGCATAGGGGGTGCGCTCGTAGATGTGCATCCGGGTCACACGCTCATAGGTGGCGCAGATGTCCGGCATGTTGGAGAAATCGAGTTTGGGATCCACGCCGTGGCTGTACATGTTCATGGCCAGAGTGACGGCATCGACGTTGCCGGTGCGCTCGCCGTTGCCGAACAGGCAGCACTCCACGCGCTGTGCACCGGCCAGCACGGCCAGCTCGGCGCAGGCCACGCCGGTGCCGCGGTCGTTGTGGGGGTGGGTGGAGATGATGACGCTGTCGCGGTGCTTGAGGTGCTTGTCGCAGTACTCGATCTGGTTTGCGTAGACGTGCGGCATGCTCATCTCAACGGTGACGGGCAGGTTGATGATCATCGGGCGGTCGGGCGTCGGCTCCATGATGTCCAGCACGGCGTTGCAGACCTCGACGGCATAATCGACCTCGGTGCCGGTGAAGCTCTCCGGGCTGTACTCGAACAGGAAATTGCCCTCGTACTCCTGACTGAGCTGCTTGACCAGCCGGGCACCGTCGGTGGCGATCTTCTTGATCTCTTCCTTGCTCTTATGGAACACCTGCTCACGCTGGGCCACGGAGGTGGAGTTGTAGAAGTGGATGACCGCGCGGGGTGCGCCCTTGACGGCCTCGAAGGTGCGGCGGATGATGTGGTCGCGGCACTGGGTCAGCACCTGCACGGTGACGTCGTCGGGGATCATATCCTTCTCGATGAGGGTACGCAGGAACTCGTACTCGGTCTCGCTGGCGGCAGGGAAGCCGACCTCGATCTCCTTGAAGCCGATCCGGACCAGCATCTGGAAGAACTCCAGCTTCTCTTCCAGACTCATGGGCACGATCAGTGCCTGGTTGCCGTCGCGCAGGTCCACGCTGCACCATGCAGGTGCCTGTTCAATGTGATCTTTTTTGACCCAGCTGTCGTAACCGGCCGGTACGGGGTAATACCCCGGTGCGTACTTGGTAGCGTCCATCATATTCGTTGTCCTCCTGGCTTCCTATCAGCTTACATTCAACACTTTTTGCAGGCGGCCTTGTCCCTCTCCGTCATTGCTTCGCAATGCCACCTCCCCCGAAGTGGGAGGTTTGAAGCTCCCCCCTTTGGGGGAGCTGGCGCGAAGCGCCTGAAAGGGTAAGTCTGCTGCTCAAACGAAAAAAGGCTCCCGTCTCTCAAAGGACGAAATCCTCTGAGAGACGAGAGCCTGTAAGTTTTGTTACAGGGCACCCGTGGTACCACTCTCTTTGCTGGCAAGACCAGCCACTCACACGATCGGCTTTTGGCGGCGAATCGCTGCCCCGGTAACGGTGGGCATCCGTCAGGGCCTACTGTGGTTTCAGCCCTGCCGCTCAGGGGCCAGTAACCGAAGCTTCCCGCACCGTCTTGCACCACCCGGCGGCTCTCTGCAAGCAGAAAACACTTCGTTTTTTCCCCGTCAACGCATTTGCGCTTGTTTCAAAGTGAGCTTATTTTACCAGACCGGTCTGCCTCTGTCAAGCAGTTTGGTTCAGATGCAGAATGAAGAAAATTCAACTTTCGACGGATAATTCCGGGCAGGTTTCATTCTTCGATGCACCGGAACCGGTCAGCGGCCAGCGGAAGTCTGTGTATCGCCGGTCTCGTCGATCATCATGACGTTGCCCTGGATGGGATTTTCCACCGGGGAGGCGTAGCCGCCGTAGTTCGAGTCACGGCCGACGAGCAGGTCGCGGCGGCAGCGCAGGCCGACATGGAGGACGGCAGAACTGCCGATGTGGCGCAGGGTGACCTTGGTGGTGTCGCTCTGGCCCTCGCACAGCAAGGACAGGTTCAGGGTGGTGGAGGCCTTGTTGGTCGTCAGGACCACGGTGCGCACCCCGTTGTCCATCAGCTTGCGCATCTCACCGACGGTGGCGCGGAAGGTGGCGACATCCTCCGGGACGGAGAGGGTCAGAACCTGATCCTTCACCGAGGCGGTATAGAGCACCTGCTTGCCCAGCAGGCCCTTGACGGTGTATCTGGCCGAATAGGCCGGGTTGGAGGCGATCGTCGACTCCGAAGTCTGCGCATCGCCGGTCTCGGCGATCATCATGACGTTGCCCTGAATGGGGTCTTCCACCGGGGCGGCGTAGCCGCCGTAGTTCGGGTTACGCTCGGCAGTAGTCTGTGCATCGCTGCTGTGCAGGGCGATGTCGCCCTGGGTCATGGTGCTCTCGTCCTGCGGGGGCAGATAGCCTGCTACAACTGCCTCGTCTGCGGCCGTTTCGGCGGAAGGCTCAGCGGCAAACGCACCGAGGCTCATGGACGCCATGGCGGACAGGATGAGGGCGGCGGCGATGGCCTGACGGCCAAATTTCGTATTCAAAATCTTCATGGATCATATCCTCCTGATTCAGGGGCTCGTTCGGCCCGTTCTGCCTTGTATACGAACCGGAGAAACGGATTATTGCAGCATCGCTGGAAAAAATATTATTCCCGCTCCAGGATCTCCATGAATTCATCGCCGGTGATGGTCTCTTTCTGGTAGAGGTACTTGGCCAGCTCGTCCAGCTTCTGGCGGTTGTCGGTCAGGATCTGGATGGCCTTCTGGTGCTGGGCCCTGACCAGCTCCACGACCTTCTGGTCGATCTCGCGCTGGGTCTGGGCCGAGCAGGCCAGCGAGGTGTCGCCGCCCAGATACTGGTTGTTCACGGTCTCCAGCGCCACCATGTCGAACTCGTCGCTCATGCCGTAGCGGGTGAGCATGGCGCGGGCCAGCTTGGTGGCCTGCTCGATGTCGTTGGAAGCACCGGTGGTGATGGAACCGAACGCGACCTCCTCGGCAGCGCGGCCGCCGGTCAGGGTGGCGATCTTGTTTTCCAGCTCGGTCTTGTCCATCAGGTAGTGGTTGCCCTCTTCCACCTGCATGGTAAAGCCCAGTGCGCCGGAGGTGCGGGGGATGATGGTGATCTTCTGCACCGGCGCGGAGTGGGTCTGCTTGGCGGCGACCAGCGCGTGGCCGATCTCGTGGTAGGCCACGATGCACTTTTCCTTGTCGGTGAGGATGGAATTCTTCTTCTGGTAGCCTGCAATGACCACTTCGATGCTCTCTTCGAGGTCAGCCTGGGTCACGCTCTTGCGGCCCGCGCGGACGGCCCGCAGCGCAGCCTCGTTGACGATGTTGGCCAGCTCGGCACCGGACGCACCGGAGGCCATCCGGGCCACGACACTGAAATCAACGCCGGGAGCCAGCGCGATCTTTTTGGCGTGGACTTTCAAAATCTCTTCGCGGCCCTTCAGGTCGGGCAGCTCGACGGGAACGCGGCGGTCAAAGCGGCCGGGGCGGGTCAGAGCCGGGTCCAGAGACTCTGGGCGGTTGGTGGCTGCCAGAATGATGACGCCGTTGTTGCCCTCAAAGCCGTCCATCTCGGTGAGCAGCTGGTTCAGGGTCTGTTCGCGCTCATCGTTGCCGCCGTACTGGCCGCTGTTGCGCTTCTGGCCAATGGCGTCGATCTCGTCAATGAAGACGATGCAGGGGGCTTTCTCCTTGGCCTGTTTGAACAGGTCGCGCACCTTGGAAGCGCCCATGCCCACGAACATCTCCACGAATTCGGAGCCGGACATGGAGAAGAAGGGCACATTGGATTCACCGGCCACCGCCTTGGCCAGCATGGTCTTGCCGGTGCCCGGAGGGCCGACGAGCAGGATGCCCTTGGGCATCTGGGCGCCGATGTCCTTGTACTTGCTGGGGTCGTGCAGGTAGTTGACGACCTCCTGCAGGTTCTCCTTGGCTTCATCCTCACCGGCCACATCCGCAAAATGGATGCCCTCGGTGGACTGGACGTAGACCTTGGCATTGGATTTTCCCATGCCGCCGAACATCATCGAGTTGGGGCCGCCCATCTTTTCCATGAGCTTTTTGTTCATAAAGTTGCCCAGCGCGGTGAAGAGGACGATGGGCAGCACGAACCAGAGCAAGAAGCTGAGGATGGGCGAGGTCTGCTCCACGATCTCGCTGGAAAACGCAGCCCCGGCGTCATACAGGCGTTCGGTGAGGCTGGGGTCGTTCATCAGGCCGGTCCGGTAGACCTGGGTCTCGTCTTTGTCGGTAAAGATGATCTGGTTGCTCTCAATGTCCACACGGCCGATGTTCTTTTCTTCGGTCATGCTCATAAAGGTGCCGTAATCCACCTCTTTGACCTGACGCTCGCTCATCCACGGCACCAGAACGAGGTTGAGGAGCAGAAGCACCAGCAGCACGACGGTGTAATAGATGGCCAGCGGCTTTTTCGGCGTTTTGACTTCTTTCATGATGATCCTCCTTTTTTCAGGGTCTCTGCTGTTATGATACCACAACCGAAGTTCAGTTCCAGCGTTTCCAGCGCCTTTTTGCAAAAACTTCGCGGTTTGTTCACAAAAGGTGCAGAACAAAAGGGCCTCTGCCCCACGGGGAGCAGAAACCCTTTCGTTCACACACACATTTTAGGAGAAAAGGAGAGTGGATTCGGAGAATGGGGGGAGTTCTAGCGCACGAGCGGGCAAACAGGGGAGGGTTACTCGCCGCGGACGGCTGCAAAACCGGCTTCGAGGTCGGCAAGGATGTCGTCGATGTGCTCGGTGCCGATGGACAGGCGGATGGTGTTCTGGTAGATCTGCTGCTCGGCCAGTTCGGCGTCGTTCAGCTGGCTGTGGGTGGTGGAAGCCGGGTGGATGACCAGGCTCTTCACGTCGGCCACATTGGCCAGCAGGGAGAAGATCTTCAGGTTGTCGATGAACTTGAAGGCCTCCTCGCGGCCGCCCTTGATATGAAAGGTAAAGATGGAGGCACCGCCGTTGGGGAAATACTTCTGATACAGCGCGTGGTCGGGGTGGTCGGGCAGGGAAGGATGGTTGACCTTCTCGACCTGGGGATGGTTGGCCAGGAACGCGACGACCTTCTTGGTATTCTCGACGTGGCGCTCGATGCGCAGGCTCAAAGTCTCGGTGCCCTGCAGCAGCAGGAATGCGTTGAACGGAGAGATGGTGGCACCGGTATCGCGCAGCAGGATGGCGCGGATGTAGGTGACAAAGGCGGCGGGGCCGGCGGCATCGGCAAAGGAGACGCCGTGGTAGCTGGGGTTGGGGGCGGCGATGTTGGGATAACGGCCGCTGGCTTTCCAGTCGAAGTTGCCGCTGTCCACGATGATGCCGCCCAGCGTGGTGCCGTGGCCGCCGATGAACTTGGTGGCGGAGTGGACCACGATGTCTGCGCCGTGCTCGATGGGGCGGATCAGATACGGGGTGCCAAAGGTGTTATCAATGACCAGCGGCAGGCCATGCTTGTGGGCGATGGCTGCGATGGCGTCGATGTCGGGGATGTCGCTGTTGGGGTTGCCCAGGGTCTCCAGATAGACGGCCTTGGTGTTGGGCTGGATGGCGTTCTCCACCTCGGCCAGGTCGTGGGCGTTCACGAAGGTGGTGGTGATGCCGAACTGGGTCAGGGTGTGCTCCAGCAGGTTGTAGCTGCCGCCGTAGATGGTCTTCTGGGCCACGATGTGGTCACCGGCCTGTGCCAGAGCCTCGATGGTGTAGCTGATAGCGGCAGCACCGGAAGCGGTGGCCAGCGCAGCCACGCCGCCTTCCAGCGCGGCGATGCGCTTCTCGAAGACGTCCTGGGTGGAGTTGGTCAGGCGGCCATAGATGTTGCCTGCGTCAGCCAGACCGAAGCGGTCGGCGGCGTGCTGGCTGTTGCGGAAGACGTAGGACGTGGTCTGGTAGATGGGCACGGCGCGGGAATCGGTGGCGGGATCGGCCTGCTCCTGGCCAACGTGCAGCTGAAGGGTCTCGAATTTATAGTCAGACATGTTGATTGCCTCTCTCTTTGTACAAATAGTATTATTTGTTATTACAAAAAATCCCGGTCGCTGCGGTCTCAAGACAGCGCACCGGGCAAGAAGATCCTGACGTGTTTCGGGGCTTTACCGGCACGGACACATTCGTCCAGCGGAGGGCAAAGCACAGCAGTTCGTCCAGAATTCTGCCCGGTCTGTGTACATTCGCCCACAACGGAAGTTTGCATGAAGCAGGTTTTTCCAAATCAGCGACATCGCAGTGCCCTCCTTTCTCTGAATTTCCCACCAAGTTGGTGGATTGGATGGTTGCATTATATCCCCATTTACCCAGATTGTCAATAGGTTTATGGAAGAATCTTCAAACTTTTTTGCAGCGGCGCAGAGCGGCATTTTTGGTTGACCGTCTGCCCTTCGTGTTGTATACTGAATCTATTCTTTTGTCTTATGAAGGAGGGGAGCCGGGATGTCCATCGGGCCAAGTCGTCCGCTCGTGCTGGAAAAGCCGGACGCCATTGATCTGCAGCAGGCCGCGCGGTATTTTGGCCAGCGTGGCCCGGCGGATGAAGCGACGGCTTCTTTATTAGAACGATGTGCCGTGCCCCTTCTGGCGGCGGCCACACCCCGCGCCGTCTGGCTGGAAGGGGATGTGCAGAGCCTTGCCGAAGCCGGGCTTCTGCTGGGGGAGGACGTCTTCCGCCACCTGACCGGCTGCAGCCATGCCGTTTTGCTGGCCGTGACCCTTGGCCCCGGTGTGGATGCGCAGATCCGCCGGGCCGGGGTGGGGGACATCGCGGCCGGGGTGGCGTCGGATGCGCTGGGCTCGGCATTGGCCGAGCAGATGGCGGATGCCGCCGAGGCGGAGCTGCGCCAGTGGGCCGCAGGGCAGGGCAAGTATCTGACGGGCCGCTATTCGCCCGGCTACGGCGACTGGCCCATCACGGTGCAGCCGCTGGTGGCCGCAGCACTGGACACCGCCCGCCGGGCGGGCCTCTGCGTGACGGACAGCAACCTGATGACGCCCCGCAAGAGCGTCACGGCGCTGCTGGGCGTCAGCGATCATCCGGTCCGGGGGCATCTGGCAGGGTGCGGCCACTGTGTGCTGCGCACCCGCTGCGAATATCGAAAGAGGGGAATCACCTGTGCAAGTGAATGAACTGTTTAGCCAACCGAATACCATCCTGCTGGACGGCGGCATGGGCACCATGCTGCAGGCGGCCGGCCTGAAGCTGGGTGCCCGCCCGGAGGAGCTGAACCTGACCGACCCGGCCCTCATCGAGAGCATCCATGCGCAGTATGCCGCCGCAGGCAGCCGCATCATCAATGCGAACACCTTCGGTGCGTCAGCCCACAAGCTGGCGGGCAGCGCATACACGCTGGAAGAGGTCATCGCGGCGGGCATTGCGAACTGCAAGCGGGCCTGTGCGCCCTACGGCGCGTTGGCGGCGCTGGACGTCGGCCCGCTGGGCGAACTGCTGGAGCCCAACGGTACACGGACCTTTGAAGATGCCGTGGCCGAGTTTGGCCGCATCGTCCGGGCGGGTGCTGCCGCCGGGGCGGACCTCATCTTCTTTGAGACCTTCACCGACCTGTACGAGCTGAAGGCTGCTCTGCTGGCCGCCAAAGAGAACAGCACCCTGCCCATCCTCGCCAGCATGAGCTTTGAGGCGGGCGGGCGCACCTTCACCGGCTGCACGGTCGAAAGCTTTGCGGCCACCGCACGCGGTCTGGGAGCGGATGCCATCGGCATCAACTGTTCGCTTGGCCCCAGGGAGATCTTCCCGATGGCAAAGCGGCTGGCCGAGGCCGTGCCCGGCAGCTTCCCGGTCTTCGTCAAGCCCAACGCGGGCCTGCCCCGCGCCGACGGCTCCGGCTACGACATCACCCCGCAGCTCTACGCCATGCAGATGAAGCCCTACCGGGAACTGCATCTTTTTGCGGCAGGCGGCTGCTGCGGCACGACGCCGGAGTTCATCCGGCTGCTGAACGGTGTGTTTGCAGACTGCCAGCCCGGCCAGCCCGACCACCCCATGCAGTCGGTCATCTGCTCCCCGGTCAGCTGTGTCAACGTGGACGGCATCACCGTGGTGGGCGAGCGAATCAACCCCACCGGCAAAAAGCGGTTCCAGCAGGCCCTGCGCGAACGGGATATGAACTATATTCTGGAACAGGCGGTCAGCCAGGCCGAGGCCGGGGCGCAGATCCTGGACGTCAATGTGGGTGCGCCCGGTGTGGACGAGCCCGCGCTGATGGAACAGGTGGTCAAGGCCCTGCAAAGCGTGGTCAGCCTGCCGCTGCAGCTGGATTCCTCCCACGCCGATGCACTGGAACGCGGTCTGCGGGTCTACAACGGCAAGCCCATCGTCAACTCGGTGAACGGCGAGCCGGAAGTGCTGGAAAAGGTGCTGCCTCTCTGCAAAAAGTACGGTGCCGCCGTCGTCGGTCTGGCCATTGACAAAAAGGGCATCCAGCCCGGAGCGGAAGACCGCGTGGCCATCGCCCGCCGCATCAAGGAAGCGGCGCTGGCAGCGGGCATCCCGCAGGAGGATCTTTACATCGACTGCCTGACCCTGACGGCCAGCGCCCAGCAGAAGGATGTCCTCGCCACGGTGGAGGCCCTGCACACCTGCAAGACGGAACTCGGCGTCCGGACCATCCTGGGCGTGTCGAACATCAGCTTCGGCCTGCCCTGCCGCACCTACCTGAACACGACCTTCCTCACGATGGCCATGTACGCGGGGCTGGACCTCGCCATCATGAACCCGTCCAGCGAGGAGATGATGGCGGCGGTCTACGCCTACAACGTTCTGACCAACCGGGACCCCCAGAGCACCCGGTACATCGAGCGGTATGCGAACCGGGTGCCTGCCGCCACGGCGCTGGCGCAGGCGAACCAGAACGCCGTGGCGGCGCAGGGCGCGCAGCCCGGCGGCGCGGCGGAAGTCTCCGGCCCCTATGCGCCCCTCATCAAGGCGGTGGAAAAGGGCCTGAAGGGCGAAGCTGCCGCCCAGACCCGCGCCCTGCTGGAGACGAAGGAAGCGCTGGAACTGGTGGACGAAGCCCTCATCCCGGCGCTGGACATCGTGGGCAACAAGTACGAGAAGGGCACCCTCTATCTGCCGCAGCTGCTGCAGGCGGCCAGCGCCGCCCAGAGCGCCTTTGAGGAGATCAAGACGGCCATTGCCAAAAAGGGCGGCACCAGTGAGAGCAAGGGCCGCATCGTCATCGCCACGGTCAAGGGGGACGTCCACGACATCGGCAAGAACATCGTGAAGGTCATCCTCGAAAACTACGGCTTTGAGGTCATCGACCTGGGCCGCGACGTGCCGGTGGAGACGGTCGTGAACACCGTCCGGGAGAAGAACGTGCATCTGGTCGGCCTGTCCGCCCTGATGACGACCACCCTCAAGAGCATGGAAGAGACCATTGCGGCCCTCCATGCAGCCAAACTGGACTGCAAGATCATGGTCGGCGGTGCCGTCCTGACGCCGGAATACGCCGAAAAGATCGGTGCCGACTGGTATGCGAAGGACGCCAAGCGCAGCGCTGATATCGCCAAGGAATTTTTCGGGGTCTAAAAAAAGGGGCTGCTGCACAAGGCGAAAAGCCAGTGCAGCAGCCCCTTTCATAGTATTCACTACCGTATCACAAAATGACTACGGACGCAAGGCGGATGCTTCTTGTTGGGGCGTGCCTGCCCCAAACCCTGCTGGGAACGAGTACGGCAAACTGGAAGTTGTTATTGTAAATCATTTTTTGATATTTCAATCGATGGATAGTGCTCTAAACTTGTTAAGTCAACATCTAATGGAGTAACGTATTCCATATAAAATTTTTCAGGATTTTTATCTTGCAATTTTTTAAGTTTATTCCTAATTTTTTCCTCCTCTGTAGAAACAAAAACCACTGATACTACTCCTACCTTTTCACTTGGATTCATTCTGCTATCTTCAACATTTCCACATAAAATCATTCTAACTGTATTCATAATAATCCTCCTCCACATATAACTCCCGATTTGTTGAACTAAGCCGAGTATACCACACTCCCCCCATGAAAGAACACCCCGATATAGTGGAATTTTGCCATTTTCCTGCGTACGTGCGTACACGCACCGCAAAACCTCCGGTAAACAAAAAACGTACCCGAACCCTTTTTCATAAGGAATCGGGTTCGTACGACCTTGGTAGACATTCCTACGGGTCCAGGAACCGCGGGCTAAGCAACAGCCCACTGGGCTGATTGCTTACTCTGCCGACTGGCGTCGTCAGAGCCGCCCTGTTCGAGTCCTGTACCGTCCTGCTCTGACATGAGACAGCGGCAGATGCAACAAAAAAGCCTCTAACTTTCGTTAGAGGCTTTTGTTTGGTGGAGCATTGTCCACAGCACTCGAACCTAAAACCTCTTCACGGGTAACCGTCTTGGCATCATCCGTGAAGTTGAAATTGAGTACGACCCGGTCATCAAAGACGTAGACCGAGTTGACAAAGGTATCAATGATCTGCCGCTGGTGTTCCGTGCTGCCCACGTCACCCTTGCGGAATTTTTCAAGCCAGAACCGAATCCACTCACGGGTCAGGACGGGCTTTTTCAGCTCTTCTTCCAGAAATACTGGTGTTCAGGGCTTCTTTCCGGGCTTCCAGCTCGTCCAACCGCTGCTTGGTGGTCGGGGTCAGGATGCCCTGTTCAATGGCTTCCAGAAGGTTTGCGAGCCGTTTCTCCGTATCCCGGAGCTGCTCTTTCAGAACAGGCAGCCGGGTGTTCTCCTGCTGCTGGGCTACCATGACCAAATCTATCAGCCGTTCGATGATTTCATCGCTGAAGATCACCTTAATGGCGGTGTCCACCACGAACCGTTCCAGCGGCTCCTTGCGGATAGCCTTCAGGTCACAGTGCGCCTTGCCGTGGCGCTTGGCGTTGCCGCACTTGTAGTAATAGTAGGTGTTTCCCATGTGGCTGGTGCCGCTTTCGCCACCCATCAGGGTGCCGCACTTGCCACAGAACAGCTTAGTGGTCAGCAGATAGCTCACATCCTCTTTTGCAGGCCGACCGTGGGCGATCCTGTTCTGCTCGAAACGCTGCTGCACCCGGTCGAACAAATCCTGGTCAACAATAGCCGGAATGCCGCCCGGCGTCACAATGTCCTTGTAGCGGTATTCGCCGATGTAGCGGCGGTTGCGGAAGATCTGGAAGAAGCTGTTCTTTACGAACGGCTTCCCGGTGCGGGTACGCAGGCCGCGCTCATTCAGGGATGCTGCAATCTTCTCAGCCGGTTCGCCGTCGGCGTACCGGGTGAAAATCTCCTGCACGATGGGAGCCGTCTCCGGGTCGATATGGTACAGCCTGTCCTCCTTGCCGATGGTAAAGCCCAGCGGCACCACACCGCCGTTGTACTTGCACTGGAGGGCGTTTTCGCGCTCACCGCGCGCCACTTTCAGGGCGAGTTCGGCGGAATAGTATTCCGCCATGCCAATCAGCATACTCTCCACCATAATGCCTTCAGGCCCCTGCGAGATGGGTTCCATGGCAGACACCAGATGGACACCGTTCTTTTCCAGCTGGTACTTGTAGTTCACGGCATCGAACCGATTCCGGGCAAAGCGGTCCAGCTTCCAGACCAGAACTACGTCGAAGATTTTCTTTCCGCTGTCCTTGATCATCCGCTGAAAGTCCGGGCGGTCATCCGTTTTGGCAGAGTAGGCACGGTCAATGTAGGTGCCGACCACAGTGATGCCGTTCTTCTCGGCGTAGTCCTTGCAGTCGCGCAGCTGTCCCTCAATGGACGATTCACGCTGGCTGTCGGATGAATAGCGGGCGTAGATCACGGCGGTCATGGTTGCACCTCCTTGGCGTGTATTCGACTTGCCTTTATAGTATCGGGTCAAGCGCAGCTTGTCAACAATCTGCGAGCAGATTGAAATGTGAAAATTGCGAAACGCAGCGAAAAAGCTGAGAGCAAGAATCGTCCCGTGGCCACAAATTTTCAATTCTTGAAAATTCTTGCCCCTTTGGGACAGCTTCTTGTTGGGGCGTGCCTGCCCCAAACCCTGCTAGGAACGAGTACAGCAAACTGGAATTTGACTAATCCTACATGTGCATCATATTACACTCATGTAATTATCCTCTACATAAACAGCTTTTCCATCAGCAAGCTTAATCTCATCTTTGCCGTTCGGTAATACTGTTGTTTCAGAACCATTCCAATGGGGGATAATAGGATTGTCAATAATATGTAATCCATCTGTTAAATTTCCCGCCGCATACATACTTCCTGCACTGATTCCGACATATATAAGTCCGTTTTTAATTGCATTATTAAGTATTCTATCAAAACCAGTTCTAGACATTTCACGACAAAGCACAGATACATCACCACCACTGACAAAAACAGCATCAAATTGGTTTAATTCTTCAAAAGTTAATAGCCTTGTAAGCATAAACGGGGTTGTAACATACGAAGAATAGGTTCTTTGATAGTCTTTTGAAAGAATTAATTCCAGATTGTACACTAATATATTTTCGTACTGAATTCCCATTAGAAAGAGTTCATGAAAACATATTGCAAGCGACTCTCTTGCACCATCTGTTTCAATGCCAGCTGTTGGAATATAAAGCACTTTCACATCCTTCGGACACTTTCCAATAATATCAAAGAATTTCTCTTTCATCTTATCGGTCAACCCTGCAGATGTAAGAAATAGATGTTTTCCATTCATATTCTTTTACCTCGTCAAACTCCGATTTACTGGGTTAAGCCGAGTATACCACACTCCTCCATGAAAGAACACCCCGATATAGTGAAATTTTGCCATTTTTCTGCGTACGTGCGTACACGCTCCGCAGGGATTCTAATGGGCTTGGCCCCTTGGCACACAGACTTTGGCACAAAGTCTAGTGTGTTACACCTTGTCAGAGGTGTACAGGCTCCCGGTACGCACGTACGCAGCGATTACCCCCAAACGCGCCATATAGGGGGACGATCAAGTTCGCACAAAGCGACCTTGATCCCGCAAAACAAAAGGCAGGATACCATCACCACGATGATACCCTGCCTTTGCTCGTTTACCGTTCCGAGTAGTCCTTCCGCAGAACCTCCGATAAACAAAAAACGTACCCGAACCCTTTTTCATAAAGAATCGGGTTCGAGTACGAACTGTATGGTGGAGAATTAGGGACTCGAACCCCAGACCCCCTGCGTGTGATGCATAATGACTTTTCGTTTTTTAGAACGATAATTCGTTAAATAGGCTCGATTTGCTACAGATCTGCTACAAATGGCAGTTTTTACCTGGCACTAAATCTGCTGTTCTGGTTTTCTCGATTTTTGTTTTTTAGATTGTTTCTTTTGTTGGTGCAGTTCTTTCAAGTCTTCAATTGCCAGCTCTGGAGCCATGGTGTGGAACATCAGATAGTTTGTGTTCATGGTCTTCGCCGGAGCCTGCGCATAAATCTCCCTGCTGGGTTCGTTGGTCAGAATATGCCAATAACGGTAAAGGTAGCCTGTCCAATACATTACTTCTCTATCATACCGGGCATTGCCCTTTTGCGTCTGAGGGCACTCGTCTGCAAATTCCTCCAGAAGATATTCTTCTCCCGCCCACTGCATCCGGTTGTACTCTGAATCAAGATCACGGGCAACCTTAGAGCGCATGAACCGCTTCATGAAATCCTCGCTGTCATAGCCTGCTTGCAAAGAAAGCTCAAACAAGCGGCCCTGAATATCGCATAGTTTCAATTGAATCAGATCCATAACGCTTCACCTTCTCTGCTTTGCACCATCAAGGATTTCATCAAAAAAGCGGCCTTCTCTACGATACTCTTTGCAGATTTGGTTTGCAAATGCAATGCCATTGCTACGGTTCTGCTCGCTGGACTTCTTCAGTGCCTGCCGTTCCATCCAAAGCAATTGGACTTCACGCTCAATCTTGACCGCATCACAGGCTTTCTGCGTAATAGCAACATACTGACGTCCAAGTTTCAGAGCAGACAGACTTTTCACCAATGCCGTATCGGTAATCGTTCCTTCAAAAAAGCTATCCAGAACATAGAACATTCTATCATTTGCAATGCTGCCAATCACCATGTCATAGCCTTTATCCAGCTCCTGATACTTCTGGAAGAACTTCGTTCCTCGTGCGGCTTCCATTCTACCACGATGATATGCTACCAGCATAGCCCATTCAATATCAGCCGGAACATCCAAAGTTTTTAAGCTATGAAGATCAACCGATAAAATATAAAAAACAGATTGCTCATAGTCACAGATCAGCGTAAGCGGCTGGAGCGGATCAGTTCCCATATAAAATCCAGCTCCGAAGTCACAGCGGTCACGGCTGGCTGGTTTGATTTTCCCCTGAATGCCTGATTTGGAGCCATGGTATAAAACCATTTTATCCGGATGCATAGCAGAGATTTCTGCAGCATCTCCGATAATAGCATCGTGTATAATTTCAGCCAACATGATATGATGTTCTTCGCAAATCGCAAGCATTTTCTCCTGTGCAAGACGATTCGGCGTAGATTTTTCATTTTCCCAGCGGTTTACGGTTGCAAAAGATACCCCGATTTTATCCGCCAACTTCGACTGGCTCCATTGTAAAGCTGAACGAATCTCAAAGACTGTGTTCATCGGGCACCTCCCGCAAGTATAACATTTGTCCTCAATTTTATTGTAGCAAATGTTATATCATACGTCAAGTATTACCGGCTTACCTTCTTTAATATAAGCGGAAAAGTGTAGTGATAATTCAAAGAATAAAATGGTCCTATACAAACGGCACCTTTAAAATACATCTATGTCATACAAATCCAAACACTTCCAAAGCAGAATTTTTTGTTTTATAAGCCCAAATTGGTCTTTCACAGTTGCATTACCATTGTACCTTCTTTTATGTTCCAAAACAAGATATAAAAAGCTCTTGGCCTCTTTATTAAAGGTCAAGAGCTTTTTGCTTGCCGCTGAGCTTCTGCTTCAAAGATCGTGTTCAACTTAATTTTCAATCATCTACACTTTGCGTTTCAGATAATTCTTCCCAGTCTTCCGGGTTTCCACACCTACGGAGATACTCATGCCCGCCATCGACTGCACACGATCCGCAAGAACAAAATTTGAAATCATGCACAGTGCAGCTTTCAATAACGTCCCTGCACTTTTTACACCGGATCATATTTCTCACTATTTTCATCATGCACGTCACCCGCAGTCAATTATCGGCGTTCACATCAATGGTCTCTTCTTGGTATAATTACCATCCTGGTAGATATTCCTATTAAGCTTTTCTGAAATCGTACCACAAGCTTCTCTTTCTCGGAATCTTTAATCTCATATCTCAATTTTAGGTTAGAGAAATCGAAATCTCACCACCAAATGTACTGATTGAAAATCTACCATCCGAAACAACAGCTTCCTTTTCAACATGATATTCAAATGGAAACAGGTATACTGAATCATTCAATTCTTGAAAAGAGTAGTATCCACTGTCATCAATATTCATCACTGCATATGCCATAAATGCACTGATTTGTTCATTATTTACTACCATTCTGTTAATATAATACTTTCCCGGCTTTTCGCAACGCAGCACATCAAATTCCTTCAGTGTTGCAATCAATTTATCAATCGAATGGTATAAAGTTGTTCTTTCTCCCCACTCATCAAATAACTTTTGCTTCAGCTGGGCAAGCGTAATTTCATCCTGAAATTCCGACATTTTACCAATCAATTTGCACATATCAAGAAACACCGGATATGCTGCCAACATCATGCACCAGTTGATATTCACCGCGTATTCCGGGTATTTTTCTATCAGCTGTACTGCCTCGCTCTTTAAGCAGGAGCTGTATGGATTATCATAAACCCAGATGTTCATCAAAATCTCTCTGGTCTTACGAAGAACCGTTGGGCTTTCAATCTCATAGCTCAAATACTCATTGAGTTTATCTTTAATCTCTGATTCCGATGTTCCGTCTGCCACTAAGTCAACCGTATATTTCAACCAAGGCAATTTCAATTTCCTTGACAACCCAACCATTTTAGCCATGATAATCCTCCGTCCTCGCGATTATGAACGGAACCACCACTTCGTCAAGCGAAATCCCGCCATGCGTCATTACATTTTCACCTTTGATATCCAAAGAATCCCCCACATCACAGATTAGATAGTCATAATCCTTGGGCAAATAGTATTTTGGATATTCTAAAAGGCCATATCGTTCTATCAAACTGTCTTTATTTGCAAAATTCTTCA
Source organism: Faecalibacterium prausnitzii (assembly GCF_019967995.1). Taxonomy (NCBI): domain Bacteria; kingdom Bacillati; phylum Bacillota; class Clostridia; order Eubacteriales; family Oscillospiraceae; genus Faecalibacterium; species Faecalibacterium prausnitzii. Next base: position 526,021 of record NZ_CP065377.1, read on the forward strand.
AGACTACCATTTTATGGCTTCTCGTTTCAACTTCAACTCCTGATCCAGTCAATCGTCCCAATCCAGTACAAGGCGTATTTCCATGATCAGCTGTAATATAGACATCAAAGCCTTCCTTCAACAATCTTTTTGTCAGCCCTGCAAGCTTATTTTGTTTCATCAGCACTATATCATCATTCAACATTCCAACACGTCCCTGATACTGTGCATGAACCAGTTCGTCAATATCAAGAATAATGACAGCACCACACTTTACAAATGCCGAAAAACTTGCATCATATCCTCGTTCATAGTCTATTTGATTGTCCCTATAGCCATATTTTCTTGCGCATTCGTAAAATTCATTCTTTTCCTTACTTTGTTTCCACGGTTCAATCAGCTGACTGGGATACTTCCCACTCAGTAGGCATTGGCGAGAAATAGACGTTGTAGACGGAATCATAGCAAAGGCTGCACTTTGGCAATAGCAAATTCCTGTAAACGATCTTTTTAATATCGTCCAGTCAAATTCCGACATACCATCCATTACAATAATTGCTGCTTTTTCGCTATGGTCATGGATATAGTCCATTGCATTGCTTACCAGGACCGGGGATTTCAGGTTGATCTCTGAAGACAACTTTCCAAAATATTTCATAGCATAGGCGCAAAATATCCGATTTAACTCCGACGTGTCAATTTCTACATTGTGTTCTACAGCCATTACGTCAATTTGCGCTTTTTTCTCTGCGAGATCGAACCATACCTTATAATCTTTGACTTTTTTTGATTGATTCAGTACACAATCATATAAATCTTTCAAATATGACTCTACATTTTCGCGAGCATACATTTTGAGACCAAGAAACTTTTCCGTCTGTTTCCGTTCATGGTATTCCTCAAAATCACTCTGATATGCCAGGGTAAGAAGATCCAAATCCAGATTATTGCTTTCTCGCAAAACTACGCTATTCAACTTTGGAAATAATGTCTCGAACGAAATTTCTTCCTCCCGGCATTTTTTCCGAATATCATATGGCACATAAACACCCGGCTGTACCAGAATCACAAGCTTTTCCTCTCCATTTAGAAGGCTTGTATTATTAACCCGGAAGCTCAAATCATCAGTATACACAACAGTCCTGAAGCCATGTGCCTGAAACACCGCACTATAATGCGCTTTTTCTTCCAGATGATCTTCATCAACAAGCAGTATTTTTTTCGTATACTGTGCAGCTGTTTTTTCAAACACATAGTCTCCAAACATCTGTTACGCCTCCAATCTTGCCATCATAATTAACCTAAAATCTGGATATACCTGTGAGCCTTTCCTGTGCTGTGCTTCAATGTTGGCCTTTTCTTTTTGCAACTTTTGCAGGCGGCTTCTCCGAATATTCTCAATCCCAATATGTTCCGCAGCCTCTTGCCTCAGCTCCAAAGCATACATATATTTCTTGAAACTCTCCTCATTCTGCTGCATCTGCTTCTCTTTTAATTCAACAAATGTGTCATAGGCAAAATCCATGCAACTTTTTTCAAGCTTAGAATAAATTTCCGCATCCACATTCGGCGCAGATGAAACCCTGAGCTTGCTGTTTCCATCGAGGAAAACATCCATAATACGCTTTCCTGCCATCGGTCGCAATATCATTGCGCTGTTGACAAATATCGGTAAAATCCGCTTTCCGCTCTCTTTTTCAGAGATAGACAACTCCCAAAGCATAAAATAGCCATCCTCATTGGGGAAGTTATCAATCTGGATGGACATAAGCGGTGCCGTCCGATCCTGCACCAACTCCGTCTTCAAATGCTGTGTGATTTCTTCATCTGCAATGCTGATGCGGTCAATCAAACGCGGGTCATGCCCCTGCCAGCACTCATAATAGGTCAGCATTGTGCGGAGCGCACTGTCTACATCGAAATTCGACTCTGTTCCGACAAGTTTTGTCAAGTCTTTCTCTTCTCGGATCACATCTTTATATTTCTGCGCATTTGTAAGCTGCTGCTTCATCTCTTCCTCAACTGGGTACAGATTCTTCTCTACCTGTGAAGTATGACCAATGGAGCGCATATATACATCCGTAAAGTCACATTCTGCTACTTCGCTGTCCAGAACATCGGAATACTTATCAATGCCCATCTCTTTCAGAATAACGGACAGCTTTTCTTCCAACACTTCACGGACACGGTTCTCTACCGTTTCGCCCACAATGAAGTTGTAAATATGTACATCCCGCTGCTGACCAATACGATCAACACGACCACATCGCTGCTCAATCTTCATTGGGTTCCACGGAAGGTCATAGTTGATGATAATATTGGCAAACTGCAAGTTCAGACCTTCGCCACCGGCATCTGTCGAAATAAAAATACTGGTACTGGTCTTAAACTCCTGCATGGCAGCATTTCGCTCGTCAATGCTCATGCCACCGTTTAGAATCGTTACCGTATAGCCTCTATTCACAAGCAGCTCCTGCAAATAAGTCTGCGTAGCAACAAATTCTGTAAAAATAATAACCTTTTGTGTGCGATCCTCACTCAGAATAGCATCAATCTCATTCAACAGCGGCTCTACTTTTGCATCCTGATTCTGGAACTGTGCTTGTTTTGCAAGAGAGATAATCTGCTTCAGCTCTTCGATTTCCAACTCCATATCCAAAGAAATCGCTTCAAGAGCATCCTCAACACCATCCTCAATGTTCAATTCGTCCAAATCTTCTTCCCTTAAATCACCAACGCAGGTGCGCTGCTCCAGAAGAACATTTAATCTGCGCTCCAGGCTCTGTCGAATGGCCGCCGTACTGCTCGTCACCATGCGCTGCATGATAATCAACAGGAAGATCAGGCACATATTTTTCTTGCGATTGCGCAGTGCTTTGTTATAGGTCTTTGCGACATAGGAGCTGACCATCTCATACAGTTCCCGCTGCAAATTATTGCGTTCGTCCCATGAAATCGTCACAAGATGCGTGATACGGTTCTTGAACAACAGATTACCATTATTGTCAATTGCCTCGCGCTTTTCCGTGCGGATCAGGAATGGAGCAACCTGTTCTCGGACAATAGATTTGGCATTCGGGAAAGCATCCGCATCCAGCAAACGAATCAGCCGCAAAAATGGCTCAGTTTTGCCATTATGCGGTGTTGCTGACAACAGCAGCAGATATGGGCTTGCCTGTGCCAGTAAATTTCCCAGCTTGTAGCGAGCCACTTCGCCGGAGGAGCCTGCCACACGATGTGCCTCATCTATGATGATCAGATCCCATCCGCTGTTGATGATGGAATAGATTCGTTCCTCATTGTACTTTTCAACCTTTTCCTCGCTCCAGCCGGCGTGTTTTTCAATCGGCTTGATAGAATCCATTGGGGAAATCACCTGATCGAACTGACCATACACATCATCATTATCCGTCAGGCGGCGAATCGTATCATAATCGGAAGGTAAAATCACTTGAAATTTCTCATGGAACTTTTCCTGCATCTCGCTTGCCCACTGGGTCACCAGACCAGTCGGGCAGACAACGAGAATCCTACTGACAAGACCACGGCTCTTCAATTCTCGGATGATCATCCCAGCTTCAATCGTCTTACCAAGACCAACTTCATCCGCCAGAATATAGCGAATGTTGTTGGTCTCCATTGCGCGGTTCAACACATGGAGCTGGTGCGGCAACGGAATAATCCCGCTGGCAAGAGAAGAAAGGAAACCACCTGCAGTTTCGTTTTTGATTTTAGAGAGCAGCGTAACATAGCGCAGATAATTTTCATCGTACTGCATCGTACTGCCCGATGAGCTAAGCTGTTCCTCATTTGCCTTATACACCCGACCGGTTGCCGGATTAAAGACCTTATAAGAAGTATAGCCCCATGCTTCAATCTTCTCCAAAACCTGCACATTTGCTTTTTCTATTGTGTCAAAAACGAAATCCCCGACAGCTATCATTTCTCTTTCTTCCATTCCTTAATTTGATTTCGGCCTGTAAACATTTCATCGTAGTGCCACTTTCCGGTCACAAGCCAGTATTCATAAGTACTCAGCCATGTACAGACCCATGGCACAAACGAATCTGCAATATACATTTGCTGATTCCATTCTTTATATTTAGGGTAATAAACGCACAGTTGGTAATTTCCGCTATCATCCTTGCCGTACTTATGATGTGGATATTTTCCCTCATATTTTTGTAATGGTGGCGAAATCAGCCATGCCTTTGGTGCTCCATCACTCAATTTATAAGTAATTTTGATTCTATACACTTGAGACTCGGAGGACGGCTGTATATCTAAAATACATACAAGCATGGAATCCTCAATATAGTTTGCTACCAGTAGCCTATCGTACAAATACTGCATCTGTATTTGCTGATTCACCAACGAAATAGGCTTAGGTTTCAAATATTTACGCGCCAAAGTGATGTGCTGGTGGAACTGAAACTGTGCCATATTTTGATATATTTCCTGTCGATGTGTCTACTTTCAAGGTTCCCGCTGCAATAGCTGATTTCACTGTCTCTGCTTCACTGTTAAAAACAGCTTTTCCGGTCTCGCTACCAAAGCATTCTTTTAGATGATTTCCCATTTCAATTCGGTTATATTGCAAAAGGCTTCCATCGACCAGGTCTTTCCTCGCAGCATATAACCATTGTAAAAATGCAGTAGCACGTTCCGGATGCGTATTCCACTTGTCAGCAAAGTTTTCACCTTTATAACTTGGGTTTTCTATGTAAAATTGCTGATCTTTGCGGTTATCCATAATCCAAGAAGGAGCTTTAGAAAGGATATTGAAAAGAGCATCGTAAATATTATCCTCTTCTTCATACAGCCTTCCCGCTATTGTTGTGATTATAATTGATATGGGCTTATTACCGCTATTGTCATCTGCAAACTTAATGTCTCGATGCCGTTTAAGAATCTGTACAACGCGTTGTAATGGTGTTTTTACCTTTCTTCGCTTTACATCTTCGACATCAGCCTGCGCAACAACTGTACGATGATCCTTGATATATTGTTCATATAATCTGTTACGTTGCTTTGCGCAAGCATCGAAAAACCATTTCACATAGCCTGCCGGATTGCTTCCTAAATAATCATAAGTGTCATCGTCTTCATTATGATCAGTTATACGGATTACACTCCCATAAGTATGAGCTGGAATAACATCCATATGGAAGTTTGGAACATCATCGTATTCAACATGCCAGCATCTCTTTTTTTCTTCAATTTCTCTACTCGTCTTTTTATAACGAACAAGCAGTGGTTTAACCACATCAACCTTAAGTTCCTTTGCCGTCAAGCCATATTGACTCTTGAATTGACAGACAATATCCAAATCGTAATCATCTGCATTTGTAATTGGACGAACCACAGTTCCAAGGGCAAACGAACCTTGCGGATAAATACTAATTTCATAATCAGGAGTCTCCTGATCTATCCATTTTCCAAGATCTTTATAGGTCTTTTCTGCCGCCTCAAACATTTCATCGCTAATATCAATGTTCTGAGCTGTCGATTTAAGCAGGCTATTATACGCTTCTTTGGTATACATCATTTACCCTCCAATCGTTATCGTTTCTTCAAAACTATTTTTCTGTGAAAGCTGATCATAGATTTTAACTGGCAAATCCACTTTGGGCATGATATCCATACCTGCACGAACTGCAAGCGATGCAGGCATAGCTGGAAATAAGCAGATTTCCTTTGCCTTAGGATTATCATTCTTTATTCTTTCCATTGCCAGCCGAAAAGTACGGACAAAACTATCTTGAATCTGAGGATTCTTGACAAACACGCGATTTGGCTCCGGAATAGTCAGATGATAGATGGTACATTTTTCGCCCAATGTATTTTCAATTCTTTGATCAATAATTTCAGCACTCAAATCAATAACCAATGCCACCGCAGTTTCAGAATCAGCCTTTGACTGATGGATTTGAAAATCCACTGTTGACTGATCATCTGGCCATGCCCATTTATCTCCCTCGCGATGGCACTGGAAGACACGAACATTTAGCTGGTCACAAAGTAAATAGCCTAATTTGAAAAGAAGTGGTTGCGGAGCAAGCGCAAATAATGCAACAACATCTTCCTTCTTTACAATGCTACCAAAATACTGTTTGACTTGGCCTTCCAGTTCAGCTGCTTGAAATTGCATAATATCCTTTGATGGTATGTATTTTGTGACCAATCCATTATGCAATTCTATTGGGTCATCCTGTTTTGGATAAAGACCACATTTTACAGTGGCTCTCCTAAGTACAGATGCTGCATTAAACACATCTACATTATCTATATTTGAGAAGAATGTCACCATCTTACAAGAATCAGCATCTTGAATCTCCGTTAATCTCCGAATCCGGTCTTCATGAGCCTTCTTCTGTACAATCAAAAAATCCGACAGGTAGCTTTCAGGCTTAGTATCTATTAAATGGTGATGCTCGGCACAAAGAAGCATTAAATTGTCTATGTTATTTATTTCATCTTGCGTCATATCATCAGCATGTCTTGGTCCTGTTTTACCAACTGCGTGAATATGGGCATTTTCGGCAAAATTAGCATCATCGCCATAATGTGAATCCAAATACAACAGTTTGTTGCAAATTTCGCATCTGCCTGCTGCCATTCCCCACAAGCGCAGTTTTACTGCTTCGCGAATTGGTGTTCTCTTGATTTCAGATGATTCATTCTTCCCCATAGGCAACGCTCCTTTTACACTCTTCCAAGGCTGATATCATAGTACATTAGCAGGTTAGAATCCTCCTGAATGGTCTGCTCCGGCAGACGCTCTGCGATATCAACGATGGCTTTATAGTTCTTTTCTTTCCAAAGGCGAGAGAATCCCACACGGATGGCCTCCGAACGGAATAGCTTCAGCTTGCCCTTGCTGTTCATGTAGCCTTCAAATTCCTTCCACAGGTTCTTCTCACGCAACTTGACCAGATCGCCTTCCTTGGTCACATCCGGGATGTACCAGCGGCCTTTCTCGTCTTGCAGGAAGTTTTCTTCCAGAATGGTAGCAAGCTCTGGCATCTGCTCATATTTATCCACGGCCTTGACTTCCTGCATGAACTTCGGCTGAAGCTCTGCATAGGTCTGCGGGCCACAGAACTGCTCATCCAACTGCTGATACAGCCAGGAAATAGCAGACTTCTCATTCGTAACAAACAGCTCGAACTGGATATTCTCTACTTCGGTCGTAATACGGGCAGTGTCGTACTCATTGACCTGATCCGGCAGGAAGTACATATTATCACGTTTCAGGAACTTCTCATCCAAGCCACGGTAAAAGTCGGTAGCATCCAACGGCACAGGGATACCCTGCATAATGTGGTAGGCAACCATACGGTCAAAGAGCAGGTACGCCTGACGTTCAGCAACAACTTCAATACGATCATTCTTTACAACGACAACAGGTATATTTGCAAGGTGTTGGCGTACAAAATCCCATGCTGTTTCTGCAGTTCCTGCCTTGTCTAAAATATCGCGTCTGAAACTATCCCTTGGCTTATATGCAGAAATAACCAGATCTTGCTTAATGGCTTGCGATGCACCCTTACCTTGATTAAAGCTTACTTGTTTCTTATCAATAGTTCTTACATCCGCCACAACAAAACCAGACCTTTGCAGAGCTGTCTGAATTGCATTCCAGACACTATTTTTTGAATTATGAAATTCGACTGTCATCCACCTATTTGGCTTTAATATACGAAAAAACTCTGAAAATGCTTTAGTCATCAGTGATTGATACTCTACAAGATGTTTTCCCTGTGTATTGTTAATTATCGCTTCAGGCAGACAATTAGTAACGACATGAAGCCACGCTTCCCAAATAAAGTTCAGTTCAGAGTACATCAAGTTATTACCAAATGGAGGATCAGTGAAAATGTAATCACAGCTACTATCGGGAATATTTCTCAAATCCGTTGCTGACTGAGTTGAAACAAGGCCGGTTTCAGGAAATTTTGCCAAAATATTTTTTGCTTTAATCGTTTTGTTAGCGTAGTCCCTTAGCGATTTACAGATATTTATATCTTTAATTAAAGATGGTATGTATAATGTCCCGGAAAGTGGGCCACCACCAGCACCAGCAAATCCACCAGCCCAACGATATCTATACATTTTTGTATTGACCATTGCGACTGAGTGAACTAAAATATGGCATATTTTCCCACGTGCTTTATATGCAAATGCTGCCAGCACCGCAAGAGTCCTTTTCGTGTAAAACTGATGCACATACCGAACATCTGCTCCAAATGGATCGGTCGTTTTATCTCCTTTCGGCAAAGCTGCAATTGGATATGGATACGGTATCTTAAAACTATCAATTTTATTCAGCAATGCAAAGTCATTCTCATCTGGTTCTTTAGTATAACGCTTACCTTCATAACTGTAATTAATTTGAACCGGCACAAGTTTCGACTGTTCAACAATCTTTTCCAAAGCATCATCAAACACTTTAACTTTAGCTCTTTTGCAGTCCTTCTTTTTTAGCAAGGCTCCACAATGCGGACATGCAAATTCATCTGTTACTTTACCCTTCTCATGGTCAACTGCAGCATTCCAAAATACAATTTCATTTCCACAAGTAGGGCAGATAAATACATCTGATAGTACTGTATAGTTGATTTTACCGTAAGCCTTTTCTCCTGATAGAGTTTGCAATGTTGCTTGAGCAACGGTGGAATCCATATGATGTTCAGTCTGAAACATCCACTCAAACTCTTTCTCGCATTCGTCAATTATGCCCATTGCTTCTGTTTGAAATTTTATAGGATCAATTAATGAGTTATAATTGCTCGCCAAAAAACTTGCCACCGGGGATAAGTCACTAACAATTGCATGTCTGCTGTTATCCTCGTAAGCATCAACATAAAAGGATTTTTCCCCTAGTGCCCTTGCAGCAACACCTGTCATGCCCGTTCCACAAAATCCATCAAACACCAAATCCCCTGGATTTGTATAATGCTCTATAAATTTAGTTATGGCCTTATACGGAACTTTTGTATGATAGCTATGTGCCATATAAATCGGTTCGTTTTTCCCCTCACTTACATCTGCTGCAAATGGTTCTCTGTGATAATTGTCCGTTGCCTCATCATAAGGAGTACCATACTCCTTAATGAAGTCCTCGATGAAGGGATTCGGGCAGGCAGTATAAAACGGCGCATCCGAAAGCGCAATGATATCCTCATCTGTACCAATTGGAAAGCCTTCGATGTTGCGCACTTTATCTATATCTTCTTTGGTCAGCTTTCTGCGTTCCATAGCTGTTTCCTCGCTTTCGTTTTCTGAATTGTGCAAGCGGCACTTGCACAATCTTATTTGACAATAATGCGGAGTTTACCTTCGTCTTTGCCTTTGGTATAGCCAGCAATCAGCTCATTCAGTTTCAGTTTGAAGGTAGCTTCATCCATCGGCGGCAGCTTCGTCAGCTTGTCCATCAAATCTTTTGCATCCACTACCACAGGTTCAAAGCCCTTCAGCAATGCCTGAATCGCCTTGATGAAGAAATCGTCAACACGCTTCGGCAAAGTACCAGATGCAGTAAAGTCATCAATCGCTTTCTGCTGTTCTGCGCTCAAGTACTCTTTCTGGCTTGCCACAATCGGGTCAGAAATCGTATTCAATAGAGTCTGCGTCCACTCCGTTACTAGATCATCAATCCGAATATCCAGATTGTCCAGCTGACCTGCAACATTCAGCACCGGATCACCAAGGTGATAGCCACAATGCGGACAGATATGGGTTGTTTTCAGTTCGGTCGGGGTCAACTCATAGCAGACCTTCAGGTTTGCCATGTCCTGCTCGATCTTTGTCAGTTTGGCTACCGAAAGGATTTCAACGCCGCGCAGCTTTCGCAGATTTGCCAGTGCAAGGCTCTCCTGTAATTTACCGCGTCGCTTTGCATCGTCAATGTCCAGACGCTTTTTCTTATGTTCTTCAAAATAAATGCCGATATACTCTTCTTTGACCTTTTCCAGCGCGGTATTGACCTTCTGCGCTGCTGCTTCGCCGGATGCACCGGTCAGGATGCTGTCACGCGCGGAGCGAAACTCGTCTTTTGCCGCTTCCAGTCTTTGTTTGAAATTTGCGCCAAGGTCGATGAACTCAATGTTGCTCATATAAGAGACATTGTTTGCACAATCCGTTTTGAAGGTTACATATTCCGTAATTGCCTTGATCAATGCAATTTGCCCTGCCAGCTTATCAATATCATCAAAAGTCAGCGTGAAGTTATTCAATTTCGCCGGAGTATTGAACCGTGCAGAATAATTGCTGAATTCATCCTTAACCGCTGCACAAGCTTTCTGCATAGCGATTATATGCTGCGCATCCACAAGCGGTTCATTCCAAAGCTCAAGGCCATTATTCAGTTTCTGGTTTGCAAGAACAGCAGCGTTGCTCGTATCCTGTGCCTTTTTCAGCAACTGCTTGACGCCTTCATCGCGATCATTTGGGTTGTCCAGCAAAGCCGGATTGATTTCCAGCACATCAAAGAGCTTTTTCAACTCTGCCATTGCCATCTGTGCAGGCCGTGCCAGATATTTGAACTCATACAAGTCCAGGACACCAATGCGAGGCACCGTATCCAGATTCGATGCACTCAGGACAGTGCCATTGCGCAGAGTCATCGTTGCATAGCCCGCATATACCATGGACAAAAAGATGATCGGTGTAAAAAGATAGTTAATCTTGAAATGCTTATCTTCGTACTGGTCATCATATTTGACATCAAAGATATCCGAATAATTGATAACGCCCTGCGGCGGCAACTGCTTCAGTTGATTGATATAGTAGGCTGCGTACTTGGAACCTTCCGGTCGAATCTTATCGCCATCCAGAACGCCAAAGCTCTGGAGCATCAAGGTCGCAATCTGCGTTTTACGACCGGCAAAGTAATCAAATGCCTGCCGAACATTTTCTTCTATGTTCTTCCGGGTTACCTTCGTCTTCATCATAGGACAATCCGGATACTTGCCGCAGAAATATTCATCCAGGCACAAGGAAGCTGCCAGATCAACAGTATCCTTGAAGTCCATATCCCGATTATAACGTCCACGGAGCACTTCAATCATCTTGCGTTTCTGCCCTTTATACTGGACATCAAAGCAAGTGTTTTTGTTTTCACTTAGATACTTGATCAGTTTTTTGCGGTTCATCGCTGCTTTGTTCAGATACGCATCCTTATCTTTGCCTTCGCTGATCTGCGCCTGTGCATTCGCAGCAGAGAAGATTCCCAGAATTTCCTTGAACTCTGCGGTAGATTTGAAGAAAAAGTAAACTTCGTCCTCCAGATTTTTCACCGCAATACTGCCGGTACTATATGGCGGCATGATATGGATATAGAAATCGCGCTCCGGCTGTGCAGTACTGCGCTCTCCCGGCAGACCAAGGAATAGATAGCCCTCACGGAAAATGTTATGGCTGTCCCAGTTCAGGTCACGCTGGTAAATCTCAAATCCTGGAACATACTGCTTTGCGTCCCAATCAAGGCAACTATAAATCAGTTGATAAAAATAACGATTCAGCTCGCCATCTGCCATGATGGAAGCTTTTTGTTTGATTTTCTCATCATAGTCAACAACCTTATCCACATCAATGTAGTATTGGTTATTAGCATCGTTATAGATAATAAACTGACCGGATACCGTGGTCATAATATCCTTCAACGTAGTTTTGATTAGAGCCAGCAAGAAGTCCGCATCCTGCTCCGGCATCGTCAGGAACAAGCAAAGATCATCTTTCAAGTTCTCTGCCGTCAGTCCGAAATGTACATCCAAGCCATTCGTAGTCAGACGATGGACACTCAGTGCATAGATAATTTTAATTGCCAGCGGCTTGTATGCGGGTTTAGGGAATGCACGGTTAATGATATCCTCCAGCTGTCCACTGGCAGTAACAACACGGTTGATGGTTACGTCACTCTTGAGCAATCCGTTGGATTTGATTGCAGGCCAATAATTATCAAAAGAGATGATGCCCGGCTCGTTCTCTGGCACATCACGGTTAAAAATGTCGCGGATTGTCATCGAGATGTTTTTCAGAATATGTCGATTTTCTATCAGGTAAATTTTGTTGAACACGTCAATGTAGGACGGATGGATTGGGAACAGGTCCACAAACTCATCCATCCGGGAAGACATGCCTGTGTAAAGCATCGAGAATTTTTCCAGATGCTTACGGATCAAAGCCTTCTGCTCCGGCGTTTTCTTCAAAATACGCTCAGACACAACATAAGATGTTGCCTCTTTGGTGATGATCATCTGTGTAAAACGATCAGAGACATGCTTCAAATTATCCGATACAAAACTGAACCGAGGATTGTCAAAAATCTTTTCCTGTACGCCAAAGATAACTCGAAGCTTGCTCTTGGAGCACATCTCACCCAGCGCACGGAAAAATTCCAGATCCAAAACGATTTCACGTTCATTCCGAGAAGATAAGTAGCTAAGGAACTCATCTACAACAATCAGATAGCCTTTATCCGGATATTTTGCCGAAAATGCTGCCATCATATCTTTGACAACAGCTTTAGGGCTTCGTACACTATTATACTCTGGCACATCAAAATCAATGCCACGCTCATCAAAGTCATCCTGAACATATCCCATGATCACGTCATACAGGGACATTCTTGTTCCGCCGATTTCGATGCGAAGGACTTCAAATTTACCTGCAATACATTCCATTTCTTCAGCAAATTTCTTATTCTGGAGATATTGCAAGTTATCAGCATCTTTTGCAATTGCTGAGATAACACTCATCAAATGCGATTTACCAGTACCGTAGTTACCCACAACGAGGACACCCTTGTTGTCAACAACTTCATCCATCTGAAGCTGTTCTAGCACAGGGCTTTTCAAGCTCTGTACCATCGCGTCTGACATTATGTATGTTTTCACATACTCTCGTGCCTTATTGCTGTCATCCGCTGTCACAAGCTGAATAACATCCTCAATCGGGTTAAAGCTGATCAAGTCAGAGTACTTCACCGTTTTATCCTCCCTCAAACAACACAGATTATGTCGTATTGCTCTATATCGTATTCTTTATAGTCATCATATCCATCTTCTGCATAAACCAATTTTCCGTCTATCACAGTTCCTGGCCACAAAACAGAAAATGCCTTGCTTCGGTTCGCAACTGTAAGAAGTTGCAGTACATCTATCTTGTATGCTGGATTGAACAGCACGTCAAAATTTCGGATACAACTGTTTTCCGGAACATCAGCAAGGACTTTCTGGAAACAGCGTTCAATCTTCAAAGTTCTTCGTTCTGGATTGATTTTGATGAGCAGTGCCGCAAGTTCCTCATTCAATGCAACCTGGTGTAGATCTTCGCAGTATTTTTCATCACAATAGATGACGGGTCTCATCAGTCCTACCTGACTTTCAGCTTGATGCAACCGATACTGTATTATATTTCCCATTCAGCCACCATCCTTATTCTACACTATCAGTTGTCTCTTTATCCAAATCATCAGGAATAAAATCCAATACATCGTCAGCCGTACAGCCTAGCGCAAGACAAACTTTTTCCACCATCTCAATGGAAACAGGCGCTCCACGTCCCATTTTGCCAATGGTGCTTATGCTGACCCCTGCAAGTTCGCACAGCTCTTTCTTCTTCATTTTCTTGTCAATCAACAGCTTGAACAACTTATTGTACGATACTGCCATCGTCTTTGCCTCCCGCGTGAAAAATTCTATTAAATATTATATTTTTTCTATTTTCAAGTATAGCACTTTTCAGTTTTTTAGTAAACGAAAAATTGTGCGTTCAAAATGTTTTTTGTCTATTAGAGACAGTTTCCAATAAATTAAAATGTTGTCCGTAGTACCGGGCTGCACACTTGTTCCGGACGCTCTATCAAAGAAAAGTTCTGAGTTGATTGTCTGCACTCGTGTCCATTGTGCTTTTTTAGCCTACGCTAAAAGGCGCACTCTGCAACAGCCATTCATAAATTTCCATTTTTCACCCAGATATAATAATCATGATCCAAAGCCTCTGAGTCGAAAGACTCAGGGGCTTTTTTATGTCTGGAGGTGAGCACTTTGTTATTCCGCACCATCACTATCATTATTACCATCGTATTTTAAAGCGCAGCAGCGCAGAAAGGAGAAAGCATTATGAACTTTTGGTCCGAAATCGTCAAAGAGGTTGGCACCGTCCTGGTGGAAGTCCTCGTCCGCATCGCTGAAGAAATGGAAAACAACAATTGATCACAGTACACTGAAAAGTAGATTTTACTATGCCCGCAAATGTTGAAACGATGTTCTCTGTCCGTGAGACCCCTTGGCACGGCCTTGGCCGTATCATTATGGATGCCCCTGCAAGCCGTGAAGCCTTGGAACTGGCCGGTCTGGATTGGCAGGTGGAGAGCCGCAATATCTATTCCGGCACGGGTGCTATGATCCCCGGCTATCGCGCAAATGTCCGCGGCACTGATGATGCTGTTCTGGGTGTGGTATCCGACCGCTACCGCATTGTGCAGAACGAAGAAGCATTTCAGTTCACCGATGACCTGCTGGGTGAAGGTGTTACTTACGAAACTGCCGGTTCTTTGCAGGGCGGCAAGAAGGTCTGGATGCTGGCAAGGCTTCCGAGGAAATATCTTATCGCTGGAGATCAGGTAGTACCATATCTTGTAATCTTCAACAGTCATGACGGAAGTTCTGGTGTGAAAGTGGCCATGACTCCGATCCGTGTAGTCTGCCAGAACACGCTGAACCTCGCGCTGAATACCGCAAAGCGCAGCTGGACTGCACGCCACACCGAAAATGTTCTGCTGCGGGTGCAGGATGCCCGTGAGACCCTGCAGCTGGCCAGCAACTATATGGTTGAACTCGGCAACCGTGGCGAAGAGCTGGCTCGTATCAATTTATCCGATCACAAGGTGCAGGAGTTCATCAATGAGTTTTTCCCGATTTCTGAGGACCTGTCCGATTGCCAGCGGAAGAATAATCTGCGCCTGCAGGAAGAGCTGAAGACTCGCTACTACAACGCACCGGATCTGGAATGGGTCGGCAAGAACGGTTGGCGCTTTATCAACGCAGTCTCTGATTTTGCCACCCACGCAGACCCTCTCCGCAAGACCAAAAACTACAACGAAAACCTGTTCCTGCGCACCGCAGAGGGCAACCCCATGATCGACAAGGCTTACAAGATGGTGCTGGCATCAGCATAAAGGAGCAAGCCATGAATGATGTAAATAACCGCATTTTCAGGGAATTCACGGAATTTTTTGACAACGTTGAGAAGAGTGCTTCTGAAATCAGCGTTACCATGGCTTATGAGATCACGATGAAAAGTACCATCAGCACCGCCATTATTGTTTTGGAATCCGAGGGCAGACTGGAGGAGCGCTACTGGAACCATCTCAGGGTGCAAAATAATATTCTGGATTTTCTTTATGACCTGTGGGTTGGCTCTTGCCATTCATTGGCCAGTGACTTTTCCACGATCATGAAAGACTTGGTGGAATACGACTTCATCATTACCGAATCAATTATGAGAGAAAGGATGCAAAGCGCATGAAAAGATTGATTTCAACTTTGAACCTGTCCAAAGAGGATTGGCTCCGCTACCGCAAGTGCGGTATTACCGGCACCGATGCAGGTGCCATTCTGGGTGTAAATCCCTATCGTTCTGCTTTTCAGTTTTACTGCGACAAAAACAGCGAAACTATTGAGAGCATCGATAATGAGGCTATGCGCCAGGGACGCGATCTGGAAGATTATGTGGCGCAGCGGTTCACAGAGGCCACCGGTCTGAAAGTACGCCGTGCAAATGCCATTTACCAGAGTGAGGAACATCCGCTGCTTCTGGCAGATTTTGACCGCCTGATCGTTGGACAGAAGGCCGGGCTGGAGTGCAAGACAGTCTCGCCGTTTTCTGCGGACAAATGGGCGGATGGCAAAATCCCCGCACATTACATGGCTCAGGTCAATCACTATCTGGCTGTCAGCGGTTTTGACTGCTGGTACATTGCTGCTCTGATTTTCGGGAAGGAACTGGTGATTCACAAGATCACAACCGACAAAGAAGTTCTGAACAACCTCATTGCCAGAGAAGAGCACTTCTGGAAATACAACGTGATGCCCGAAATTCCGCCTGTGCCTACCGGAAGCGAAGGGGATACGCAGCAGATCAATCAGCTGTACTCTGCAGATGATCGAAACAAAACTGCCGATCTGAATTCCATCCGTAATCTGTTGGACAAGCGGCAGGAGCTTTCCATCCAAATCGAGCAGATGGAACAGAAGAAAACGGCCATCGAGCAGCAGGTCAAGCTGCAAATGCAGGATGCTGCCTATGGCACAGCACCGGGTTATAAGGTATCGTGGGTATCCTCCGAAAGCAAGCGTGTGGATTCCCAGCGTTTGAAGAAAGAACAGCCCGATATTTTCAATCGGTACAGCAAGAATGTAAGCAGCCGCAGGTTTACCATTATCCATGCAGCACAATTTTTGTACGCCTATAGGAACACAAAATTCGCATTTTAGCTATTTTTGTTTAATAGAAAAGCACAATACTGTTTACACAACAATAATTGTATGCTAAGATAAGAATATGAGGTGATGCACGATGGTTCTGCGCAAAAGTTATTTGGATAAGATCATTCCTTTTATCGATCAGGATCTGATCAAAGTTTTGGTTGGAATCCGGCGCTGTGGAAAAACAGTCCTTCTCGGTCAGATCAAGGACGTGCTCCTCCAGCGCAACATTCCCGCACAGAACATTATTCAGGCCAATTTTGAGTCCATGCGCTTCCGCAACACCCGTACTGCAGAAACGCTTTACGACTACATCGCAGAAAAAGCGGAAGGCTGCACCGGCAAAATTTATATTCTTCTGGATGAGATTCAGGAGGTGGAGCGCTGGCAGATTGCAATCAATTCTCTTCGTGTCGATTTCGATTGTGATATTTACCTGACCGGCTCCAATTCCAAGCTGCTTTCCGGCGAATTGGCAACCTATCTTTCCGGACGATACATCCAGATTCAGGTTTTCCCCTTTTCGCTGGCCGAAGCAAAACAGCAATGCATTGAAAACGGAACCTATACTTCGGATGAAAAGCTCTTCGCAGACTATTTGAAGTACGGCGGTTTTCCGCAGCGTTTCTTCCTCCCTGACGATCATTCAATCACCACCTATCTGGACGATCTTTACGAGGCTATCATTGTCCGTGACATCATGCTGCGCCACAATATTCGCGAACAGACTGCATTACGTAATGTCCTTGCATTCCTGCTGGACAATATCGGCAATCCGTTTTCTGCCCGTAATATCAGTGGACGCATGGTTTCGGAAGGAATCAAGACAACCACTGCTACCGTACTGAACTACGTTGATTATTTCAAGGAAGCCTTTATCCTTCTAAATGCACGCCGCTATGATATCAAAGGAAAAGCGCTCCTGTCCAGCACAGAAAAGTACTATGCAGTCGATCTTGGCCTGCGGAACGTTATCAAGAAAAGCGAAGAGCTTGACAGCAACAAGCTGTATGAGAACATCGTATATCTGGAAATGCGGAGCCGTGGCTATGAAGTTCAGGTCGGCAAGCTGGACGACACCGAAATTGATTTTATCTGCTACCGTGGAGATGAAAAGCTCTATATTCAGGTTGCTTACCTGATCACTCCCGCCGATGAAGAACGGGAGTTCGGTAATCTTGAACGGCTGCACGACAACTATCCTAAGTATGTTATCAGTGGTGACTTGGTGAATTTAAGCCGAAACGGAATCATTCATCGAAACATCATTGATTTTCTGCTCAATCCGTAACTTTCACATCATGGGGCACAACAGTTGACGCTGTTGTGCCCTTTTTTCTTTATCAGAATTGGAGGCATTCTTATGGAAAATCCATTCGTAAAATTATTTGCTATCGACTTCAAAGATCATCTGGAAGTCAAAAAGTCCGGCAATACCGAGCTGAAATATGTAAGCTGGGCGTATGCTTGGGCAGAGGTAAAAAAGCTGTATCCCTCTGCCAGCTATGAGGTCAAGAAATTCAACGGCCTGCCCTATGTTTATGATCCCATAACCGGCTTCATGGTGTACACCTCGGTCACGATTGAGGGCGTTTCGCACGAAATGTGGCTGCCTGTACTGGATGGCGCAAACAAAGCCATGAAAGCTGTGCCTTACACCTATACTACCCCGAAATGGGACTACAATCCTCAGACCCGCCGCCGTGAAAAGGTCGGCATGGAAGAGCGCACCGTAGAAGCAGCCTCCATGTTCGATGTGAATAAGGCTATCATGCGGTGCTTGGTAAAGAACCTCGCTATGTTTGGTCTGGGCCTGTACGTTTATGCCGGAGAGGATTTGCCGGAAGATGCTGCACCGCAGCCGGAGACAGAGCCGCAAAAGCAGCCGAAACCGAGACCCACCAGCCAAAAGCAGGAACAGCCGCCTGTGCCCTGCATCTGTGCCCGGTGCAACCAGCCTATCAAGAGGGTCAAGCTGAAGGATGGCTCCATCATGCAGGCGGCAGAGTTTGCCGCCACCCATGAGGGGATGTGCGCAGACTGCTATAAAGCAACCAGATTGAACGTAGCATAATAAAACCGCTCTATTTCGATGTCACTTGATTCTTGTATGATTCTATATTTCATGGTACACTTACAGTAGTAAGTTCTGAAAGCTCTCCTCTGTGAGCGGAAAGGAGCATTGCATGAAAGATTTGCAGTTTCCTGTTGGAATCTCGAATTTTGAAAAGATTCGAGAAGGCGGGTATTATTATATCGACAAGACCACTCTGATTTCTGAACTTCTTAGCGGAGGTATCGCTGAAGTAACATTGATTACTCGCCCTCGTCGCTTCGGAAAATCCCTTGGTATGAGCACTCTCGCAAATTTTCTGGACATCCGCAAAGACAGCAAGCAGATGTTTGAGGGATTGGCGATTTCCAAAAATACAGAACTTTGCAAAAAATGGATGAACCAGTGTCCTGTGGTATTTTTCTCTTTCAAGGATACGGACGGTCTGACCTTTGAAAGTGCCTACGGAATGCTGTGCATGAAACTGGCATTTGCATTTCAGGATTATCAGTTTCTTTTGGATGACGATGCTATTTCTGACGATGACAAAGGCATCTTTAAGCGAATTCTGGGACGCACTGCATCCATAGATGAAACCAAAAGCTGCTTTTTGCTATTGACCCGGATGCTGGAAATCCACTTCAAAAAATCGGCGGTCGTCATTCTAGATGAGTACGATGTTCCTATTGCCAAAGCCAGCAGCAACGGATATTATTCGCAGATGCTGGACGTGATGCGAGCTATGATGAGCACCACGCTCAAAGACAATACTTCGCTTGACTTTGCTGTTATTACCGGCTGCCTGAAAATTGCAAAAGAAAGCATCTTTACCGGGACGAACAATTTTGTTTCGGATACGATTCTTTCTCCCCGGTTGAGCGAATCCTTTGGTTTTACACAGGCAGATGTAGATCAAATGCTGAAAGATGCTGATCTTGAATCGCAGTCTGCTGAAATCAAGACATGGTACGACGGTTATCATTTTGGCGATGCAGACATTTATTGTCCGTGGGACGTAATCAGTTATCTGCGGGATTTCCAGTATGGTGTAGCACAGAAGCCGAAAAGCTATTGGAAAAACACCAGTGATAACGCCATCATCCGTTCTTTCATCGACTATGCAGGCAACAATATCACCACAAAGCTTGAAACTCTGATGGCTGGCGGCTCTATTGTTCAGCATATTGAAGAAAACCTGACCTACGATTATCTACACTCCTCTGAGGAAAATCTTTGGAGTGTGCTGTATCTGACAGGTTATCTGACCAAGGTGCGGGATAAGGATCTGACAGATTCGCTGCCGGATGGTTGCTCTGCATTGATGATTCCCAATGCAGAGATTCGGGAAATTTTTGAAACCACTGTAAGCAAATGGTTTGACGACAGTGCAAAGGCATGGAATCGCAGCCCGTTGTTTGATGCAGTCTGGAGCGGAAACAACGAAGCTCTGACAAAAGAGATGACCAAGCTGCTGCGTATGACTATCAGCTACCATGACTATCGGGAGGATTTTTACCACGCTTTCCTTGCAGGCATCTTTACTGGTGCTGGCTATGTGGTGGAATCCAACAAAGAGCATGGCGAGGGGCGCAGCGATGTTATTGTAAAGGATATCCGCAATGGCCGTGTGGCAATTTTTGAAGCCAAGTATGCAAAAACTCTGGATGCTCTGCCGGATGCCTGTGATACTGCCATTCAGCAGATCAATGACCGGATGTACGCAGCGGACTTCCGGGATGACTATGATGACATCCTCTGTTATGGCATCGCATTCTTCAAAAAGCGTTGCATGGTAAGGAAAAAATAATTATCTACTGGGGAGTATCTTCGGATGCTCCCCTTCACTTTTTACAGGACAGTCCAAATGGATTGTCCTGTTTTTATTTGGAGGCACACAATGAAAGAGCAAAAAATCAAAGTCCTTGCGCTCCTGCCAATGGAGCTGCCAAAGGAGATTGATCTTGACAACACGCTTGAAGCCATGCAGAAATTTGTAGGCGGGCTGATCGAATGCATCGCCTTAAGTGATACCGGTTCAGAGGTCACACTGGTCTGCAACGATGAAGGCAAGCTGCTTGGCCTGCCGCTCAATCGTCCGCTGTGGGATGGAGCCGATGTTCTTGCCGGGCCGGGATTTCTGGCCGGATGCGACAACGAAGGAAATATGACTTCTCTGCCGCAGAGCGCAATGGACTTCTACAAAGAGAAATTCAGAGCTTTTATCATTGAAATTTAAGGAGGAACGTCCTATGACCTTTCATGCAATGACCGAACACTACGAGGAGATTACAGTTTGCGGAAAGCCTGCGCTGTTCACCAGCATCCGCATCAAGAGAGATACCATCCCGGATGGTCTGTACGCCTACGATGTCCGGCACGACGATGAGTGCCGGGGCATCCCTTGTGAGATCGCACCCTTCGTGATGGTCAACCACTGGGGCACCATCATCCTTGCGGAACCGCTGGAACTGCCGGATGATGGGCGGCGATATATTGACGAGGATACCGACTGGAACTACGCTCCTTTGGATGGCGAGGACACCGCCAATCACAAACCGTGCACTACCATTTCTGATTTTATGACCGCCTATGCCCACTAAAACTGTATTAAAAATACCGTATATTCTGTTTTGTATTAAAATCAGCGGTTTTCAGGCTATTTCGAGCTGCAAAATACAGTCTTAAAAATGTCGCTCGTTATCTTTGAGCCAGAAAGGAGACGCATGAACATCTATGGCTATTGCCGCATCTCTACGGCAAAGCAGAGCATTGACCGTCAGATCCGCAACATCAGGGCCGAATACCCGACTGCCCATATCGTGCAGGAAGCCTACACCGGTACATCTATCTTTCGCCCGGAGTGGCTGAAGCTTTACCGGGTTCTGAAAGCAGGAGATACGGTGGTGTTCGATTCGGTGTCCCGAATGTCCAGAAATGCAGAAGAGGGTTTTGCTCTGTACGAAGACCTCTACCATAAGGGCATCCGGCTGGTGTTCTTGAAAGAGCACCACATCGACACCGAGACCTACAAAAAAGCCCTGTCCGGCAGCATTGCCATGACAGGGACAAATGTGGACTTCATCTTGAAGGGCATCAACGAGTATCTGATGGCCTTGGCAAAGGAGCAGATCAAACTGGCCTTTGAACAGTCCGAAAAAGAAGTTGCCGATTTGCACCAGCGCACCCGTGAGGGACTTTTGACGGCCAGGCTGAACGGCAAGCAGGTTGGCCGTAAGAAAGGCACTGGCTTTGAAACGAAAAAAGCCAGAGAAGCCAAGCAAATCATCCGCACCCATTGCAAGACCTTTGGCGGCACACTTGACGATGCCGAGTGCATGAAGCTCACAGGTCTTGCCCGGAATACCTATTATAAATATAAGCGTCAGATTCGTGCCGAACTGATAGCTGAACAGGATTTGCCGAAAGGAGCAAGTATCTTTTATGAACCGCCAAAATCATTCTGAGCCGGAGAACCGGCTCACTTCGGAGGAGCAGCAGGAGTTTTTGAAACTTCTGGCCCGTCTGTCCCCTGAACAGCGTGAAGCACTGAAAGAAGTGCTCAAGTCCTTTACTTAACAAAAATGTGCAGGGCGGCGTTGCTGCTACCCTGCACATTTTATTTTTTACTTCTACTCGAAGAACCGTTAATCAATTAAATCCAAGAACGCTGCGAAATTCTCTGCCATCAGTTCATCTTTTATTTTGCGTGTCCCATGACAACAGGTATATATCTTTTTATCGTATACATATATTGGATCTCCATTGCAAGTCGCAAAAACGAATCGCTCTTTGCCCATAGAATAATCGGATTGAATTGTTTCCAACTCATCTGCCGGAACGAATCTCACCGCATTACCATCCATGGTCACTTCAACATCCACAGGGTTCGCTTGTTGATAAAATTCTTTCAAAACCTCTGGGCAAGTGGAAAGCAGCTTTGTTTTTTCAAAAACATTCCGCTTATCTTGCTTAATGGCACTTCTGACAAAGTCATCTATCGACATAAGGACCTCCTAAACAAATATCGGTTTGCATTTTTCAATCATATAAACACGAAGTTTTTCCGAATAATTCCGCTGATGAACAGTATCAGCTATCGTGTAGGTTACGAAGATGATTCCAACTCCGACAGACACAATGATTCCACTTGGGCCGCCAAAAATACCTTGTGCAGTAATGGATACCACTAGTAGTGAAAGCGAGAACAACGCCTGCTTGCCAACTTGGATAGCCGCTGTTTTCAACGATTCACCCTTGCAAACCAGCTTTACAATCTGTACGGTTGAAAAGACACCTATTGTTATAGCTCCAACAGCACCCATATTACACATTTTAGCTATATTTTCCGTAATTTCAAGTCCTACATTGGAGAAAACTCCCGTCAATGCTTGAGATGCTAGTTGTCCTACGGTTCTTCCTATCCCGTATCCAATGGTGGATTGAATACCCGATGAAAGTCCAGACTTACCGCCATTGATTAAAGCATACTTAATGGAATCAGGGGTAACACCCGTTTGCGCCAACGAAACTGCAAAGCCAATAGTAAAACCAACACCAATACCTATTGCGGCAGCTATTCCAATGCCCTTTATTTCATTTCTAAAGACTCTCTTGCTATTTGTTTTCTTAAGCATTTTGTCTTTGTCAATTTTAGGTGCATCGCTTGAATTGTGAAAGTCACCGTTATGCCCTTTTTCAAGATGTTCTTTTCTCGATTTATAAAATTTTATATTGTCGGGGTCTCCCTGATCTTCGGGATGATCTGCTACATTCTTTTGGTGATGGCCTTCAGCACCTCTAACTTTTCCGGTTTCTTTTATTTCCTGACATTGAGCATCATCCCAATCAGATGAACCTCGACCACCCATTTCGACATCGGCTTTTTCATAATCCCACGCAAGCTTAACTGCATCATTTCTTGCACCTGTATATTCTGAATCTTTTGCTAATCCTTCTGCTACTTTATTTGCGATTCTTTCTCTTTCGGCATGGAAAGCATCTAAAAAAGCATTCAGTTGATTATTGAACTGTGTTGTAACCGTAGCAGTGGTGTATGCAGTAGATGAGATAGCTGTTGCTGTTATTCCGCCTGTATAAGAAGAATCCACGCTGAACTTTGGTCTGAATTCTGTGGTTTGATAGAATGTCAAGCTTTTATTGTTCCTTAGTGCTGTCAGCATAAGTTTCACCTCAGCTTTCGTTCACACTCAATCGAATACCTTGTTAGCTCTAGTTTTCCGTTATCATCTAGCTTGCTAAAGATATAGGAATAGACATGATTATAGAAAATCAGGGTTTCATTAAATAACCGTCCTGCATCATATGCAAACAGCGTCGTGGAAACAAGGCCAAAAAGCTGGCTCTTATCTTTATACCGCGATTCATTATTCTTGAAACTTGTAAAAGCAGAGTTGTATGCATTAACAGCCTTTTTGTTGTAATCGATATTATCTTTGTACTCCAACTGGCGCATCTTGGCACTGATGGTATCAGTGCAGCTCTTGTTCAACTGGTCATAATGTGTTTTCTGCTCTGACGTTAAATTATCATGGTCAATTTCAGCATCCACAGCACTAATTTCCTGCAAGAGCTTGTCAAACTCTGCATGGGTCTTGGCATTTTCCAACTTCTGCTTTATGGTATAGAGCTTTTTGATTTGCGTGGTGTTGGTGGCCTCGATTGCTCTTTTCTGTTTTTCGTATTCTTCCTGTTCGAGCTGTGCAATGTCCGTAACTACTGCACCAAGTCGATTATGGTACACATGAATGTCGTTGATGATGTCATCCGTAAGATCTGCATTTTCTTCATAAAAAGAGAGAACAAGATTTGCTTGGTCTGCAAAACTCTTACGTTCATCGGTACGAGGCAATTTTTCAGCCAGCATCAGCAGGAAATCCAAATAGGCATTTACGCACTCCGAGTCTCCCGGAGCTTTATTCACCATGTTGCGTCCAATCAGCAATGCTTCCTGAATTTTACCAGCATCCTTGTATTCATTGAACATCGGATTCATAGCAATTTCCTTTCATTCCAAA
Organism: Faecalibacterium prausnitzii; assembly: GCF_019967995.1. Lineage (NCBI taxonomy): Bacteria > Bacillati > Bacillota > Clostridia > Eubacteriales > Oscillospiraceae > Faecalibacterium > Faecalibacterium prausnitzii. The sequence goes on from NZ_CP065377.1 coordinate 550,581, forward strand.
TCCCAGTTGTAGAGGTCACGAAACCATTTCCTTACAATGGGATATGCTCGAAAAAATTCTGAATACCTTTCGCCGCGGTAAGCGAAGTTTCAATTTGCTCAATATCGTAACTATCGACAGTTGTCTGCAACCGTTCCACATAAGCAGTCCACGCCTGATCGAGCTGCTCGGCTGCTTGGTCAAATGCAGTTTCCGTCTGCGCCCAATATTCATTGATGGCTTTTCTGTACTGGTCAGTAACACCTTTTTCTTCATAAGCATTCACCAGCTTTTTAGCGACACTCTTTTCCCAGCCGCCGCCAAAAAGTTTCATAATGCCCAGTCCGGCACTAATCAGCGCACCTGCCACAATACCAATCGGGCCAAGGAAATTGGCAAACAACGCAATCTGACCACCTATGCCAAAGAGGAAAGCCCAGCTTCCAAAAGCAAATGCTGCATCAGCAGCTAGAAAAGCTCCCAGTCCTCCGATAATTCCGATTTTAGCAAGTGAAGATGCAAACGCATAACCAGCATCAAAGTCTGCATTAAGATTTGCTTCTTGAAACGAAGCCTGAACACCCTCCTGATAATCGCTCACATATTCTTTGACTTTCACAGACAGCTGTTCCGATCTCTCTTTCAGCAAATCGGAACATTTACTTTGCATTTCATCCTGCAACTGGATTGCAAATTGCTGAATGTCCTCTTTTTTATTTTTGATACCCTTGGATTTGATTCTTCGTGTAATCTCATCAACGGTCAGCACCGATGTGCAATACTTTGTGCATTCATTCAGAGATTCCCCATTGAGAGAATTATGAAAAGCCGCCTGTGCTTTCCATCATTTTACGAAAGGAGAGAAAAATTATGATTGATAAGCAACAGGATTTTCTTACACTAACAGGTGCGGCTCGCCGTGCACGGAGCGAAGGTTATGATATAACATACCACGGTCTCCGCAATCTCGTAGCCGCCGGTTACATAAGTCACGTACCGAACGGATCACGTATCTACGTGTTTTACCCCAATGTGATCCGCTTTCTCCAGAAGGGGCTCACGGCTGAGCAGAGCCTGGACTACCAGCTCTCCCGCGCCCGTAACTGATCTAACCGTTCGCCCTCAGTATCCTCCGATGCTGAGGGCATTTTTTGAAGCAGGAGGTTCAAATCTATGTTCTGTGAAAATTGCGGTCATCAAATCTCAGATACCGCTAAATTCTGCTCTGCCTGCGGTCATCCCGTTGACACAGCGCCATCCCCCGGTGCAGTAGCTCCACCTGCCGTTCCAGCCAAACGAGAATCGCCCCGGCTGAAAGCCTCGTCTGGCAATGGCAGCATCACACGAATGTCCGGAACACGCCGGAAGCCATGGCTGCTCCGAATGCCAATCCCTGATCCTCACACCGGAATTACAGTCATGAAGGCTGTTGGCACCTACGTCACCCGTGAAGAAGCAGAAGCTGTCCGCGCAGAGATGATGAAGCGTCCGGCCACACCCTATCAGGACTCTACCCTGCAGGACTGCTTCCGGATGTTCAAAGAGTCCCGTGAATATAAGGGCCGGTCCGATAAGGCTCGCGAGCTCTATGACATTGCGTGGAAATATCTCCGTCCGCTGTGGCACTTCAAAATTGCCGCCCTCTATGCGCAGGACTTTCAAAACATCTTAGACAAGATGGCCGATAACGGCCTGTCTCAAAGCATGTTGGAAAAAGAGCGTACTCTTATCAGTAAGCTGTATCGCACAGCCATTGGCTGGCGTGTCGTGGATGCCAACCTTGCATCTGTCCTGAAAGTCGAAGGACGCAAATCTCCGGAACGCGAGATTTTCACGGACGAACAGGTGACGCTGATCCTGAGCCAGAAGAACACGCCCACCGGGCAGATGGTAATTGCTCTTCTGGCCTGCGGAGTGCGTATCTATGAGCTGCTGCACTTCAAACACGAAGATTTTCACCGCACGGAATCCGGTGCTTATCTGATCGGCGGCTGCAAGACCGAGGCCGGACGCAACCGCATCATTCCCATTCTCGACTTTGGCATTCCGGTTTTTGAACATGCGTATGCCACCTCTGTGGAAAACGGTCCGCTCTTTCCCAATGGAAAAGGCGGTTTCTGGAATGAAAAGAACTGGCGTAACCGCAAATTCTATCCTTTCCTGGAGGAAATCGGCATCCAGCCGAATCCTTACGACGAAAATGGTAAGCGCAAACCGGAGTTTGCCGGGAAGCTTGCTACCTATACCCCCTACACCACCCGGCATACCTACGCCAGCCTTTGTGACCGCGCAGGCGTCAACAAGGATATCCTGAAACGCGCTGTCGGGCACACGCCCAAATCCAAAACGCTGGATGAAGTCTATCTCCATCCGAAAGCGACCCAGATGATCGAAGCATTTGATAAGGCCAATCAGCTGGTCAATGATGAAGTTCTGACCACAACGAAGGCATAACAACTTCAAAGAGAAAAGCTGCCGATCCGTGAGAATCTTTCTCTCATGGATGGCAGCTTTCTTTTTTGTTTGCACAATCTGTGTCAGGTCTCATCGCTTCATTCTTATTTAAAATTCAGCGGTGGAACTTTCTCCATCAGATCCTCCACGTTGCAATTCAGCGCACGCGCAAGGCGAAGCAGCGTTTCTGCTTGTGCTTTGTTGATGTCCTTCTGTCGCTGTTCGTACTGCTGGATGGTACGCACAGGCACATCAGCCTGTCCTGCCAGTTCCGATTGGCTCAATCCGGCCAATGTGCGCATAGCTTTCAGGTTTGTTTCCGGCTTTGCCGCACGGTACAACTCGTTCATCTTGTCTGCAAACTGCCGTACATCCATCTCGTGGTAGGGCGTATACAGCAGCCGCACTTTCGTGATAGACACTGCCTGTTCAATCTCCGCAAAACGCAGACCGGTCAGCCACTGGTAATAGGCAAGAGCCCAGCCTGTCCAGTATTCCGGGCTGCGGTCGTAGGCATACGAGGGTTTCTGCATGGCCACGACTTCGCCCGCCTGCTCCAGTACAGCGCGGGCAAGTTCTACACCGGACAAGCCCACCAACACAGAACAATCCCCCTGCTCGAACCGGGCAGACAGTTCACTGGTCACAAACCACTGCCATGCCGTCTCCAACGGATAATGCAGATCGTTGACAAGATAATCCAACATCCGGGCAAGATTTTTCTGTGCAGCAGAAAGATAGCTTTTATCGTAAGCGTGGATCATTGGGCTTCATCTCCTCGTCGAGAATCGTGGTAATATAAAGGTCTCCCCTCTGACGGCGGTTGCGCTCCACGTCAAAATATTGGCGGCGGGCTGTCTGGTCACGGAAGGCCTTTTTCTTATACCATTCTTTAGAGTCTGCGGTCTCATAGCCGAGAAATTCCAGCTGTTCAAAGGCCGCTTTACTTTTCAGCACGAACTGCTGCCCCAGCTTGCCCAAGCGCATGGCATCGCACAACTGGCGGTAAGAGATTGCACCGTTGATAAAATCAGATGCAAAGGAAAAGTAGCTGTCATCTGCCCTGTAGCCAATGATGATATCAGCAGACTTATAGTCGAGGTGAAAAGTGTTCATCAGGTATTCTTTGGCTTCTGCGGCCAGCGGGGCAGAAGTATCGAATTCGCGGTTCTCCAAAAGAATCGTCAGCCAATGCAGCATCGTGTAACCGGGAGCGTTCAAATCCAGAATGGTCAAACCGTCGCATTCGATTTTATACCGGTTAGCGTAGCCATTGTGGTCGATGCCAACGCCCCACTCTTTGGCCATGTTGGGGTTCTGAGTGCAGTAAAAGCCGATGCCATAGTCATTGTAGGGCTTGCCATAGCCGAACTTTGGCTTTTCAATAATATGATCCGAACCGTGATAAATTGTTTTTTCCACAGAACCACCTCCTCGCTCTAATTATACTCCCGCAGGAGTATGCATGCAAGAGCTTTATATGAGAATTACGCTATGCACAACACACGATGTTTTCTGTTTTTATATTATCGATTGGTTTCCCGCAAAAAATTTTCCATCTGGATGACATTGCTGCGGAAAGTTTCATCAAAAACGTCCAGAGCTTTTTCTCTTTGCTGCACAGTAGCCGCTGTTTCCAGCAGCAAAAACGGAAGCTTGCAGAAATCATCGACGGCAAGGCCATATCCCTTAGTTGCATCCGCACAGGCCCGGGCGCAAAAAGTGTACAGATTTTCCCACCAAGCAGGGCTGTTTTCTTTTCTGGATTCCAGAAAAAAATGGATTAAAGCGTACTCAGCCCGGTTTGCACACCGTTCCACAAAAAGCCGTAAAACGTCCGGATCGTGAGGCCCAGGCTCCCGACAATACTGCCACACGATATGCTGCGGGATTTCCTGGCAATTTTGCAGCGTATAAAGCAGCAACCGCTTGGCAGCGGTGTTCTTAGGCTCCTGGTTTAGGTCGTCGAAACACTGATCCAAAATTCCATAGGCCTGCTCTGGCATATACTGCCGTTGGAAAAGGTAGGCATGGACATCGAGATTTCCCTTGATGCACAGCTCAGCCAGAATATGGGCAGCATTACGAACAAGATCCTGCTCCGTTTCGCTCTGCTCAAACGCCCAGATCAGACAGGCACGGCACTCTTCCGGATGGACTGGGTAAAGCTGCATGATAAACCATCCAGATGTATAGTGTAAAATGCAACGCGGATCTTGCTGCAAAACTTCCCAATAGCCTTCGCAGGCAAAAGGCTTGTCTACTCTACTGACTGCTGCAAGTGCATCTATCACGGCATAGCGAACCGAAGGATGCGGATCCTGAAGACCATGCTCGAGGACGGTCTTCCAATCCTCTACTTTTTCCGGGTACTTCCATAAAGTTTCTGCGATCGTTCGGAACGCATACCCCCGGATGCTGTTCAGCACGTTGTCCTGGAGACACTGACAGGATTTGTTCTGTGGGTCGTTACTCGATGTTATATTGTACATGTTTTCCTGCGGGTTTTTATGCGCAACAGCCAGAAAGCGCAGACGCTGATAGCTTTCAGCAGACCAAGGGGCGTCCGGGTGGTTGATCAGTAAACCGCAAAATCCTGAAGCCAGCTCATACTCCATCTCCGCTGTCATGCAACGTGTGAATTTTTCTGCAATAGCTTCAACAGTTTCAAACCCGACCGCATCAAATACTTCTTTTTTGGCGAATACATTCAGAATTGCCGCCGAATAATGCGCATCAATCTGCTCGGGTAGTTTTTCTGCAATACCAGCCAGCCGCAAAGGCTCTGTGACGAAAAAGTTTTCCAGTGTCCGGGCAAACTCTCTGGGAGAGGATTGCAGTCCCGGCCGATGGAAGTACTGCTGAATGGTACCACGAGGTGATAGATGCGGCATGTCAGAAGTGAGCAATCGGATCCATGCCGCATCGCTCAGCTTTTCTGCATGATCTGCAATGGACGAACGAACGATATAGCTTTCTATGAGTCCTCCTTTTTTATACCATACATCTCCAAAACCCTGTTCTTTCCGACGCTGCAGCACAGTTTGCAGCGCTTTGCTTTTGCTTCTGGCTGGATCCATCGCGGGCAAAAGCGCTTCCTGCAGGCTACCCCAGTAGGGCCAATACGCTTTCAAGCTGAACCGATCTCGTGCATTTTCCAGCATATCGGGAGAGTGATAGGAAACAACGCGCTGCTCCATTTGGTCAAATTGGGCATCGGACCAGAAGGGAGAAAACTTTTTCAACACCTCTGCCGCATAGGTCATCATCCGCTCTTCCGGGCTCGTTGTGTCTAGAAAGTGTTCCGGGAACTGCTCCATCAGCCATTGATAGGCTAGCGTGGCGTCTCGTTCCGGTAAAAGCAGGAGCGTTTTTAAGATCCATTCATGTTCCAGCCAAGATACTGTATGCAGGTGATTCACTACAAAGTTTTCTACATACGGCAGATCCTGCTGTACCAGCTGCTGCAACGAATCCTGTATCAGCTTTACGTAGCAGCGCACACCATCGTAATGTCTATTATATGCTCGCCATTGCATCCAAACCTCCTCCCCTTTGGATGCCTCAATTACCAACGGACACAGAGCTTCCAGTACACTCTTGGGGCGTTTCTGGGAAAGTTCCATGAATTTTGGTGCGATATATTCCTGATGTGACAATGTTTGTCCAAAAACAAGAGCCAGATATTCCACCGCCTTATCAGGGCATGTTTCCACCCATGATTCGTACTCACTGGTATTCAGCCCCAGGGTTGGCTGTGTTTTCAGAATCTGCAGACATAGTTCAACCGTTTGGCGTTCCAGATTTTTGTGCATCCAGAACAGCCTTAAGATATTCTGGTCGTTTTCTGGTGTTTTTCCAATACAGGGCAGCACGGCCTCTCTTACAAAAGTCTGGTCGCTCGTCACAAGCGGGCTCAGCAGCCACAACGCCGTGGGGTCGGCCCAAGATGCGGCAAACCCGGCCGTTACATACTGCCGAATAAATGCACTGTGCCCCCAGAAAACACGGTGCAGGATTGTTTCTCTCCAGACATCTTCATTCCAGTGCGCCTGAATGAACGCCATGATTTTTTCTCCGGGAGCCTCTATCTGCCCGAGCGCTTCCCAAACGGTACACTTGTAATAATAACGGATGTTTTTGCTGCTCAGAAAACTTTCGGCTCTGTCTAAAAACAATGTTGTGCCAGCGCGCAGCAACACTTGCCAGAGCATCTGCAGCCGCACCCGATATTCCGGCCCCTGGGCATTGTAAGAAGGCAGAAGTTCTTCCACCTTTTTCCTGTGCAGAATATCTTGCAGCCAGCACTCTACATTCAGGTAATCGGCCATGCTTTGATGAACAAATGCCAAACAGCCTTCATTTCTGTATAATACGTTTTCTGAAATCAGGAATTCCTGCACCTGCTGGTTGCCCGGGAGTGCCATTTCCGGGACACAAGGAGTTTCCTGCATCAAGCTCAGTAAAACGTTTAGAAATGACTCGATGGCATCTGCGTGGATGTTTTTTTGTTCTCCATGCTGAATGATCTGCGTTTTCCATTCTTTCATCAGGTCAACCGGAGTAGCAAACGCATTATCTTTTCGTGCATCCTCCAGGAACTGCCAGATGTATAAGTAACAGGGGATCTGCAAAATGCGTTTCATGGCTGGCAACATACAGGCATAACGTTCTTTGCCTACAAAAGTTTCCACCCGTTCTTCGTCCCATGCGTGCAATTCGATTGGCTCCCAGAGACCAGACTGTTCAGGGGTTGCCGATGTGCAAAGCCTGCGCAGCGCCAAATCGTTTTCGTAGTCAAACTTGCGGCTGACCAAAATGACCCGGACAGTCCGGTCTCCTCCGCAGCTTAAAGCCTGCACCTGCTGTAGCATCTCTCCGCAGACGCCCAGTGCTTCTTCGCATGAACGGGTCGCCCAGCGAAGGGAGTCCAACTGGTCTAAGATGAGAACTCCCATTTGACCACTGGCCAACTGGCTCTCTAGGCAAAGCACTGGCGAAGCCCTGAATCCCAAAGCTTCGCCGTAGTATTCCGGTGTGCCTTGGGGAACCTTTTGGTCAACTGAAAGCGCCAAGTACGGAATATGCTCATTATCCAGCTCATCCAACAATGCTTGCACACAACCACTTTTGCCGATGCCTGCATCGCCAAGGAGCAAAACATTTTTGCCTGCCAGAATGGTCTGCAACACCGTGTGCGCTTCCTGTATGGGGAAAGGATGATCGCCGATGGGGCGGAAGTGGGACTTGAACCGATGATTCAGACGCTCGATCTGCAGTGGGATATTGATATCGGAGGCCAGAAGCCGGCGCTGGTATCCCCGCTGTTCCAGATATTGCTGCAATGTCCCCGCCGTGAGCGTTTTGCCATAATTATCGTTCTCCGTCAGGTTCAAAAGGACATCATAGACATCATCCGGGTTCCCGGTGAACATACTGCCGAGCACGTATTTCCACTGATCTCCCTCTACCGAATCATCACTGAGCGTACATATTTCAAACTGCCGCAGATAGAATGCAGACTGTTCCTGATCCGCTGCTGTCTCTCCCAGTCCAAGATTTTTTCGCCACTGATCGAATAGATTTTTTCGGCCATACGTCGTCAGCTGATCCGTTACAAAGCGCTGACAGGAGTCCGAATTTCTGGCCGCCAGACACAAATCATTCAGCGCCACAAAGGGAAGTGCAGTCACAAACACAAAGCGATTCTGCTCCGTCTTTATATGATCCTTGATATGCTGAAACACCTTATGCCGTGCTAACGCAGACATCGTCCAGTGCTCATTGCTGCCGTTGCGTGCCTTACACTGGTGAAAATCCTTCCTTCCGCCTTGGTATTCTACGATAATATCCGTGCCGCTTTCATCGTCACCTGTGGGCTCACTCTGTACACTCAGCAAGCCGCCCTGCAAAACCTTTGCCATGAGAGACACGAAATATCTTCGTTCGTATCGATTGCCAAACTTATCAGCGCGTCCGCCTAATTCAAATGCCATCGTCCGCTCCTTATTTTTAGAGGTCAATGTTTCTGCTTATTTTTAAGGATATTTTGCAAATAGCTTTCTGTCAAGAGCTTTTGTTTCAAATTATGATAGCTTTACGTCTGCTGACTATTGTTTTTCTGTTTTCTTTTCGTGCAAAGATATCCTGAAACGTGCTGTCGGGCACACGCCCAAATCCAAAACGCTGGATGAAGTCTATCTCCATCCGAAAAGCCCACCAGATGATCGAAGTCTTTGACAAGGCCAATCAGCTGGTCAATAATGAGGTTCTGACCACAACGAAGGTATAACAGCTTCAAAGAGAAAAGCTGCCGATCCATGAGAATTTTTCTCTCATGGATGGCAGCTTTCTTTTTTGTTTGCATAATTCACTTTCTGGTACTCAACTACATTCTTGCTTACCTTTGCGCCCGATTCAAAACAGAAATCACCGTTTACAGGCACCATTTGCAGGTAACCTAGAAAACAGAATAATAGCACTCCGGTGCCGACAAATCTGTTTTCAACACTATATTCGACGATTGATCCGTTGCAATCACAGGTCACCCGCGGTATCATTGGTTCGTAGGATTTAATGCAATGGAAGGTCGGCGTTCAAATGATTGTTTTAAGCCTTAACCTGTGCCGTGGTGATTTACATAACACTATGCGGAAGTTCTTTAATTGTGAAACTTATTGGAGAAGATTCCTCTGTTGAGTTATTATGACAAAACTATGTACAATATGGATGTGATCGGTTTTCCGTTTGCCTGATTCACGATCGGTCAAATGGAAACAAAGATGTAAGACGTTCAGTCAACGAAGGTCAAAAATTCAAGAAAGAGGAGACAAAACATGAGCAAATTCACTGACAACGCCAGTGAGAAGCTGCTTGTGGTGGCTGGAAAAATCAGCAACCAAAAGCACATGGCATCCATCAAGAATGCATTCTATACCTTAATGCCTGTCATTCTGACCGGCGCGTTCTGCACACTGATCTCCAATGTTGTGTGCTCTACCACTACCACTGGTATCAGCTTGGCTAAGCTGCCCGGTATGTCCTGGCTTGGGATGTTCACTGATCTGTTCACCGCCGCCAACTACGCGACACTGAACTTCTTTACGGTGGCTGCTGTATTTCTGATCGGTATGGAACTTGCCAAGCAGAACGGCTTAGGCGATAGTCCGGACTCCGGCGTTGTGGCTGTATGTTCCTTTATTTCGGTCCTGCCTACTTACGTTGTGACCACTGTAAATGACGTTCAGGTCACCGTTCCCAATGTGCTGGGCAAGGATTACACCGCAGCACGCGGCCTGTTCCTTGGTATGGTCATTGCACTGGTCTCGGTGGAAATCTACAGCAAGTTTGTAAAATCTCACGTATTCGACTTTAAGATGCCGGACACCGTGCCCGCCAACGTGACCAAGAGCTTCAGTTCTCTGTGCCCGTTTGCATTCACCGTTCTTATTTGCGCAGCTGTCAACTTTGCGCTGGTCAAGCTGTGCAATAAGAGCCTTTACGAGCTGATTTATACCTTCCTGCAGAAGCCGCTGGAAAGCGTCATGCAGGGTCTGCCCGGTCTGCTGATCCTCATGCTGGTGGCACAGCTGTTCTGGTGCATCGGTATCCACGGCAACCAGATCATCAAGGCTGTCCGTGACCCGCTGCTGAACGCAGCCATTCTGGCAAACACCGACCTGATTGCACAGGGCGTTACCGACATGAGCAAGTACAACATCATCAACATGAGCTTCTGGGACACCTATATGTCTCTGGGTGGCTCCGGTTGTACTCTGGGTCTGATCATTGCGATCTTCCTGTTCTCCAAGCGTGCAGATTATCGTGCCATCGCCAAACTGAGCGTCGGCCCCGGCATCTTTGAGATCAACGAGTGCATGACCTTTGGTCTGCCCATCGTGCTGAATCCCTATCTGGTTCTGCCCTTCATCATCACCCCGCTGATCAACGGCACCATTGGCTACTTTGCTACCAAGATCGGCTTTGCAGGTGTAGCACTGTATGCTATGCCTTGGACTACGCCCCCGATCATCAGTGCATGGCTGTCCACCGGCGGTAGCATCGGCGCAGTGATTACACAGCTGATCTGCATTGTGGTTTCCGTGGTGATCTACACCCCGTTTGTTATTCTGGCAAACAAGGAACCCGTTGCAGAGGAAGCCTGATTCGCACACGATTCCTTTTCAACTTGACTGAACTGCTTAACTTCTATCTGAAAGCGCTGCCCGCGTCGGGACCGTCCATGTGGCTCGGCCCGGGCTGCAGGGCAGCACTTTTATTTTTTGAACGGGACGAAAGGAAAAATTATGCTCAGACACGTTACTTTGCCGCAGGGGTTCTTTCTGGGTGCGGCCTCCAGCGCATGGCAAACGGAAGGCTGGAACGGCAAAAAGGATACGCAGGATTCTTACATGGATCTGTGGTACAAAAACCATAAAAGTGCATGGCACAACGGCTACGGCCCGGCTGTAGCAACCAACTTCCACGACCGTTATCAGGAAGATGTGGATCTGATGAAGCAGATTGGTCTGCAATGCTACCGCACCTCCTTGAACTGGGCACGGTTCCTGACCGACTACGAAAAGGTGGTTGTGGACGAGGAATATGCTGCTTACTTTGAAAAGATGCTCGATGCCTGCCGCGCGGCAGGCGTGGAGCCTATGATTTGTCTGGAGCACTACGAGCTGCCCGGCGAGCTGTTCATCAAATATGGCGGCTGGGGTTCCAAACACGTCGTTGATCTGTTCGTCCGCTATGCCGAGGCTGCTTTCCAGCGGTTTGGCCGTAAGGTAAGATACTGGTTTGCCTTCAACGAGCCGGTGGTGGTGCAAACCCGCGTTTATCTGGACTCTGAGCGCTGGCCTTTTGAGCAGAACAGCCAGAAGTGGATGGGCTGGAACTATAATAAAGCGCTGGCTACCAACCGCGTGATGAAGCTGTTCAAGGAAGGCGGTTATCGTCAGCCCGGCGGCAAATTTGGCACCATCATCAATGTGGAGATGGCCTACCCCCGCTCCAATTCTGCCTACGACCGCGAAGCTGCGGAAATGTACGATCTGTTCTACAACAAGGTTTTTTTGGATCCCGCCATCAAGGGTGAGTTCCAGCCGGGGTTCTTTGATCTGCTGGAAAGCCACGGTATCCATGTGGACGCAACCCCCGAGGAGCTGAAGGATATCAAGGAAAACACTATGGACTGGGTGGGCTTGAACCTGTATCACCCTAACCGTGTCAAGGGGCGCACCACTGCAGTGAACCCCAAAGCCCCCTTCCACCCCAACTTCTACTATGAAGAGTGGGATATGCCGGGACGCCGTATGAATCCCTTCCGCGGCTGGGAGATTGGTCCCGAGATCATGTATGATATGGGCATTCGGATGCGCGATGAATACGGCAATATGCCTTGGTTCATCTCCGAAAGCGGCATGGGCGTAGAAAACGAGCAACGTTATCGGAGCGAGAGCGGCATCATTCAGGATGATTATCGTATCGATTTCATCAAGGAACATTTGGACTGTGCGATCCGCGCCGCTAAAGAGGGCTGTAACTGCCAGGGTTATATGCTGTGGGCATTTACCGATAACGTAAGCCCCCGCAACGCATTCAAGAACCGCTATGGGTTGGTGGAGATCGATCTGGAGCACAACCGGGATCGTCACCTGAAAAAGAGCGCGTTCTTCTACAAACAGACTATTGAGCAGCAGTCTTTTGATCTGGAGGACGACAGCGCCGAATACCGGTAAACAGTGGCGCCGCAATGCTTTCTACACTGCGGAAGGCAGGAAAGGATGGACGTAAACATGGCAGCACAGAAAAAGAAAAAGCAAAAGACCACCTATTATCAGGTGACCCCGCAGGCTACCACAGAACAGCAGCTGCGCATCCAGAAAATGCGCGACGAGCTGAACGCGCCGGATCCCAACGATCCTCACGTTTTTACCCGGTACAAAAAAATCACCTATCCCTTTGTGGTGCTGTTTCCGCCCTATGCACTATACCGTATCTGGTGCAAAAAATCAGAATTCAGCCAGCGGGAAAAATACGTGCAAACGGCGGTCTGTGTACTCATCCTGTTCTACTTTATTGCGTTCCGTCTGAACTGGCTCTGAAAAAACATTTTTCAAACTTTACTCAATAAGCAAGGAGAATCTAATTATGGTTATCGTAAATGCTCCGCTGCGTGCGGATCTCTTCCGTGAAAAAGCAGAGAGTCTGGGTCTTGTGTACGTTTCCAAAGTGGGGATGAAGCTCAGCTTCAATGCTCCCAACGGCGATGACAAGGAGAAGGCTGCTGAGCTGAAGAAGCTGTGCAAGGCAGACCCGCAGTTGAACACAGTTTATTTCCAGTGTACTACCGCCTGATAAAGGCACCGAATGGAGGGAAGTGTGCGAATGTTAGGAGCGAAGGAGCGGGCACTGTTGCTGGCCCTTTCTGAGACAGAATATTGCACTTCCGGCACATTGGCAAAAGCGCTGGGAGTGAGCTCCAAGACAGCGCAGGGCATGGTAAAGGATTTGCGCGAAAAGCTGCAGGAAAATGGTGCGGACATTCTGGCTCGCACCCGCCATGGCTATCTTCTGCAGGTGAATGACCGTGCTCTGTTTGAGACCCTGAGCAGCGGAGAAAATGCTGCCGCACACTTTATTCCTTCCGGCAGCGAGGAACGGGTACGTTACCTGCTGGTGCTGTTGCTCGGTCAAGTAGACTATGTAAAGCTGGATGATGTAAGCGAGGAGTTATACGTCAGCAAGTATACCATTTCCGGTGACCTGCATCAGGTAGAGGAAGAACTGGCCAAGTATCATCTGTCGATCCTGCGGCGTCCGAATTATGGCATTCGCGTTACTGGCAGAGAGATCGATATCCGCAACTGCACGGCACACGTGTTGGCCAATTACAACAATATGATGCCGGACGGCGGTGCAGGCTATCGCAATATGGCACAGCGCATATCGCAGTGTCTGATGAGTGCTATGCACAAACACGCACTGCATTTTTCCGAGATCAACTTCCGCAATCTGGTCAACACCATTTTTGCAACCATTCACCGCGCATTACAGCACGCATTTATTCCACTGCTGGAAGAGGACAGCGCACCGGACATCAACGAGAATGTGTATGCTGCCGCCCACTATCTGGCTGAGTTGCTGGAAGCACAGTTCGATATTCGTCTTCCGGAGCCGGAGGTGCTGTTTCTGGCCTTGAATATTGCCGGCAAATGCAACTACAGCAGCGCAGACCGCGAAGATGAAAACGTGGTCATCGCTCCGGAGATCATGGCGCTGGTGGACGATATGCTGGAATCCATCTACGAAAGCTTCAAGCTGGATTACAGCACAAACTTTCTGCTGCGCATGAATCTGGGACAGCATCTGGTCGCAATGGATATTCGTCTGCGCTATGGAATGCCCATTGAAAACCCACTGCTATGCGAGGTGCAAAAGCATTATTCCCTGGCGTATGCACTGGCCGAACAGGCAGCGATCCCATTGCATCGGCACTATGGACGGAACGTCTCGGAGGACGAAATCGGGTTTCTGGCCTATATTTTCCAACTCACACTGGAGCAGGAACGGAAGGGCTTTGAAAAAAAGAACGTTCTGGTAGTGTGCTCTTCCGGTGGGGCAAGCTCCCGCCTGATTGCCTATCGGTTCGAGGAAGAGTTTTCCAAGTATCTGGACAACATCGAAGTATGCGACGTTTTTCATCTGGAACAATATGATTTTTCCAAGATCGATTACATCTTTTCCACAGTGCCCATCCACCAGAAGGTGAATGTTCCCATTATCCGGGTAGAGGATTTTCTCAACCAGTCCAGTATGCGGGTCGTACAGAGCATTCTGGAAGGCAGCTCAGCAGATTTTCTGTCCGCATATTATCGGCCGGAGCTGTTTTTCCCCCATGTGGAAGGCCGTACTAAGGAAGAAGCCATCTTTAATCTATGTACGCAGATCGACCGGGTAATGCCGCTGCCGCAGGGTTTCTATTCGGCGGTACTTAAGCGCGAAGAACTTGCCCGCACGGATTTCTGCCCGCTTGTGGCATTCCCGCACGCGTACAAGGTATTAAGTGAAAATACCTTTGTGGCTGTAGGCATTCTGGACGAACCCATTCGCTGGGTAGAAAACGATGTACAGGTGCTGCTGCTTATCTCTATCGCAGATGGGGAGCACCCTGAGCTTCAGAAGTTCTATCTGTCCATTACCTCCTTCATGCAGGATACCGCCCGTGTGAAAAGCCTGATCCAATGCCGGGATTACCCTTGGTTCATGCGGCTTCTGTGTGGGGAAAACGGTGGAAGCAGAGAGAATAAAACTCAAAAACAAAACAGCAAGACTCAAAAGGAGTATGAATCGTTATGAGCGAAGATATGGAAGCACTATACGAGGCATCCTTTACCCTGATTGGCATTGCAGGCGATTCCAAGGCGGAAAGTATGCAGGCCATTGATTGCTGCAAGCAGGGAGATTTTGAAGGTGCCCGCAAGCATCTGGCTGCCGCCGATGAGACCATGGTAAAAGCCCACGATGCCCAGACCGAAATGCTGCAGCAGGAGGCCGAAGGCAATCCTGTGCCCGTAAACATCATTCTGGTGCACGCACAGGACCATTTGACCATGGCACAGGTGATGCGCGATATGGCCGAGCAGTTTATGGATCTGTACCAGACGGTGCAGACCCTGAAAGAAAGCAAGTAAAATCATGATTCAGAAAGGGAGTAAGTAGTATGAAGATTCTGTTAGCTTGTTCCGCAGGCATGTCCACCAGTCTGCTGGTCAATAATATGAAAAAGTTTGCCGATGCGTCCGATGTCATCGAGGCACGCCCTGTGCGTACCGTGCCGGATATTTTGGATGACTGGGATGTGCTGCTGCTGGGTCCGCAGGTGCGATATCTGGAAAAGGAATATAAGCCTCTGTGTGAGCAGAAGGGTAAGGGCTTTGGTGTGATCCCTATGCAGACCTATGGTCGCATGGATGGCAAGGGCTGCATGGAACTGGCACGCACGGCCGCTGCCAACAAGTGATTTTTGTATAAGAGGAACCGGAACAATGAAAGAGTTTGAGTATACTGTGCAGGATCAGCTGGGCATCCATGCCAGACCAGCTGGTCAGATTGCAAAGCTTGCCAAGGCACATCCGGATTGCGAGATCAGTTTTGCTAAGATTGGCGGCTCCAAAACAGCAAACGCTGCCCGTGTGATGGCACTGATGAGCCTTGGTGCAAAGCCCGGGGATGTACTGCACATCACGGTAGAAGGTGCCAATGAAGAGTCTGTGACCACGGCAATGCAGGAACTGCTGAACAGCGAAAAATTGTAATTATCTTACGCTGCGGGATGCAGCAGAACAGATTCCTCCTTGAAAAGCAGCCCGGAACGAAGGATCCGGGCTGCTTTTTTGCATTTTTTGCAAAAAATATAACGTTAATTCGTAAGTTGATATGAGCGATTTTCTCATGTCGTCTTCATCTTAAACCATTGGAGCATCATAAAAATACAACCTGCTATAACAAAACAGAAAGGATGCCAGACTATGGCTATACTGAAATTACAGCCCGCCTGTCGCGAAACGATCTGGGGCGGACAGCGTCTGCGAAAAGATTATCATATGCAGTACGAAGGTGCTAACATTGCGGAGGCGTGGATGTTATCCTGTCATCCGTCTGCTCCCAGCATGATTGAAAACGGAACCTATTCCGGCAAAACGCTGCAGCAGTATCTGGATGCGGAAGGTCCGCAGGTACTGGGCAGCTTTGGAATGCTTTTTCATCCTTTCCCGATTCTGATTAAACTGATTGATGCAGCACAGCCGCTGTCCATTCAGGTACATCCCTCCAACTTCTATGCTATAAACCGCGAACATCAGTATGGTAAAACAGAGATGTGGTATGTTGTGGATGCCGAGCCGGGAGCATTTTTATACTATGGATTCCGGCAGCAAATCACCCGGGAGGAATTTGCCAGGCGAATCGAAGATAATACGCTGCCTGAGGTGCTGAATGCAGTACCTGTATGCAAAGGAGATTGCTTCTATATCCCATCCGGCACAGTCCATGCTATCGGAAAAGGGATCCTGATTGCCGAAGTCCAGCAGAATTCGGATGTGACCTACCGCGTTTACGATTATGATCGCAGGGATGCCACCGGCAAACCGCGTCAGCTGCACACAGAACAAGCGGAGGATGTTGCAAAGCGGACACCGCCGCGTGACGATTATAATTTTGGTGGGCATCTGATCCGGTGCGAGTACTTTACGGTAGACCGCATGACCGGTAGTTTTACTGATGTATGTGATGACGAGTCGTTCACCTCACTGGTGATACTGGACGGAAATGGTACTCTGATCGGAGAAAACGAGAAGATGCCGCTGCAAAAAGGGGATAGCTTTTTTCTGCCCGCAAACAGTGGTTCCTATCGCGTGGAGGGAAACACCGTGATTCTAAAGACCCGCGTTGGTACTATCTGAAGGAAATTGGTATAAATAGGTTTTGTTGGACTACTTATAATGGCATCAGATATTTTTTGATGTTTTTTCAGAATAGTGAAAGGCCACTCAAACTAACGCCGTTAAGTCAGTGATGGTCACCACAAGTCGATGCATTGAACACTTTCTCTGGCTCAAACTTTACCAAAATCAGGGTCTTTATACCACCAGACAAACCAATCGGCGGAATTTTTCCCAAGACCGGGCTATCAATGACACCACTGTCGATAACGGTAGACTTATCCACATCCTGAATCATTTCCTTGACCATCGGGTCAGCGATCCAGTCTTCCTCGTAATCGTATTTGAAATAAGAAGCCGTTACGTTGCATTGGCCTACATGACAGGCATCTTGCCTATTAAAAAGTACGGCTCCCACTCTGCGCTAAATATGTTTACTGAGTATTCCATGACCGATCCCGATGAACTGGCACGGTGTGACAGCTTCAGATATACAAAAAATCGCCAATGCATGAGAGAAAATCTCTCACGTTTGGCGATTTCCTTTTTACCTTAAAAGCACTCTTGCTCTGCGCTGAACCTCTTTCTCAATCATTTTCAGACGCTTCGGCGGCAGGTTATACCGTGTTGCCCGACGGTCAAAATGGAAATCCAGCAGCTTATGGAGCATTGCACGGTGACGAGGTTTCATTGCACTCTTTGCAGCTGCAAAAAAATCATCGTATGCAAGCGGAAGCAGTGTGCGGGCATATTCATCAAATGCTTTCTGGTTGTCCCAAAGATCCGTTCCACCCAGACTGAACAACGAGTTTCCGTGGTCAAACAGCGGTGCGGGTGCCGCAATCGTGTTGGTCTTATTATCTACCAACACACCAAAATTTCCACAGTGGCGGTCTGTATTGCAGATGATTGCATCAAAGACCAGCATATCTTCCAGTGCATCCACAAAGTTCTGCCCTAACGTCTGATAATACGCTAAAATCGCTTTTATTCCGCCTTTGGACACAAGCTGTCCGATGGGAATATAAGAATATTCTTTGCTGGTGAACAGTTCACACTTGGAACAAAGCGTCCTTTTCAGATCTTTTGTCAGGGTGTAGCGAATCGCATTCACGCCCATCACCTGTGCAACTTGATAAGCATACAGTTCCGAGTACGGTTCAAATCCAAAATTGCTGAACCCTGACGTGCCACCTTTATAAAGATAGATTTTTCCGTTTTGTCTGCGCCAGCATTTTGGCAGCATCCCGTTGGTCGAGAACTCCGGGCAGGACGCAAGCGAAGTTCGTATGCTGCTGCCATATCCTGTAAAGGCGATTACTGCCAGCACCTGACTGAATCGGTTATCGTAAAGATTTACTTTTTCAAAGGTGTCACCGGAGCCCTCTGCATCTACCCAAAAGCAATCATTGAGTGAAAGACCTTTATTGGCTGCAATAATTCCAAGCGGTCGATTCAAAGAAAGCCCCACCTTAGAGAGCAGAGCGTCTACATACGCTCGGTTCTTCGGAATTGCGCGATGCCGCAGCCAGCGTTCTACACCATCTTCTGATACAGTCAGATTCAAAGGTAGAAAAGAACGGTTTTCTTCGTAGACCTTTATAAAATGGAGGCCAGTATCTGCACTGTCCATGTTTGCTTCAAAGGTAAGCAGCGGCAAATCAAAATGCCGGATGGTGTAGCGCACAGCGATTTCTCCTTTCATCCATGATCTTTTCCTTTATTGTACGGCATCAGAATCCGAATGAAAAGCACCACCGTCATTCTGCACAAAATTCAAGGATAAAATTTTATACCAAAAAAATCTGCAAAAATCGGGTTTACGGAGCCATTTTGCCGTTACTCTCCGAATTTTGCTACAGATCTGCTACAAACTTGCTACAAACGACTGAAAAGGGGGCCTCCTACACGTTTCATTATCAATATGCAAAAGTGAATCCGTTTCACTTTTGCATATCAAAAAGCACGTAGATACAAGAAAAAGCCGCTTACCCTTTCAGGTAAACGGCTTTACGTTTGGTGGACGGTACAGGACTCGAACCTGTGACCTCCTGCACGTCAAGCAGATGCTCTACCAGCTGAGCTAACCGTCCAGATGTCGTATCGACTTGGTTATGATACCACATCTTTGGCCGGATTGCAAGCCTTTTTTACAAATTTCTGCAAAAATCATTGCAGAGCCTTCCGGATGATGTTGTAGAGCACGGGTTTCATGGCGTCGATGTGGTCGGGTTTGCCTTCGAGGATGGACGAGTAGCACACCGACATGCACATGCTGCCCAGCGCCGTGATGCGCTGATAGACTTCGCGCTCGGTCAGGCCGGCCATTTCGGGGCTGGACATGATGGCGTGGAGCAGTTTGCACATCAGCGGCTCGGCCTCGCCGGAGGCTTCGATCTTGTCCAGCCCCGGCCAGACGAAGCTGCGCTCCAGAAAACGGAGCATCAGGGTGTCGTTCCGCAGGGCCTCGATGATGTGGTCGATGACGAAGATCATCTTGTCGGGAAAATCCATCGGCGCGCTGGTGCGCTCACAGGCCGTCACGGCGTCGTCCAGCAGCTGGTAGCTCACGCGGGCCAGAAGCGCCTGGGTCACAGCACCTTTGTCGGCAAAATAGAGATAGAAGGTGCCTTTGCCCACCTTGGCGCGGGAGGTGATATCCTCCACGCTGGTCTTGGATGCGCCCCGCTCCAGGAACAGCTCGTATGCTGCATCCAGAAGCGCCCGGCGCTTTTCCTGCTTTTTGCCTTCCACGGTATTCATGCTTTGGGTCGATTCCTCTTTTCTGCGATGTTCTGTCGTGTAAACATTATTTTAGCAATGCTTTCCTCCCGGTGCAAGCCCCAAATAGCCGATCGGTGTTAGACAATTTTCAGTGGATGATAAAAAAACTGACGTTTGGTCAGTTTTTGTCTTGACACTTTCCGCCAGCTGGTTATAATAGTGCTTGCTCAGAAGTGACTGCGAGTCATTTTTGAGCGCCAATTCTGTTCCAACATTTCAATGGAGGGTTTTCATGAAAAAGATCGCACAGGGCATTGTGCGTCTGCGCAAACTGATCTTAACAGTAGCCATCCTGCTGTTGATCCCTTCCGCGATAGGCGCCGTTGCCACCCGCATCAACTACGACGTCCTCACCTATCTGCCGCAGGAGCTTGACTCCATGATCGGCGAACGGGCATTGGAGGACGACTTCCATCTGGCCTCCACCGGTATGATCACGGTCGAGGGCCTGCCCACGAACGAGCTCATCGCCATGAAGAAGGACATCGACGCCGTGCCCGGTGTCACCCAGACCTTCTGGCTGAGCGATGTGATCGACCCCAGCATCCCTACTGAGATGCTCCCGGCGGACATCCAGCAGTTCATGTTCGGCAAAAATGATTCCACCATGCTCATCGTCCGGTTCGACGGCCCCAGCGCCAGCGACGAGACGATGAACGCGGTCAAGGAGATCAAGAAGGTGCTCCGGAAGGATACCTTCTTTGGCGGCATGAGCGTCATCCTGCAGGACACCAAGGCCCTGATCAATGAAGAGATGCCGCTGTATATCCTGTGCGCTGTGGGCGCCAGTATGCTGGTGCTGTTCCTCTCGCTGGAGAGCACCATCACCCCGGTGCTGTTCATGCTGGGCCTGCTGTTCCCCATCGTGTACAACTTTGGCACGAACATCTTCCTCGGCCAGATCAGCTACATCACCCAGGCGCTGTCCACCGTGCTGCAGCTGGGCGTCACGATGGACTTCTCCATCTTCCTGCTGCACCGCTATCAGGAGGAAAAAGAGCTTCGCTCCTCCAATGAGGAAGCCATGGTCAGCGCCATCTGCAAGACCATGACCTCCATTTCCGCTTCGTCGCTGACCACCATCGCAGGCTTCCTGGCCCTGTGTGCCATGCGCCTGACGCTGGGCCGCGACATCGGCATCGTCATGGCAAAAGGCGTGGCGCTGGGCGTTATCTGCACCGTCGTCATCCTGCCGGCGCTGATCCTGACCTTTGATAAGTGGGTCGAGAAATACAAGCACCGCACCATCATCCCGCAGCTGACCAGGACCAGCTACTTCGTTTCCAAACATGCAGCCCCCATTGTGGCGGTCTTCCTCGTGCTGCTGGTGCCCTTTGTGGCGGCACAGCAGAAGACCGAAGTCTACTACACCCTGTTCGATTCGCTGCCCCAGGACCTGACCGGCATCGTCGGCACCAACAAGCTGGGCGAGGATTTCGGCATGACCACCTCGCACTTCATTCTGGTGCATGACGACCTGACCGCCACCCAGGTCTCCGACCTGTGCGACGAACTCAAGGACGTGGACGGCATCACTCAGGTCATCAGCCTGGATTCCGTCACCGGCCCCGGCTTTGATACCGGCCTGCTGCCCGACAGCGTGACCGAGATCCTGCAATCCGGCGGGTACAAGCTCATCCTCGCCAACAGTTCCTATAAGACCGGCACCAACGCCATCAACAACCAGCTGGACGAGATGAACGCCGCCATCAAAGCGGTGGACCCCGAAGGCGTCATCACCGGCGAGGGTGCCATGACCAAAGACCTGATCGAGGTCGCGGATGTGGACTTCAAGAACGTCAACGTCTGGTCCATTCTGGCCGTTGCCGCCATCATCTTGATCTCTTTCCGCAGCCTGTCCATCCCGGTGCTGCTGGTGGCCAGCATTGAAGCTGCCATCTCCATCAACATGGGCATCCCGTACTTCACCGGCACCCAGCTGCCGTTCATCGCCAGCATCGTCATCGGCACCATCCAGCTGGGCGCAACCGTGGACTACTCCATCCTGATGACCACCCGTTACCACGAGGAGCGCAGCTACGGCCGCACCCCGAAGGAAGCAGCCCAGCAGTCGCTGGAGCATTGCAGCCAGTCCATCCTGACCAGCGGCCTGACCTTCTTCGCCGCCACCGTCGGTGTGGCAGCCATCAGCAAGATGGAGCTGCTGAAGAGCATCTGCCTGCTCATCTCCCGCGGCGCACTCATCAGCATGGCTGTCATCCTGATCGTCCTGCCCGCTGCCCTGATGCTGCTGGACTGGATCATCCGCCACACCACCCTGCACTGGCTGGTCCCTGAACCCGCCTCGAAATCTGAAAAGGAGTAATCACCATGAAGAAATCGCTTCGTTTCGCCAGTGCGGCGCTGGCGCTGACTCTCGCCGCCAGCATGACGATGCCTGCCTTTGCCGCAGGCAAGTCCGATTTTGCCAAGTCTGAGAACGTCTACGCCGTCATGAACGCCGATGGCTCCATCAAGAGCACCAGCGTCAGCGAGCATCTGTACAACGCCAACGGCCTGTCTGGTGTGACCGATGTTTCTTCCCTGACCGACATCCAGAACACCGAGAGCGATGCCGCCTTCACCCAGGACGGCGAAAAACTGGTCTGGAACACCGACGACACCGACGTCTATTATAAAGGGACCACCGACCGTGACCTGCCCATCTCGGCCAAAGTCACCTATACGCTGGACGGCGTGACCGACAGCCTGGAGAACCTGATGGGCAAGAGCGGCCACCTGACCATTCAAATCGACCTGACCAACAACGAGACCGGCACCGTGAATGTCAACGGCACCGACCGCACCATCGTCACCCCGCTCATCACGGCGGTGGGCGTCATCTTTGGGGAGGACGCCTCCAATGTGACCGCTGAGCACGGCGTGATTGAGTCTGCCGCCAAGAGCAACGTGGCCGCGTTCGTCACCCTGCCCGGCGTGAAGGATTCGCTGTCCGGTCTGCTGCCGAAGGACCTGTCCACGGTGGAAGATTATTTGCAGGACAGCGTGACTGTGGAAGCCGATGTGGAAAATCTGGCAGCTCCGCAGATCATGCTGGCCGCAGCCACCAGCCCCGATGCGCTGGGCACGGACAATGTCTTTGATCTTGACAGCATCAACGAGCTGACCGACGGCATCCAGCAGCTGAACGACGCCATGAGCCAGCTCATGGACGGTGCGTCTCAGCTGGAAGACGGCGTCTCGCAGCTGGCCGGCGGTACGCTGGCTCTGCTGGATGGTGCATCCCAGCTGAAGACCGGTGTTGCCGCGCTGGACAACGGCCTCGGCCAGCTGACCAACGGCCTCGACACCCTGACCTCCAACAATGCCGCCCTGAATGCCGGTGCCCAGCAGGTGGCCGACGGCGTTCTGGCTTCCGCAAACAAGACCCTGATGGAGGGCGGCCTCATCGACACCCCCATGACCTGGGACAACTATGAAGCCGTCATCGACGAAGTCCTGACCATGAACGACAAGACGCTGGCCGCTGCCCGCAAGAAGATGGTCCGCACCATCTGGGAGCAGGCCCCCAGCTTCAAGGACAGTCAGCTCGACCTGGCCCTCTACCTCTCCGCGACCAAGACCAATCATGATCTGGAAGCAGCCCTCCGCCTGATGCAGAACTACGACCCCTCCATGATCTGCGGTCTGGTGCAGCTGCTGACCAATGCCGACGCCCAGCAGATCGCCCACGAGGAGCTCAAGCTGCAGGCCGAGAACAGCGACGATATCGCCAGCGTCCGCGCTCTGAAGACCAGCCTGAGCCAGATCCAGTACTTCGTTTCCAGCGTCAACCAGTACACCAGCGGTGTCGCCACTGCGGCCGACGGTGCCCACTCTGCCAAGGACGGCAGCGCCCAGCTGGCCTCCGGCAGCAAGACCCTTTACGATGGCGTGAACACCCTGAACAATGGCGTCAGCCAGCTGACCGACGGTGCCACCCAGCTGAGCGATGGCCTGGTCCAGTTCAACGAGGAGGGCATCTCCAAGCTGACCGGCTCGCTGGACACCGACCAGATCCACGCCCTGAAGACGGTCCTGGACGAGATGACCAGCCGCCTGGAAAACTACACCAGCTTCGCCGGTGCACCGGAAGGCGCTTCTTCCAACGTGAAGTTCATCTACAAGACCGGTGAGACCGTGGCCGCCGCCGAGAATACGGCTGTGGCCGAGACCACCACCCAGGAGGGCAGCTTCTTCACCCGCCTGTGGGAGCGCATCGTGAATCTGTTCAAGTTCTGAACACTTTGAAGTAGAAGGAAAACAGGAACGCCCCCTGGTATCGCTACGATACCAGGGGGCGTTTTGCTGCCATTTGGCAGGATAGAACGTTCTCAGAACCAGTTGATGTCCACGATGACCAGCTCCGGCGGATTGTTGATGCGGGGGACCGGCGTACCCTTGCCGTCGCCCAGACCGCGGCTGATGATGAGGGAGGTGTCGCCGATCTGATGCAGCCCCGCGGTCAGCGTGGGCAGGAAGCCCTGATCCGGCGTGTAAAGCCCGCCGATGCCGGGGATGCGGATCATCCCGCCGTGGGTGTGGCCGCAGAGCGCCAGATCGACCGGCACGTCAGAGAAGAAGCCATCCTCCAGAAAATATTCCGGGTAGTGGACCAGCAGCAGCTTGAAGGCATCCAGCTGCTCAAAACTCTCGAAATATGCACTGGCGTACCGCTCGTAGGAAGCGGGTGCTTCGGCCACGCCGCCGATGGCGATGGTGTTGCCGTTGACCTCCAGCGTCTCAGTCTCGTCTGCCAGGAAGTGGACGCCGATGGCCTCCAGATCTGTCCCGATGGGGGAGTTGTGAAAAACGATCTTGGGCCATTCGTGGTTGCCGGGCACGTAGTACACCGGCGCGATCTTGACCAGCTCGGTGCACAGGTCGGTGACGACGGAATAGTCGTCCACCAGCTTGTCGTTCATGTCGCCGGTGATGGCGATGATGTCCGGTTTGAGCGCGGTGATCCGCTCGATCAGCTCCGCATTGTGGTCGCCGAACTCATGCAGATGCAGATCGGACAGCTGCACGACCCGGACGTTCGAGGTCAGCTTGTCGGACTGGACCTGATAGTAGCTCTCGACGAAGCTCTGATGCTTTGCAATAAGGGTGAAGATGCCCCACAGGGCCGCCAGCAGCACCGCCAGCCCCAACACGAACTGAAAGATGCCCAGGACGATTTTTTTCAAAGGGCCGAAACGGGCCTTGCGGGGTGCGTAATGAGAAGCCAAAGATTATCCCTCCTGTCTGGTTTTAGAGCGCATTGCCTCACGCAGCAGTGCGCGGATGGAATAGGCATTGTTGGCCTTGCTCTCCGAAATGCCGATGGCGTATTCGTAGGTCGCCTCGGTGCTCTCGGCGTTGTAGGCCGCGATGAGGCGGTGGAAGTAATCGGCAAAGCTCTCGGCGTCCTCCATCCGGCACTGGTCGAAGAAGCCGATGAACTGCTGGCCGCCGTTGTAATAGACGGTGCCGCAGGTGGCCGAGGCTTCCTTCAGGAAGCCGGCAAACTGGTCCAGCATCGCGTTGCCGCGTTCGCGGCCGTAGGCGGTGTTGATCTGGCTCAGGTTGGTCAGCTCCACCACCACACAAACGGTATCGTCCGGCAGGACGCGGCTACTGTTGTTCCGGATGAACAGATCACAGGCGGTGCGGTTGGGCATATCCAGCGACTGCTCGGTGAAGAACAGGTATTCCACAAAGTCCTGGATACGGCCCAGCAGGATGGCGCCGCAGACGCCCAGGATGAAGAAGACCGCAACGCCCAGCAGGATATACAGCTTGACGTTGATCTTCTCGCTGACCGTGGTGCTGGCCAGAACGCCCAGATTGACCGCGCCGCAGTATTCATTGTACTCCTTCATGGTGATGGAGAGGCTCTCATACAGGGAGTTCAGCTGACTCTGCAGGGCGTCGATCTCCTGCTCCACAGACTGCTGGGAGAAGGCCTTGTTCTCGCTGGAAACATCCGTGGAGTCGGCTGCATCCTGGAACACGTCGATGATATACTGGCAGTAGGCAGCGTCGATGACGTTGTTGGACTTGCGGTTCAGGATCGTCACGTAGTCGCTGATGAGGGTGTCGTAGACGGTGGTGCGGTCTACTTTGGTGTCATACTCGTAGACCTCGCTCAGCACGAAGCCGCCGGCGTCATCCTCGGTGCCGGTCCGGGCTCCTCTTTGATAGTAGAGGGAGCCGTCCTTGTTCTTGTTGCCGTAGCTCTGGATGACTTCCAGTACGGCGGCGACCTTCTCGGTGTCCACATCGCCGTCCATGATGTAGGTGTTGTAGCGCTCCTGGTATTTTTTGAGCAGGACTTCCCGGTTCTGCGTCAGCTTGCCGCCCAAAATCTCGGAGAAGAGATAGGGGATCTCAACGTCGCCGACGTAGTTGTACTCATCGAGCAGGTCCGAGAGAGACATCCCGGTGTGGGAAGAGATGAACTCTGGGTGCGATTTCTGGCAGTTGATGAGGTTGGAGGAGATCTCGGAAACGGTGTTTTTCAGGATCTCCGCCTGTTCGAGGTAGTCGTAGCCATGGCCGTCCAGCGCAGAGGCATTGTTGGGGATGGTGTAATAGTCCACGTATTTTTCGCCGAAGCTGGCAAAGTAGCAGCTCAGGATCTCATCCAGCATGGTGCGGGCGTACTCGGTGTTGTAATTGCTGCTGAGCGAGAGCGTGACGAGGTATTCGGTGGATTGGTATTCCTCCACGTCCTCACCTTTTTCAATTTTGGCCGCCTGGGTCTTGGCCACATCGTCGGGCACGATGGGGGTGACCGTGCCGCCGGAGCGGATGGTATCCACGTTGACGGTCAGGTCCAGATTTTCAATAGCCTGCTTGACGACGGAGGAAGAGAAGATCTCCGAAACATCCAGTTCGCCGCCGCTGGGGGTCTTGCCGTCCTCGGCCTGGGAGTAGTTGTATTTGATGATGGACTGCGCCGTATAGGCCTGATTGCTGGTGGCATAGCGCATGAAGAACACACCCGCACAGAACGACATCAGCGCGATGAGCGGCCACCATTTTTTCAGATATCGGATGATGTTAAAGCTTTTCATTTCGTTTTGTCCTTATCGCGGATGACTTTGCTCTTGGCGAGGACCCAGGCGCAGAGTGCACAGAACGTGACGCCGCCGGTCAGGATCATCCACTTGATGCTCAGCTCGTCGGCCAGGGAACGTTTCTCGAAACTGATGGTCAGGTAGTTTTTGGTCTTGTAGCGGATGTATTCCTTGTTGAGGATCCGGGAGGTCTCGATAAGGTTCTCCAGCTTCTGCTTCATATCCTGGATCATGCTCTCGGCGGTCGCAACGCTGGAAGGCGTATTGGCCGTCTGGGCATTCATCTGGCGGATGGCGTATTCGTTTTTCTGGATGATGGCCATCGTATCGTTGGCGGAGTCGTTGGCGCTCTCGGCTGCCGAGGCCTGGTAGTCAATGGCGACCTTGGTGCGGGACATATAGAAGTTGTTCTGGGTGTCCAGCGTGGGGATCAGAACAACGGCAGTCAGGGCCGAATCGTAGATCTCGATGGTGTGCAGGCGGTTCTGGTATTCAGCCATGAGTTTCTGGTAGCTGATGTTTTTCAGAAAGTTCTGGTATTCCAGCTTGCTGATGTAGCGTTCCCGGTTTTTGGAGAGGCCGCTCTGCAAAACATAGGAATCGTATTTTTCAAGGTCGATGCTGGTGAAATTGTCCACCATCTGGCGCAGAGAGGTGAAGGTTTCGCCGGTGAGTTCGGAGCGGAAGGTGCCGTTCTCCTTGGCGTTGGTGTTCAGGAAGCGGTGGAGCTTCTGGCACTCCTTATCAAAGAAGGAGCCGATCTCCATGTACTCCTGCTTGTCGCACTCGGACCAATCGGGGGAGATGCCCATCTCGACGTAGGTATAGTCCTCGTAGAAGGCCTCTTTGTAGGACGCGATGATCAAGCCGAGCATATCTCTGGCCGAGATGCGGGGGCCGATCTCGTCGTTCTTTTCGTAGGTGATGGTGTAGGTGGTGGCGATCTTATAGCTCGTGGTGTCGGAAGGCAGCTGCATTCCGTTGACGTTGGAAGCCCAGGCCGTGATGTTTTCAGCCATATCCTGCGCGGTGACCTGGCCTTCGAGGCCGGCCTTCGCGATGGCGCGGTCCAGCACGTCGTCCGATTTGATGAGCGAGATGTTGAACCGGGTGTTGTTGGGGTAAAGCCCTCTGGTGGCTTCCTCGTAGTTCAGGGCGATCATCATCTTTGCGGTGCGGGCTTTCAGGTGGTACATCACGAAGCTGGTGGAGCACATCACCAGAAGGATGAGGGCCAGGTAGAGGAGGCGGTGCTTCCACAGCCCCTGGAAGAGAAGTTCGACCAGCGCCCAGAACTTACTTTTTTGCGGGCGGTTCGGTTGGTTTGTTTTGGGAGATGGCATGGTTGTAGATCACCTCGTTTCGATCCAGCAGCTTCATGGCGTGGCCGATGGGCAGCAGCATGAAGATCGTGTTCATATAGCAGTAAAAGGCGGTGTTGTCGGTCGCGTAGGTCACAAACGCATAAATGGTGCAGTACAACAGCAGGAAAGCGGTCTCGGTGCCGTACTGCTTCTGGCACCAGACGACCTTGCCCTGCCAGCTGAGCCAGATCCAGAAGGAAAAGCCCCAGAAGCCAAGCTCAATGTACATGGTCACAAGGTCGTTGTGCATCCCGCCGAAGTCGTGGGTGCCAAAGACGCCGATGCCCGCTGCGTTCATGATGCTGATATACCGCGTGACCCAGCCGATGCCGTAGCCGCGGAACGTAGGGCTGAAGGAATACAGGTCGGTGAAGGCTTCGTACAGGCCCTTGCGGCCCATGGTGTCGATGCCCAGGGTGTCCACCGTCCAGCTGAACAGGCCCGACCAGATGAAGAAGACGTAGAACAGGCAGGCGGCGATGGCGAAGATGGAGATGGAATGGAGCACAAAGTTCTGCCCCTTGGGCTTGAGCCGGGTGATGAACAGGTGCATCACCAGCACGCCGAGCATACCGATGAGGGCGATGCGCTTGAGACCCAGATAGAAGAAGCCCGCCGCCAGTGTGAGATGGACGACCCGCCGCCAACCTTTTTCAAAGAGGGCGTAATAGAGGACCATCAGACCGAACCCGAAGGTCAGGTCGTGGACTTCCAGCGCTTTGATGGGCGCATTGGTGTCTACGCCGCCGGATTTGGCAAAGGCGATGAAGCCAGTGATGAACTCGCTCAGGCCGTAAGGCCGGAGGCTGTCGAACACCAGGATGCAAACATTGGCGATGCACATGCCGTAGAAGGTGTAGTCGATGGCTTTGCCGCCGAACAGATACACTGCTGCGCACATCGAGGTAAGCGAGATCATGTGGTAGAGGATGGTGGAACACCCGCGGGACATGTAGTTCAGCTGCTGGAAATCCAGCGACCAGACAAGCATGGACCACGCCGCCATCATCACAAAGGGGATGAGAAAGATGATGTAATATTCCTCGATGAGGGGCAATCGGTTGAAGTCTCCGGTGATGAGCAGAAAACAGGCGGCCAGGCCGACCACGGCGGCCTGCACCAGGTACTTCATGAACCAGGGCAGGCCCATGCCGCGGTACCAGAACCCGATGCCCATCATGGCAATGTAGAGCAGCGGCAGCCAGAACGGCCGCTGCGCCGATTTCCGCTTCAGGAATTGTGTTCCTCCATGCTGCGCAAGATACTCCCAGTTTCCGCTGCCATATCCCCCAAAGAGTAGTTTTATAAAACTTTGCATCTGCCCTCCTGTGCGAGCCTGCGGGCAAGCCGCGGCTCTTCGCGTTCGTTCAGTTCAAAAGCTCCACGATGGCCTGATAGTTGCGGGCACAGTTCTGGTCATCCACCTGGTCGAACAGTGCGTCCACACGCTTTGCGTAGAAGGGGGATATCATGCCGTTCTGGGCCAGAGCGCGGTCCAGCTCCCGGAAGAGCGCTGCCTGCTCGGTGACCACAGGCCCGAAGCCGTCGTCCCGGTAGCTGAAGTAGCCGACGTCGTGGTGTACGCCCCAATACTGTGCCTCATCGAACTGGTAATAGAGGAGGGGCTTTTTCATATAGGCAAAATCGAACTGTACGCTGGAAAAATCGCTGACCATGACGGCGGATTCCATCAGAAGGGTCTGCACATCGGCCTGACCCAGCGCCGCGATCTTCACCCGCGGGTTGGCGGTGTGGAAGCTGCTCAGAAAACGCTGCACCTCGAAATGAGGGTAGAAGACGGCCTCATAGCCGTGCTTCTCCAGCAGCGCCTCCAGCTCCGGGCTGGAGATGACGTCCTGCCAGTGCCGGAAATAGTCGCTCTGCTCAAACTCGGCCTGGGTCTTCCGCTCGATGGCGTAGGTGCGCCAGGTGGGCATCAGCAGCAGCTGGCGCTTGGTCTCGTGGGGGCGCAGCAGGGCGTCAAACCGGCACAGACCCAGCCGTTTGACAATACCGGCTGGATAATGATAGGCAGATTCTACAAAATCCCGTTCTTTTTGCAGGGAGCAGACGAAAAGGTCGGTGCGGATGTTGGGGTAGTGATACCATTTCATGTCGTCGATGATGACCCCATGCTGCAAAAAGGCGCGGGGGCCATGGACCACATGGAGCTTGTCGAGCATGTAGTAGCTGTCGATCTCCGGGGTGTAGCCCAGCACATGGGTGCTGATCTTCATTTCCGATGCGGCGCAGAGCAGATAGTGCTTCCAGCTGCGGTAGGGCACGACCCGGCCCAGCGCCTGCACCCGCTCATAGTCCGGCAGGGTGGGGTCTGCCACGAACCAGCTGTTCAATTCAGGATGCTCCCGGTTCAGGTAGGCAAAGATGTGGTAGCCGTTGTCCCGCGCTTCGCGGCCCCGCTCGGAGACGAGCCAGACATGCCGGTAATCCTTGTTCCAGCACTTCAGAACGGCAGCACAGCAGGTGGCAGTTTCATATTTCAGGAGTTCCCGCAGCAGATGGAAGGCGCGCCGGGTCTTTCGCAGCAGATCGTTCATAGACGTCGTTCCTTTACATTCGGTTGATAATACAGAAAAAATTCCAATTCATCAGGCGTTCTTCACCACATCGTCATACAGGGCCAGCAGCTGGTCGCAGTAGCGCTCCAGCGTCATCATACGGTCTTTCTTCTGGATGCAGTGGGCCGACATCTCGGCCAGCAGGGACTTGTCTGCATAGAGTGCCCGGATCTTTTCTGCGTAGGCGGCCGGGGTGAAGGTGTCGTTCAGGATGCCGGTGCGGCCCTCTTCCACCAGTTCCGGGATGCCGCCGATCCGGTTGCAGAGCACCGGGGTGCCGAGGGACTGGGATTCCAGCAGAGCCAGCGGGCAGTTTTCGTACCAAATGGACAGGTGCAGGGTGAACAGCGCCCCGGCCACGAGGTCTTCGAGCGCTTTGCCGGTCTGGAAGCCGACGTACTTCACATTGGGCAGGGTGCAGTTTTTGCACAGATCCTCCATGGGGCCGCTGCCCGCGATGACGAAGGGAATGTCCGGCAGCAGCTTGCAGGCTTCGAGGATGCGGTCGATGCCCTTTTCCTCCGAGAGGCGGCCGAAGTAGAGGACATAATCCCCCTTTTCGGCAGGGGCAGCCGCAGCGACCCGGCTCAGAAAGTTGTGCAGCATCACCGTCTTGCCCCGGAAGCGGGGGACGGTGAGGAGCTTCTTCTCCAGAAATGCACTGGGGCAGATGAAGCGGTCGATCTTGTCGTAGACGTGATTGCACTCGTAAAGGGTGCCCTCCACGGCACCAATGAGGCTCTTGGGCAGCGAGCCGTGGATGCAACGCTTTTTCACGCAGGGCCACTTGCTCTTTTTGCCCATGCAGGCTTCGCAGAGCTTTTTGGAGTTGAACTCCATCATCATGTGGTTGGGGCAGAGCATCTGCACATCGTGCACCGTCTGCACCATGGGCACCCCGCATTCCGCCCCGGCGCAGATGACCGAGGGCGTCAACTGGAAATTGATGTTGTTGAAATGGATGAGGTCGGGCTGGAACTGCCCGATGACCTGCTTCAGCTTCCGTTTTGCCTCAGACGAGTAGAGGATGCGGAAGGGGTAGAGCAGCTTTTCCGGCCCGGCGTTGTGGAAATCCATATTGGTGGTGGCGAGGTGCAGGGCATTGCCGACGGTGTTTTTTTCGTCGTACATGCCAAAATATTCGACCTCGTGGCCCAGGCGGGTCAGCTCCTCGCCGATCTTGAGGAAGTAAGTCTCTGCACCGCCGCGGGGGTAGAGAAATTTATTGACGAATAAGATCTTCACAGGGTCCAGCCTTTCGTTGCGAAAAGTAGAATCGGAGGATTCCCACATAATAGGTATGTATAAACAGTTTAATAATAGCATCATCCCTCTTTTTCTGCAATATGTATTCAAAAAATCATCGCAATTTGGCGGGGCAAACGGCCCAAAACCGCAAAAAACCGTGAGCGGCGGAATGGCATCTTCCGCGCCCACGGTTCGTCAGGGGTGGATATTCGGTCAAAGATCGTAAAGTGCGTTCAAAAATTTATTGCAGCGTACTCGGCGCGTCGCTCAGGTTGTGCACGATGCCGTACCAGCGGCAGTTCGTCTGTGTGCTCAGGTCCACATCGCTGAACTTGGTCACGCCCGAACCGTTGATGTCCGCATTGAAGACCTTGTACATCGTCTTGCCTGCGGGGCTGGCCGGGAAGACGTAGGCCGTCAGGCCGGTGGGCCAGGTATTGGAAGCAACGTACCATTTGAGATTCGTGATGTAAACGACATACTGGCCGGAGCCGAACTGGAACCCCTTCTGGTAGGTGTCGATGTAGCAGTCCGAGAAGCGGGGGCCGTTGCCCCGGATGTATGCGAAGACGGTGTTCTCCAACAGGGCCTTTTTGGTGTCGTTGTCGCTGTAGTTGAAATCGAAGCACCAGGCGTGAATGTTGTGGAAGATGCTGCTGCCGTTGCACGAGAGCGCCGTCTTCACGTTCAGGATGACGGTGTCGCTGTACATCGAATCGCCGGTGTCATAAATGCCTACGGCGTTCGGGTAGTCCAGAGAAGACTCGATCATACAGTTGCGCACCATCAGCTCATACGAGAGGTTCGCTTCCGTCTGACCGTCACTGGTGGTCATAGACGAGTCGTTGAACTTGCCGCAGATGCCGTACCGCTGGAAGTTCTGGATGGAGATATGGTCCAACAGAGTGCATTTCTGCCGTGCCACGGCGATGCAGTCATCTGCCTTGAAGTTCGCGTTGACCTTGCCGTTGCCCCGGATGAACATGTCCTGCTGGGGCGTTTCGGGCGGGTACATCTTGCCGCGGATCTCGATGAACCGGTCCACCTTGGTGCTGGCCGTGCATTTCAGCTCGGCGTTGTCCAGTTCCATGTAGCACTGGTCGAATACCAGCTTGCCGGAAAACGCATACACGCCCTTCGGGAAATACAGCGTCTCAGCCGGGTGCGCGGCGATGAGCGCGTTGAACGCGGCCAGGTTGTCGGTGGTGCCGTCCCCTTTGAAGCCGTGATCCAGCACGTTCAGCATTCCGCTGCCGCCGCCTGTGCTCAGGGGGGTGCCATTCAGGTCGTATACCATATCAGTTTGCCTCCATCAGGGTCGTAATCTGTGTGTCGGTCAGCGCCGTGTCGAATACCTGGAAGTCGTACACCGTGCCATTGAAGAAACGTGCCTTGCCGTCCGTAGTTTCGCCTGAGGCGGCGGTCCACGAAGCACCAAGGATCAGCGAACGATCCACGGTCTTGTTCGCGGCATAGTTCGGGATGTTCTTCCATTCGGTCATGGAACCGTATGACAGAAATCGGAACTGCGTCCCCTTGATCTGGAGCAGAAACTTCAGTTTCTTCCCGGATTCGATCTTGACAAAGTGACTGCCGTAGGTGAACATGTTCATG
Organism: Faecalibacterium prausnitzii; assembly: GCF_019967995.1. Classification (NCBI taxonomy): domain Bacteria; kingdom Bacillati; phylum Bacillota; class Clostridia; order Eubacteriales; family Oscillospiraceae; genus Faecalibacterium; species Faecalibacterium prausnitzii. The sequence continues at coordinate 584,114 of NZ_CP065377.1, forward strand.
CCAACGGTTCCGTTGGTCCATGTTGAAACGATGATGCCTCTCTGATCGTTGGTGATATCGCTGAAGCAATCAAGCAACGTTGTCACCGTATTAACTGCACGGTCAGCCACCGTAAAGGTGGCGTACACCGTCAGATCCATGCCGGTGTCGATGGCTGCGAACGGCTTGATTCCCGTGTCGATCCATTCTTTGTTGGCCGGCACAAAGGTCTTCTGAGCCGCCAGTTTATAGCGCGGCGTCGGCAGGCCGTTGTTGGGGGGATTTGGTGTGTCCGGCTGGCTGGGCGTGGGCGGGACATCGGGCAGGCTGCTGCCGCTCCAGAGTGCAGCCAGTGCGTTGTAGTGGGGCAGCATCTCGCCGTTGTCGTAGACGGCGTGGCGGAACAGCGCAAGGATGAGCCCGCGCTCCTCGTCGGACAGGCCGGATGCGGCGTTGCGAAGCTCCCGCTTGACCTGCTGCAAAAACTGCTGCCACGCCGGGGTGCCCGGTTCGGGCAGGGTTGGGTCCGTGGTGCCGGAGTTGCTCAGCACCCTGTAGGGGACGCTGGCGCTGGTCACGGTGCGGGTGCCGTCGGAGCCTTCAAAGGTGACGGTCCCGCTGCCGCCCTGCGCGGTGACGAGGGCAGGCACCTCGACGGCCCCGTCGGCCACAAGAGTGGTCAGCGGCCCGGCCGGACCGGGCAGATGCCAGAACGCTGCAACGGTGGTCCCATCCCACTCGCCGGAGCAGACGACCCGCAGCCGATAGACGCCGGTGTTGTGCGCGTAGCCAAGCAGCAGCCCGCCGGAATAGCCCGAAAGGACGGCGCGGCCGTTGGAGCAGAGCGTGATTTGTTGTTCGATCATAGAAAACCTCCCATCTGTAAAGTGAATCGAGTGCAAGCAGGAACAGGAAAAAGCAGAACGCTGCCCTGTGCAGGGAAAACGACGCTAAGGGGAATGATCCATTCGATTTACCTCCTTTTAGTTGTGAAATGGCTGCGTTTATGTGTGAAAACAGTATAAATCAACAACGGCAAGTTGTCAAGACGAAATTTGAAGATTTTGTAGCGTGGGTTCAGGTGCGTTGCAATCGCGCGGATGGTGCGTTATAATACAACCACACAGACACGACCAGGAAGCCCAAGGGATGCAGTGTAAGAAAGGAACGTGGATATGAACTATATCATGGCGCTGGATGCCGGGACGACCTCGAACCGCTGCATCCTGTTCAACAAGGCGGGCGAGATGTGCAGCGTGGCTCAGAAAGAGTTCACCCAGTATTTCCCGAAGCCGGGCTGGGTGGAGCATGACGCAAACGAGATCTGGACCACGCAGCTGGGCGTGGCGCTCTCGGCCATGAACCAGATCGGGGCCAGCGCGTCGGATATCGCGGCCATCGGCATCACGAACCAGCGCGAGACCACCATCGTCTGGGACCGTGAGACCGGGGAGCCGGTCTATCATGCCATCGTCTGGCAGTGCCGCCGCACCAGCGCCTACTGCGACGAACTCAAGGCGCGGGGCCTGACCGAGACCTTCCGGGCAAAGACAGGCCTGGTCATTGACGCATATTTCTCCGCCACCAAACTGAAATGGATCCTGGACAACGTGCCCGGCGCGCGGGAAAAGGCCGAGGCCGGGCGGCTGCTGTTCGGCACGGTGGAGACCTGGCTCATCTGGAAGCTGACCTGCGGCCGGGTCCATGTGACCGACTACACCAACGCCAGCCGCACGATGCTGTTCAACATCCACACGCTGGAGTGGGATGAGGATATCCTGCGGGAGCTGAACATCCCGCGCTGTATGCTGCCCACGCCCATGCCGTCCAGCTGCTTCTACGCGGAGGCCGACCCGATGCACTTTGGTTCGGGCATCAAAATTGCAGGTGCAGCGGGCGACCAGCAGGCTGCGCTCTTCGGGCAGACCTGCTTTTCGGCGGGTGAGGCGAAGAACACCTTCGGCACCGGCGGCTTTCTGCTGATGAACACCGGCAAAACGCCGGTCGTCTCGAAAAACGGCCTTGTCACGACCATTGCGTGCAGCAGCGGAAAAAGCGTGAATTATGCGCTGGAAGGTTCCATCTTCGTGGCCGGTGCGGCCATCCAGTGGCTGCGGGACGAGCTGCGGCTGCTGGAAGAAGCCCGCGACTCCGAGTATATGGCCCGGAAGGTGAAGGACACCAACGGCTGTTATGTGGTGCCCGCCTTCACCGGCCTCGGTGCGCCCCACTGGGATCAGTACGCCCGCGGAACCATCGTTGGCCTGACCCGCGGCTGCAACAAAAATCACATCATCCGTGCGACACTGGACAGCCTGTGCTATCAGGTGAACGATGTCCTCCACGCCATGGAGGCCGACTCCGGCATCGCCATGAAGGCCCTGAAGGTGGACGGCGGTGCCTGCGCCAACAACTACCTGATGCAGACCATGGCCGACATCAGCAGCCTGCCGGTGGAGCGCCCCTGCTGCGTGGAAACGACCGCTCTCGGCGCGGCCTACCTTGCCGGTCTGGCCGTGGGCTACTGGCAGTCCACCGACGAGGTGGTCCGGAACTGGTCGGTGGACCGCACCTTCCTGCCGGATATCTCGGCCGAGGAGCGCACCAGGCGCATCAAGGGCTGGAACAAGGCCGTGCGGTGTGCGTATCATTGGGCGCTGGATGAAGAGTGAAGCGGGACAATACGGCGGCTGAGAGGAAGCACTTCGCAATGAAATACGAAAAAAGCTGCGGTGCAGTGATCTATACCGTGCAGAATGGAATGAGGCTTTACCTTGTGGAGCAGATGCAGAAAGGGCATGTGTCCCTTTGCAAAGGCCATGTTGAACAAGATGAATCGGAACATGAAACAGCGATACGGGAGATACGGGAAGAGACCAACCTCGAAGTGGAGTTTGTGGAAGGGTTTCGGAAAACCATCGCGTATTCTCCCAGGATGGACTGCATGAAAACCGTGGTGCTCTTTCTGGCATATGCAGAGCATACGGATGCGAGAGCGCAGGAGAAAGAGGTCAGAGCAATTCAATGGCTGCCGTTTGAAAACGCCGTGGAAGCATTGACCTTTGATTCGACCCGTGAAATACTGCGGCAGGCAGATGCGTTTTTGGATGGGGGAGAACGATAGTCTTTGTGTCACCACTGGTGACACAAGTCAGCTGGGCGAATCATCTGCTGATTATGTCTGGTTCCAAATCCGCAGAAGAACGGCATTTTTATCTTTCTCTTTGTGTAAAAGAACATTATTCAAAACGCGAATTGGAACGTCAAATGGACAGTAAACGGTTTACCTGACACTGGGTGAAACGAGAAGTGTGATTGAATTTACGGAGGAGCGAATGGGCGATTTTACGATAGAAGAGATGCTTGCAATGCAGCAGGCCCTACAGGAAAAATACAAAGACAAGTGGGAGCTGATCGGCCCGGAAGCGGGCAAACATAAATTGCTGTGGATGCTCGGTGAAGTGGGAGAGGTCATCGACATCATCAAGAAAAACGGAGACAGAACTGCTGTTGAGGATGCAGCGATACGGCAGCATCTTGTGGAAGAAATGGCGGATGTGCTCATGTATTACAACGATGTCCTGCTGTGTTATGGAATCAGTGGGCGGGAACTGAAAGAAGCGTATACCGCCAAGTTTGAAAAGAATATGACACGCTGGTAAGAAAGCGCAAAAAAACCCCGGCCAGAGATGTTCGTCTCTCTGGCCGGGGGTTTGTCTATCCAAAACTTATCCCATGACCACCGTGACTTCCACGGTTTCGCCGGGGGCGGCGATGGGGAGCACATTGCCGAGGATGGGAGAACCGTTGACGGTGACGCGCTTCACGCCCTTCTGCACGGCGTCGGGGTTCTCGACCCGGATGTGGTACACGGCCCTGCGGTAGCGGCGGGTGACGGTGAAGCCGGGCAGCGTGTGTGGGATGCAGGGGTCGATCTTCAGACCGTCCAGCGTGGGCTGCACACCGAGGATGTACTGGCTGACGTTGAAGAAGGTCCAGGCGGCGGTGCCGGTCAGCCAGCTGTTCTTTGCCTCGCCGAAGGTCGGGGCGTCGATGCCGGCGACCATCTGGCTGTAGACATACGGCTCGGTGCGGTGGATCTCCGAGATGTCCTCGATGTAGGCGGGGCAGGTCTTCTTGTAGACCTCAAAGGCGCGGTCGCCGTGGCCAAGCACAGTCTCGGCGCAGCTGATCCACGGATTGTTGTGGCAGAAGATGCCTGCATTCTCCTTGTATCCCGGAGGGTAGCTGGAGATCTCGCCGAGGTTGAGGCGGTAGGTGGTGTAGGCGGGCTGGAGCAGAACGACGCCGTACCGGGTGTCGAGCCGCTCTTCCACGCTCCTCAGCGCCTGCTCGGCCTGACCGGTCGTTTTGCCGATGCCCGCCATGACGCACATGCCCTGCGGCTCAATGAAGATCTGGCCCTCGTCGCATTCCTTGCTGCCGATGGGCTGGCCGAAGGCATCGTAGGCGCGGCGGAACCAGGCACCGTCCCAGCCGGCGGTCAGAGCGGCCTGCTCGACTTCCGCGATGGCGGCGCGGGCCTCGGCGGCCTCCTCCGGGAGGCTGCGGTGGTCGCACAGGTCGGCGTACTCGCTGCCGTACTTGACGAACATGCCCGCGATGAAAACGCTTTCGGCCACCGGGCCTTCGCTGGGGCCGGTGATCTGGAAGCTCTCGCCGGGGTGCTCGGAGAAGCAGTTCAGGTTCAGGCAGTCGTTCCAGTCGGCGCGGCCGATGAGGGGCAGGCCGTGGGGGCCGAGGTGGGTGCGGGTGAAGCGGAAGCTGCGGCGCAGATGCTCCATGAGAGGCTGTGCCTTGCTCACATCGTTGTCAAAAGCGACGGACTCGTCCAGAATGGACCAGTCGCCGGTCTCGCGGAGATAGGCAACGGTGCCTGCGATGAGCCAGAGCGGGTCATCGTTAAAGCCGGTGCCAACATCGCGGTTGCCCTTTTTGGTCAAAGGCTGATACTGGTGGTAGGCGCTGCCGTCTTCGAACTGGGTGGCGGCGATATCCAGAATGCGGCCGCGGGCGCGCTCCGGGATCATGTGGACGAAGCCCAGCAGATCCTGGCAGCTGTCGCGGAAGCCCATCCCGCGGCCGATGCCGCTTTCGTAGTAGCTGGCCGAGCGGCTCATGTTGAAGGTGACCATGCACTGGTACTGGTGCCACAGGTTGACCATCCGGTCCAGTTTCTCGTCGCCGGAGTGCAATTGCAGGGTAGAGAGCAGCTTGTCCCAGTGGTCGGCCAGCGCTCTGCGGGCCTCGTCCACCTGGGCGTCGGTGGCATAGCGGGCCATCATGGCCTCGGCGCGGGTCTTATTGATGACGCCGGGGGCGGTGAACTTTTCGTCCATGGGATTCTCAATATAGCCCAGACCGAAGAGGATGGTCCGGGTCTCCCCGGCTTCCAGGGTCAGGTGGAAGTGGTGGGCACCGACCGGGGCCCAGCCGTGGGCGATGCTGTTGGAGCAGCGGCCCGCCTTGACGGCTTCCGGCTCGGCGGGGCCGCCGTATACGCCGCAGAAGGCGTCGCGGGCGGTGTCGAAGCTGGTGACCGGGGTGTTGGCCCAGAACACTGCGTAGTGGTCGCGGCGCTCGCGGTACTCGGTCTTATGGTAGATGGCGCTGCCCACGACCTCCACTTCGCCGGTGGAGAAGTTGCGCTGGAAGTTGGAGCTGTCGTCCATGGCGTCCCACAGGCAGAACTCCACGTAGCTGAACACATCCAGCGTGCGGGGGGTGCCGGTCTTGTTTTCCAGCGTCAGGCGGTCAATCTCGCAGGCGTCGCCGCGCGGGACGAACAGCTCCTGCTGGGCGCGGATGCCGTTCTTCTCACCGGTCAGGATGGTGTAGCCCAGACCGTGGCGGCAGCTGTAGGCGTCCAGCTCGGTCTTGGTGGGCTGCCAGCCGGGGTTCCAGATCGTGCCGCCGTCGTTGATGTAGATGCGGTGGCCGTCCATATCCAGCGGAGAGTTGTTGTAGCGGTAACGGGTGATGCGGCGCAGCCGCGCATCCCGGTAAAAGCTGTAGCCGCCGCCGGTGTTGGACACCAGACTGAAGAAGTCCTCACTGCCCAGATAGTTGATCCAGGGCAGGGGCGTGCGGGGCGTGTCGATCACGTATTCCCGATGCACATCATCAAAATGTCCGAATTTCATACGATCAGTTCCTCCTTTGCAAAAACAGGAAACGCGCTGCAACCATCAGAAAAGCGAAAACGATTAAGAACGCGCTGCAAGAAAAGAGAGAACGATTACGCTGCTTTAAGCATAACCGATTCCACAGCGAAATTCAAGTGGTTTTATGAAATATACAACGCACCGGGCAGGAAGCTGATTTCGGCGAAATTGTAAGGATTTTGTAATGATTTTGAAGAGAGAACGAACTTTTTTCATGTGAAGCAGGCGGGGCGGGGGAAGCGCTGCGCCTTTTAGAACCGGCCCACAGGCTCCAAACTGGGAACGAAAATCCCCATTCTAAAGTAATAATAAGATCCTGCCAGAATGTCCCCACTGATACGAAAGCAGGAAGCGAAAAAATATTCGAAAATGAGCGAAAGAGAGCGAAAATAGAGCAAACTGCATAATTTGATTCGCCGAAAATCGAACAAACCGCCAAAATCATGGCAATCGACACAAAAGATTTTCGTTTGCGCTTGATTTTTGATGCGAAATGCGCTATATTGAAGTTGCGAAAACGATTTAGGATTCGTTCAGAGCCAATCGGTTCCTGAGAGGAGGACGACGAAATGTCATCCCTGAAAGATCTGGCGCAGGAATGCGGGGTCTCGGTGGCCACGGTGAGCAAGGCGCTCAACGGCCAGTCGGATATCTCCGAGGCCACCCGCACCCGTGTTCGGGAGGCGGCTCGCCGGATGGGCTATGTTCCCAATATGGCGGCCCGCTCCATGAAGACCAACCGTACTTATAACATCGGCGTCCTGTTCGTGGACGAACGGCAGAGCGGCCTGGCACACGAATACTTCTCCGCTGTGCTGGACAGCTTCAAAGTCCGGGTCGAGCAGCTGGGCTACGATATCACCTTTATCAACCGGAACCTCGGCGGCAAGACGATGACCTATCTGGAGCACTGCCACTACCGCGGGGTGGACGGAGCCGTGATCGCCTGTGTGGATTTCACAGACCCGCAGGTGATCGAGCTGGTGAACAGCGATGTGCCGGTCGTCACGATCGACCATGTGTTCAACAACCGGATGGCAGTCCTTTCGGACAACGTGGCCGGCCTTTCGGCGCTGGTCCGCACGGCATACAGTCAGGGCCACCGCCGCATCGCTTTCATCCATGGCGAGCGGACCGCCGTTACCGAGAACCGTCTGGCGGGCTTCTACAAGAGCTGCGATGAGCTGGGGCTGGAAGTTCCGGATGTGTATGTGCGGGAGGGCATCTACCACGACGCCGCCCGCTGCGCACAGGAAACGAAAGCACTGCTGGCGCTTCCGCAGCGGCCCACCTGCATCCTCTTCCCCGATGACTTCTCTGCCATGGGCGGCTACAATGCCATCGCGGAGGCGGGGCTGAGCATCCCGGAGGACATCTCCGTGATGGGCTACGACGGCATCTACCTCTCCCGCGTCATGAAGCCGCAGCTGGCGACCTACCAGCAGAACACCATGATGCTGGGGCGCACCGCCGCAGACAAGCTGGTGCAGATGATCGAGCACCCGCGTGTGACGCTGGCCGAGCAGCTGCTCGTGACCGGCAAGCTGCTGGAAGGCGACTCCGTCGGCCGACCGGCCCAAACCTAGTTCCTCGGCTCCGGGCGGACCGGAGCTTTGATAAAACAAATCGGATTTCGTTTGCATGAGAACCATTGAAGGAGGTTTTCTACTATGAGAAAGATTTCGCGTCGTAATTTCCTGGTCGCTTCTGGTGCAGTCGCCATCACCGCAGCGCTTTCTGCATGCGGCGGCAGTTCTTCCACTGCCAGCTCGACCGCAGCCTCCTCTGCAGCCGCTTCTTCTGCCGCAGCCGGGCCTGCCGCACAGGGCAAGGTGCTGAACATCTGGTGCTGGAACGACGAATTCCAGAGCCGCTTCAACGATTATTACCCCGAAGTCTCCGCCATCGCATCGGATAAGTCCACCACCACCCTGAAGGATGGCACGACCGTGAAGTGGACCATCAATGCCAACGAGAACAACAACTATCAGAACAAGCTGGACGAGGCCCTGCTGAGCCAGGACTCCGCAGCCGATGATGATAAGATCGATATCTTCCTGATCGAGGCCGACTACGCGCTGAAGTATGTCGATTCCGATTACGTTCTGGATGTCAAGAAGGACATCGGCCTGACCGACGCCGACCTGGCGGGTCAGTATCAGTACACCAAGGACATCGTCACCGTCGATGGCAGCCAGCGCGGCACCACCTGGCAGGCAACGCCGGGCCTGTTCGCATACCGCCGCAGCATCGCAAAGGATGTTCTGGGCACCGATGATCCCACCGAAGTCCAGACCTACCTGTCCGATTGGGACAAGTTCAACGACGTCGCTGCACAGGCATCTGCCAAGGGCTACAAGATGCTGTCCGGCTTCGATGATGCATACCGCACCTTCTCCAACAACGTGGCAGCGCCCTGGGTCACCGGCACCACCGTCACCGTCGATGAGAACATCATGAAGTGGGTCGATCAGACCAAGGAGTACACCGACAAGGGCTACAACAACAAGTCCAGCCTGTGGGACAGCCAGTGGGCATCCGACCAGGGCCCCAACGGCAAGGTCTTCGGCTTCTTCTACTCCACCTGGGGCATCAACTTCACCCTGCTGGGCAACTCTCTGGAGACGCCTACTTCTGAGGGCGGCAAGGAAGAGGTCGGCAACGGCATCTACGGTGACTACGCAGTCTGCGAAGGCCCTCAGCCGTATTACTGGGGCGGTACCTGGATCTGCGGCGCAGCCGGCAGCGACAACCTCGACACCATCAAGGATGTCATGCAGAAGCTGACCTGCGATGAGGCCATCATGAAGCAGATCACTCTGGATACCCAGGACTACACCAACAACGAAAAGGCCATGGAAGAGATCGCCAGCAGCGATTACAAGTCCGACTTCCTGGGCGGCCAGAACCACATCGCGCTGTTCGCAGAGGCAGCCAAGAAGATCGACATGTCCAACGCCGGCCCGTATGACCAGGGCCTGAACGAGAGCTTCCAGACCGCCTTCAAGGATTACTTCACCGGCAACGTGGATGAAGATACCGCAAAGGCAAACTTCGAGACCGCCATCAAGGAGAAGTATCCGGAGCTGACCGACGTTGTCTGGCCCGCATAAGGCAGACGCACTCGCACACAACTGAGATCAGGGGGGCGGGCCGGGCGCAGTGCCCCGCCCGCTCCCTTTTTTTCGGAAACATCCGTCAGGAGGCAGTCACATGGGAGAGAAAACAAAAAAGAAAGGGTCGATCAGCTACGCGAAATGGGGCTACATCTTCATCGCACCGTTCTTTCTCATTTTCGCGGTATTCCAGCTGATCCCCCTGGCATCCACCATCTATTACAGCTTCTTTGAATATTACCGCAGCGGTCTGAAGATCATCGGACCCAACTTTGTGGGCTTGAAGAACTACGTGACCCTGTTTGCAACAGACCTGCCCAAATATTTCAGCAACACTCTGCTGCTCTGGATCATCGGCTTCATCCCGCAGATCGCCATCTCCCTGCTGCTGGCGGCCTGGTTCACCGACCTGCGCCTCAAGCTGAAGGGCCAGACCTTCTTCAAGACGGTCATCTACATGCCCAACCTGATCATGGCATCGGCGTTCGCCATGCTGTTCTTCGCCCTCTTCTCGGACAACGGCCCCGTCAATGCGGCGCTGATGGGCATGGGCATCCTCAAGCAGCCGTTCAGCTTCCTGAACACGGTCTGGGGCAACCGCGGTCTGATCGGCCTGATGAACTTCCTGATGTGGTTCGGCAACACCACCATCATGCTGATGGCCGCCATCATGGGCGTGGACCCCACCCTGTATGAGGCCGCTGAGCTGGATGGCTGCACCCCGAACCAGATGTTCTGGAAGATCACCATCCCGCTCATCCGCCCCATCCTCGTTTACGTCATGATCACCTCGATGATCGGCGGCTTGCAGATGTTCGATGTGCCGCAGATCCTGACCAACGGTAAGGGCGGCCCGGACCGCACCTCCACCACCATGATCATGTACCTGAACAACCACCTGTTCAGCAAGAACTACGGCATGGCAGGCGCGGTGTCTGTGGTGCTGTTCCTCGTCTGCGCAGTGCTCTGCGTCGTCGTTTACGTGAGCCTGACCAGGGAAGACGATGGCCGCAGCAAGGCAGAGCGCAAGGCTCTGAAAGGAGGAAAGAAGTAATGGCTCACACTGCATCGACAAAGTCGGAAAAAGCCACACTGGCTGCCCGCCGCACCGGGTGCTACATCGCGCTGGTGCTCATCAGCTTTCTGTGCCTGTTCTTCTTCTATGTGCTGGTCATCAACTCCACCCGTACCCACTTTGAGATCCAGAAAGGCTTTTCGCTGCTCCCCGGCAAATCCCTGATGACCAACCTGAAAAACGTGCTGAACGACGCGAACATCCCGGTGCTGACCGGTGTGCGGAACAGCCTGATCGTCTCGGCCTGTTCGGCTGCGCTCAGCGTCTACTTCTCGGCCCTGACGGCTTACGGCATTTATGCCTACAACTTCCGGTTCAAGAAGGTGGCGTTCGCCATCATCCTGCTCATTATGACCATGCCGACGCAGGTGTCGGCCCTGGGCTTTTTGCAGCTCATCACGAAGATGGGCCTGAAGAACTCGTTCCTCCCGCTCATCATCCCCAGCATCGCAGCGCCTGCCGTCTTCTTCTTTATGAAGCAGTACCTCGACGCCAGCCTGCCGATGGAGATCGTGGAAGCGGCCCGCATCGACGGAGCCGGAGAGTTCTATACCTTCAATAAGATCGTGCTCCCCATCATGAAGCCCGCGCTGGCGGTGCAGGCCATCTTCGCCTTCGTGTCCAGCTGGAACAATTACTTCATCCCCGCTCTGGTCCTGGATACCGCCGATAAGAAGACCCTGCCCATCCTGATTGCGCAGCTGCGCAGTGCAGACTTCCTGAAGTTCGATATGGGCAAGGTGTATATGATGGTCGCCATCGCCATCCTGCCCGTGATCATCGTCTACCTGCTGCTCTCGAAGTTCATCGTCCGCGGCGTGGCACTGGGCGGCGTAAAAGGCTAAAATTTCGACCACTGCCAGCGGCAGAAACAGGGAGAAATTTTTGGCGCAGCGGTCTGCAAGACGCGAGGCCCGTCCAAGGGCCGAAGCGGATGCAGGGCACCGCAAGAGGGCGCTGCTTCCGCTTCCCGCACGAAAGCCCCAAACGAGCATTCGCCATATCGCATGGCAAACGATTCGTGCAACGCGAGGCCCATCTCCCTACAATCGGCAATGCAGCACGGCTGCACGCAAACGAATTACGACCGTTCCGAATTCTCCTTCCATATCATAAACAGCAGACAGCCCGGAGACGACCTGCTCCGGGCTGTCTGCTGTTTTTTCCGATTTACAAAACTGAACTGAACCAGTATAATAAAGTACGAAGTATAAAACACAGGAGGAGACCCAGTTGATTCATTTGATTGAAACGGTCTATCGTTTTCTCTGGGGCGATTTGTTTGTGCTGCCCATTGCGGGCGGCGTGGGGATCTCGCTGATGGTGGTGCTGCTGCTCACGGCGGGGGTGTTCTTCACCCTGCGGACGCGTCTGCTGCCGGTGCGGCTGTTCCGGGATATGATCTCGGCCGTCTGCGAGAAAAACCAGAGCAGGGACAGCCTTTCGTCGTTCCAGACCCTCATCGTTTCCACGGCCACCCGCGTGGGCATGGGAAATCTGGTGGGCGTTGTGGCGGCGGTGTCTGCCGGTGGCGCGGGCGCAGTGTTCTGGATGTGGGTCACGGCCTTGCTGGGCGCGTCCACCGCGTTTGTGGAATCCACCCTGGCCCAGAAGTACCGACAGCCCGATCCGCTCTACGGCGGCCAGCGCGGCGGCCCGGCCTATTATATCCACATGTGGGCGGAGCGGAAGCGGAAGAAACCGCTGCGGCGCTCGGTGGTCGCGGTGCTGTTCGCGCTGTCGGGCCTCATCTGCTGGTGCGGCATCAGCCAGGTCATCAGCAACTCGGTGAGCTCGGCATTCAAGAATGCGTTCCACATCCCGCCCATTGCAACGACGGTGGCACTGGTGGTGCTGGCGGCAGTCATCGTGCTGCGCAAGAACGCCACCGTGAAAAGCCTGGACGTCATCGTGCCGGTGATGGCGGTCTGCTATTTTGTGATGACGCTTTATGTCATCGCGACCAATATCACCCACCTCCCGGCGGTGCTGGGCAGCATCTTCTCGGAAGCCTTTGGTCTGCGGCAGGTGGCGGCGGGCGGCTTTGGTGCCGTTCTGATGAACGGTATCAAGCGCGGCCTGTTCTCCAACGAGGCGGGCAGCGGCTCGGCACCCTGTGCGGCCGCAGCTGCCGACTGCGATGATCCGGTCAAGATGGGGCTGGTCCAGGCGCTGGGCGTCCTCATTGATACGATCGTCATTTGCAGCTGCACGGCCTTCGTCATGCTGCTGGCCCCGGAATCCGTCACGGCGGGCCTGACCGGCATGGACCTCTTGCAGGCGGCGGTGCAGTACCATCTGGGCAGCTTCGGCGTCATCTTCATCGCTGTGACGTTGGCGCTGTTCAGCTTTTCCACCTTCATCGGTATCCTGTTCTACGCTCGCTCCAATGTGGCGTATCTCTTCGGGGACCGCTGGCTCTGGCAGACCCTTTATAAGGTATTGGCGCTGGGGATGCTGCTGGTGGGCGGTGTGCAGGCCTACACAGTCGTGTGGGACCTTGGCGATGTGGGCATCGGCCTGATGACCATCTTCAACCTCATCGCGCTCTATCCGCTTTCCGGCGAGGCCATTGAGGCTCTCCGGGACTATGAGCGCCGGAAACATCTGGAACCCTGAGCAGGGGAGACGCCCCGCTCCATGAATCGTTCGCAAAACGGCGCAGCCGGAGCGGAGAATTTCCGCTAAGCTGCGCCGCTTTTTTGTCCGCGAAAAAAGAAGCTGAAAAAATGCGAAAAAACGGTTGACAAATCCGCTTTTGTCTGCTAAAATAAACGAGTCGTCCGGCAAGGACGTGAACAGAATCTGGGCGTGTTCCCGAGTGGCCAATGGGGACAGACTGTAAATCTGCTGCTTTTCAGCTTCGGTGGTTCGAATCCACCCGCGCCCACCAAACAAGAAAAATCCGAACCTGTTTCCGATTGGAGAAGGGTTCGGATTTTTCGTTTTCTTCGGGTACAACAACGAAGGTTCCTGTGGACGGCGCAAAACTCCGATACCTTGTCATAGACCGTAAGCCAATAACAAGATTTGGAGGGTATGATTATGAAGTACGATGCAAGAGCTTGCCATTTCAACATGGATACCGGGTGCGTGGAGTTGACTCTCCAAGATGGGAGAAAAATTTCCATTGACTGCACCAGGGTCGAGGATGCGCTGGATGTGACCGTGGCGCAGAGGGCGGAGCTGGACTATCTTATTTACAATGACCCACTGGGCTATGCGGATTTGATTCTGAACGGCAATCTAGAAGAATACTTGAAAAACGTAACTGGGAGCCATGGGTTAGAAGATTAAGAGAAAAGCGCAGAGCACCTTATTCAGAGTGCTCTGCGCTTTTCTGCATCTTGCGCCATTGTTGCGGGGTCATGCCGTACTTTTGCCGGAACAGCTCGTAGAAGTGGGTGCGGTTGGTAAATTTGAGTTGTAGGGCGATCTCGCTGACGGAAAGTGTTGTCTCCCGCAAAAGCCGTTCAGCCTTCTGGAAACAGAAGGTCATGCCGTAATCGAAAAGACACAGACCGGTGCGGCGCTGGACGATGGAATTGAGGTAGCTGCCATTGTAATTCAAAAGCCGTGCCAGTTCACTGCGAGGCAGCCGCCCGTCGGTATCCTCCAGCAAACGGCTGATACGCAGAAAGAGCAGGATTTCGGGGCTGCTGCTCAGGTGAACCGGGGTGACGTAGAACCCGGACGACAGAAAATCGAACAGTTCGCAAAGCGCGCCCTTCAAATAATAGGTGGCGGCGGCACTGGGTTCGTGCAGGATGTGGGTCATGCGGGCGATGAGCGTTGTCAGGGTTTGAACGCTATCGGTGTTTTCCGGTGTGGGGAAAAGATCCTGATATTCCTTTCGGAGGTCCTGGCCCAGATTTGCCAGCATGAACTGCAAAACGGGATTTTCCGGCAGATGACGCTCGGCTTCAAATAATTGCAGGGATGCAGATTCCGTCAGGCTGCGGACAAAATCTACGGATAGACCAATAAAACAGAGCTTGGCGGGGCCTGTGAACCGTTCGTTGTGGAGGATACTGCGGTTCACCAGACAGCAGGTCCCGGCACGGTAGGGATATTCTTTTTCCTCGATCTGTTGGATGACCTCTCCTTCCAGCACCAGCATCAGCTCAAAATAATCGTGGCGGTGCAGCGGACGGGAGCTGAGCGCACGGAACAAAGCATCCATAGAGTTTTCATGCAGCCAGCAGCCATTTGGTGAGAACATCTGAATGCTGTATTGGTCGGTTTCCCCCAGACCGGTACAGGACTCCAGCGTGATCTGCACCGGGGACATGATCTTGTAGAAGGTAGAGAGCTGACTGCCCTGATTTTCAACCTCCAAAATATTCTCGTAGCTGGTGGAATCCGGTTTCATGAAAGCGTCTCCTTTTCTGTAATGTGCGAATATGATACAATCTGATGGATGCGGCACACGATGCTGTCATTGTGAAATGTGAACGGAATTGCTAAAATATAGGCACAATACAAAAACATTCTGTAAAAGCTGTGCGGCCGATGGCTTTATTATAGAGTGCTTTTGAAAAAATGTAAAGCGACAGACGCATTCTGTCGCCGTGAATGATACAGCACATCTTGAAAGGAGAATCCCCATGTCTGCACCTGCAACGACAGAGAAAAAATATCTGAAATGGTATCAGAAGCTGGCCTACGGTTCCGGTGATCTGGCCTCTAACTGCTCCTATGGTCTGGTTTCCAGCTTTGTACTGCTTTATCTGACCGGAACACTGGGTCTGGACAGCGCCATCATCGGCTCTTTGATGCTGGCTTCCAAGGTCCTGGACGGCATCAGCGATGTGATCTTTGGCACCCTGATCGACCGCACCCACTCCAAGCTGGGCAAGGCTCGTCCCTGGATGCTGTTTGGCCAGGTAGGCGTTTCCCTCTGCCTGTTTTTGCTGTTTGCCATCCCGGCTGGCAGCACCACCATGCAGTACATCTACTTCTTCATCGTGTACACGGCACTGAATGCAGTGTTCTATACTGCCAACGGCATTGCCTATTCCTCTCTGGTGGCGCTGATCACCAAGAACAACAATGAGCGTGTGCAGCTGGGCTCCTTCCGTTTTATGTTTGCGGTCGTCACCAACATCTTTATGGGCTTTGCCGTTACCGGCATGGTGGAGAAGTTCGGCAGCGGTGCCGCAGGCTGGCGTACCACGGCTCTGATCTTCGCGATCGTTGGTCTGGTGGTCAACACCATCAGCTGCCTTGCAGTTAAAGAGCTGCCGGAGGAAGAACTGAGCGGCAACACCAGCGAAGCCGCAGAGGAAGGCAAAGCAGTTGCCGAGGAGAAAAAGCATGGCTTTGCCGAGACCGCTAAGATCCTCATCCACAACAAGTATTACCTGATGATTCTTGCCATCTACATCGTGTACTATATCATGAGCAACCTGACCACCGGTGCCGGTGTGTTCTGCGCCACCTATTACTGGGGCGATGGCAGCCTGCTGGGGCAGTTCTCCATGATGAAGATGTTCCCTGTTATCATCGCACTGGCCATTGCGCCTGTCCTCATCAAAAAGACCGGCAGTATGCAGAAGGTCAACTTCTGGGGCTACGCCATCAGCAGCGTGCTGGGCATTCCCATGATCTACTTTGCCATGCAGAAGAACCTTTCCATGTTCCTGCTGTTCATGTTCATCAAGGGCATCTTTGCAGGTACCCTCAGCGGTTCTCTGAATGCCCTGATCGCTGAGGCCAGCGGCTACACCACACGCACCACCGGCATCCACATGGACGGTATGATGTACAGCTGCTCCTCTCTGGGCGTGAAGGTCGGCGGCGGCATCGGTACTGCGGCTGTGGGCTGGCTGCTGAAGTTGGGTGGCTTTGTGGGTACCGCAACGGTCCAGAGCGAAAGCGCCATTCGGATGATCTTCAACCTGTACATCACCTTCCCCTTCGTGATCGGCATCATTATCACGGTGCTGCTGGCTTTCCTTGATGTGGAAAAAGCCAATAAGAAGTGGGATGCTGAACACCAGAAAGAGGCACAGGCATGATTCGACAGAATTTCAACGCAGATTGGACAGTAGAAAAGGGCGATGGCAATTCCCGGATGAATTCCTTTCTGGGAAATACCCAGACCAAAACCGTACATCTGCCCTACGATGCCATGATCCACGAAGCCCGCACCCCGGACACGAAAAACGGTGCACAGACCGGTTTCTACCCCGGCGGCGAGTACATTTTTCAGAAGCATTTCACCGCACCCCAGGCGTGGCAAGGCAAGCCGGTATCGCTGGTGTTTGAGGGCGTATACCAGACGGCGCTGGTCTACCTGAACGGCTGGCTGCTGACCCGGAACGTGAACGGCTATGCGGAGTTTACCGTGGAGGTTGGCCCCTACCTGAAATATGGTGCCGACAACCTGCTGAAGGTCATTGCAGACAACAGTCTGGAACCCAACAGCCGCTGGTATACCGGCAGTGGCATCTACCGCCCGGTGCGGCTGCTGGTGGGAAACAAGGTCTATCTGCCGCAGGATACCGTGTGTATCACCACCCGGGAGGTGGGCGAGGGCTTTGCCCTGCTGGATGTGACGGCGCAGGTGCAGTCTGCCAGCACTGTTACAGAACGGGTGACCCTGCAGCAGACCATCTGCCGGGAGGGCACGGCAGTGCTCACCGACCGGCAGAACCTCCTGCTCCAGCCCGGCGAAAGCAGAACCGTCTCCTTCCGGTACTGCGTGGACAGCCCGGCTCTGTGGAGCCCGGAGAGCCCCAACCTCTACACCAGCATTATGCAGGTGCTGGAGGGCGAGGAAGAACTGGACCGGGAAGAGACCAGCTTCGGCATCCGTACCCTGAGCATCGATGCAGCGCATGGGGTATGCATCAACGGGCAGACCGTCAAGCTGCGGGGTGCCTGCATCCACCACGACAACGGCATTCTGGGTGCAGCTACCTTGCCCGATGCCGAGGAGCGCCGCATTCGTCAACTGAAGGAAGCGGGCTTCAATGCCATCCGCTCCTCCCATCACCCGGCAGGGCGGGCGCTGCTGGATGCCTGCGACCGGTACGGTGTGCTGGTGATGGACGAGCTGAGCGACGTATGGAACCTGCGGAAGAATCCCTACGACTATGCTCTGTACTTTGAGCAGGACTGGAAGCAGACCATCGAGAAGATGGTGGCAAAGGACTACAACCACCCCAGTGTTATTTTGTACTGTGTGGGCAACGAGATCTCCGAGGCGGGCTCGGAAAGCGGAGCAGAGACCAACCGTCGGCTCTGCAACACCTTCCGGGAGCTGGACCCCACCCGTTACACCACCAACGCCCTCAACGGTCTGATGGCAGCCGGTTACCGTCTGCGGGAGATCATGGGGGATGTGATGCGAAAGTTCCCGGCACAGCCCGGCCCAACCGGCGGCGATGGCGGCGGCAGCAATGCTCTGAACAGCTTTATGAGCCTGATGTCCGGGGAAAAGGGGGACTACTTTGCCACCCATCCCCTGCTCACCGAGGCGCTGTCCGGCTGCGAGGATTCTTGCGATGTGATCGGTCTGAACTACCTTACCGGACGCCACGTGCTGGAGCATGAGCTGCACCCCCACAAGGCAGTGCTGGGTACCGAGACCTACCCGGCAGACATCGTGCGGCTGTGGCGCATTGTGGAGGAGAACCCCCACATGATCGGCGACTTCACATGGGCTGGCTACGATTATCTGGGGGAGGCCGGCTGCGGCATCTTCCATTACGATGGCGGTGCCAATTTCAGCAGCATCTACCCGGAACGCACCGCCTATATTGGAGATCTGGATCTGCTGGGCAACCGCCGCCCCATCAGCTATCTGCGGGAGATCGTTTACGGTCTGCGGAAGGCACCTTATCTGGCAGTGCTGCGAATGGAACACAACGGTCAGATCTCCAGCAAAACGCCTTGGATGTTCAAGGATAACCTTTCCAGTTGGACATGGCCCGGTTTTGAGGGACAAACGGCTTCGGTGGATGTGTACTCCGCCTCGGAGGAGGTGGAGCTGTTCCTGAACGGTGCTTCTCTGGGTCGCCGTACCGTGGTGGATTTTACCGCCACCTACAGCGTGCCCTACACTCCCGGCGAGCTGAAGGCTGTGGGCTATACCGGCGGTGTGTGTGACGGCGAGTTCACGCTGCGCACCGCACAGGATGCACAGATGACCCTTACAGCAGATCGTAAGACCCTGCAAGCTAACGGCGAGGATGCCGCCTTTGTGATGATCCAATTCGTGGATGCAAATAGCACTGCAGATCTGCACACCAAGCACACCCTGAAGGTGGAGTTGGAGGGTGCAGGCATTCTGGAAGCCGTAGGCAGCGCAAACCCCTGCTCCGAGGAACGTTACGACACCCCGGAAAGCGAGACCTTTGACGGCTGCTGCATGGCGGTGGTCCGTGCAGGAGAAGCTGCGGGCGAAATTCATCTGACCGTCACAGCAGATGACAGCGTTCAGAAGCAGCTGACGATCCTGATTCAGGAAGCAGAGTGCTGAAGCTCAAAAAGCCGGTGAAGGCTCAAAACAAAAACAGGGTGCGCCCCCGAATAGGACGCACCCTGAAAAATCCACATGCGATAGCAATATGTACAACAGGGCGTTCCCCGTCGGGAACGCTCTGTTTCTCTTTGCTGGTAGTATGATGAGCCTGCTCCGCCTGCCATGCAGCAAACTCCCGCTGGCCTTCCTCGCTGTTCCAGCAGGCAAGGATAGCTGGGTAGAATGCCCGTGCCAGACGGTCAATGACTTCATCGGGATAAGGGGAAGTGTTTGTGGACTTTTTCTTTTTGTTCAAACGCACGCTCCTTTGGACATCTGTGAACAGCATACCATGTGCCTGTTGTTATGCTGTCTGGTCTTTAACATCTGCGAGTGCGGCTTCCAGAGAAGTAAGATAGTCCTTATGCTTGTGAATGATCTCCAGAATCACATCACGCTGTGCATTATCGGGCATCTGCTCCAACTGGTAGTTGAATGAAATACGGAAACGAGTAGTGAGTTCTTCCAACGCCACATACTCGTACCGTACATCCTCCGGGTAAGCATCGCTGTCGTAAACCGATTCAAACTTTCGGAATGGCATGACAGGCGCTTTGCCCGGAACGCGGATCACACCGTCAGCGTCAGGCGTCGGTTCCACCTTCAGCTCCGGGTGCAGAATATCCTGCAAAGTTTGTGCCCGGTCATGGTAGGCCGTCCTGGCAAGGCGGTGCATATCAGCTTTGGACACTTTCGTCTGTCCGGACAGGATGCTCTGCTTTAAGCCTGGTATCAGTTCTTCCGCAATCTCCACGCCTTTCATATACTTCGAGGCGCGGATAACGGTGTCCTTGCTCACTCCGTTTTCTTCTGCGATTCGGTCGCAGGTTTTGCTGTTGTCGATCAAGTTCGCTTTTAGCGAACTTGATTTTGCATCGCGGCTCTTGCGATCACCGCCGTGCGCGGCTTTTTCGGCTTCATACTGTTTGCCCATCAGGTAGTACTTCTGCTCCGGGGTTAAATTGCGCCGCCCCAACTGGTTCTTACAAATCCAAGCGAGGACTTCTTCTCTGCTTTCAAACGGGAGTGGCATTGTGGAGAAATAAATCTCCGGATGCTTCTGAAGAATCGCATAACGGTTGTGGCCATCAATAAGGATATTACCCCAGACAATCAAAGGAGAGAGCAGCTTGCCCTCTTTGAGGATGTTTTCTTCAAGCTGCTTAAATTCATCATCGGTCAGAGGAGGGATCTGGGACTGGAACTCCGGGTCGATTTTCAGATTGATCATACGCACACTCCTTTATCTCTCCTGCTGCGTCTGCTCTTCCTCCCGGAAAAAGGACGCAACATTCTGCTTTGCGGTTTTCAGTTTGAGCAGTTCTTCCTTGGCTTCCTTGTACTGCTCGTAGAACTTTGCCTTTTCGGATGCAAGCTGCGCATACTCGGCTTCCAGCTTTTTCGGGCTGGGCAGCTTGGTGATGTCGTTTGCCTTAAAATAGGCTGCTGCCGCCCGGTGCGCTGTCAGCTCTGCACGGTGCTGTTCTTCAAAGGCTGCGGGTCGTTTTGCAGCTTTTAACTGCTGTGCGATGTTCTTGGTGTTGGTGTAGGCTGCGATGTGATAGCGCAGCTCTTTGTTGACCTTCATGCGGCCTTCGAGGTCTTTCACCATCGCCAGCGAGTCGTGATACTTGGTTTCCAGTTCGGTGATGCGCTGGTTCAGGGCGTCCTCGTCGGTCAAGTCCTTTTCCTGCAGAAGCTTCACGGTCTGTGCCATAACTTTGAGATTGTGTTTCGTGAGCCAACGCTTATAGCCGATGCCCTTGCCCTCGGTCATCCTCGACTGGATGTCGATCAGTTTCCCGATGGTATCCTGCTTGAACTGCGCCTTGGGTTTGCGTTCGGCGTTTGCCTGCAACGTGACAAACACTGCCGCCTTATCGAACTTGTCACCGAGATGTTTCGCTCGGATAAACTTTGTTCTGCCAGCGGGCAGATAGCTCAGACACCCACGGCTTTCCTTGACGGTGATGCCGTACTGCTGCATAAGCCTATCAGAAAAATCTTCAAAGCTGGTGGCACGGTACAGCACCGAAGAAATCTGTTTCCGCAGGGTATCTTTTACGGTTTCAAACTTCTTCTGCCGGGGCTGCTGTCCAGTTGCGGTAAGGGCTGCGTTCTCGCGGTCAAGTTTCATCTGACCGCGCCTGCGTGCCCAATACTCGGCTTCGCTGACACGCTCCTTTGATCCGTTGAGCAGGTCGATCTGGTACAGTCCGGCACCCTCGCACAGCTCCATGACCTCGACACGGAGGTGCCGCATGGTCTGGGCTGTGCTGGAGTGCTTCATACCCTCACACCAGTCGCGGGGCTTTTGCATATAGGGCTTGCGTTCCACTTCTCGCATTCGGATGCTTCCGATCACGATGTGGACATGGATGTTTCCCGAATGGTTGTGCCCATCGGGGTGAGTGCAGACGATGGCGGGATGACCGGGGAAGTTTTCTTTGCAGAATTTCAGGCCAAGGGCCTGTGCCTTTTCCATCGTCAATCCGTTTTCGACTGTATCCCGTGGGTCGAAGCTGATGATATACTGGTGACTTTTGATATCACCATGCTGGGTGTTCTTGCCATACTTGCGGTTTGCCAGCAGACAGGCTGTTGCAAAGGAGAAATCGCCACACTCAAGCGTATTGAGCAGGTAGGATTCCCGCAGCTTCGGCTTGCCCTGTTCATCAAGAAGTTGCTTTCCGGTGAACTCATCGTGCTGGTAAACGAGGTACGCTTCGATGGCGGTGTAGTCCGAGTTTTTATTACAATTCGATTATTCAAATCGTTGGCAACAACATCGAATTGTATGTCGCAAATATGCGGTTTATGGTTGAACAATGCAGTTGCTCTTGCGACTGAGGCGATATGCTTGAGCGTTGCCATACAGTTCACCCAGAACTTTCTCGGCGTGGAGCCGGAATGCGGTCAGGTCTGCAAGTTCGTCAAGGATTTTCGCCCGGATCTGCTCGGTGTCTGCACCGCCGGAATTGAAGTGCCTTGCAAGCTGGTTGAGGTTTCCGCCCACCTTGCAGCACTGAGCAAGCAAAGTGGAAACAGCGGTCAGGGTTTCTTCGCCGCCGCCGGCAACGATGACCGTTTTCTCGATCTTGACGTTGTGGATGGCGCGGCGGATAAAAGTGGAGAGGGAGAGATTCAGGAGTTTGCAAGTGAGTTCCAGTGACGCTTTTTCCTTCGCTGTCACACGGAACTTGATGACGTGCGTTTTGTTGTTCGGCGTGTCGTGGTGCTGGGAATTGCTAGGGGTCAGTTGAACATTCGTTTTGGTCATTGTACCTCCTGTCTGTTCGATAACTCCTCGGTGAAGTTATGTAAAACACGACACGCCGTTGCTGTTCGCACCATCAGGTGCGAACCATGAGCAGGGTTTGGGGTGGGACCGCGTTTGCGAAGCGCAGCGGAGCAATGAAAGCCCCAGTGGGGCTTTTAAGCGGCAGCGCGGTCTGCGATAGCAGATGGAGGGGCGTTGCCCCGACAAGCGCTACCCCAACAAGATCACTTGGAAAACTCGCAAGAGTTTGAGAAGTGAAGTCACGGATGGACAGGAAATTTTCAAGAATTGAAAATTTGTGGCCACGGGACGGTTCTTGCCCTCCACCGCTGCGCTCAAAACGCATTTTCAACAAATGTTTCCAAATTGTTAAGACGCAAAAAATAAGTAGCGGGGCTCTGCTCATGTAATGGGGTCACCGTTTGCTCCGAACGAAGTTCCAGCCCCTGTTTGTGCAGCAGCGTTGTCCGGCTCGCTCACGGAAAGTGTGAGGTCATGGCACGGTATCACGTTCAGACGGCTTATGAAGGATTCAAGGTTCAGTATGAAGAAAGCTAGGCGCAGCGCAGCGATGATTTTGTCGGGTGAAACAGCGGCAAAATGAATCGGGTGTGTTGCGGGGAGGTATCGGAACTCCACACAGCGTCTTAAACAAAAGAAAATGCGAGCGACGTCAGTGACGGCACTCGCACAAAAGATTACTCTTTTTAATATCAATGATATTATATGTGAACTAATTCAACTTGTCAACAACTTTTTTCAGAAATTCAAAAGAAGTTGCTATCAATTTGTTTCCTTCTGGACCTTCAAAATAATCTATATGCCTTTGCATTCGACCGTTTACGAATTCAGTGAGTTGCTTTATCCGACGTTTTTTGACGGAAGGGCTAACAATTTTGTTATAAGCATATAGCAAGCAGACAATTTCAAACATCGGACGGCTTGTCAATTTGCTGCGGCGTTCACCAGCTGAGATATTGTCGAGTGATGCAATAAAGGCCGAGATCTCAGGTGATGGCCTTGTTGTGCTCGTGCGAGACAGCGCATTGAGCAAACAGTTATTATGCGCGCAAGCATTGCGCAAACTTTTGACCGGATTCAAAACTCTTTGGGGTAACAGTGGTGTAAACTGTGGATTTCGTTCTGCATAAAAACGGTACATACGCAAAAATTCGCCAAATCCAATCAGTTCTTCCAGAACCCACATTGGACAATCAACGTCATAAATACGTGTTGATAGATACGCCTGCGGACTCTGTGCCGGGAAAACAGAACATACTGCAAAATACTTTTCAATTAGTTCGCCTGTAAAGGAGGCGTCTGTTTTTCGTTCGATAGCTGCCAAAATCTCCGGGTATTGTGCAAGAAAATCACGGACGATTGCATAGCCGTCTTCACTCGGATTTTCTTCTAATTCACGCAGAAGCGAAACTTTCAAATCATGCTCTACATCAATGCACATTTGCAGAAGAAGCTCCCTTAGGTAAAAATCCAGTGTAGACAGCTCAGTCAAATATGCAAACTCAAGATGGATGTATTTTCCTGCATTTGGGCCAGCAATATGTTTGGGGTAATTTTTTCGATAAGATGCTGTGCGCAGATAATTGTTTCTCTGTGAAAAACATTCTACGGCCTGTTCTTCTGAAATGAGATGAAATTGGATACCTTTTTCATCATGGAGCATCTGAACAAGTTCTTCCGCAGTCTTTTTCG
Organism: Faecalibacterium prausnitzii; assembly: GCF_019967995.1. Classification (NCBI taxonomy): domain Bacteria; kingdom Bacillati; phylum Bacillota; class Clostridia; order Eubacteriales; family Oscillospiraceae; genus Faecalibacterium; species Faecalibacterium prausnitzii. The sequence goes on from NZ_CP065377.1 coordinate 607,992, forward strand.
GTTTCATTTTAGAATTTTCGATTATGCTCACATCCTGTTCAATCGTTCTTTTTCAGTTGCCCCATCAATTCCTGAAAACTTTCCAGAGCACTCTGCAAATTTTCAATAATATCCGCGGCAAGTTCGTCCGGCGCAGGGAGATTGTCCAAATCGGCAAGCGACTTGTCCTTCAGCCAGAAAATATCCAGACTGGTTTTATCACGTTCCAGAATTTCATCTACCGTGAATCTGCGCCAGCGGCCTTCTGGATTTTCCTGTGACCATGTTTCTGTGCGTTCGTGGCGGTTTTCTGGATGATAGCATTGAATGAAATTCTGCAAGTCAGCGTCCGTCATGGGATGCTGACGAAGCGTAAAGTGAACATTTGTGCGAAAATCGTAGATCCAGACTTCCTTTGTCTGACGCTCTGGGCTGGCGGGACGCTTATCGAAGAAAATCACATTTGCCTTTACACCCGGCTTGTAAAAAATGCCAGTTGGCAGGCGGAGAATGGTGTGCAAGTCCGTGGTGTCCAACAGCTTTTTACGGATGATCTCGCCTGCACCACCTTCGAATAGAACGTTATCCGGTACAACAACGGCCGCCTTTCCGGTCGGCTTCAGAATCGTATTGATATGCTGGATAAAGTTGAGCTGTTTATTCGAGCTGGTCGTCCAGAAATCCTGCCGGTTGTAGACCAGATCCTCTTCTTCCTGCTCCTCTTCTTCATTGGTGAAGGTGATGGAGGATTTTTTACCGAACGGCGGGTTCGTCAGTACATAGTCCACACGATAACCCGGGTCAGACAACAGCGCATCCCCACGCATGACAGGGACTTTGCCGTACAGGTCACCGATGTTGTGCAGATACAGATTCATCAGACAGAGTTTGAAGGTTGCGACCACAAGTTCAGTTCCATAGAACGTTTCGTTTTTCAGGAATTCTTTCTCTGTACGGTCGAGTGCATAGTTCTTTGGGTCAGCCAAGAACGCCTGTGCAGCAAGGAAAAAGCCGCCGCTTCCACAGCAGGGGTCAGCAATCGTCTTTTTCGGTTCCGGGCGCAGACAGGCCACCATTGCTTTGATGAGCGGGCGGGGTGTAAAATACTGCCCTGCACCACTTTTTACGTCCTCGGCGTTCTTTTGCAGCAACCCTTCGTAGATCTCGCCCTTCACATCGGAAGACATGGACACCCAGTTTTCCTTGTCGATCATCTGCACCACGCGGTACAGGATGGAAACATTGCTGATTTTGTTGACGGCCCCTTTGAAGATCTGCCCTAAAATGCCGCCCTCATCGCCCAGCCGCTCCAGTATAGCGCGGTACTGATTTTCCAGCTCTGCGCCCTTGAGCGTGTTCATATCTGACCAAGTGTAACTTTTAGGGATGCCGGTTTCTCGCTTATACGGCGGGCGGGAGTATTCATCGGACATTTTCAGGAAAATCAGGTAGGTAAGTTGCTCAAGATAATCGCCGTAAGATACACCATCATCTCGCAGCGGATTGCAAAGTCCCCATACTTTGGAGATGATATTCGAAGATTGTTCGCTCATTCAGATTCCTCAGTTGTATTAAATTGTTTGGTATTTTGGGCAATTGCCCGGATACTTTCTTTCATTCGTTTTAGTTCAGCAGTTTGATTTTTCATTTCTTTTAGAAGCTTTTCTTCATCGCTTTCAAAAGAGAAAATCGTTGCATAGTGTTCCGTATCAATATCGAACTCACTTTGATAATTTACGCCATTATCCTCATAATAAATGGTTCCTGTTGCAGGCACTTTGTTTGGAATCTGAATATAGGTATCATTTGCAAAGAAGAGGTCATAGTGCTGGTCAACGCCGATGACACATTTTTTTCCCTTTTGCTTTTTCAATAACTCCGCAAAGTTTGTGCTTCCCAAACTATCAATAAAAGCGTCACTTAATTGAATTTCAACATTTTGCGCAGTCGATTTTCCGTGATTTATAAAGCGCAATCCGTAGAATGACCGTCGTTCAAATAGAAATTCAACCTCAATATGTGGCCTGTTTTCCTCTGCATATTGTTTTTGCATTTCTTCCAGCTGTTTCTTGGAAGCATTCGCTGATTGAATGTTTGCTATGCAAATAGCAATAGTAGCAACGACATAAACAACCGTAATAAGAAATGTTAAACCACCGCTATTATCGTTTAGTAATTCAAAAAACTTGGAAAGACCAGTTAAAACATCCATTTTGACGCCTTCCTTCTAACGACATTTAATGTATGGTTATATGATAACTGTTTATATTTTTGCACCTAAACCTTGGCGCTCTAAAATATAATCCAGCAACTTATAATCTTTTTGATCTTTCCAGTCACATATAAAAGCATTCGCTTCATGGATGGGCGGTTCATCGAAGTGTGCAAGAGGAATGACCCATTGCCAAAAGCCATATAAACATAGCACTCCGACAAACTGATTTTGAATCATTCCAAACTGACACCAGTGCGATTTCTCTGGTACGATTTTGTGGAGCACTTCTGCTTCTTCTACTGCGCTCGGAAGGCGGCAGAATTTCTCCGAATGATTTCCATGCAGAATCCATGCGCGGACTTCATCAAATTCTGGTCTCTCTGCAAATTCTTTTCCATAAAGATATGCAGTTGCATTCAGCAAAATCTTTGCGCACATTCTGGACGTTTCAGGTGTTTCCTGAAGCTGGAATCCCATTTTTACGTGTGTTTGTTCCTCTCTCATACTGTTAACATTTAGCACGGCATCTGAATAGGACAAAAAGACTTTTATTTCCTTTTCGATATGATAGCAATCTTTCTTGGAGGGATGAAACGCAATATAGTACTTTCCTTTGTGATATCCGACTAAAACTTCGTCTGGTGAAATATCCTGTGACGTGAGCGTCACATATTTCGTTTGTTCACCGAATTGGTTTAAGATCGAAATAAATTTGGAGGCCGCGTCCGGCATATCCTTGACTGCAAGACAAATCCGGTATTGTTTTGCACCGCGGCAAAAATGACTAATATTATATGGAGTACCTAACGCCATATAGCTGAGAACGCGGTCACCCTTTTCATCTATGCCAACGCACACGTCGCTTTGAGCAGCATTTTTAGTCGTAAGAGAGCCCCTTTTCCCCGGCCCGAAAAGAGCACGTTCTGTTGAAATCAAAGAACGTCTTGTGAGAATTTCTTCCATAGGGGAAAACAGCTCATTTGCCTGATCGGATACCCATCCTTTGGGAAGCATTGTTTTGCATCCCAGCGATGCCGGAAAAACATGTTCACGTTTATTATAGGTTAATCCCTCTTGGTTTCCGTAATAAATACAGGACACAAAACTCACTCCTTTTTACAATGTTCCTTCAAACGCCTGTTTCAAAATACTCTGCCGCATTGCATCCGCCTGTGCAAGTGCGGTATCAACTGTTTTTTCAATGCTATCGCAAACGGAAAGCCTGTCCGATATTTGTTTTACCAATTTTTCTTGCTCCTGCAAATCCGGTACACCAATAGGAAGATTTGCATAAGCAGATACATTTAGGTGACCTTGTGCGGCACCTCGTTCATTTTTCTTTACAATAGCTCTACCCATCGGAGAATTGGTGTATTGTGCTAAGAATTCTGGAATAACTTTGGATATATCCGGAACGGCAATGACCACATCTATTGCATTGTATCCATTATACCGCGCAGGAACGACCGATGCCATTCCCAAGTTTGCTCCGGAACGTGAGATAAGAACATCATTTGTGTGAACTTCACTTCTACAATTTTGCTGGTGACCTTCTTTTGAAATCATCACCCAGTCAGTATCGTTAATATATCCTCTACGAACATTTGCATTGCGAAAAGCAGGAACACCATTTTCGGAAACATAATATTGAGTTGGTTTTATAACAATTCCAACCTTTATATCTAAGCAAACGTCTTTTATATGAACCGATGTTGTTGAGACAGAATCAAAAATTTCCTTTAGCACAGCCTGCCGATATACCTCTAACTGCTCTTTTGTAGTTTTAAGAGTATCAACAGCCTTGTCAAGCTCAGAAAAAAGCTCGTCGATTCGGGTAACGATTCGGGATTGCTCGTCTAATGGGGGAATTAACACTTTAATTTTTGAGTAAGATTGAATCCAATACCTCTTATGCGTGCTATGGTCGAACTGGATGATTTGTAGACGATAAAAGATATACTTTGGAATGACTAAATCGGTGTTAATATGCAAAATCTTCATTGCTGAAGATTTTACTTTGAATCTGAAATTCACAAATTGAGTTGCAGTTGTAAAGTCATCAAAAATGATGACTGGCAACTGGTCAAAAATACCATCGGTTTCATTTGTTTTTCCCAAAATGAAAGACTTTCCTGCGGTTAAAACCGGCGTGGCATAGGCATCGCTATAGTCGGTAGACTTTACAATATATGCTGTTGGTTGCTCAAATGGCAATAATTCACCCAGTTCATATTCTGTATATTGCACGTTTACTGTTTTCCTTTCGATGCTTCCTTAGCGCAATCCACCATGAGTTTGTAGGCTTCTTTTTGTTCAGATGTCATGCACTGATTGTTGTCTGCCATTTCCTTAAGTAATTTACAAGCAGCTTCCATTTCTGCTGAGGATACAGACATTTGCCCATTCATCACAGTTGAAAACAATTTTGCGAAGCTAAATAATTCAAATGGGTTCATATAGTTCTCCTTACGCTACCAATTCCTCATTCATTTCATCCAAAATCTCCTGATACTTTTCTCCGAACACCCGATAGAACCCACCTAAGCCGCCTTTGCTGTCAAACGGCGTATACTCCAAGTCCTCCGGCAGAATGCTCAGTGATGTGATAATATGCTCCTTGATCAGCCGCAGCCATTCCATCTGCTCAGCGGTAAAGTGAACCGCACCGGTATTGCGGCGGAAAGTCCACTGTTTGAAGTTATAGTTTACCCGGTCGGCAAAGGGCGAAAGGGTATCCGTATAGCCCATCTGAAAACGGATAATAGAAATCAGATCGGTCAGCTGAGCGAGTGTGCCTTTCTTTACCTTGCCAGGCTGCTTGATGGCATAACAATCCCACAGACGCTCGACCGTGATGCCCTTTGCTTTGAGTTTTTGATACAGTTCCGTCAGATTTTTCAGTACCATCGGACGTTTTTTATACGTTTCATTGTAGATGATGCGCAGGGCAATGATCTCATCTTTATTTTCCTCGATGAAATCCTTGAATGTAGAAATCACCCGGTCTGCCGTTTCCTCCTGATTAGTGTCATAACCGGCAAAGAGTACCTTGTCCAAATTGACGCTGTCGATGATCTGGTCATGGCTGCGGCGGACATTTTCAATAAAATCGCGAACTTCCGGCTTCTGGAAAGGTGCAACGGCCTGTTCGATGAGCTCTTTCTGGGTCTGTGCAAGCTGTTCCGGTGCGGGCGTAAGCACACCGCTTTTTGTTTGCGCTTTGGCATGAATGACATCTTCATCAAAGGCATTCAGCAGATTCTCCGCAACCTGCTCTGCGGTTTCCCCTACGGTTTCTTTGAACTGCTTGTGTTCGCTGCGTTCCATCCTGCGGCTGAGACGAATCACACGGTTTGCAAGAGAAGTCAAGGTATCCTCATCCCGCGCACCGAGTGCAATGTTCATCATCAGTTCCTTCATGGAAACCGCTGGCTTGCGTTCCAGCGTGCGGGTCTCGGTCTTTTTGGATTTGGTTACACCCACTGCATCCACGATCACAAAATGATCTTTGTTTTCCGTAGCAGAAGGTGTTACCTTTTGTAAATCATCCTTGCTCAGCGTGCGGGTGCCGCGGCCTTTCATCTGCTCGAAGTAATTGCTGCTGCGCACATCCCGCATGAACAGCAGGCACTCGATGGGCTTTACATCCGTACCGGTCGCGATCATATCCACAGTAACGGCTATACGTGGGTTGTAGTCATTCCGGAACGAGCTGAGAACGGCTTCCGGATTCTGCGCACTGTAAGTGATCTTTCTGCAAAAATCGTTTCCTTCGCCGAATTCTTCCCGGACGATCTGCACAATATCGTCTGCATGGCTGTCCGTCTTGGCAAAAATCAGCGTTTTGGGGACTTCTTTCCGGTAGGGGAACAACGTGGTATGGAGTGCTTCTTTGAAGGTGCGAATCACAGCACGGATCTGGCTTGGATTTACGACATCCTTATCCAACTTGGACTGTGTGTAGAACACATCCTCGTCCATCTGCTCCCAGCGTTTTGCGCGCGTCAGGCGGTTACGCCGCTCGATCAACTGCTTTAGGATGGTTGCACCATTTTTCGTCACATCGGTTTCAATCAGATAAATGTCCTCGCCAACGTTAACGCCGTCCAGAACGGCCTGCTCTCGCGTATATTCGCTGACAAAATTTTCATTGAAGTAGCCGATGGTTCGCTTATCCGGCGTAGCGGTCAGGCCGATGATAAACGCATCAAAATAGGAAAGCACTTGACTCCATACATTGTAAATAGAACGATGGCATTCATCTACAATGATACAGTCAAAGAACTCCGGCGGAATTTTGGCATTGTAGACGACCTCTTTTGGTGCTTTGCTTTCGGCGGTGACATATTCCGCAAAGGGAATCTCTTCTGCCTGTTCGTCCAGTTCTTCCCCTTTTAGAATGGAATACATCCGCTGAATCGTACTGATGCAGACCTGTACATCCCCGGAAATATAAGAGTTTTTTAACCGGCGTACACCATACAATTCCGAAAAGCTGCGAGGATCATCATTGGGCTTGTATGCCATGAACTCGCGCTCGGCCTGTTCACCAAGGCTGCGGGTATCTACCAGAAACAGGATGCAATTCATTCTGCCGTATTTCAACAGCCGATAGGCGGCAGTAATGGCTGTAAAGGTCTTGCCTGCGCCGGTTGCCATCTGCACAAGAGCGCGCGGTCGATTTTCTGAAAAAGAAGTGTCCAGACCATGAATTGCACTGATTTGACATTTGCGGAAGCCCGATTCATCCAGCTGCGGGATACGCTTCAGATTGTTGCGCACAGTATCCGGTTCAGCAAGCCAGCGTTTCAACGTCTCCGGGCGGTGGAACGAGAATACCTCGCGCGAACGGTATTTAAGATCTGCGTAATCGGTAAAACGCACCAATTCGCCAGTGGCTTCGTAGGCGAACCGAACCTTGTACTCCCGCTTTACCCATTTGAACTGGCTATTTGCATAGCGGCTGGACTGCGTTTCCACATCTGTCAGTGCTTGACCTTCTTCGTCTTTCTTTGCCTCTACAACACCAACTGGCACTCCCTCAATGAAAAGTGCATAATCCACCGGACCGGTATTGGTAGGGAACTCGCGCACTGCAACACCGGAAGCAACCGTCAGATTTAGTTGTTTCAGATCCTGAATTGTCCAGCCACTTTGCCACAATCTGTTATCGATCTGTTCCCTCGCTCTTGCTTCCGGAGTCATAACGATGCACCTGCCTTTGCTATCTTAGAGCAAACTGTTGATACCTCTATTTTATAAGATGCAACACAATATTACAAGTGTTTCCTTTTTATAAATTTCAAGGCGATATACCTCATGAGAATTTTTCAAAGTAATTGAAAATACGTAAAATTCATGGTATAAATTATACGAAACAATTGCTGCGTAGTATCTGTTGCTCAACAATATCTAAATGGGAGGTGCCTGCCATGACCGCCGTGATCTATGCCCGCTATTCATCGGATAACCAGCGCGAAGAATCCATCGAAGGCCAGATTCGTGAATGTACGGCTTATGCCGAAAAGAACGGCATCACTGTGGTCAAGCACTACATCGACCGTGCCCTTTCCGCCAAAACCGACAACCGCCCGGACTTCCAGCAGATGATCAAGGACAGCGAGAAACGGTTGTTTGACATTGTGCTGGTCTGGAAGCTCGACCGCTTTGCCCGGAATCGCTATGATTCGGCACACTATGAGTACCAGTTAGAGAGGAATCATGTCAAGCTGGTATCTGCCACCGAGCCAATCTCGGAAGGGCCTGCCGGAATCATGGTCAAGAGTATGCTCACCGGCATGGCTGAATACTACTCGGCAGAGCTGTCTGAAAAGGTCGTACGCGGCATGACCGAGAATGTTCTGAAGGGCAAGTACAACGGCGGTACCGTTCCCATCGGCTTCAGGGTGGACGAGGAGAAGTTCTTTCAAATCGACCCGCTGAAAGCTCCCTTTGTGGTCGAGGCATTCCAGAAATACGACGATGGTGCGAGCATGAAGGAAATCATGAACTGGCTGAATGATAGCGGCGTGACCACCAACCGCAACCAGAAGTTTACCTACAACAGCGTCTGGAAGCTGCTGTCAAACCGTCGGTACATCGGAGAAAACCACTTTAAGGACATCGTAATGCGGACAGCATCCCCGCCATCGTGGACAAGGAGCTATTCGACCGCGTACAGGCGAAAATCGAAAAGAACCGCCGCGCGCCTGCCCACCACAAGGCCGAGGACGATTATCTGCTGACCACCAAATTGTTCTGCGGAATGTGCGGTGCGATGATGTTCGGGGAATGCGGCACAGGCCGGAATAAGGTGGTACACCATTATTATAAGTGTGCCAACGCCAAGCGCACCAAGACCTGCAAGAAAAAGACCGTCCGCAAGGAGTGGCTGGAAGATCTGGTCGTGGCGGAAACCATGAAGTTGATTCAGGATGATGCGGTCATTGATGCCATCGTTGCCGAGGTGATGGAACTGCAAGAGCAGGAAAACACCACCCTGCCCCTGCTGGAAAAGCAGATGCACGAGGTAGAGAACAGCATCGAGAATATGCTGAACGCCATCCAGGCAGGTGTGCTGACCAACTCCACCAAGGCACGTCTGGAAAAGCTGGAAGAACAGCAGAAAGAGCTGGAAGTCCGCATTGCCGAGGAGAAAATTGCAAAGCCTCGGTTGAGCGAGAACCAGATCCGTTTCTGGCTGACCCGACTCCGCAAGCTGGACACAAGGGTGAAAAGCCACCGGGAAACGCTCATCAACACCTTCGTGAATGTTGTTTATCTCTATGATGAAAAAGTTTTGATTGCGTTCAACTACAAAGACGGCACAAAAACCATCACTTTCGATGAAATCGCCGCCAAAGATGCCCCAGCGGGCAATGGTTCGGATTTGGTTGACTTCGCTCCACCAAAAAAGCTTCAACGTAACTATTACGTTGGAGCTTTTTGTTTTGTATGTGCGTGAAACTCACGAATGCGGGCGGATTCGAACAGCATCGGCCCACCGTACAGTCCGGCGGGCAAAAAAGCCCCAGTGGGGCTTTTTTAGATGCGCGGCTCGCGCAATCCACCCGCGCCCACCCATCTGACAGCTCCCGTGTGCAAACACACAGGGGCTGTTTTATTTTTGTCTGCGCATGGTGCAGCAGCATGCAGCACATCCTCGAAGTTGAGAAAAACGGAGCATTCGTCACAAACTTATCACAAAAAGGTTACAAACCGACTTTTTCCACTCAAAAAGATTGTGAAACGATTGTTTATCTGGTATCATATCGGGGTGGCTGGCAAATGTGCCGGTCTGCGAGAAGAAATGAATCAAGATCAAGGAGAAGTATCCATGAAGAAAAAGAACGTTCTGGCTTCGCTGCTCCTGGCAGGTGCGATGTTCCTGACCGCATGCGGCGGCAGCGCATCCTCCACCAGCGCAGCAGGCGGCGTGTCCGGCAGCTTTACCGGCACGGCCAAGGGCATGGGCGATGTGTCCGTCACCCTGACCCTGACAGACAACGTCATTACCGACTGCACCGCCAAGGGCGACGAGGAGACCCCCGGCATTGGCTCGGTGGTCATTGAGCAGTTCCCCGGCGAAGTTGTGGAAGGCAACACCATCAACCTCGACAGCATCAGCGGTGCAACCATCACCTCCAATGCGTTCGTGGAGGCTGCCAAGGCTGCTCTGACCGAGGCCGGCCTGAACCCTGACGATTATATGGCCAAGGCAGACAAGACCGCCAACGGCGAGACCGTCAGCTATGATGCCGACGTCGTCGTCATCGGTGCCGGCGGCGCAGGAATGACCGCCGCCATGACCGCTGCTGATGCAGGCCAGAAGGTCGTCATCCTGGAGAGCCAGGCCATGGTGGGCGGCAACTCTGCCCGCGCTACCGGCGGCATGAATGCAGCCAAGACCGTCTATCAGGACGAGAACGAGTTCGATCAGGCTGCCGGTGTGGAAAAGACGCTGGCAACGGCTGCTGAAAAGTATGCCGACAATGAGACCATCACCGCACTGGCCAAGACCGTTTCCGAGCAGTGGGCAGCCTATCAGGCCAACCCCACCGGCTACTTCGACAGCGTAGAGCTGATGGAGTTGGACACCATGGTCGGCGGCAAGGGCATCAATGACCCGGAGCTGGTCGAGACCCTGTGCGAAGGCACGGCAGACGCCATCGACTGGCTGGATGAGAACGGCATCACCCTGCACAACGTCTCCAGCTTCGGCGGCGCATCCGTCAAGCGCATCCACCGCCCGGTCAATGAAGAGGGCAAGGTCGTCTCCGTGGGCGCTTACATGATCCCGCTGCTGCAGGAGAACTGCGAGAAGCGCGGCATCGACATCGTGCTGAACACCACCGTGGATACCATCCTGACCGATGCCAACGGCGCAGCCGTGGGCGTTTCCGGTACCGATAAGGACGGCAACACCGTCGTCGTCAACGCTAAGAGCGTCATTCTGGCCACCGGCGGTTTCGGTGCCAACCTCGATATGGTCACCCAGTACAAGCCCGAACTGGCAGGCTTCATGACCACCAATGCCGCAGGCGCACAGGGCCAGGGCATTGAGATGGCGACTGCCATCGGCGCAGGCACTGTGGATATGGACCAGATCCAGATCCACCCCACCGTCGAGGCCAACACCGCCGCCCTCATCACCGAGGGCCTGCGCGGTGACGGCGCGATCCTCGTCAACGCCAACGGCGAGCGCTTCGTCGACGAAGTCGGCACCCGCGACGTGGTCTCTGCTGCCGAGATCGCACAGCCGGGCAGCTACAGCTGGCTGATCGTCGATCAGGCCATGGCCGATGCGTCCAGCGTCATCCAGGGCTACATCAAGAAGGGCTACACCAAGACTGGTGCGACCTACGAAGAGCTGGCCAAGGAGCTGGACGTTGATCCTGCTGCCTTCGCCAACACCATGGAGACCTGGAACAGCTATGTTGAGGCCAAGAACGACCCCGACTTTGGCCGCACCAGCTTTGCAAACCCGCTGAACAATGGCCCCTACTATGCCATTAAGGTCACCGCCGGTGTCCACCACACCATGGGCGGCGTGACCATCAACAGCGCCACCGAGGTGCTGAAGGAAGACGGCACCGTCATCCCCGGCCTGTTCGCAGCCGGTGAAGTGACGGGCGGCGTTCACGGTGCAAACCGTCTGGGCGGCACCGCCGTGGCCGACTTTGTGGTCTTTGGCCGCATCGCCGGTGAGAGCGCAGCCAACTACGCAAGCGCACAGTAAAACCGAATAAAAGGCCGGGAGGCCGCCTCTGTTGAACGACTGGGGCGGCCTCCCATTTTTTGCTGGGAAAATTCCCTTCCCCCTGCGGGGAAGAGCATGGTATAATCAGGGCATCAAAAAGAAAACCGGAAAGAGGTATCTGCTATGATGTACACACTGCATTACGATTCCCCGCTGGGCGGCATCCTGCTGGCGGCAGATGATGTGGGCTTGACAGGGCTTTGGTTTGACGGCGAACTGTATTTTGCCGAGGGTCTGGACCCGGAACACACAGCGCAGAAAACGCCCATCCTGCAGCAGGCAGAGCGCTGGCTGGAGGTCTATTTCAGCGGCCGGGAACCGGGTTTCACCCCGCCGCTCCATCCCATGGGTTCCTCTTTCCGGCAGGCAGTGTGGGAGCTGCTGCTGCAGATCCCCTACGGCCAGACCACGACCTACGGTGCGCTGGCAAAGCAGCTGGCGGAAAAGCAGGGCAGGCCCCGCATGTCTGCACAGGCAGTGGGCGGTGCCGTCGGGCACAATCGGATTGCGATCCTTATCCCGTGCCACCGGGTCGTCGGAACGAACGGCAGCCTGACCGGCTATGCGGGCGGCATCGACAAAAAGGAAAAACTGCTGCGGATGGAACACGTCAACATGGAGCAGTTCTTTGTGCCGTAACCGGGGGAGAAGACTGCGATGCCATCCACTTGGGAGCCGGATGACTGCCGCATCCGGCATCCGGGCAAGTAAGTGCAGGCAACGGTCGTCGTTGTTGCTGTTCAAGTCCTCTGATCTGCGTAGAAGAGCGCAAGGAAAAAACAAATCAGCGGGAGTTCTCCCGGTAGACATTCCTATGGGTCCAGGAACCGCGGGCTAAGCAACAGCCCACTGGGCTGATTGCTTGCGGCGCTATGCGCCGCCGCCCTGTTCAAGTCCTCTTTCGCACCGAAAAAGAAAAAACAGTACACAATGTGTACTGTTTTTTCTTGGTGCGGATAAGAGGACTTGAACCTCCACCGAGTTGCCCCGATTAGAACCTGAATCTAACGCGTCTGCCAATTCCGCCATATCCGCATATTTTGTTTTCGTTCGTGAGCCGTGTCGCTCGGAACGATAGTAATTATACCATGGAAACCGGAAATGTCAAGCGCTTTTTTGAAAAAAGTTTTTGGTGGAAGAATCCCCTGCTTTCAGGCCCGGTTCAGGTCGTGCGGGCGGGGTGGATGCTGACCTCGCCGTGGCGCAGGGCGACCGTGCGGCCGTTCTCGCGCTCGACGACGAGCTGGCCGCAGCCGTCGATGAACAGGGCTTTGGCGGCGTAGGTCTCGCGGTTGGTGCAGACCGTGACCCAGTGGCCTGGCACGAAGCAGAGGGCGCGGTATTCGTCGAGGCACGAAAAGTCCGGGCAGAGGGCCAGAAGCTCCCGCGCAATGGCCCCAGCCAGTGCGGCGCGGCCAACGGGGGAGGGGCCGCCCGGATACAGGCTGCCTGCGGTGCGGGCCAGTTCCTCCGGCCAGTCGGCAGGGGACGTGGTGAGGTTGAGGCCGATGCCCACCACCAGCCATTCCAGCTGGCCGCTCTCGATGTCGGTGCCCGCCTCGGTCAGAATGCCGCAGACCTTCCTGCCCTGATAGTAGAGGTCGTTCACCCACTTGATGCTCAGCTCCAGCCCGCAGAGGGCCTTCACGGCCCGCGCCACAGCGACAGCGGCCCCGATGGTCACGGTCTGGGCATCGGCGGCGGAAAGGTCCGGGCGGAGCAGCAGCGAAAGGTAAACGCCCTTGCCGGCAGGGCTTTCGAAGACTCGGCCCATCCGCCCGCGCCCGGCCTGCTGGTGGCCGGTGAGCACCAGCGTCCCGTGCGGGGCACCGGTCAGCGCCAGCTGCTTGGCCGTCAGATTGGAGCTTTCGAGGCTGTCGTAGAGGTAGATGGGCGCAGGGTAGCTGCCCACGGCCTCGGCGCAGAATGGGTCGCCGCCGGTCAGCCGGTAGCCCCGGCGGGGGGCGGAGTGCAGCGCGTACCCCTGGGCCGCAAGGGCGGCAGCGGCTTTGTGGACGGCGGCGCGGCTCACGCCGAGCGTCTCGGCCAGCCGCTGGCCGGAAATGTAGCCGCCCTCGGCGGCGGAAAGCGCTTGCAGCAACGCCTGCTTCGTATTTGAGGCCATCGGCTTTTCCTCCTGCGGTTTTTGTGATAATATCATTATAACAGAACGCTTCCTGCTTTGCCAGTAGGGCGGCAGGCAGAAAAATTTTTGGATCTTTTGCAGGAAACGTTCGGCCTGTTTCGTATGAAGAGACAGAGGGGCAGCAAAACCGCCCCGGACATTGCAGAAAGGAGGTCCTGCGGACCGTTGACCACACTGGAATTCAGCGCGCTGGTGCAGAAGTATCAGGGGCTCGTCTACACCGTCTGCCACCAGCTCGTACCGGATGCAGGCGATGCGCAGGACCTGGCCCAGGAAACGTTCCTGGCGGCGTGGCGGGCCATCGACCGCTGCCCGCCCGGCTACGAAAAGCAATGGCTGGCGCGCATTGCCTCCAACAAGGCGAAGGATCATCTGCGCAGCGCGTGGGTGCGGCGGGTGAATACCCCCGGCGACGATGTGCTGGCGCTGGAAGGTGCCCCGCCCGGTTATGAGCCGGAACAGCGGGTGCTGGAGGAGCTGGGCGAGGCGCGGCTGACTGACATGATCCTGAACCTGCGGGAACCCTACAAGACGCCCTGCCGCCTGATGCTGCTGGAACAGCACACCGCTGCCGAAGCCGCTGCCCTCTGCGGGCGGCCGCAAAAGACGGTGGAAGCACAGGTCTACCGGGCAAAGAAGATGCTGGCGGAAACGATCCGCCAGGAAAGGAGGAGCGAAGATGGAATGGTTTCGGGATGATGGATGCCTGACGGACGAGGGCCTCCGCGCCCTGACGGCGGGGCAGCTGGATGAATTGGGGAGGCTGGAGACGGCAGAGCATTTGTCCTACTGCGATGCCTGCATGGACCGCTATACGGCTCTGCTGACAGCCGATGCGCTGGAAACACCGCCCCGGTCGATGCGCGGCACCGTGATGAGCACCATCTGGGTGCGGCTGATGCAGAACACCTATGGCCGGGTGGCCGTGGCCAGCGTGGCGGCGGTGCTGGCCCTGTCGATGTGGAAAGCCGGGACCCTGGGGCGGATCACCCGGCTGGGAAGTGAGCTGAACACCATCCTTCCTCCTGCCCAGAGCCAGGAGGCCGAACCGGAGCCGCAGAAGCCGGAACCGCTCGGCAAGCCGGTGGAAACGAGGGCCGACCGCGAGAGCGCGGGCAAGCTCCCCAGACCGCTGCAAAAACTGCTGGATGGCGTAACGAACAGCCCCCGCACGACCCCAAATACTTGAGAAATGAGGGAATCCACTTATGAAGAAAAACGGAATTCTGACCCTGCTGTTTGCGCTGATTCCGGGCGCAGGTGAGATGTATCAGGGCTATATGAAGCGCGGCCTGTCGATCATCACGATGTTCTGCCTGTCCGTCGCCCTGGGTGCCTGGATGGGAATCGAGATCTTTTATATCGGCGCACCCATTCTTTATATGTACAGCTTTTTCGACACCTTCAATCTGCGGGCGCAGATCGGCCTGGACGCTGCACCGGCGGACGATTACCTCGTCCATTTTGACACGAGGGACCGGCGTCTGGAACAGCTGATGGCCGAACGGCACAAGCTGCTGGGCTGGCTGCTCATCGCATGCGGTGGCATGATGGCCTATCAGAACATCATCATGAACACCCTTGGCGACCTGTTCTGGCGCTGGGGCAAGGAGAGCCCGATCTTCCGGGCGCTCTATCTGGTGATGGATCAGCTGCCGGAAGTTCTGGTCTGCGTCGTGCTCATCGTCTGCGGCATCTGGCTGGTCAAAGGCCCCAGGACCGCAAAAAAGAGCGCCCCGAAGACCGAATCGGCGGAAGAGGACTTCACCGAATACCAGCCTGCCCCCAAAAAGGTGAACGTGCAGGCCATCCTGAACAGCATCAACCGCAGGAGCGCAGAGGACGACGAAGCGGCTGCCGGGGAGATGGAGACGGGTGACACCACGGAGGGCAACGATGGAATCGAATAAGACCGAGAAAGCTCCGGTGCGTCGGGTGGGCAGCCTGACGCTGGGCTTCGGCCTGATGGCGGTGGGCGTGTTCTTCCTCTGCTATTATTTCGTGCCGCAGTTCAACTGGGAGCTGGCCCTCAAGATCGCCCCGGCGGCAGGGCTCTGCCTGCTGGGCGGCGAGGTGCTCTACTTTGCAGCGAGGCCGGAAAAGTGGAAGTACGATTTCCTGTCCGTCTTCTACTGCCTGCTGCTGATGGTCGTCTGCCTGTGCGTGGGGGCACTGCCCATGATGCTGGACCGCTTCGGCCCCGAAAACGAAATGCGGGTGGCCAGGATCGCCGCTGAATACGAAGAGGGGCTGTACCATGCCATCGGTGAAGAAGCACCGGAGATCGAACTGCGGAACCTTTCCGCCTGGCTGCAAAACTACTACGGCGATGCCGAAACGGTGGACGCTGCCGCAGCGGAACTCAACAGCGGCCTTGGCACATTGCAGCTGAACATCGAACTGTTCGGCCCCTATGAGAAGAAGGCGGCGTTTGCCATGGACTGCCGGAAGCTGACCGACATCATCCAGAAACAGGCGGCCCGGCCTGCTTCTGTGACCTTCTTCTACGACGGCACCGCAGGGAACGCGGAAGAAGACTTGAACCGCGGGAGCGTAAAGCCGGGGTGCAGCTACACCCTGACGCTGAACGGCGAAGTCCAGCTGAACTGGTCTGCGGATCGGATGGCCCAACAGACCGAAGCCACCGCACTGTTGGAGGAAGAAAACGACAGCTTTGCAGAATATGAGGCTGCGGAAAGCGAAGCCGCAGACTGAAACACGAACAGCCACTGCACGTTTGGTGCGGTGGCTGTTTTGGTGTACGGAAAAACAACGCCCCCGCCCCTCAGAGCGCTGCAACGCGCCGAAGGGCGGGGGTGGTTTGATTCAGAGAGGACCGTCAGCCGGGGTATCTCCGGACCTCCAGCAGGTCCTCAGCCCGGCGGACCTGTTCCGCAGTGGGCGGAACCGCGTCGGGCAGGGGATAGGGGATGTTCAGCTTTTGCCACTTGAACAGCCCCAGCGTGTGATAGGGCAGCACCTCCACCCGCTGCACGGTCTTCAGCGAACGGATGAAGTCTGCGGTCCTGCGCAGACCCTCTTCGTCGTCGGTCAGGCCGGGCACCAGAACATGCCGGATCCAGAGCGGGACGCCCAGGTCGGAGATGTGCCGGGCCATGGCAAGGATGTTGGCGTTGTCCCTGCCGGTGAGCTGGCGGTGCTTTTCGGGGTCGATCTCTTTCAGGTCCAGGATGACCAGGCTGGTGGACTGCATGAGCGCGTCGAAACGGGCGAGATACGCAGGGTCCTGCCGGAACGGCTCCCCGGCGGTATCCAGCGCGGTATGCACGCCTTTGGCGCGGGCCAGCTGGAACAAGCGGGTCACGAAGTCCATCTGCCGCAGCGGTTCGCCGCCGCTGACGGTGATGCCGCCCTTTTTGCCCCAGTAATTGCGGTAGCGGTAGACCCGCTGGAACAGCTGTTCCGGGGTCCACTCTTCCCCGCCGTCGGCCCAGGTCTCCGGGTTGTGGCAGTATTTGCAGCGCAGCGCGCAGCCTTGCAGAAAGACCACGAACCGGACGCCGGGCCCGTCCACGGAGCCGAAGCTCTCCAGCGAGTGGACGTACCCGATGGGGTTACAGGGCTGCATGGCAGGTGCGGGAGATGACGTCCATCTGCTGCTCGCGGGTCAGGTCGATGAACTTGACCGCGTAGCCGGAGACGCGGATGGTGAAGTTGGCGTACTCTTCCTTTTCCGGGTGCTCCATGGCGTCCAGCAGCTTCTCCTTGCCGAAGACATTGACGTTCAGGTGGTGGGCACCCTGGTCGAAGTAGCCGTCCATGACCTGGACCAGATTCTCGATGCGCTCGCCCTCGCTGTGGCCCAGCGCGTCGGGGTTGATGGTCTGGGTGTTGGAGATGCCGTCCAGCGCCCAGTGATAGGGCAGCTTGGCCACGGAGTTCAGAGAGGCCAGCAGGCCGTTCTGCTCGGCACCGTAGCTGGGGTTCGCGCCGGGGGCAAACGGGGTGAAGGCGGCGCGGCCATCGGGCAGAGCGCCGGTGTACTTGCCGTAGACGACGTTGGACGTGATGGTCAGGATGGAGGTGGTCGCCTCGGAGTTGCGGTAGGTGTGGCGCTTCTTGATCATCTCCAGGAAGGTCTTCAGCAGCCAGACGCCGATCTCGTCGGCGCGGTCGTCGTCGTTGCCGTATTTCGGGAAGTCGCCCTCGATCTCAAAGCCGGTGGCAAGGCCGGTCTCGTCGCGCAGGGCCTTGACCTTGGCGTACTTGATGGCGCTCAGGGAGTCGATGACGTGGGAGAAGCCTGCGATGCCGGTGGCGAAGGTGCGGCGGACATCGGTGTCGATGAGGGCCATCTCAGCCTCTTCGTAGTAGTACTTGTCGTGCATATACTGGATGAGGTTCAACACATTGACGTACAGACCGGCCAGCCAGTCCAGCATCTGGACGTACTTGGGCAGAACTTCGTCATAGTTCAGGTACTCGCTGGTGATGGGGGCGTAGTTGGGGCCGCACTGCTCGTGGCTCTTCTCGTCCACGCCGCCGTTGATGGCGTACAGCAGGCACTTGGCCAGGTTTGCACGGGCACCGAAGAACTGCATCTCCTTGCCGGTCTGGGTGGCAGACACGCAGCAGCAGATGGAGTAGTCGTCGCCCCAGACGGGCTTCATCACATCGTCGTTCTCATACTGGACGGAGCTGGTGTCGATGGAGACCTTGGCGGCGTACTTCTTGAAGGCTTCGGGCAGGGCAGAGGAGTAGAGAACGGTCAGGTTCGGCTCCGGGGCAGGGCCCATGTTTTCCAGCGTGTGGAGGAAACGGTAGCAGTTCTTGGTGACCATGCTGCGGCCGTCCATGCCGATGCCGCCCACTTCCAGGGTGGCCCAGACCGGGTCGCCGGAGAAGAGCTGGTTGTAGCTGGGAATGCGGGCGAACTTGACCATGCGGAACTTCATGACCATGTGGTCGATAAGCTCCTGGGCCTCGCTCTCGGTCAGGATGCCCTGGTCGAGGTCGCGCTGGATGTAGATATCCAGGAAGGTGGAGATGCGGCCCACGCTCATGGCAGCGCCGTTCTGGGTCTTGATGGCGGCCAGGTAGCCGAAGTAGAGCCACTGGCAGGCTTCCTTGGCGTTCTTTGCGGGCTGAGAGATGTCGTAGCCATAGGCCTCGGCCATCTTCTTCATGCCCTTGAGAGCGTTGATCTGGCGGGCGATCTCCTCACGCAGGCGGATGACGTCATCGGTCATGGTGCCGTCGCCGCAGTTGGCGAGGTCTTCCTGCTTGAACCGGATCAGCGCGTCGATGCCGTACAGTGCCACGCGGCGGTAGTCGCCGACGATGCGGCCGCGGCCGTAGGTGTCGGGCAGGCCGGTGATGATATGGGTGTGACGGGCCTTCTTCATTTCGGGGGTGTAAGCGTCGAAGACAGCCTGATTGTGGGTGCGGGTGTAGTCGGTGAAGATCTTGTGCAGCTCTTCGCTGGGCTGGTAGCCGTAGGTGGTGCAGGCCTGCTCTGCCATCTTGATGCCGCCGTAGGGCATGAAGGCGCGCTTGAGGGGCTTATCAGTCTGCAGACCGACGATCTGCTCCAGATCCTTCAGTGATTCGTCGATGTAGCCGGGGCCGTAAGAAGTCAGGCTGCTGACGACCTCCGTCTCCATATCCAGCACGCCGCCTTTGGCGCGCTCTTCCTTCTGAAGCTTCTGCAAAGCTCCCCACAGCTGGTTGGTCGCCTCGGTGGGGCCGGCCAGGAACGACTCGTCGCCGTCGTACGGGGTATAGTTCTTCTGGATGAAGTCGCGGACGTTGACTTCCTCTTTCCAGATGCGGCCCTCAAAGCCTTCCCACTGTTCAAAATCGATCATTGGAACCTCCTTGCTCTTTACCATTTTCTCGATGGTTAGCATAATCTAACTAATGAGCCTTTGAAAAACCGCTTTTCGGCGGTCTTCTGGGGGCGTACGAATGAGCTGCAAGGCGCAGGCAGATGCAGACACCCAGCAGCCTCAAGAATATAATATCAGTGTTTTTTGCAAAAAGCAAGAGGGAACGGATGGATTTTACACAAAGGCGGGAAAGGTTTCTTAGTACAAGTGTCCAATTTTTGGAGAAAAAGCTTTTTCCGAAAAAAATTTCAAATCAGGGCTTGACAGGCATGACAAACTATGGTATCCTGTTGTCACGGCAAGGTTAGTTAAATCTAACCAAGGCTGCGAAACCCTCTGCAAAGGGTTCCGATTCCTCCATTCCATACTCTCTTTTTCTTTTGGCAGGGTGCGGCATTCTGGTTTGCTCCGCCCCTCCTGCGCGGCAAAGGCGGCTCTGGTACAGCGGCCTTTGCGAAAACAGAAAACAAAAACGGGACGCACAGCTTGACCACCTGTGTGCCCCGATTTTTGTTTGTAACGGTCTATTTCTGTGCATCCATCCGGTCCAGATGTTTCTGGGCAAACAGCGATGCCACGGCGGAGAAGCCGAAGACGAAGTAGTAGCTGGCGATGCGGAAGAGCATCAGGGTGCTCATGGCCTCGCCGCGTGTCATGAAGGAGCCGAAGACGAGGAGAAAAGCCGTCTCGATGGAACCCATACCGGCCACATTGGGCAGGGCATTGGAGAGGAAGAGCATCAGGCTGGCGAGCAGCTGCACCTGCCAGAAGCTGAGGCCGCAGGGCAGACCCATGAACCGGATGCAGAGATAGGGCAAGGTGTACATCAGAAAGAGCTTGAGGGTGTGCAGCGCGAAGATCTGGACGCAGCGGCCCCTGTCGGCGAGGAGGTGGCGGCTCTCGGTGCCGAGGGTGTCCAGCTGCTCCAGCCATTTTTCCCGGCGGGTCTGCCAGGAGTCCGTCCTGGGCAGGCAGCCCAACGCCCAGCGGGCCAGCCGCTGGATGAGGGGCGATACGCAGACCAGCACCAGCGCCACGATGATGGCGGCCACCACGGCATAGGCCATGGGCAGATAGTTCATCACGCCGGAGGTGTTGGCGGCGAGCCACCGGTGCTGCAGCAACAGCATCACGGTGGCGTAAAGCAGAACGGTGGTCTTGTGGAAGACGTATTGCAGGGTCATCAGGCCCACGCCGGGGCCAAGCGGCAGGCCGCTGCGGTAGAGGTAGTAGGACTGCATCGGCATGGCACCGGCACCCAGACAGATGACGTTGCCGAAGGTGCCCATGAACGACGATTCCAGCGCCTGCCGCACGGTGAAGCCGGGCATCCGGCTGCGGATGATGACCCGGCTGACCAGACCTTCCAGCACCGGGTAGGTCAGGCCCACGGCCAGCACGAGCAGTACCTGCCAGAGGCGCAGCTGTGCCAGCGCGGCAGAGATCTCGGCCCAGTGGCGCTGGAAGATCCAGAAGACGATGCCGGTGAGCACCACCAGAACGGTGAGCGAGAGGATCGTTTTTTTGCGGGACGGCTGCTGCGGGGTGGACTGGTCCATCAGAGAAGGCTCCTTTCGAAATCGTTGGTTGCAGTATACCACAGCAGCCGGAGCGGTTTGTGAACTTGTACGAAATTTTTCTCGTCAATTTGAGCGAAGTGATAAAAAAATCCTCCGTACAACCTCTCAGTCTCGCTCACGCTCGACAGCTCCCCTGGTAGGGGGAGCCTCTGGCGAAACCATTGACTTTGCGAGGACTGCCAAAGCCTCCCCTACAAGGGGAGGTGGCATTGCGAAGCAATGACGGAGAGGTTGTATGAAGGAAAAGTTAAAATTTTAATGTTGTTCCGTCAGCTCTTTCACCGCAGCGGTGAGAGTGTCGGCGAAGGATTGCTTGGAATAGTGCTTCTCATAGAGCCTGCGGCAGCCGGCCCGCATGGCGGCGAGCTTCTCCGGGTGGAGGATGGCCCACTCCAGAATGGAGGCCAGCTTTTCCGGGTCGTCGTCCGGGTAGGTGAAACCATCCACCCCTTCGGTGATGAGACCGGCGGTGCCGGTGTGTTCCGACACGATGGAAGGTTTGCCGAAGATGAGGCCCTCGGTGACGAAGGTGGGCATCGGGTCGTCGCGGGAGGCGCAGACGAGGCAGGTGCACTGCTCCATCAGATTCTTGATCTCATCCCGGCTGAGCCGCTTGCAGTAGAAGACGTTGGCCGGGTGTTCGGTGGTCAGGGTGCGGACGGCGTCCATCATCTCCTGGTCGGCAGCTTTGCCCACGAAGAGGAAGGTTGCTTTTTCCCGCACGGCGTCGGGCAGCAGGCGGATGGCCTTGCAGAAGATGTCCTGCCCCTTTCGGCGCTCGAACGAGCCGACCGTGGCGAAGAGGGGCTTGTCGGCGGGATAGCCCAGGTCGCAGCGGGGGAAATCCTCAGCGGCATAATCCGGCAGGCCGTAGATGAGGGGGCGGATGTCGAACTGGGGGCGGACCGAGTGCATGGCGGCGGCAGCGTGTTTGCCGACCGAGTAGAGCTGCACATTGGGCGCAATGTGCTTGGGGATCTGGTGTGCGATGTGGGGGTAGCCCGCAAAGGCATCGTGGAGCCACCAGAGCACCGGCACCGGCGCGTTGCTCAGGGCGCGGATAACGCGGGCCTCGACCACGGTGTTGGCCAGCACGAAGTCGGCGCAGAGCGCCAGCCCCCAGAGGGTGTTCGAGGAGGTGCAGCCCGCGCGGGTGATGACGGCGGCTCCGGCATCCACGAAGAGCTGGAGCGAGCCGGAATCGTCCGGGCCGAGGACCACGACCTCATAGCCCATGCTGCGGAGCACCGGCACGGCGCTGACCAGCACGATGGGAGCACCGGTCATGTCCAGCACATGGCTCATGACGAAGGCCCGCTTGCCGGAGGCGGAATAGGCATCCTCGGCGCAGATGTCCCGCTCGTAGTGGAGCAGGGCCTGCGGGATGCAGACCGGAGCCTGGCAGAGCTGCGCGGCCAGAGCCAGCAGCTCGGTGACGCTTTCGGGGTCCCGCGCGGCGGCGCGGCAGCGGGCCAGCAGGCCGCGGCTGACGAGGGCGAACTTGTTCTCGGCCAGATGCCCATGGCTCTGGTAGAGGGCCGTCTGCCCCGAAAAGCCGAAGACCGCATTGCAGACGGCGTAGTCCGCGCCGTCCCGCAGAGCCTGGGCGAAATAGGTCAGGGTGGTGGAGAGGCAGGCAACGTCCTCGCTGACGAGGAGCACACCGGCCACGGCGTCGGTCAGTTCTCCGGCCAGATGGTCCACCAGACGGAATTTGCGGTGGAGCTGGTCCTGCAGAGCCTGCGCCAGAACGCGGCTGCGCAGCGGCGCATAGACGAGCAGGTAGGTGCTCTGGGTGTCGGTGTAGGTCTGCTTTGCCAGCTGTTCCCGCTGCAGGGAAGTGTAACTGTTGTACATGCGCGTCCCTCCCGGCTCAGTGGCGGAACAGCCCCAGCAGGCGGCGCAGGGGCCGTGTCAGCTTCCAGCTGCTGCTGTTCAGGACGCCTTCCAGCGAAGTCTCGTAGGCCTGACGGCGGACTTCCGCCTCGGCGTTCTTCTGGTGCAGTTCGCCGATCTGCTGCTGCAGCGCGGCAATGGCCTGCTGCTGTGCGGCGATCTGGTCGTTGAGACCGGCGATGTGCTGGGCCTCGCTGTCTCTGGTCTTCTGGCAGAACCGGAGGCCCTCCAGCACGGTGTTGAAGAGCGGCTTGTCGGCCAGTGTTTCCAGCGGGCAGTAATGGTAGGAGACGCCCAGCTTCATCCCGGCGGGGAAATGGGTCACACCGTCCAGCAGATAGTTGGGGTCGCGGTCGAGGAAGAGGGTGCTGTCGCTGGGCAGAGTCAGGCCGTTGACCGGGCGGCAGAGCACCCGGTCGTCCGAAAAGCTCAGATTGGTGATGCAGCAGGGCAGTTCGCCCGGATCGAGCCGCAGGGCGCGGGCGGTCACGGGCAGCTCAAAGGTCGCGATGACAACACCCGTCAGCTCGTCCACCTCATAGTCCGGGGCGGTGAGGGTGTCTTTCTCCGAAAAGCCGAAGCCCGCATCAAAATAGAGGGTGGGCTGCAGCAGGGCGGGGGAGTCGGTGTGCTTCTCGTTCTGGGGATGGGCCGCAAGGTAGGATTGCACTTCCTGTTCCAGCCCAAGGCAGCGTTCTGCCAGGCGGGAGACACCCTCGTCCGAGAGTTTGAGCTGCTGTTCGAGATCCGCGATGCGGGCCTGCAGGGCAGCCGTAGAGGCAGGAGCTTCGTTGTTCATAACCGGATTCTCCTCATTTTATATAAATTCACTTCAGCGGGGAGACCCCGCAAAAATTCAGTGTCTGGCCGCATAACGCCGCGGTGCCGGGTCCGCACGTCGGGAGGCCGCATTCCGGGCAGCGGTGCGCTGGAGCTTCCAGTCGCGGCGGCGGAGCAGCAGCTCGCAGATCAGCAGGATCGAACCCATGGACACCGCAAAGTGGGTCGCAAGGCCCAGAGCCTCCCGGCCCGCAAACTTCTGCGCCATCAGATACCAGGGGATGGCGGTGAGCTCCACGGTGTGGACGCAGAAGATGTACAGCGACCGCTGGCCGATGGCCTGCACACCGTGGGTGATGAAATTGTCCACATGGCGCTGGAAAAAGAGCAGCAGCGACAGCATCCCCAGACCGGTCATCACATCCAGCAGGATGCTCACGGGGCCGAAGGTCCATTCGGCCATCGAGACACAGTCGGTGCTCTGGGTGGCCAGCACAAGGCCCGCCACAGCCAGCGCCGAGGCGATCATGCTGAGCTTGAGCTTCCAGGACAGGGGCTTGTCGAAGAGCTTGTGCTGCTTGGCCAGATACCCGACGTAGAGCGCCGGAACCGTGACCATGCCCTGGCCGATGCAGAAGGGGACCTCCCAGGTGATGCAGATGCCCCAGCCCAACAACATGGTGCCCAGCACGGCCCAGGGTATGTATGGTTCGGGGAAGATGTTCAGGATGACGTCCAGCAGGATCCACGCGATCATCAGCGAGAGCAGATACCACATCGGCCCGCAGGAGAAGAAGGTCTGCCCGGCGTAGAGGGAGGTATGGGGCAGGCCCAGCGCAAAACCGCCGAAGACCTTGAGGGTCTCTCGGACAGCGCCCTCGACTGAGCCGAAGGTGAGATAGTGGATGAGAAAATGGAAGAACGTCGTGGCAAGCCCGGTATAAAGGTAGGGCTTGAGCAGCGTTTTGAACTGCTGGTCGATGCACTTGCCGATGGACCGCTTGCGGAAACCGTAGCCGCTGGCGATGTAGAACGCCGCCATCAGGGACTCCCGGTAGGCGAACAGATAAAAGGTCATGGGCGTGATGGTCGTCGTGGCACCCACCGGATACAGCTCGGCGGAGTGCGCGAACACGATGGTCAGCATTCCGATGCCCTTGAGAAAATCAAACATGCCCAATGAATTGGCTGTGCGGGGTTTGGTACCCTCCATGAAATGCCCTCCTTTGCGCCGAGATCACCGGGGGAGTGGCAGATGCCGAATTCGGGCGCAAGATGTTAAAAGTTACAAAATCGTTATAAATAAGTATAATGCTTTTTTGAGGTTCTGTCAATCAAAGACGGACAGCCTGCAAAAAGCCCTCCTGGTGCAGAAAAAGTGTACCACACCCGCTGACCCTGCGCAATGAATGGGAGCAAATCCCATCTGTCTGCACAAGTTGGACGCAAGTTTATATTGCATGTTTGTGCAATTAAAACTTGCATTCAGCTCCGGAATGCGGTATACTGAGAACCATAGCCCCCAAACTTTGCCAAAAAGCGGGATTCATTGGGAAAAACGTCAAACAGATAAGGAGCGTATAAAATATGACCAGAGAAGAGTGCTGCGCCGTTGTTGCTGAAAAAGACATGCCGAGGACGGTCTATGATATGATCGTTGCCATGCAGGAAAAATACGCCGAGCGCCCGGCATTCCGCTGGGTGGACGACGCCACCAGGACCGTGCAGGAGAAGACCTACGGCCAGTTCGTGGAGGACATCCGCAGGATGACCAGCTATCTGCAGGCAAATGTTGCCGATGTGAAAGGCCAGCGCATCGTCATCCTGAGCCGCACCAACTACGAGTACGGTGTGGTGACCTTCGGCGCTGTGATGGCCGGTGCCGTCATCGTGACCCTGAACCAGAAAAAGACCTGGCCGGAGCTGGAGTATGAGCTGGGCCTGAGCGAGCCTGCTCTCATCTTTACCGACGGCATCGACTACGGCTATGCCGACGAGCTCAAGGCCGCCTACGGCGACAAGCTCCGCCCCATGAACGCCTATGAGGGCAGCGCCCCGGCCGAGCTGGCCAACCGCATCGACACCAATGCCCTGATGATGCTGATGTTCACCTCCGGTACCACCGGCCGCAGCAAGGGCGTCATGCTCAGCGAGAAGAACTACTTCAGCGCCGTGCGGATGTATGTTGCTGGCCAGGTGGCCGTTATGAGGAAGGCCCAGGAACTGGCCCCGAAGGATATGGACAAGCCCTTCAGCCACTTCACGCTGGTGCCCATGTTCCACCTGTCCGGCTTCATCTGCTACTTCGCCTACGGCATCCATGGCTGGACCCTGAACCTCTGCGCGGACCCGCGCGACGTGCGCCGCGATATGTCCATGATGCACAGCGACGCTATGTCCACCCCGCCGGTGCTGGTGGAGATGATCTACAACGAGATCCGCCGCGGCAATCAGGACAAGCTGAACGGCCTGTGGAACCTGAGCTGCTCTTCCGCCATCCTCGACCCGGAGATCCTGAGCTACCTCATCGCCCACGGCTTCTACATCAACCAGTGCTACTCCATGACCGAGCTGGCCGGCTATGGCCTGCTGAACATCGCGCAGGAGGGCGAGCACCTGCGCGCTCTGGGCAAGCCGGACGGCTTCTGCGAGATCAAGCTGGATGAGACCGGTGAGATCTGCGTCCGCGGTGATGCCGTCATGCTGGGCTACTACAAGGACCCGGAGGCTACCGCCGAGGCCATCGACAAGGACGGCTGGCTCCACAGCGGCGATCTGGCCCGCGTGGACGAAGACGGCTTCTACTACATCACCGGCCGCAGGAAGAACCTCATCATCCTGGACAGCGGCGAGAACGTCAGCCCCGAAGAGCTGGAGAAGCTGCTGGGCAAGTGCGCTGACATCAAGGAGTGCGTCGTCAAGGAGATGGGCAAGAAGATCGGTTCCGTCATCTGCTGCGAGCCGGACAAGGAGCAGAACGTCCGCGCCTTCGTCACCGAGCTGAACCGCACCCTGCCGCTGTACAAGCGCATCAGCGCGGTGGAGTGCACCGCAGAGCCGCTGCCCCGCAATGCCATGGGCAAGCTGCTGCGTAAGTAAGAGCGCATTTGTAGAAAATCTGTAAAGCTGTACGGCGAAATATTGCAATTCCCCTGAAAAACGGGTATTATAAAACTGCATGACGTCGGTACAGGCCGGGACCAGAATGGGGAAACCGGGCCGCGCGGGGCATCCCCTTGCGCTGTGACGCTGAAATCCATCATGGAAAGGAAGATTTTTTGATGCAAAGAGCAGAAATCGTGTCCCAGATCCTCGCGATCCTGGAGGACGTGGCAGAGATCAGCCCGGAGGACGTGAGCGAAGACAGCGTCCTGATGGACGACCTCGACCTGTCCTCGATGGAGATCCTGACCATTGTGGCGGATCTGGAAGAGACCTTTGGTCTGCGCATCCCCGAAAAGGAGCTGCGCAACTTTGTGACCATCGCGGACGTGGCAGATTATCTGGCGGATAACGCGGGGTGAACTGATTGAACGAGACGCAGTGCGCCGTTTTTCAGGGCATCGTGTATTATTACCGCGCCAATCAGGTGATCTGCCGCTATCAGATCGCCCTGCACGACCCTGTGGACCCGGCGCTGCTGCAGCGGGCCCTGGACGAGGTGCGCCCTCTGGCGGGGTGGTACTTCCAGAAAGTCGTGTGGGAAAAGCGGGAGGCGCATCTTGCGCCGAACGATGCGCCCTGCCGGGTGACCGTGGGAGAAGCCGCCCCTGCCATCCCGGAGGCAACGAACGATTATTTGTTTTCGCTCCACTGCGAGGGAACGACCATCTACTTCGACTGGTTCCATTTCCTTGCGGACGGACGCGGATTTTCACCGTTCATGACGCTGGTGCTCCGCGCCTACTGCAACCTGCGGTACGGCACAGCCTTTGCGTGTGAAATGCTTGCCGAGGACCCGCCCTATGACCCGGAGCTGCTGCTCAAAGAGTTCCCGGAGAGCCAGAAGGCGGGGGCCGAGCAGAACCAGCCCATCGACATCTTTGAGGGCAAGCCCGACCGCATCCGGCTCCGGCTGGACCGGGCCAGCCTCATCGAGGCGGCGGCGCGGGAGAGGGTCAAGCCCTTCACGGCTCTGATGGGCATCGTCTGCCAGGGCTGCGGGCAGTATCTGGAAAAGGACGAGCTTCTTTACAGCTTTGCCGCCGACCTGCGCGAGACGATGGGCCTGCCCAATGCCCGCTACAACTGCATCGTCACCTATCAGCTGCCGCTGAAGGGGGCGGCGGGTGCCCGGCTGAGCGCTTTTGCCAAGGCGCTGGATGCCGCCATCCGGGAGCATCTGAAGCCGGAACGTCTGCGCTACCGCCTGGCCGAGCAGATGGGCTTCGTCTGCCGGGTGTTCCAGCAGAAGGCTCCGCTGAAGATCAAACAGCGCATCTTCCAGATGGGCGAGTACCTCAGCGGGAGCCCGGCGGATTTCTGGGTGAGCTATCTGGGCGACCCGTTCACCCCGCGCAGCTCGGAACTGGAAGCCTACGTGGAGGATTTCCAGACCTGGGTGCTGCCGGACGGCGCGTCTCTCGCCATGGAAGTGACCAGTCTGCACGGTGTGCTGACCGCCTGCATCGAGAACAAGGTGCATCGCCCCGGCCTTGCGCAGGCGCTGGCCCGCGCATTTGCCGCCGAGGGCGTCACGGTGCTGGAAGCAGCGGAACTCGACGAACAATAAAAAAGGTGTTGCTGCGAATTTCTTGCAGCAACACCTTTTTGGTTTTCAGAAGGAACCGCCCGACGAGCCGCCGAAGCCGTCGCTGTCGGTGGTGGAACCGCCGGAGTCGCTTTCGGGCTGGGGCGGGTCGTAGACCTCGACGCGGTCGGTGTGGGTGTAGCGGTCGGTCTTGACCCGCAGTTTGAGCCCGGCACCGATGTAGTCGTCGGCCTCGGTCTTGAGCTGGGCCGTCTTCATCCGGCTGTACAGGATGCCGCAGACCACGGCGGCGATGAGCATCGGGATGCCCACCACGATGAGGATGCCGATCAGGCCGAGGCCGCCGTCCGGGTCGTTGTCGTAATCCAGCGGCTCGCCGTTCTCGGCGTAGAAGTCCAGTGTGCTGGCGCAGAGGTCGATGTAGGTCTGGGCAGCATCGGCGTAGTCGCCGTCCGACAGCAGGGGCACGACCTCGTCTTCCAGCTGCTCGATGCGGTAGTCGGTAAAGGCGGTGACGCCCCCGCCGTAGGTGATGGTGACGTACTTGCGGGAGCCGAGAGCGATCATGAACAGGATGCCGCTTTTTCCGCTGCCGGAGCCAAGGGCGTTCTGCACATAATAGTTCTTGGCGTAGGCGCGCTGGTCGGTGTCGCCGATGCTGTCCACCGTGAGGAAATAGACGTCGCAGTCATGCCCGGCGGAAGCGTCCTCGGCGCTGGATTCCAGCTGGGCAAGGGTGTCGGCGTCGAACAGGCCGTACTCATCCCGCACAAGGGGCGCGTCGGCCAGTGCCGGGCAGGCGAGACAGGCCGCAAGGACCAGAGCGGCAAGGAATGCGCAGAGGCTGCGCAGGCAATGGGTGTGAGGATTCATTCTGCGCACCTCCTTATAAGTAGAGCAGCCAGGTGAGAAAGGCCATCAGCGGCAGGCTGATGGCGGCGAACCACGCGGCCACTTTGGCTTTGTCCACAGGCAGGTCGCCGATGAGCCGCCCGGTCTGGCCGTTCATCGCGAAGAGAAAGTCGTTGTCCTTCCAGCGGGTGTGGAGCATCCAGACCGGCAGCAAGGCGTAATGCGCCTTGAGCTTGCTGAGGTTGATGTCCTCGTGCAGGGTGTTGACCTCCGAATAGCCGTGGGTGGTCTCGTGCAGGGCCTGGGCTGTGGAGTTCAGCATCCGGGTGCGGGCCCGCTCGGCGCAGGCGTCGGAGTCCTCGTCGTAGCGGTCGGCCAGAAAGCCCGGCAGATACGCAGTGGAAAAGGGCTTCAGTTCGCTGTAATCAAACGGCTCAATGGCGTCCATGTGGGCGTTGGGCATCTTGCTGGAGCCGTCCACCGGAACGCGGGTGAAGACGGCGGTGCCCTCGCGCCGGACGTCGTAGTGCTTGGTGGTGGTCACGTTGTAGTCGCCCTCGCGGTGGCTCTCGGTCGTCAGGCCCTCGTAGCTGCCCCGCGCATCGGCCTCGGCATCGTAGAGCCAGAAAGGGACATAGACGCCCTGCAGCTCAGCGATGTGGTTCTGGCTCTTGAACGCCTTGGGCAGAAAGGCTTTGCCTTTATAGTAGTGGGTCAGCTGGGCGATGGCGGCATTCTTGTCCAGCTTGAAGGGCAGGATGTACTCCGGCTTGAGCTTGCCGGAGAGCTTGCCGCCCAGCACGGTGGGGTTGCCGCAGTAGGGACAGTTGGTGGCGGCGGTGGTGGCGTCGCAGACAAGCTCAGCCCCGCAGGTGGTGCAGGTGTAGCTGGTCAGGCTGGCGGCCTCCATCTCATCCCAGACAGGAGCGGCTGCTTTGCGCCGCGCCGCTTTTTTCTGGTCTGCCTCGGCGGCGGAGTCGGCCTTTTTCTGCTTGGCCGCGTACTGCGCCTCGATGTCTGCCACCTCATACGCCGAGCCGCAGTAGTCGCAGACGAGCTTGCCGGTGGCGCTGTCGAAATGCAGGGGGCCGGTGCAGGCCGGGCATTGGTAATTCGTTACTTTATCAGCCATTCAGGATGCCTCTCTCATGCGCCGAAGGGGCTGCCGCATTCCGGGCAGAACTTCGGCGGGTGGGCCGGGTCGGCAGGGGTGAAGCCGCAGTTCGGGCACTTGCCTGCGGGCTTCGGCTTGCCGCACTCGGAACAGAATTTGCCGCTGTTCTTTGCGCCGCAGCTGCACACCCAGACGGTGGGCGCTTCGGGCCGGGGCTTGCCGCAGGCGGTGCAGAACTTGCCGGTGTTGCCGCTCTGGCCGCAGGAGCAGGCCCAGCCGGAAGCCGGGGCGGCCGGCGGAGCGGGCTGCTGGGCCCCCATCTGGTAGAGGGTCTGGGCGTTGACACCGCCCGCTGCTGCCGCCTGATTGACCCCCATGAAGGCCATGGCCGGGCCGGCGGCGGTGTTGGAAGCAGCCGCCTGCATGGCAGCGGCCTGTGCGCCCACCAGATGAGCGGCTGCGCGGGTGGGGTCCATGAAGGCGGCACTGCGCTGCAGGTCCTTGATCATCTGTTCGTCTTCTTCGCTGGCCTTGACGCCGGACACGCCCAGCGAGACGATCTCGATGCCGCGCAGCTTGCTCCACTTGGCGCTGAGGGCCTGGTTGAGGGCATCGGCCAGCTCGGTGGTGTGGGCGGGCAGGGAGGAGTAGCGGATGCCCTGCTCGCTGATGCGGGCAAAAGCAGGCTGCAGGGCGGTCATCAGCTCGGTCTTGAGCTGGCCGTCCAGCGCGTCGCGGGTGTAGGCGTTTTCCACATTTCCGCAGACGTTGGTGTAAAACAGGATGGGGTTGACGATGCGGTAGCTGTACTCGCCAAAGCAGCGGATGGCGATGTCGAGGTCGATGCCGGCGCGCTGGTCCACCACCCGGAAGGGCACCGGGTTGGGGGTGCCGTACTTGTTGCCCACCAGCTCCTTGGTGTTGATGTAGTAGATGCGCTGGTCGGCGGCGGCCTGCCCGCCAAAGCCGAACCGCTTGCCCATCTCGGCAAAGACGCCGTCGATGTCCTTCAGCCCGCCGCTGAGCAGGGAGGGCTGGGTGCCGGTGCTGTAGGTGTATTCGCCCGGCTCGGCGCACAGCTCTACCACCTTGCCCTGCTCCACGATCAGGGCGCACTGGCCCTCCGCCACGGCCACGACGGAGCCGTCGGAGATGATGTTCTCATTGCCGTGCTTGTTGGCAGAGCGACGGTCGGTGCGCTTCTGCCCCTTGACGGCCAGCACTTCGGCCGGGAGGGCATCGCAATAGAAAAACTCTTTCCACTGGTCGGCCATCACGCCGGAGGCCGCGTTCATTGCAGCTTTTACAAGACCCATATTCCAAATCTCCTTTGAAGTGGTTTTGGTTGCGGAACTGTTCCTAGTATAGCACAGAAGCACTGCAAAAGGAAACTGCCTCTTGCAATTTTGGCGCGATGGGTGTAGAATACTCCCGACAACAAAATACAGGGGAGCTCGTCATGCGGGCTGAGAGGAAGTGCTCAAACTTCGACCCTTTTACCTGATGCGGATAATGCCGCCGTAGGAAGTCATCACGATGCGTTTTCACAGGGGCTTCCGCAGAGGGAGCTCCTGTTTTTGTTTTCTGCCGCAGCCGCCTTGTGGGCGGCTCCGGGCCGAGGGGGAGCGCCCTGGGCCTTGAATCGACGCGATGGGAAGCCGTGTTCCGGCGTGAGAGGAGACCAGAAAGTCTCGACCGCTTTGCAATAGGAGGAATCCTCATGAAAGCACTCTCTACGAAAAAGCTGGCTCTGGCCGGGATGCTCTGCGCCCTGGCCGTTGTGGGCAGCGTGTTCAGCTTCCCCATTTTTGGCAGCAAATGCGCCCCGGTGCAGCACATGGTCAACATCCTGTGCGCTGTGCTGCTGGGCCCCTACTACGGCATCGGCGTGGCCTTTGTGGCCTCGCTGCTGCGCAACCTGCTGGGTCTGGGCAGCCTGATGGCCTTCCCCGGCAGCATGTTCGGTGCCTTGCTGTGCGGCATCGTCTACCACAAGACCGAAAAGCTGCTGCCCACTCTGGTGGGTGAGGTGTTCGGCACCTCCATCCTGGGCGGGCTGTGCGCCTACCCGGTGGCCATCCTGCTGATGGGCAAGAGCGCGGGCGATATCGCATTCTATGCC
Organism: Faecalibacterium prausnitzii; assembly: GCF_019967995.1. NCBI lineage: Bacteria > Bacillati > Bacillota > Clostridia > Eubacteriales > Oscillospiraceae > Faecalibacterium > Faecalibacterium prausnitzii. The sequence continues at coordinate 640,495 of NZ_CP065377.1, forward strand.
TACATCGTGCCCTTCCTCGTCTCGACCGCAGGCGGTGCGGTCATTGCAGGTGTGCTGCTGGCCGCGCTGCAGCGCTCCGGCGCTCTGCGCTCCATGCAGACCAGCCTGAGCTGAGGAGGGCACCGTGACAGCGTTTGGAGCTCTTTTCGACCGGGTGCGGGAAACCTCGCCCCTCGTCCACTGCATCTCGAATCTCGTCAGCGCCAACGACTGCGCCAACATTGTGCTGGCGGCCGGGGCGTCGCCCATCATGGCGGATGACCCGGAGGAGGTGGAGGAGATCACGGCGCTGAGCCGGGCCCTCTGCCTGAGTCTGGGCACCCCGAGCCCCCGCAAAGCCGAGGCCATGGTCAAAGCGGGCCGCACCGCCGCCCGGCTGGGCCTGCCGGTGGTCTTTGACCCGGTGGGCGTGGGCGCATCGCAGTTCCGCCAGAGCATCGCGGCCGAGGTGCTGCGGGAAGTGCCCGTCACCGTGCTGCGGTGCAACGCCTCGGAGCTGCAGGCGCTGAGCGGGCTTGCGCAGGTCTCACGCGGGGTGGATGCCGGCAAGACCCTGCCGCCGGAGGCCCTGCGGCCGCTGGCTGAGCAGTTTGCCGCGCAGCACCACTGCGTCGCGGCAGTGACAGGGGCCGAGGACATCGTGACGGACGGGAAGACGACCCACATCCTCCGCAACGGCACTCCGCTGCTGCGGCGGGTGACCGGGGCGGGCTGTATGCTGTCGGTCCTGACGGCGGCTTTCGTGGGGGCCAACCCCGACCGCCCGCTGGCCGCGGCGGCGGCCGCCGTCTGTGCGATGGGCCTTTGCGGCGAGACTGCCGCTGCCCGCCTGACCGGCGAAGAGGGCACCGGAACGCTGCGCATGTATCTGATGGATGCCGTGTCCAACCTGACCGGCGAACAACTTGACCAAGGAGCAAACGATGAACTGTACTGCTGAGATGTTGCGGCTCTATGCCGTGACCGACCGCGCCTGGGTGGGCGAACAGACCCTGCCCCAGCAGGTGGAAGCTGCCCTGAAGGGCGGAGCCACCTGTGTGCAGCTGCGGGAAAAAGATCTGGGCGACGCGGCCATTCTGGCAGAGGCGCTGGAGATCTCCGCCCTCTGCAAACGGTACGGTGTGCCGTTCATTCTGAACGACAACGTGGCGCTGGCCAGGCAGTGCGGGGCCGACGGTGTGCATCTGGGGCAGGAGGACATGGACCCTGCCGAAGCCCGGCGCATCCTTGGCCCGGAGGCCATCATCGGCGTGTCGGCCCACAATGTGGCCGAAGCCAGAGCCGCTGTGGAGGCCGGTGCGGACTATCTGGGCTGCGGGGCCATGTTTGCGACCGCCACCAAGACGAATGTGACCGCCCTGCCCAAAGAGACGCTGCGGGACATCTGCGCGGCGGTCCCCATCCCGGTGGTCGCCATCGGCGGCATCCATAAGCAGAATCTGCTCAGCCTCGCCCACTGCGGCGAAGCCGGTGTGGCGCTGGTCAGTGCCATCTTCGCGGCTAAGGATATCGAGGCTGAGTGCAGGGAATTGAGAGCATTGGTAGAACAGTTATAAAGTTGTCCTTCGTACAACCTCTCAGTCTCGCTCACGCTCGACAGCTCCCCTGGTAGGGGAGCCTCTGGCGAAACCGGAGACTTTGCAAGGACTGCCAAGGCCTCCCCTACAAGGGGAGGTGGCATTGCGAAGCAATGACGGAGAGGTTGTAGGGAGGAAATTATAATCTCGGCAGACCGGGGGCACCACCTTCTGCCGGAACAGACTTCATGCAAAGGAGCTTTGACATGAACACCGCAGGGTTTGTCTGCGGAGGCGCCGGAAACCACCCGTTTGATGGGCGAAGTCCGGCTCTTTCGTAACGATAGAAAAAAGAGCAAGAGCGTATCGACTTGTCAAACTGGAGGTAACAAGATGCAGAATTACACCACACAGATGGACGCGGCCCGCAAGGGCATCGTGACCAAGGAAATGGAGATCGTCGCCCAGAAGGAGTACCGCACCACGGAGGAGATCCGTCAGCTGGTGGCCGAGGGCAAGGTCGCCATCCCGGCCAACAAGCACCACACCTGCCTGAACCCGGAGGGCATCGGCAGCATGCTGCGCACCAAGATCAACGTCAATCTGGGCGTCTCCCGCGACTGCAAGGATTACAACATCGAGATGCAGAAGGTGATGAGCGCCGTGAACATGGGCGCAGAGGCCATTATGGATCTGTCCAGCCACGGCAACACCCAGCCCTTCCGCCAGAAGCTGACCCACGAGTGCCCGGTCATGATCGGCACCGTGCCGGTGTATGACTCGGTCATCCACTACCAGCGCGACCTCGCCACCCTGACGGCGCAGGACTTCGTGGATGTGGTCCGCCTGCACGCAGAGGACGGCGTGGACTTCGTCACCCTGCACTGCGGCATCACCCGCAAGACCATCGAGCAGATCCGCACCCACAAGCGGAAGATGAACATCGTCAGCCGCGGCGGCTCGCTGGTCTTTGCCTGGATGTGCATGACCGGCAACGAGAACCCGTTCTACGAGCACTTCGATGAGATCCTGGACATCTGCGAGGAGCACGATGTGACCGTCTCGCTGGGCGACGCCTGCCGCCCCGGCTGCCTGGCTGATGCCACCGACGTCTGCCAGATCGAGGAGCTGGTCCGTCTGGGTGAGCTGACCAAGCGCGCCTGGGCCCACAACGTGCAGGTCATGGTCGAAGGCCCCGGCCATGTGCCCCTGAATCAGGTCGCCGCCAACATGGAAGTCCAGAAGAGCATCTGCATGGGTGCGCCCTTCTATGTGCTGGGACCCCTCGTCACCGACATCGCCCCCGGCTACGACCACATCACGGCCGCCATCGGCGGCGCAGTGGCAGCAGCCAGCGGTGCAGCTTTCCTGTGCTATGTGACCCCCGCCGAGCATCTGGCACTGCCCAATGTGGACGATGTGAAGCAGGGCATCGTGGCTTCCAAGATCGCCGCCCATGCCGCTGACATCGCCAAGGGCATCCCCCATGCCCGCGACATCGACGACAAGATGGGCGATGCCCGCCGTGTGCTGGACTGGGATGCACAGTTTGCCTGTGCCATCGACCCGGAGACCGCCAAGGCCATCCGCGACGCCCGCCTGCCCGAAGACGACCACAGCGACACCTGCTCCATGTGCGGCAAGTTCTGCGCCGTCCGCAGCATGAACAAGGCTCTGGCCGGTGAATACATCGACATCCTGTAAGTTCTTCCTCTTTCAATAGAAACACAAAGCCCCCTGCACGCGGTATGTGCAGGGGGCTTTGCTGTTGGCTGGCGGTCAGTCTTCGAGCTGCGGTGCAGAAGAAGGCTTCTGGATGAGGTTCGTCATGCTCCGGAGGCTGATGCCGATGGTGGACAGGTTGTGCAGCATGGCTGAAGCGGCAGGCTGCAGGATGCCCAGAGCCCCCAGCGCGATGAGGGTGGAGTTGAAGCTGAGCACGAAGCGGTAGTTCGAGCTGACGCGGTGCTGCAGCGCATTGGCGATGGTCTTGAGGGTGACCAGCTCTTCCAGGCTGTCGGCCTTGATGGTGACATCCGCGATCTCGCGGGCGATGGCAGCGCCGGAGTTGATGGCGATGCCGATGTCCGCAGCCGAAAGGGCGGGGGAGTCGTTGATGCCGTCGCCGATCATGACGACGGTGTGGCCCTCAGCTTTGGCCTTCTGGACGAAGTTGGCCTTGTCTTCGGGCAGGACTTCCGCGAAGAACTGGTCCACGCCCACCTGCCGGGCAATGGCCTCGGCGGTGCGGTAGCTGTCGCCGGTCATCATCACGGCGTTCCGGATGCCCAGCTTGTGCAGCTGGCGCAGCACGGAAGCGGCTTCGGGGCGGAGGGGGTCTGCGATGCAGATGACGCCCACCAGCTGGCCGGAAGCGGCCATGTACAGGTGCGAATACTCGGCGGGCATCTGGTCGAACTTTTCCTGCTCGTCAGCGGGAACGATGCAGTGCTCGTCCTCAAAGACGAAATGGTAGCTGCCGATGACCACCCGCTCGCCGCCGACCCGGCTGGCAATGCCGTGGGCCACGATGTATTCCACTTCGGAGTGCATCTCTTCGTGGGCCAGACCCTGCTCTCTGGCGGCGCGGACCACCGCGTTGGCCATGGAGTGGGGGAAATGCTCTTCCAGACAGGCGGCCAGACGGAGCACATCGTCCTTCTCGCTGTTGCTGAAGGGGATGATGTCCACCACCTGCGGGGTGGCGCGGGTCAGGGTGCCGGTCTTATCGAAGACGATGGTGTCGGCCTTGGCCAGCGCTTCCAGATACTTGCCGCCCTTGACCGTGATGTGGGCTGTGCCGCACTCCCGCATGGCGGAGAGGACCGCCAGCGGCATCGAGAGCTTGAGCGCACAGGAGAAGTCCACCATCAGGATGGAGATGGCGCGGGTGACGTTGCGGGTGAGCGCATAGGTGACGACCGTGCCGGCCAGACACCAGGGCACCAGCTTGTCGGCCAGCTCCAGTGCGCGGTTCTCGGTGCTGGATTTGAGCTTTTCGGATTCCTCGATCATGGCCACGATCTTGTCGTAGCGGTTGGCGCCGCCTGCGGCCTTGGCGAGGAAGACGCATTCGCCCTCCTCCACGACGGTGCCTGCATAAACGGTGGCACCTTTTGCCTTGCGCACCGGCATGGATTCGCCGGTCAGAGCGGCCTGGTTGACCATGGCCTCGCCTTCGATGACGGTGCCGTCCAGCGGCACCATGTTGCCGGAGCGGACCACGATCTCATCGCCGGGCTGAACTTTGGTCAGGGGCAGGAGCACCTCGGTGCCCTGACTGCGCACCCAGACTTTGTCCACATTCAGAGCCATGCTGCGGGCCAGGTCGTCCAGACTCTTCTTGCGGGTCCACTCTTCCAGCAGAGAACCAAGGTTCAGCAGGAACATGACGGAACCGGCGGTGCTGAAGTCGCCGCGCAGGACGGAAACGCCGATGCTCAGAGCGTCCAGCACCTCGACTTCCAGCCTGCGGCGGAGCAGACACCGGACCCCTTTCCAGACAAAAGCGATGGAGCGCCAGACTGTGTAGGCGGCGCGGATGGGTGCGGGCAGGAACAGCTTGCGGAAGAAGTGGCCCGCCACGAGGTCGCACATCTTCTCCTGATACTCCTGATTGAGCTTCCGGCTGTCGGCGGTGGTGACAAGGGCGTCCAGCTCCGGCTGGTCGAATTTGTAGCGGCTCAGCGCCTGGACTGCATCGGCGCGTCTGCCGCGGTAATACAGGACCACATCGCCGGTCCGCTCGTAGACGGTGGCCTTCTCGATGGCATCGTGGTGGTTGAGATAGGCTTCCAGCACATCGGCGCGGTGCAGGGTCATCCGCACATTGCAGACATGCACGCGCATCCGGCCCCGGCCCTCATGTAAAATGGTGCATTTCATGGTTACGTTATACCTTCCTCAATAGAAAGAGCCGCCCGCAGGCGGCTCAAGCGCTCAAAAATTATTCAGCGTCCTCGGCGGCAGCAGCCTCTGCGGCTTCGTCCTCGATGACGGCGGCCTCTGCCTTGGCGGCGCGGGCCTCGTTGATGGCCTTTGCGTCGGCCAGGATGTCACCGGCCTGCTCCTGGACCTTGTTGACGGTCTCCATGGTGGAGTCCTTCATGCGCAGGACGGCTGCGGTGGTCTGGGTGTAGACCTTTTTGGCATCGCTGCTGGACAGGATCTTGAAGCCTGCCGAACCAAACACAACGCCGCCGACGAACAGTGCGATCTTTTTCACATCTACCATAATCGTTTTCCTACCTTTATTCATGTTATTGCAAGCCCCGGATGGGGCGAAAAACCGAACAGCCTTGCTGTTTCTGCGGATATTGTAGCACGGATTTTGGAATTTTCAAGGGATTTTCAAAATGTTAATCTATATAAACTTTTTACGTACCGTAGTTTGAAATGCCTATCCCTAGGTGGATTTTCCGCCGGACTACAGTTTGTAATCAAAAACAAACCGGCAAGCGCCGCTCAGCTGCCCCAGAAGCAAAAAGGCCCCGGCTCCGCCAAGGGCCGCAAAGGGCCGGAAGCGGGGCAGGGCCAGCATCAGGCAGTAGGTGAAAGCAAACAGGATCAGAGCAAGCGTCATGCGTTCTCCTCGTGGTCGGCGGGGGCGTCCGGGCCGTCGTGGTCGGCATCGATCATCCGGTAGCCCACGCCGAGTTCGTTCATGATGTAGTTGTTGTGGCCGGGGCGGCTGCCCAGCTTGCGGCGGATGTTGGCCATGTTGACCTGCAGCTTTTTGGTGCTGCCGCAGTCGGTATCGCCCCAGATGGCCCGGACGATGGCGGGGTAGGTCATCACCCGGCCCGCATGTTCGGAGAGGAAGGCCACGATGTTGTATTCGGTCTGGGTCAGCTTGATCTCCTCCCCGCCCACATAGACCTTGCGCCGCTCGTACTGGATGAGCAGGTCCTGCGCCTGAAAGACGCCGGTGGGGTTGGAGCTGAAGCGGTTGAGCCGCAGTGCGGCCCGCACCCGCGCCAGCAGCTCGCCGGTGCTGAAGGGTTTGGTGATGTAGTCGTTCGCGCCAAGGTCCAGCGCTTCGATCTTGTCTGCCTCGGTGGTGCGGGCCGACAGCACGATGATGGGCGTCATGAACTTCTGGCGCACATAGTGGATGAGCTCGCGGCCGTCGCGGTCGGGCAGGCCCAGGTCCAGGATGATGAGGTCGGGCAGATAGGAGGTGAAGATGGATTTGCCCAGCTCACAGGTGGGGGCTACATAGGTCTTGTAGCCGTTGGTGTCCAGCAGGGTATAGATGAAGCTGCAGATGGTGGGTTCGTCTTCAACGATGAGGATCTTGAATTTGTTGTTGCTCATTTCAGATGTTTTCCTCCAGATCAGTGGATTCGTCCGTGGATTCGGTCTCCAGCCAGAAGCGGATGGTGGTGCCTTCGCCGGGGCGGCTCTCGGCCTTGATCTCGCCGCCGTGGGCCTTGACGATGGCCGCGCACACCGCAAGGCCGATGCCCATGCCGTGCTTGCCGGGGCTGGCCGTGTCGTCGGCGGGCAGCATCCGGGTGAACAGCCCTTTCAGCCGCTCTTTGGGGATGCCGCAGCCGTCATCCGAGACTTCAAAGATGGCGTGGTCGCCCAGCGTAAAGACCCGGAGGGTCAGCCTGGTCATTCCCTCGGCGTGGAGCACGGCGTTTTCCAGCAAGTTCATCAGCACCTGCGAGATGAGCATCGAGTCCATCGGGATGACCACGAAGCTGTCGGGCAGGTCTACCGTGACGTTCACGTCCGGGTAGTGCTTCTGGAACCGCACCAGCACGGTGTCGATCAGCTCTTCCAGCACGGTGGGGGTCTTCTGCACCGAGACGGTGCCGGTGTCGAACCGGGTGACCGACAGCAGGTTCTCCACCATCCGGTTGAGCCACTGGGCGTCCGAACAGACTTCGCCGAGAAGTTTTAATTTCTGCTCTTTGGCCAGCGAGTCATAATTTTCAATGACCGTGGAGCAGGCACCGTAGATGGAGGTGAGGGGCGTGCGCAGGTCGTGGGAGACCGCGCGCAGAAGGTTGGCGCGCATCTTCTCGGTCTCGCTCTCCATCCGGAGCTGCTCCTGCAGCTTGATGCGGGTGGTAAGGGTGCTGGTCATGATGGAGACGACCAGCATCACCAGCGCGGAGAACAGGTTCTCCGGCAGGGTGAAGTTGAAGGCAAAGTAGGGCGAGCGAAAGGCAAAGTTGACCGCCAGCACACACAGCAGCGAGGCGGCCAGACCCCACAGATAACCATCGGTATACATCGAGATGAGAAAGACGGCCAGCACGAAGACCATGGAGGCTACGCCGTCGATCCGTCCGCTGAGCACCTGGATGCCGGACACCACCAGAAAGGCCGACGTGATGCCGGACAGCATCACCAGTGCATCGTGCCTGCGGGTGGAAGATCTCATAGAAATGTCTCCTTTCGGATGGATATTCGTTCGGTGTTCAAAGTATACCACACCGGCGGCTAAGAAACAGCAAAGGAGTCGGGAACAGGTGCCGAATGCCGCAGAGCCTGCCCCGATCATAGCACAAAAAGCGGAACGGTGCGAGCGCGGGCCGGGTTTTGCTGTTTGACATTTCCGCTGCAAAAGCATATCATAAAGGTACCTATTATAGAGAGGATGCAGAACACGATGTTTTACTTTGAGAACGACTACTGCGAGGGAGCCCATCCGGCCATCCTGCAAAAGCTGATGGAGACCAACTTTGAAAAGGTGTCCGGCTATGGCACCGACCCCTACTGTGCCAGCGCGAGGGAGAAGATCCGCGCCGCCTGTGCCTGCCCGGAAGCGGATGTGACCTTCATCTCCGGCGGCACCCAGACCAATGCCATCGTCATCGCGTCGATGCTGCACCGGTGGGAAGGGGTCGTGGCAGCTTCCACGGGCCATGTCAACGGCCACGAGGCCGGGGCCATCGAGTACACCGGCCACAAGGTGCTGGGCCTGCCCCACAAGAACGGCAAGCTGAACGCTGCCGACGTCCGCGACTTCTGCGCCACCTTCTACGCAGACGGCAACCACGACCACATGGTCTTCCCCGGCATGGTGTACATCTCCCACCCCACCGAGTACGGCACCCTTTACACCAAAGCCGAGCTGCAGGCGCTGCACGACGTCTGCCAGATGTACCACATGCCCCTCTTTGTGGACGGTGCCCGCCTGGGCTACGGTCTGGCGGCGGAGGGTACGGACGTCACCCTGCCCGACCTGGCCCGGCTGGCGGATGTCTTCTACGTCGGCGGCACCAAGGTGGGCGCCCTCTGCGGCGAGGCCGTCGTCTTCCCCCATGGGGCACCGGCACATTTCATGACCATGGTGAAACAGCAGGGCGCTCTGCTGGCAAAGGGCCGCCTGCTGGGGCTTCAGTTCGATGTCCTCTTCACGGATGACCTGTACCAGACCATCAGCCGGAACGCCATCGCCACGGCCAACGCCCTGAAGCAGGGGTTGGCCGCTAAGGGCTACCGCTTCTTCCTGGATTCGCCCACCAACCAGATCTTCATCGTTTTCTCCAACGAGCAGCTGGCGGCGCTGGAGGGCAAGGCCAAATTCGGCTTCTGGGAGAAGTTCGATGACACCCATACCGTCATGCGCATCGCCACCAGCTGGGCCACCCGGATGGAGGAGATCGACGGCCTGCTGGCCCTGCTGTAAGTGTCAAACATCGGTCCGTCTCTTTGTGCAGGATGCGGATTGCAATTTCCGGCACAGTATGATATCTTTATTCAGATGAAGGTCGCGCTGTGTGCAGCGCAGAAAGAAGGGTAATGATATGGGCTTTTTTGATAAGTTGTTCGGCGGCAAGAATGCAGCCGAGACGAAATTCAAGGGCGAAAAGAAGACGGTGATGATGCCGCTGGCAGGCAAGGTCATCCCGCTGGAGGAGCTGCCGGACGAGACGTTCGCATCGGCCATTCTGGGCGGCGGCTGCGGCATCGAACCCACCGGGGATACCGTTTACGCACCGTTTGACGGCACCGTCACACAGGTGCCCGAAAGCCTGCACGCGGTGGGCCTGATGAGCGATGACGGCATCGAGCTGCTCATCCATGTGGGCATGGATACCGTGGAGATGAAGGGCAACGGCTTCACCTCTCTGACGAAGGAAGGCTCCAAGGTCAAGGCGGGCACCCCGCTGCTCAAGGTCGACCTCGACGCCATCCGCGCCGCCGGTCATCCCACGGCAACGGCCATCATCGTGACCAACGGCGACGACCTGTCCGAAATGTCGGTCGTGGCCTCCGGCGACACCGCCATCGGTGTGCCGCTGCTCAAGTTCAAGGCATAAGTGTTCCCACCCGGAAGAGCTTCTTCCGGGTGTTTTTTTTTTGCGGTCAGCGTCTTAAAAGTATGACTATTGAAAGAAAATACCGAATTTGGTCTGTTTTTTTCTTGAAGCGGGGAACGGCTTATGATAGGATAGATAAAGTGCGGGCCTGGGCCCGGTATCACCAAGGATTGTGAGGAAAGGTATTATGGAAACGAAAAAACCTGGTATGTCTTTAGCAAAACGAATGGCCATTTCGCTGGTCTGCGGCCTGGCGGCGGGCCTCGCCTTCATGTTCCTGCGCGAGAGCCTCATCTCCGGCGGGAAGAGTGAAATCTGGACCACGATCAACGAGCTCCTGTTCCAGGATATCACCGCAGAGGGCGCAGAGCGCTCCTTCGGCATCTTCTATATCATCGGCCAGCTCTTTATCAAGGCGCTGCAGCTGGTCATCATCCCGATGGTGTTCACCTCCATCGCGCTGGCCATCGGCAGCATTGCCGACACCCGCACCATGGGGCGCATCTCGGCCAAGACCCTGTTCTGGTTCCTGCTGTGCTCTTTCCTGGCTTTGCTGCTGGCCAGCAGCGTGGGCTACATCACCTTCTCGATGGGGCTGTTCAACACCCACATCGAGGGCCTGACCGAGGCCACCGGCTCCACCGGCTCCAACCCGCTGAACGTGGTGCTGAACATCATCCCCTCCAACATCATCACGGCCTTTGGCAGCAATGGTGCAGTCCTGAGCGCCGTCTTCCTGGCAGTGGCCACCGGCCTGAGCATGAATGCGCTGGGCGAGAGCCGCACCGCCACCCTGCGCCGGCTGCTGGGCGAGGTGAATGACGTGGTGGTCGTCTTCCTGAACTTCATCGTCAGCAAATTTGCTCCTTTTGCCGTCTTTGTGCTGCTCACCCGCACCTTTGCCATCTACGGCATCAACTACCTCAAGCCGGCACTGGTCTATGTGGTGGTCACGGTGATCCTGCTGCTGGTCTTCCTGGTGGTGGCCTACCCGCTGGTGATCGCTCTGGGTGCCAAGCTGAACCCCATCACCTTCATCCGCAAGATCGCCAATGTGGCTGTGTTCGGTTTCTCGACCTCGTCCAGCGCCGCCACCCTGCCCCTGAACATCAAGGTCTGCGAGGAGGAGTTCGGCGTGGATGAGAGCATCGCCTCCTTCGTGCTGCCTCTGGGCATGACCATCAATATGGACGGCACCGCCATCATGCAGGTCATCGCCACCGTCTTCATCGCGGGCTGCGCCGGTTATACAGTCACTCCCGGCCAGCTGGTGGTCGTGGCCCTGCTGGCTCTGCTGGCCTCGGTGGGCACCCCGGCTGCTCCCGGTGCAGGTGCCGTCATCCTCTTCACCATCCTGTCCGGCGTGGGCTTCGTCAACGACGGCGCTCTGCTGGCCTACTCCCTCATTCTGGCCATCAACCGTCCCATCGAGATGCTCGTCACCTCGCTGAACGTCGTCGGCGATGCCGTCGCCAGCATCTGTGTCGCCAGGAGCGAGGGCCTGCTGAAGGAAGAGGTCTACAACAAGTAATGGGATGAGGCTGCGCCCCATCTGAAATCGAAAAAGGCTCCGTCCCCCTCGCTGCCTCAGCGAAACGGGACGGAGCTTTTCTTGTGTTTTGCCGAGAACAGCGTCCGTGGCAGCTCATTTCTTCAAAATTGAAATATTTTACGGTTTTATCACGAAATCGTCCTCATGGTCTGGCCGAAAAAATGGTATTATGGATGCAGACAAAAAATTTGAGAAAAGGAGAATTTCCCATGGCACAATTCGTGAACCTGAACCCCGGCTCCCTGCGCGAGCTGCACATTGGCAACGAGCGGCTGGTCTCCTACAACGTCGAGATGACCGAAGTCACCGGCGGCACCTTCTGGAAGGCCTACACTCCCGCTCAGATCGCGGGCACAGAGCCGTTCGTCCTCAAGGGCGGCTTCCTCGGCAACGCGACCGCAAGCACCGACCTGATGCAGTATTATGATCCCATCGACCTCTCTGACAAGAAGCTGCGCAAGCTGGCCAAAGAGATCGGCCCGGCCTGGGTGCGCGTGTCCGGCACCTGGTCCACCAAGACCTATTACGACTTCGACGGCCACACGAACGGCGTCATCCCGGAGGGCTACAACGCCATCCTGACCCGCGAGCAGTGGCTCGGTGTGCTGGATTTCTGCAAGGACATCGGCGCAAAGCTCCTGATCTCAGTGGCTGACTGTGAGGGTCTGCACCACGCCGACGAGCCCTGGAACCCCAGCCAGGCAGAGCAGATCTTTGCCCTGAGCAAGGAGTACGGCAAGGCCATCGACGCGGCTGAGTTCGTCAACGAGCCCAACCTGCTGGCTATGTCCGGCTGCCCCAAGGGCTACACTACCGAGCAGTATGTCCGCGATCAGGACATTTTTATCCGCTGGCTGCATGAGAACTACCCCGACTGCCCCTTTGTCGGCCCCTGCTCCACCGAAGGTGTGCTGAAAAAGCACGGCGAGAAGGCACAGGGCGGCGGAGTCGGCGATATCCTGCCCCAGTGCTCGACCGACGACCTGATGAAGGGTGCCCAGGAGAAGCTGGACGTTTACAGCTACCACTATTACAATGGCGTGTCCGAGCGTCTGGAGCCTGTGATGCCGTTTGCCCACTGGAAAGCCGACAAGGCACACACCGAAGAGTATCTGGCGGTCGCCTCCAATATGGCAAAGTTCCACGCCGAAAAGCGGGACATCTACTGCCCCGGCGGCGAGATGTGGGTCACCGAAGCAGGCGACGCGGGCGGCGGCGGCGACACCTGGGCTTCCACCTATCTGGATGTCTTCCGCACCCTGAACGAGCTGGGCAGCTTCTCGGTCGTGACCAGAGGCATCATCTTCCACAACACCCTGGCCTCCAGTGACTACGGCTATCTGAAGCCCGAAGTCTTTGACCCGCGCCCCAACTACTTCGCGGTGCTGCTCTGGAACCGCCTGATGGGCACCACCGTCTACGACGCCGCGGAGCCTATCCGTGAGGGTGCGCACGTCTATGCCCACTCCCGTGCGGACGGCAAGCCGGGCAAGGCATATCTGGTCATCAACAACAGCCTGACGGATACCACCACCGTCACCCTGCCGAAGGAAGCGGAGGTCTACCAGCTCTCCGCCGAGACCCTGCGCTCCCAGACCATGCTCTGCAACGGCAAGGCGCTGGTCCTTGGCGAAGGCGATGCGCTGCCGGAGATCACCCCGGCAGCAGCTCCGGCGGGCGAACTCGTTCTGCCTGCTGCGACCTGCACGTTTATTGTGCTGTGATCCTTACATTGTAAAATAGGATGAACGAAGCCCCACGATATTGCAATATCGTGGGGCTTCTTGTCAACCGTCGGAATCTGTGGTATCCTGTAATTGCCGTTCCCCCTGCCCCTCCACTGGGAAGGAGGTGAACTCGATGAATGCGGTAATTTCTTTCGCACTGTCCGTCGCAGCAGGTATTGTATCGTACTATATCTGCAAGTGGCTTGACGAACAGTTCTTTATGAACGGCAAGCACTGACCCAACGCAGCAAGAAGCCCTTCGGTACTCGCAATACCGAAGGGCTTCTTGTTTGCTTTCATGAACTCCATGAATGCAATCTCTTTCGCATTCTTATTATATGCAATCCGGGCGAGTTTGTCAAGAAGAGCACGAACGCCACGATATAGCAAAACGCGCGCGGGAACTCAAGAGGTTTCGTTCGGTTTCGTTCAGACCTGATGAGCGGCGATCCACTGCTCCATTTCCTCGGCGATGGCCTTGATGGAACCATCGGTGAAGGGAACCTTCAGACCGGCCGTCTCGCACAGTTCTGCGTAGCTGGCCATACCGGCGCGGCGCACCAGTCGGAGGTAGCGCTGCCAGGCGTCCTTGTGGTCCTTGAGGCTGAGCAGGAAGAACTGCAAAGCGGCCATGGTGGACAGGCAGTAGTCGATATAATAGAACGGGCACTCATAGATGTGGAGCTGACGCTGCCAGCCTGCGCCGCGGCCGTAGAAGGGCAGGTTGTCGAAGTCAATCCAGGGGCGGTACTTGTGTTCCAGCTCCAGCCAGACGGCGTTCCGCTCGTCGGGGGCCAGGTCGGGATTCTGGTACATCCGGTGCTGGAATTCATCCACGATACAGCCATAGGCCAGGAAGAGGAAGCTGTCCTCGGCGTGGAGCAGGGCGTATTTCTCGGTGTCCTTGCCGAAGAGCAGATGATGCCAGGGGGCCGTCAGGAACTCCATGGCCATCGAGTGGATCTCGGCGCTCTCCATACCGGGGCATTCCAGGTCGGCGGGGACTTTCGGGTCCCGCTCGGCCACATAGCCCTCAAAGGCATGGCCGCACTCGTGGGTCAGCACGTCCACGTCGGCGGAGGTGTTGTTCCAGTTGGCAAAGATGAAGGGAGCCTTGTAGGCGGGCAGGCTGGTCATATAGCCGCCGGACATCTTGCCGGGGCGGCTCTCGACATCGAACAGCTCGTTGTCCTGCATGAAGTCGATGAATGCGGCGGTCTCCGGGCTCAGCTCATGGTACATGGTGCGGGCGGCGGCCATCCGGGCGTCATAGCCCTCGATGGGCCTGGGGTTGCCGTCCCGGAAAGAGACCGGCAGGTCGGTGAAGGTCAGGTGCTCGATGCCGGTGCGCTTTTTGCGCAGCTCGATGACCTTTTTCAGCTGAGGGACCACATCGTTGGCCACCTGGTCGCGGAACTTCCGGATCTCTTCCGGGCCGTAGCCGATGCGGTTCATCCGCACGTAGGAAAGCTCACTGTAATCGTGGTAGCCCAAGATCTTTGCCTGCTCGTTCAGGTTCTTGACGATCTTGGTGTACAGCTCGTCCAGTTCGGCGCGGTGGGCGTCGAAGTAACCGGCCTCGGCCTCGTAGGCGGCGCGGCGGACGGCGGGGTCCAGATTCTCCTTATAAGGGCCAAGCTGGGGGATGGTCAGCTGCTTGCCGTCGAACGCGACCAGTGCACCGCCGTAGACCTGCTGGTACTGGCTGACCAGCGCGTTGTACTCCTTCTGGAGGTCGATGGTGCGGTCATCCATGCCCAGCACGGCGTTCTTCATGCCGGCCACGCAGGTGGTGCCGAAGGCCTCGGTCAGGGCATCGACGTGGGGGTTGGCCAGGAAGGCCCGGCTGATCTCCACGCTGGCGTTCTGCACGGCAGGGCCGTTGGCATCGAAGAAGTCCTGCTCAGCCTTCCAGGCGGCATCGCGGGTGTCGCAGGTGTAGTGGATGGAAGCCAGGTTGGCGGCGGTGTTGTAATCGGCAAATGCGCGGCTCTGCTCGTAGTAGACCGCGACCAGCGCTTCGCCGGAGGCAGCGGATTCGGCTTTGGCGGCCAGCTCTTTGCAGCGGGCCAGCAGCGCGTCGATGTCCGGGCGGGTGTAAGTCATCTCATGGAATTTCATAGACGGATACGTCCTTTCTGTATTAAGTTTGTTCCATCTTATCACGTTTTGCGCTGACAGTCAAAGAAAACTGTGCATGGCTTGACTTTTCACCACAGGCGCGTATAATAAAAGTGATGAATGTAAACGAGTTTCCATGGAGACTCACAACAGCAAGCAAGAAGCCCCCCGGAGCGGCAACTCCGAGGGGCTTCTGCTTTTTAGTGCTTACCGCTCTTGAACAGGTCGTCAAGCCACTTGCAGACGTAGTAAGCGGCTACGCTTGCTGCGACGGACTGGATGAATGTAAACACTGCTTCCATGGAGCTCACCTCCTTTCCATGAAAATGGGCCGGAGTGGAGCGGCACTTACAGGATATCACAAACTTCGACCAAAAGCAACGCAGGCAAGAAGAATGACATTTAGGCAGAACTCCCAAAAAAGAATGCCTCAAATTGTGAAATCTGTGGCAGAGGTGCGATTGAAACCGCCCGAAAAAAGGCATATAATAGCAGTATCAACAGAGTAAGACCATGCGCGTTAAGTGCCGCATCAACGGGGAGTTGTGCTGCGGACGAAGGGAGACCCGCGGTGCATGGTCTGCATCCCGCTGCTGCATGGACTTGGGTGCAGGCGAGACCGGCTGCGGCCCTGCCTGGAAGTGAAACTTGTTGGATTCACGCCCTCCTTTGTGCGGTTCGTCACAGGGGAGGGCGCTTTGTCTTCTCCTGCATCATCCGGAATGGAGGATCAACGATGAATCATTCCAAATTGTCCGTTCGTACCCTGACGATGCTGGCCCTGCTCACGGCCATGAGCATCATCTTTGCCCGCGTGTTCACGGTGTCCACCGGATTCCTGCGGTTCAACCTGGGCGCTCTGCCCACCCACCTGGCAGCAGTCTGGTTCGGCCCGGCGGGCGGTTTTGTCGTGGGCGCACTGGCCGACATGATCGGCGGCACCCTGTCCGGCTATTCCATCAACCCGCTCATCACGCTGGGAGCCGGTTCAGTGGGTCTGGTGTCCGGTCTGCTGTACCGGTCTCTGCATGAGATGCGCCTGGGCCTGCGGCTGCAGATCAGCATTCTGGCAGGCCATCTGGTGGGCTCTGTGGTCATCAACTCGCTGGCCCTCCACCTCTTCTACGGCTACCAGTGGGCGCTGCTGGCTGCCCGCATCCCCAATGCGCTGGTGCTGAGCGTGGTGAACACCCTCCTCGTCCGCATCCTGCTGGAAAACAAGGCGCTGACCGCTCTGGTCCGAAAAGCATAAAAAGCATAAACCAGACCCTCTCTGTCTGCATAGATGGAGAGGGTCTCTCTGAAGGAACGTGGCATCATGAACTATGAAGAAGCAATGCAATACATCCACGCGGTGCAGTGGGCGGGGCATAAGCCCGGCCTGACTCGCACCCGCACCCTTCTGGCTGCGCTGGGCGACCCCCACAAGCGGCTGAAGTTCGTCCATGTGGCGGGCACCAACGGCAAGGGAAGCACCGCAGCCATGCTGGCGTCCTGCCTGCAGGCGGCGGGGTATCGGGTGGGGCTGTACACCTCTCCCTTCATCAACCGGTTCAATGAGCGCATTCAGGTGAACGGCGAGCAGATCAGCGACGAGGAACTGGTGCGCCTGGTGGAAACGATCCGGCCCGCCGCAGATGCCATGGCCGATGTGCCCACCGAGTTCGAGATCATCACAGCGCTGGGCATGCTCTGCTTTGCCGAGCAGCACTGCGACATCGTGGTACTGGAAGTGGGTCTGGGCGGTGCGCTGGATTCCACCAACGTCATCGACCCGCCGGAGTGTGCGGTCATCACGGCGCTGGGCATGGACCATGTGAAGGAGCTTGGCCCCACCATCGCGGACATCGCAGCGGCCAAGGCGGGCATCCTCAAGCCGGGCAGTCCGGTGGTGAGCTACGGCGGTGTGCCGGAGGCCGACGCCGTCATCGCCCGCACGGCGGCAGAGCAGAACGCCCCGCTCCATGTGGTCGATTTTTCGAAGCTGACGGTGGAGGGCGGCGACCTGGACGAAGTGACCTTTGACTTCGACGGCCTGAACGGGGTGCGCCTGCCGCTCATTGGCAGCTACCAGCCCCGGAATGCCGCCGTCGCCATCACGGTGCTGCGGGTGCTGCGGGAAAAGGGCTGGAACATCCCGGAGGAGGCCATCCGGCAGGGGCTGGAGACCGTCCGCTGGCCGGGCCGGTTCGAACTGCTGCGGCACACGCCCGCCTTCCTGCTGGACGGCAGCCACAACGCCCACGGGATGCGGGCCACGGTCCAGAGCCTGAACGACCGTTTCCCCGGCCAGAAATTCGTCTTTCTGCTCAGCATCATGACCGACAAGGACGTGGACGAGATGCTGGAGCTTCTGCTCCCGCTGGCAAACCGGTTCGTGACGGTGGCAGCGCATACCCCGCGCGCCATGCCCGCCGAAACGCTGGCGGAGCACATTCGGGTGCGGGGCGGCACGGCGGAGCCTGCCCCGTCCATCGAAGCCGGAGTGGCCCGCGCAGTGGAGCTGGGCGGCACCGGCCCTGTCTGTGCGCTGGGGACGCTGTACTTCTCCGGCGAGGTGCGGGAAGCCTTTCGGAAAATTCAAACGTGAACCTTCGTACAACCTCTCGGTCTCGCCGCTTGCGCTCGACAGCTCTCCTGGTAGGAGAGGTGGCAATGCAAAGCATTGACGGAGAGGTTGTATCAGCGAAAACTTAAAAACAACAACGAAAAAGCGCTTCCCCATGCAGGTTGGGGAAGCGCTTTTTCTGTCCCGTACAGGACAGGGTAAATGATAAGAAGGTAAATGAAGAAAATAGCAATATAAATTAGAAGGATGAACACAAGAGCCGTGGGGGCAAAGCGCGTCGCAGCCGTTGTATCCCACTGCCACTCTTGTTGGATACAAGATAGCACTTTTCGAAGCAAAATGCAAGAGGTTTTTTGAAAAAAGTTCTGGAAATCGAACAAAAATCTGATATTTTGTCACAACGCACAAAATTGGCGGGACATTCTCGGCAAAACTGATAAAACAAGCTCCCCTAGCACCGGGAACATCCGCAAAAACACGTGGGTAGGGAAAGAATCTGCAAAACCCGCAGATGGATTCTTTACAACCGAAACCGGGTGTGTTAAGATGAATACAAGCATGTTAAAATGCGGTACTGCGGCCTGCAAAGACGGCAGGAGGGGAGCAGGGCCTTTTTGCGCCCGGCGGCCCGGAAAACGAAACGTGAGGAACTCTATGGAACGAACGATCACCAAAGAAAAAATCCGGTTCGGCGGGCGGGAGCCGCTGTTCACCCAGAAAGAGCTGCTGCTTCTGACCGGCCCGCTGCTGGTGGAGCAGCTGCTGGAAGTGACGGTGGGCATGGCGGATACGATGATGGTCTCCCGCTGCGGCGAAGCGGCCATCTCCGGCGTCAGCCTGGTGGATATGATCAACAACCT
This sequence comes from Faecalibacterium prausnitzii, assembly GCF_019967995.1. Taxonomy (NCBI): domain Bacteria; kingdom Bacillati; phylum Bacillota; class Clostridia; order Eubacteriales; family Oscillospiraceae; genus Faecalibacterium; species Faecalibacterium prausnitzii. The sequence goes on from NZ_CP065377.1 coordinate 659,123, forward strand.
CATCATCGTGCTGTTTGCGGCGCTGGCCACGGGCGGTGCGGTGGTGGTCAGCCAGTATCTGGGGGCCAGAGAGCAGAAGCATGCGGATGCCAGCGCCGGTCAGCTCATCCTGCTCAGCGGCCTGTTCGGCGCGGCGGTGGGCGTCGTCTGCTTTGTGATGGCCCGGCCCATGATCCGCCTGTTTTACGGCTCGATCGAAGCCGATGTGCTGGACGCCGGTGTGCGCTACCTGAAGGTCATTGCCCTGAGCTATCCGTTCCTGGCGCTGTACAATGGCGGGGCCGCCCTGTTCCGGAGCATGGGCAACTCCAAGATCTCAATGCAGATCAGCCTGTTGATGAACGTTATCAACATCGTGGGCAACGCCGTCTGCATCTTCGGTCTGAAAATGGGCGTTGAGGGTGTTGCGTGGCCCAGCGTCCTCTCCCGCGTGGTGGCAGCGGCTCTGATCCTGCGCAAGTGCTATCATAAGGAGACCGGCAATGTGCTGAGCGTTCCCAAAACGCTGCGGCTGGATGCCGGGCTGTCCCGGCGTATCCTGGGCATCGGCATCCCGTCTGCCTTTGAGAATAGTTTATTCGAGGCAGGCCGCATCCTTGTGGTCAGCATGATCTCGACGTTTGGCACGGTGCAGATCGCCGCCAACGCTGTGGCCAACAACCTTGACGGCATGGGCGTCATCCCCGGCAAGGCGATCAGCCTGGCCATGATCACGGTCGTGGGCCGGTGCATCGGCGCGGGGGATCACGAACAGGCCATCTATTACACCCGCAAGCTGCTGCTCTGGGCGTACCTTACCATGAGCCTTTCCAATGGCGCGATCCTGCTGTTCGTGAAGCCGCTGGTGGGCATCTATGCACTTTCCGGCGCGACCATGGAACTGGCCGTTCTGCTGGTGCAGATCCATGCGGGCTGCGCCTTGTTCCTGTGGCCGACTTCCTTCGTGCTGCCCAACGCGCTGCGCGCTGCCAACGACGTGAAGTTCACAATGGTGGTATCCATCCTCAGCATGGCGTTCTGGCGGCTGGGCTTCAGCTACCTCATCTGTGTCCGGATGGGGCTGGGCGCGGTCGGTGTCTGGATCGCCATGGTGGTGGACTGGGTCTGCCGCGTGACCTGTTTTGCCGCCCGCTTCCACAGCGGTGCATGGAAGACGAAATATCAAGCATAACATCAAAGGAGCGATGTGATGAAACTCATCAGCTGGAACGTCAATGGCCTGCGGGCCTGCCTGACCCACGATTTTGCCGCGAGCTTTGCGGCGCTGGATGCCGATATCTTTTCGGTGCAGGAGACCAAGATGCAGCCCGGTCAGGCGGATTTCGCCCCGGAGGGCTACACCGAATACACCTATTCCGCCGAGAAGAAGGGCTACTCCGGCACGGCCTGCTGGTGCAGACAGCCGCCGCTGGCGGTGACGACCGGCATCGGCATCGAGGAACACGACCATGAAGGCCGGGTCCTGACGCTGGAATATCCGGCGTTCTACCTCGTCAACTGCTACACCCCCAACAGCCAGGACGGCCTGAAGCGGCTGGACTACCGGATGACCTGGGAGGATGCGTTCCGGGCCTATCTGCTGGCGCTGGATGCGAAAAAGCCGGTCATCCTCTGCGGCGACCTGAATGTCGCCCACACCGAACAGGACATCAAGAACGCGAAGACCAACCGGATGAGCGCGGGCTTCACCGACCAGGAGCGGGCCAAGATGACCGAGCTGCTGGAGGCCGGGTTTGCCGACAGCTTCCGGGTCCTCCACCCGGACGAGGTGAAATACAGCTGGTGGAGCTACCGCTTCCATGCCCGCGAGAAGAACGCAGGCTGGCGCATCGACTACTTTATCGTTTCCCGCCGCATTGCCGACAAGATCCGCGCGGCGGAGATCCACAACGAGATCTTCGGCTCCGACCACTGCCCGGTGGAACTGGTCATCGACCTGTGAGCTTCCATTCATTTTGAATCAACAAAGGAGAGTATCCATGCTCAAGAACTATCTGCTCGTCTTCTTCGTCTCGATGGTGCCCGTGGTGGAGCTGCGCGGTGCCATCCCCATCGGCCTGGGTCTGGGTCTGCCGGTGCTGCCCACCTACGTCATCTGTGTGCTGGGCAATATGCTGCCGGTGCCGTTCATCTATCTGTTCGCCCGGCGGTTCCTCATCTGGGGCTACCACAAGCCGGTCATCGGCCCCATCTGCCGGTTCTTCATCGTCAAGGGCGAAAAGGGAGGCCGCAAGCTGGAAGAGAAGGCCGGCAAAGGTCTGACCGTGGCGCTGCTGCTCTTCGTGGGCATCCCGCTGCCCGGCACCGGTGCCTGGACCGGTACGCTGGCGGCGTCCATCCTCGACATGAAGTTCAAGGATGTCCTCATCGCCTGCATGGGCGGTGTGCTGCTGGCCGGTATCATCATGGGCCTGGCCAGCATGGGCGTTCTGGGTGCGGCCAGCAGCCTGTTTGCGGTATGACCCTCTCAGTCATCGCTGCGCGATGCCAGCTCCCCCGAAGGGGGAGCCCTTGGCAGGCCGGGCAAACCCTGCTGTTCGCATGGGCCCAATTTGGCGCAAGGCAGCGGGCCCTGTCCGAATGGGCAGCGGCTGCGGGACAATGCTTGAACAAAGAACTCTTGTCAAACTGCCGTGAATCGAGACAGCAGAGCCCGGCCGTTCTCAAAATCAAAAAACCTTGCTCATCCAGCGCAGCCACCACCGACTCGCCAGTGGCTCCCCCTTCGGGGGAGCTGGCAAACCTGACACGGTTTGACTGAGAGGGTGAGGCTGGCAATCTTGCGCGAAATGTGTTAGAATAAACAGCAATGTGTCTGTTAAGACAAAAGAAAGGACGAACCAACCATGGATCAGGCTTTGAACCAGAAGATCGACGCATTCATTGCGGCGAACAAGGAGCAGTGGCTCAAGGATATTGAGGCACTTGTTTCCATCAACAGTGTGGAGAGCACCCCCGCAGAGGGCGCACCCTTTGGCCAGGGTGCACGCGCAGCGCTGGATAAGACGCTGGAACTGGCCGCAGGCATGGGCTTTGCCACCCGCAACTGCGAAAACTACATCGGCTATGCAGAGCTGCCCGGCGCAGACGCCGAGAAGTATCTGGCCACCATCTGCCATGTGGACGTCGTGCCCGAAGGCAACGGCTGGACGGGCGACCCGTTCCAGATGGAGGTCCGGGACGGCTGGCTCATTGGCCGCGGTGTGGCCGACGACAAAGGCCCCATGATCACCATCCTGTATGCCCTGAAGTTCCTCAAGGAGCAGGGCTATTCGCTCAAGTACCCCATCCGCGCTCTCGTCGGCGACAACGAGGAGACCAGCATGGCCGATGTGAAGTATTACCTCAAGCATTACCCGGCCCCGGTCTTCTGCTTCACCCCGGATGCGGAGTTCCCGGTCTGCAACGGCGAAAAGGGACACTTCGGCGCTGAGCTGGTCAGCCCGGTCTGCAACGGTGAGATCAAGGATTTCGTGGGCGGCGTGGCCAACAATGCCGTGCCGGACCGTGCCAGCGCGCTGGTCGAGACTGACATCACCAAGCTGAAGAACGCCCCCAACATCACGCTGGAGCCGGAAGGCAACGGCGTGCGCATCCGCGGCTGGGGCAAGTCCGGCCATGCAGCGACCCCGCAGGGCACCGTCAATGCCATCGGTCTGGTGGTGGACTACCTGCTGGACAACGGCCTGTGCAACGAGGCCGAGCGCGCCTATCTGGAAGCGCTGAAAAAGCTGCACTCTTCCACGGCCGGTGAGGGCATCGGTGTCGCCTGTGCCGACGGCCCCTTCGGCCCGCTGACCGTCATCGGCGGACGCATCTTCATGCGGGAGGGCAGATTCGTGCAGACGCTGGACAGCCGCTATCCCACCTGCACCACCGGCGACCGGATGGCAGAGCAGATCCGTGCGGCCATCGGCGAGGGCGCTTCCCTCGAAAACGTCGAGAGCGCGGAGCCGTTCTACATCGGGGCCGACACCCCTGCCATCAAGGCCTGCATCGACACCTACAACGAGGTCACCGGGGAGAACGCCACCCCGTTCACCATGGGCGGCGGCACCTACGCCCGCCACTTCCCCTATGCGGTCAGCTTTGGCCCGGAGCACAACGACGTCAAGCTGCCTGCTTTCGGCGGCCCGATGCACGGTGCCAACGAGTCGGCTCCCATCGACAAGCTGCTGGAGGCCATGAAGATCTACATCGTGGCGCTGCTGCGCCTTGAGGAGATCGACTTCTGATGGCGGCGAAGGTGCTTGTCATCGACGGGCAGGGCGGCGGTCTGGGCCGGCAGCTGGTGTCTGCCCTGGCAGCGGCCTGCCCGGAGGCAGAACTGACTGCTGTGGGCACCAACAGCCTGGCCGCGAACGCCATGCTCAAGGCGGGGGCTTCCCGCGCTGCCACCGGCGAGAACGCGGTGGTGGTCAACTGCCGCCGTGCAGACGTCATCGTGGGGCCCATCGGCATCGTCATTGCGGATGCCCTTCTGGGCGAGATCACCCCGGCCATGGCGGCTGCGGTCTGCCAGAGCGGGGCCAGAAGGGTGCTCGTGCCCATCAACCACTGCGAGAACTACGTGGTCGGTGTGCCGGATCAGCCCGTCAGCCAGCTTGTGGCGGCTGCGGCCCAGAAAGTGCAGGAACTTTGTTCCGCGATCGGTTGAGCGGACTTTTTTCAAACTTCTTGAAACAGGGAAGGCCGCATGTTAAAATAAGAGCGGAAAAGCTCTGGAGGAAATGCGGATGGAAACAAAGTGTGCAAAGCTGCCGCGGGTCAGCATCATCGTTCCGGTCTACAAGGTGGAAGCCTATCTTCGGACCTGTGTGGACAGCATTCTGGAACAACACTATGAGAATATCGAGATCATTCTTTTGGACGATGGTTCGCCGGACCGCTGCCCGATGATCTGCGAAGAATATGCACAAAAAGACTCGCGTATCCGGGTAATCCATCAGGAGAACCGGGGTCTGCCTGCGGCGCGGAACACGGGCCTGCGGGCAGCAAGCGGGGAGTGGATCATCTGTGTGGATTCGGATGATCTGTGGAAATCGGATCTGCTGGAATCGGTCATGGCGGTTGCGAGCGATGCAGTGGACCTGATCGCCTTCAGCTATATGCCGTATCCGGAAGGACAGCCGCTGCCGCAGCCCAGCCCGCTTCGCACGGGAACCTACCGCACCGGCGGGCGGGAACTGCTGAACGCGCTGCAGCTCGGTCTGCTGGATGAATATCACCGCGCCGTGCCGTATTATTTCGGAGCCTGCTGGATCGAACTGGTGCGGAGAGACTTTCTGGAAGAAAACCATCTCTATTTTGATGAGAGCCTGAAGCAGTGCGAAGATATGATCTGGAACCTGAACCTGCTGGAACGGGCGCATTCCGTGGGGCTTCTGGACAAAGACCTTTACTATTACCGGCTGCGTCCGGACTCCATGTGCCATATTCACGACAAGCGGCTGCCGGGCTATCTGGATACAGTCGATCAGCGGGTCGTGGAATTTGGTCAGCGGGAAAAGAAGGACGCAGACTTCTGGGCGGCCTACGATATCTGGCTCATGAAGACGTATGTTCGTCTGTTGGATAAGTGCTATTTCAACCCCGCAAATCCGGACGGCCCGGTCCAGGCCTGGCGCGCCTGGCGGAAGATGATCGACGACTGCCCGACGCTCCGGCACCTTTCGAAAGCGCCCCTCAAGGAATTTTGGAACAACCGGAAGCGTTATGTCCCACTGTTCTTTTTCCGGTTCCGGGTGCCGCTGTATCTGATGACACGGCTCACATACGGGAAATTGCAACGGCACGATCAGGGGTATGCGGACAGAGCCCGCCGCCGTGCGGAATGAGTTCCCATGTCGGCGCTTGAAAACACATCTTGACGGAAAAAAACATCCTGACCGGACGGATCCGGGTCAGGATGTTTTTTGCTGCGGCAGGATGCCGGTTATTTCGGGCTGCGTTTCCGAATGTCGTGGATGGTCGGCGGAACATCGCCCTGCGCGGCCTTCTCCATGGCACTGATGCGGCGGTCGAGGTCGGTGATGCGCTGGGCGACCACATCGGGCAGATCCTGCTGGTCGAGGTCGTCGGCGGGGTTGACAGCCTTGTTGTTGATGCGGACCACCTCGGCGGGTACACCGACGGCGGTGCAGTTGGCGGGCAGGTTCTTCAGCACCACGCTGCCCGCGCCGATGCGGGCATTGTCGCCGATGTAGACCGGGCCAAGCACCTTGGTGCCTGCGCCGATCAGCACGTTGTTGCCCAGCGTGGGGTGGCGCTTGCCGGTGTCCTTGCCGGTGCCGCCCAGCGTGACGCCGTGGTAGATGGTGCAGTTGTCACCGATCTCAGTCGTCTCGCCGAAGACGATGCCCATGCCGTGGTCGATGAACAGGCACCTGCCGATCCGGGCACCGGGGTGGATCTCGATGCCGGTCTTATGCCGGCCGCGCTGGCTGACCCACCGTGCCAGAAAAAAGTGCCCGCGCTCATACAGCCAGTGCGCGATGCGGTGATAGACCAGAATGTGAAAGCCGGGGTACAGCAGAATGACCTCCAGCACGCTGCGCGCGGCGGGGTCCTTGCGCTGGATGTTCCGTGCGTCCTCCAATAAACCCATGTGGGGAACCCTCCCTTTTCCAATGCCGCCCGCGGCGGCTCTCTCGTTTGAGTATTATGATAACACATCTGAACTTTAATGTACAGCATTTTGCTAGGGATTGCGGCCTCAAATTTCCGGTTCGGAGGGGGATTTTGGTTTTTCGGTAGAGTAGCTAAAATTTGCTGAGTTCGGCCCGAAACCTTTTTACAAAGAAAAAAGCCCGGAAGCATTGACACATTTCGCGCTTCTATGATAAAATATAACGAAACAAAATGCACGAACAAAGGAGACGCCGACATGCTGTCAAAAATGAACGCAAAACTGGAAAATCAGTTTGCTGCCTTTTTTGCAGTGGGTTCCGTGTTTCCTTTTTTGCGTGATTCGAACTTTTCCATTTGAGGAAAAGTTCTTTTTTTTGCCCAATCGAGCGCACACCAAAAACAGGGAGGTATCGTACCATGCTGCTTGTAAACGCTGTCAACACGGAAGGACGCCCCATGGAGCTGTTCGTCAGGGACGGAAAGATCGCGGCGGTCGGCCAGGATCTGGAGGCTCTGGCCGGGGAGAACGAGGTCGTTCTGGATGCCGGGGGGCTTACCGTGCTGCCCGCCTTCGTCGATCTGCACTGCCACTGGCGCACACCGGGCTTTGAATATAAGGAGGACATCGAAACGGGCAGCCGTGCAGCGGCTGCGGGCGGCTACACCTTCGTCAACCTGATGCCCAACACCAAGCCCGTCTGCTCTTCGGCTGCGCAGGCCGCAATGGTGGAGCAGAAGGCCGCAGAGGTGGGCCTGTGCGATGTGAACCAGACCGTCTCCATCACCGAGAACTTCGATGGCAAGACGCTGGACCACCTCAAGACCCTGCCCGCCAGCGTCCGGTTCATTACCGAAGACGGCCACGGTGTGCAGGACAACGCCACCATGGCGCGGGCCTTCGCCATCTGCACCCAGCGGGACATCACCGTGATGAGCCACGCCGAGGATATGGAGATCAGCCCCTGGGACTACCGCCTGGCCGAGGACATCGAGACGGTGCGCAACTGCTGGCTGAGCGAGTATTACCAGACCCGGCTCCACATGTGCCATGTGTCCACCCGCGGTGCCATCGAGGCCATCCAGATGGCCAAGCTGCGCGGGGCCCCCGTCACCTGCGAGGTGACCCCCCACCACCTGTGGTTCACCAAGGACACCTGCGACTACCGCGTCAATCCGCCCATCCGCACCGCAGACGATGTGGCCGCTCTTGTTGAGGCCATCCGCACTGGCGTGGTGGATGCCATCGCCACCGACCACGCACCCCACTCGGAAGAGGACAAGCTCAAGGGCATGGCCGGTATGGTGGGCAGCGAGACGGCCTTCGGCGTCTGCTACACCAAGCTCTGCAAGGAGGAGGGCCTGCCGCTGGAGCTGCTGGTCCACCTGATGAGCACCCGCCCGGCAGAGATCCTGGGTCTGGCCAAGGGCCAGCTGGAGCCCGGCTACGATGCCGACTTCGTGCTGGTGGATCTGGACACCCCCTATACGGTGGACAAGGACAAGCTCCACTCCAAATCCCACAACTGCCCCTTTGATGGCGCACAGCTCTACGGCAGGGTCTTTGCCACCGTCAAGGGCGGCGAGCTGACCTATCAGGCAGAAGCGTAAAAATAGAATCTCAAAACAGCATTCGCTGTTTTGAGATTCGCCTACATACATAAGAGTAAGAGAGCAACGGAGGAACCAACTATGACGAACATGGACAAACTGTACGAAGCTGTTGAGGCGCGCGGCCCGGTCTGCGTCGGCCTGGATACCGACTTCAGTTATCTGCCCGCGGACTTTGTGGACAGCACCCTGTCCAAGGGCGAGAACATCGTCCGCTTCAACAAACAGCTCATCGAAGCCACCAAGGCGGTCGCCGGCTGCTACAAAGTCCAGATCGCGTACTACGAGGCGCTGGGTCTGGACGGCATGAAAGCCTATGCCGACACCCTGAAGGCCGTCCGTGAGGCGGGTGTGCCCGTCATCGCCGACATCAAGCGCGGCGACATCGCCAAGACTGCTGAGATGTACGCCATGGGCCACTTCACCGGCGACTTTGAGGCCGACTTTGTCACCCTGGCCCCCTACATGGGTCTGGATTCCATCAGCCCCTATCTGCCCTACGCCGAAAAGCAGGGCAAGGGCATGTTCGTGCTCTGCCGCACCTCCAACGGCGGCGCCAAGGACTTCGAGTATGAGAAGCTGGCCGACGGCCGCCACGTCTACGACCTGGTGGGCGACAAACTGAACGCTCTGGGCAAGGACTACATGGGCGAGCACGGCTACTCCTCCATCGGTCTGGTCATCGGCGGCACCCACATCGAGGAGGCCACCGAGATCCGCGCCAAGTATCAGGACAGCTTCTTCCTCATCCCCGGCTACGGCGCACAGGGCGGCAAGGCCGAGGATATCGCCCAGTATCTCACCAAGGGCAATGGCGGTGTGGTCAACTCCAGCCGCGGCATCCTGCTGGCTTACAAGAAGCAGCCGGGCACTGCCTTTGACGAGGCTGCCTATAACGAGTGTGTGAACATGAAGGAGGCCATCGCCCATGCGTGCAGCCTGCTGTGAAGCCACCGTTCTGAGCCATGAGGTCATCGCGGCAGACATCCGCCTGCTGCGCGCCCTCTGGCCGGACCGCGAACATCTGCCCCACGCAGGTCAGTTCTTCACCCTGCGTGCCTGGGGTGCCGACGAGGCCCCCTTCCTCTCCCGGCCCATCAGCGTCCACAAGTGGGAGCCGGAGACCCAGACCATCGAGTTTCTGTATCAGGTCATCGGCGAGGGCACCCACAAGCTGGCCGCGCTGAAAAAGGGCGATACCTTCCAGCTGACCGGCCCGATGGGCAATGGGTTCGACATCCCGGCGCTGGCCGGACAGTATCGAAAGATCGCTGTGGTGGGCGGCGGCATCGGCACCGCGCCGATGTATCAGGTTACCCGCGAACTGGCCGCAGCAGGCGTCCGGCCCGATGTCTTCTTCGGCTTCCGGGATGCGCCCTACTGCATGGAGGAATACCGCTCCATCGCCAACCTCGTCAAGGTGTCCACCGACACCGGCGCGGTGGGCTTCCACGGCTTTGTCACCCAGCTGTATGACCCGGCGGATTACGACGCCGTCCTCGTCTGCGGCCCGACGGTCATGATGAAGAACGCTGCCCGCCTCTGCGCGGAGAAGGGGACCCCCTGCTTCGTCAGCCTGGAAAAGAAGATGGCCTGCGGCATCGGGGCCTGCCTCGGCTGCACCTGCGAGACCAGGGGCGGCGAAGGCAAGAGCGTGTGCAAGAATGGCCCGGTCTTTGATGCAACGGAGGTGTTCTTCTGATGGCAGATCTGAAAACGAACCTGTTGGGCTTTGTGATGAACAGCCCCATCATCGGCGCATCCGGCACGGTCGGCTACGGCGTCGAGTATGAGGAACTGGCCGATTTTTCCAGGATCGGCGGCATCTCCGGCAAGGGCCTGACCCTGCACGGCCAGTATGGCAACAAGGGAGAGCGCCTGTGGGAGACCCCCTCCGGCCTCATCAACAGCATCGGCCTGCAGAACCCCGGCGTCCAGCACTTCATTGACGTGGAACTGAACGAGATGCTGGAGCTGCGGCAGAAATACGGCACGGTGGTCATCGCGAACCTCGGCGGCCACAGCGAGGAAGAGTACGTCGAGGGCGCTGCGATGCTGAGCGACAGCGCCGTGGATATCGTGGAGCTGAACATCTCCTGCCCGAACGTCAAGGTGGGCGGCATGGCCTACGGAGTCAAGGCGGAAGCAGCCGGTGAAGTGGTCCGGATGGTCCGCGATGCCTGCAAAAAGCCGCTGATGGTCAAGCTCAGCCCCCAGGCCGAGAACATCCCGGAGATGTGCAAGGCCGTCGAGGCAGCCGGTGCGGATGCCATCAGCCTGACCAACACCTTCCAGGCCTGCGCCATCGACCTCGAAAAGCGCAAGCCGGTCTTCAACAATATTTTCGCGGGCCTGTCCGGCCCGGCGGTCCGCCCCATCGCACTGCGGATGGTCTGGCAGGCTGTGGGTGCCGTGAACATCCCGGTCGTGGGTCTGGGCGGCATTGCCACCGGCCGCGACGCGCTGGAGTTCATCATGGCCGGTGCCACGGCCGTGCAGGTGGGCGCTGCCAACTTTGCGAACCCCCGCGCCATGGAGACCATCGCCGAGGAGATGGCCGCATGGATGGACAAGAACGGCGTCAAGACGCTGGACGAGATCCGCGGCTGCGCCCGCAGCAATGGATAAAACTTTGGATTAACCGCATAAAAATGCAAATATTCACAAGAAACAGAAAATCAGTGAATAAATTTGCGTTTCCATAAAAAGCGTGGTACAATACTGCGTGATCGTACGAAAAACACGAACTGCAACAAAGAGAGGGAGAAGTACAATGAGTGAAGCACTTGAGATCCTGAAGAGCTGTGACGCATTCCTGGAGGGCCATTTCCTGCTCTCCTCCGGCCGCCATTCCAGCGCCTACTGCCAGATGGCCTATCTGCAGCAGTATCCCGACCGCTGCGCCGAGGTCATGAAGGCCGTGGCTGACAAGGTCAAGGAGCTGGACGTGGATGTCATCGTCGGCCCGGCCATGGGCGGCATCGTCTACGCTTACGAGCTGGCCCGCCAGACCGGCAAGCGCGCCATTTTCACCGAGCGCGTTGAGAATGTGATGACCCTGAAGCGCTTTGCCATCCATCCGGGTGAGAAGTGCCTGATCGCGGAGGACGTTGTGACCACCGGCATCTCCTCTCTGGAGACCAAGCGCGTCATCGAGGAGAACGGCGGCATCTGCGTGGGCATCACCTGCGTGGTAGACCGCACCAAGCCCGAAGCTCCGTCGCCCATCCCCATCGTGGCAAGCGCCCTCAAGCTGGACCTGCCCAACTACGCACCCGAAGAGTGCCCCATCTGCAAGGAGGGCAAGCTGCCGCTGGTCCATCTGGGCAGCCGCAAGATGAAGCAGGAAGCGAAGCAGACCCTGTAAGGCCGCGCATCTGTGTTGAAACAAGGAGTACCTATGAACGCATATCTTCTTTTGGCGAACGGCATGGTCTTTGCGGGCCAGTCGGTGGGCGCAGAGGGCGTCACCGTGGGCGAGGTCGTCTTTGCCACCGGTATGGTCGGCTTTGAAGAGACCCTGACCGACCCCAGCTATTATGGCCAGATCATCACCCAGACTTACCCCCTCATCGGCAACTATGGCATGAACCAGGGCGACATGGAGTCCGATCGCATCTGGGCCAGGGGCTACATCGTGCGCGAAGCCTGCACCACGCCCTCCAACTGGCGCTGTGAGGAGACGCTGGACAGCTTTTTGAAGAAAAACAACACCATCGGCATCGAGGGCATCGACACCCGCCACCTGACCCGCATCATCCGGGAGAGCGGCGTGATGAACGGCGCCATCCTGACCACCTTTGACCCCGCAGACCCGGCCAACAAAGCCGAGACGGACAAGCTGCTGGAGACCATCCGCGCCTATACCGTGACCGATGCGGTCAAGAACGTCACCTGCGCAGCGCCCGAAGTTTTTAACGAGAAGGGCGAGACCCACATCGTGCTGATGCACTACGGCTGCAAGCGGAACATTGTGCGGTGCCTGGTCAAGCGTGGCTGCAAGGTCACGGTCATGCCGGCCTTCGCCACCGCCGAGGAAGTGGCAGCTCTGAATCCGGACGGCATCATGCTGTCCAACGGCCCCGGCGACCCCGCCGAGCCGGTGGAGGTCATCGAGAACCTCCGCCATATCTTCGAACTGGGCATCCCCACCTTCGGCATTTGCCTGGGCCACCAGCTCTCCGCTCTGGCCGCCGGTGCCAAGACCATGAAGCTCAAGTACGGTCACCGCGGTGCCAACCAGCCCGTCACCGACTTTGAGTCCGGCCGCACCTTCATCACCAGCCAGAACCACGGCTATGCAGTCGTGGGCGACGAGCTGCCCGCCGAGATGGGCGAGGTAGCTCAGGTGAACGCCAACGACGGCACCTGCGAGGGCATCAAATACAAAAAGTGGAACTGCTTCACCGTCCAGTTCCACCCCGAAGCGAACGGCGGCCCCAAGGACACCGAGTTCCTGTTCGACCGCTTCCTGAACAACGTCAAAGCAGCAAAGGAGGCACGCTGAAATGCCTAAGGACCCCAGAATCAAAAAGGTACTGGTCATCGGCTCCGGCCCCATCATCATCGGTCAGGCCGCCGAGTTCGACTACTCCGGTACGCAGGCGTGCCGCGCACTGAAGGCAGAGGGCATTGAGACCGTTCTGCTCAACTCCAACCCCGCCACCATCATGACCGACCCTGACGTGGCCGACCATGTCTACATCGAGCCGATGACCCTCGAAGTCGTGGAGCGCATCCTGGAGATCGAAAAGCCCGACTCCGTGCTGCCCAACCTGGGCGGTCAGATGGGCCTGAACCTCTCGATGGAGCTGGCCCGCTCCGGCTATCTGGACCGCACCGGCATCCGCCTGCTGGCCTGCAAGCCGGAGACCATCGACCGCGCCGAAGACCGTGAGCTGTTCAAGGAGACGATGGAAAAGCTGCACCAGCCCATCATCCCCTCGGAGGTCGTTGAGACGCTGCAGGACGCACTGGCCTGCGCCGACCGCATCGGCTACCCGGTCATCGTCCGCCCCGCCTTCACCATGGGCGGCACCGGCGGCGGCATCTGCGAGACCCGCGAAAAGCTCATCGAGATCGGCACCAACGGCCTGCGCCTTTCCCCCATCCATCAGATCCTGGTGGAAAAGTGCATCGCCGGCTGGAAAGAGATCGAGTACGAGGTCATGCGCGACCACAAGGGCAATGTCATCACCGTCTGCAACATGGAGAACCTGGACCCCGTCGGCATCCACACCGGCGACTCGGTCGTCGTGGCGCCCTCCCAGACCCTGACCGACCACGAGTATCAGATGCTCCGCACCGCTGCGCTGGACATCATCACCGAGCTGGGCATCGAGGGCGGCTGCAACTGCCAGTTCGCCCTCAAGCCGGACAGCTACGACTACGCGGTCATCGAGGTCAACCCCCGCGTGTCCCGTTCGTCTGCACTGGCTTCCAAGGCCACCGGCTATCCCATCGCCAAGGTGGCCACCAAGATCGCCATCGGCTATACGCTGGACGAGATCACCAACGATGTCACTGGCAAGACCTGCGCCTGCTTCGAGCCTGCGCTGGACTACATCGTGGTCAAGTACCCGAAGTGGCCCTTCGATAAGTTCGTCTATGCCGACAAGTCTCTGGGCACCCAGATGATGGCGACCGGCGAGGTCATGAGCATCGGCAACAGCTTCGAGGCTGCCATGATGAAGGCCGTCTCCTCCATCGAGCTGGGCATGGATACCCTGACCCACAAGCCCTTTGAGGAGCTGACCGATGACGAGATCGTGGCACACCTGCATGTGCAGGATGCAGAGCGCGTCTTCTGCGTCTACGAAGCCCTCAAGCGCGGCATCGACCACCAGACCATCTGGAACATCACCAAGATCGACTGGTGGTTCCTGGATAAGATGCAGCACCTGGCCAACCTTGAAAAGGGCCTGGCCAACTGCCACGGCGTTCTGAGCGCTGCGCAGTACAAGGAGGCCAAGAAGTACGGCTTCCAGGATAAGACCATCCGGCGTCTGGCCGAGGTGGACGAGCTGCCCATCGCGAACTACCGCGCCGGTTTCAAGATGGTCGATACCTGTGCAGCCGAGTTCTCGGCCAACACGCCGTATTTCTACTCCACCTACGACGGCGACAACGAAGCCGCTGCGTTCATCGCGGAGAAGGAAGCCGCTGCCCCCGAAAAGAAAAAGAAGGTCCTCGTCTTCGGTTCCGGCCCCATCCGCATCGGTCAGGGCATCGAATTCGACTACTGCTCGGTCCACTGCGTCTGGACGCTCAAGAAGCACGGCTGCGAGGCTATCCTGGTCAACAACAACCCGGAGACCGTCTCCACCGACTTCGACACCGGCGACCGCCTGTACTTCGACCCGCTGAACCCGGAGAGTGTCGATAACATCATCGCCACCGAGAAGCCCGACGCCTGCGTCGTCCAGTTCGGCGGTCAGACCGCCATCAAGCTGGCCAAGCACATGGACGAGATCGGTCTGCCCATTCTGGGCACCCCGGCGGATGCCATCGACGAGGCCGAGGACCGCGAGCGCTTCGACGAACTGCTGGAGCGCTGCGGCATCCCCCGCGCCCCCGGCCGCACCGTCTTCAACCTGGAAGAGGCTCTGGCGGCTGCCGACGAGATCGGCCTGCCCGTCCTGATGCGCCCCTCCTACGTGCTGGGCGGCCAGAACATGATCGTCGCCTACACCAAGGCCGACGTCATCGAGTACATGGGCGTCATCACCGAGCACGTGGATATGGATCACCCCGTCCTGCTGGATAAGTACATCATGGGCACCGAGTGCGAAGTGGACGCCATCTGCGATGGCGAGAACTTCCTCATCCCCGGCGTCATGGAGCAGATCGAGCGCACCGGTGTCCACTCCGGCGACTCCATCTGCGTCTACCCGGCCCAGCATCTGACCCAGGCCGAGATCGACACCATGGTCGATTATACCGGCCGCTTTGCCCGCGAGCTGCACGTCACCGGTCTGGTGAACGTCCAGTACGCGGTCTCTAACGGCAAGGTCTATGTCATCGAGGTCAACCCCCGCTCTTCCCGTACCGTGCCATACATCTCCAAGGTCACCGGTGTGCCCATGGTCGATCTGGCTGTCCGCTGCTGCCTGGGCGAGAAGCTCACCGACATGGGCTACGGCACCGGCCTGCACCCCAACGCCCCCTATGTGGCGGTCAAGGTGCCCGTCTTCAGCTTTGAGAAGCTGCACGGCGTCGATACCCAGTTCGGCCCGGAGATGAAGTCCACCGGCGAGGTGCTGGGCATTGCGCCCAACTTCCACGACGCCCTGCTCAAGGGCCTGATCGGTGCGGGCTATACCTTCAAGACGCCCGGCCCCGCTTCCTGCTGCATCTTCACCGTGAAGGACAGCGACAAGCCGGAGTTCGTGGACATCGCCTGGAAGCTCAAGAGCATGGGCTACAAGCTCTACGGCACCTCTGGCACCTGCGCCTGGCTCAACAAGCACATGGTCCCCTGCAACGAGGTGCGCAACATGTCCGGCGAGTCGCCCAACATCGTGGACCTGCTCCAGAGCGGTCTGGTGGACTATGTCTTCTCCACCAGCGCCAAGGGCCGCGACCCCAAGCGCGACTCCGTCCGCCTGCGCCGCAAGGCCGTGGAGCTGAGCATCCCCTGCATCACCGCCGTGGATACGGCCAATGCGCTGGTGGAATGCCTGCGCAGTGAACACGAGCTCAAGAATATCCCTCTGGTGGATATTGCAACGCTGTATCATAAGAATTGACGGTCTGAATGTAACTCGTGCGCAAAAAGATGCGTTTCGTGCGCAATCCATCGTAATGAAGGGCCGCATTTGTTATAATCAACAACGCAAAATTTGCCAAAAGACGTTACTTTTGGACGTTCCAGGAGGATATCGATAAAAATGACTCGTTCCCAGATGATTGAGACCGTGGCGCGCAAGACCGGCTTCACCGAAGCACAGGTCGAGACCACGATGGACGCTTTGTTTGACCAGATCGCAGACTGCCTGCGCGCAGATGAAAAGGTGACCATCGCCGGCTTTGGCCGCTTCGAGATGCGCCCCCGCAAGCCGAAGGCTTACACCAACCCCAAGACCAAGGTCTCCAGCCGTTTGGAGTCCACCTCCATCCCTGGCTTCAAGGCCAGCGGCCGTTTCAAGCAGAAGCTCGAAGCAGGCCGTGCCGCTGACAAGAGCGTCGAAGAGACTGCCTGATCCCTGCAACAGAGATCTGCATCCAAGAGCTGTGCTCCCAAATGGGGGCATGGCTCTTTTTGTTACTGACAAGCGCGGCATTTCATGGTATACTGTAAGAAAATCGGAACGGAATGGAGAAGGATCATGCTGTACAGTGAACTGCATTGCAGCGAAGCCATCCACAAGGCTGTGGAGCAGATGGGCTTTGCGGAAATGACCGAAATTCAGGAAAAGACCATCCCCGTCATGCTGGCGGGGCGGGACGTCATCGCCAAGGCTCCCACCGGCACAGGCAAGACCTGTGCCTTCGGCATCCCGGTGGCCGAGCAGATCGACCCGGCCCAAAAGGTGCCGCAGGCGGTCATTCTGGCCCCCACCCGTGAGCTGGCCCAGCAGATCGCCGACGAGCTGACCGCCCTCACGGCCTTTATGCCGGGCGTTGCAGTCGCCTGCGTCTACGGCGGCGCCAACATGGAAAAGCAGGCCAGACGCCTTGCAGAGGGGTGCCAGATCGTGGTCGCCACCCCCGGCCGCCTGATGGACCATTACAAACACCACAGCATCGACCTCTCCCACGTCACCCAGATCGTGCTGGACGAAGCCGACGAGATGCTGAACATGGGCTTCTATAAGGATGTCCGCCACATCATCGAGCTGATGAAGGCCCGCAAACACCTGTCCATGTTCTCGGCCACCATCAGCCGCGAGGTCATGGACATCGGCTGGCTGTACCAGCACAACGCTGAGGAGATCACCGTCCAGCCCAGGGAGGAGAGCCAGCCCAAGATCACCCAGTACATGCTGGAGACCTCCGGTCGCAACAAGCTCTCCGACCTGGCCCAGATCATCATCGGCGAGGGTTACAAGCGGGTCATGGTCTTCTGTGATACCAAGTTCAATACGGCCACGCTGGCCAACCAGCTGGCCCGCCTCGGCTTCTCGGTGGACTGCCTCCACGGCGACCTCTCCCAGAAAGAGCGCAACCAGATCATGCAGAACTTCCGGGACGGCAAACTGGCCATCCTCGTGGCCACCGACGTGGCGGCCCGCGGCATCGACGTCTCGGACGTGGACGCCGTCATCAACTACGACGTCCCCGGCGACAACGAACATTACACCCACCGCATCGGCCGCACCGGCCGCGCCAAAAAAGAGGGCGTCAGCTACCTGTTCTATGTGCCGGAGGAAAAGAAGCGGGTGCAGGAGCTTCTCCGCCTGACCCGCAACACGGAACTGTGCACCCCGGTCCACTTCGATTTCAACCATGAGCGGATCGTGGTGGAGAAACAGGCCGACCATGCCGATCGGTTCCAGATCAAGTGCTATTTTTAAGCGCGAAAAGTCTTTCTCTCGGCGAGGGGAAGACTTTTTTGCTGAAACCCCTTGACCTTCCCCTTTCTGGAAGGTGTAAAGTAGGTGCGTAAGGAGGCCGCCGAGCGATGAAGATCAACGAAGTAGAAGCTGCCGTGGGCGTGACCAAGAAGAACATCCGCTTTTATGAGGAAGAAGGGCTCATCAGCCCCCGGCGGGAACCCGGCAACGGATACCGCAGCTACTCCGAGGCGGACGTGGAGCGCCTGCGCCGCATCAAGCTGCTGCGCAAGCTGGACGTCCCGCTGGCAGAGATCCGCCAGATGCTGGAAGGGGAGTGTACCCTTGCCGACGGCATGGCCCGCCAGATGGAACGTCTGTGCGCCCGCCGCACCGACCTCGACGAAGCCATCAGCTTCTGCGAGCGATTGCAGCGGGAACCCGGCAGCCTCAGTGAACTGGATGTGGAGCAGACGCTGGCGCGTCTGTCCACAAAAGAGGAACAGGGGGTGTCCTTTGTGAACATTGAACAGGTAGACCGGAAAGCCGAGCGCATCAAAGGGGCGCTGGTGGGCGCAGGTCTGTTTACCGCGATCATGCTGCTGACCATGGGCATTATCGCGTGGACCATCTGGATGGACCCGCAGGATATGCCGCCGCTGCCGCTGCTGGTGCTGCTGTTCGGCATCCCGGCGGGCTGCATCCTTGGTACGCTGAAGGTTTTGGCAGACCGGATCCGAGAGATCAGAAAGGGAGAAGAAGATGCTTATCGTAACTATTAACGAAGTCCCCGGCAAAAAGATGGAGGCCCTGGGCGTGGTGCGGGGCAGCACGGTGCAGAGCCGCAACTTCGGCCACGACATCATGGCCGGGTTCCGCACCCTTGTGGGCGGCGAAGTCACCGACTATGCCGAGATGCTCACCGAAGCCCGGCAGATCGCCACTGGCCGCATGGTCAAGAACGCCGAAGAGCTGGGCGCGGATGCTGTGGTCGGAATGCGGTATGCGTCCGCCAGCGTCATGCAGGGCGCAGCGGAAGTCATTGCGTATGGAACGGCGGTGAAGTTCGTATGAGCAGCAGAGAAAAACAGAGTTTTGGAATCTACTTTTTAACGGCATTCGGTCTGGCCTGGCTGTGTCAGGTGTATGCAAGCATGCAGCTCCTTCAGGGCAATGCTGCGGTATACCGTGCGCTGCTGTCCGTGAGCATGTTCTGCCCTCTGGCGGCCGTGCTTGCGGCGAAAAAAGTCTATCTGCATCAGCCCACCGGCATCGGCTGGAAGGTGCAGGGCAAGCGCCGCTATTGGCTGGCTGCCTGGTTTGGCCCGGCGGTGTTCACTGCGCTGGCAGCGGTGCTCTATTTTGCCGTGTTCCCGCATCGGCTGGACGTTTCGGGCAGCTGGCTGGTGGCGGCTTACGGCGGCGAGATGGACGCCCAGACTTTAAAAAGCCAGCTGGGGGTATCCAATGTCAGCTACATGTTGCAGACCGGCCTGCTTGCCGTGACGCTGGCTCCGCTCATCAATATGTTTTTTGCCGTGGGCGAGGAAGCCGGGTGGCGCGGATATATGATGCCCTGCCTGAAGGAACGGTTTGGCCTGCTCAATGGCCGTCTGCTGGGCGGTGTCATCTGGGGCGTCTGGCATTGGCCGCTGATGCTGCTGGTGGGTTATGAGTACGGCACGGACTATCTGGGCGCACCGGTACTCGGCCTTGTGGTATGGTGCGTGTTCTGCTTTGCCATGAACAGTCTGCTGGATCTTCTCTATGAAAAGACCGGCTGCATCTGGGTGCCGGCCATCGCGCATGGTGCATTCAATGCAGTTGCGGCATTGTTCACGGTGCTGACCTACCCGGCAGATGCCTATTATAATGTGCTGGGCCCCACGCCCATTGGTCTGATCGGGCTGCTGCCGGTGCTGGCAGCAGCCGTCTGGCTCACGCTGCGCGAGATGAAACAGGAAGAGAAAAGCTGAATCCAGGCTCCATGTCTGCATCCTCCGATGCTAGGCGTGGAGCTTTTCTATATAATAGGAAGAAAGCTTGAAACAGCAGCACATTGGCAGCAAAAAAGAGAGACCGATCTGATCCGGACGCAGCAATTTGAAGTTTTTTGAAAAAACTTGTAAAAAAGTGTTGACATCCACCCCGGTGTATGGTATTATACTTGAGCGCCAAGCGCTGAGACAAAAGAATGACTTCTGAAGTCCCAGCTGAGAAGCGAAAGAAAAGAACCAATAGACGCCGAGAAGTTCCGGTTTGTTCCGAGAAACTTGAAGCAGTCCAAGTTCAAAATGTTCGAAACGCTTCAAAAAAGTGCTTGACAAAAAATCACTTCTGTGATAAAATGATTAAGCCGTCAGCCAGTCGGCTGAGGCGCACAGGACCTTGAAAATTGAACAATATCGAAAAACTTGTAACGGAACCTATTTTCGTGTTGGAAAAACACGTAAAACAATTCCAAACAAAGTAATTCACACAGGACGCAAGCGATTGCGTGCTGAGCGAAGAAGATTTAACACTTTTTAAGTGATAAATATCATTTATAAAGAGTTTGATCCTGGCTCAGGACGAACGCTGGCGGCGCGCCTAACACATGCAAGTCGAACGAGAGAGAAGGAGCTTGCTTCTTCGATCGAGTGGCGAACGGGTGAGTAACGCGTGAGGAACCTGCCTCAAAGAGGGGGACAACAGTTGGAAACGACTGCTAATACCGCATAAGCCCACAGGTCGGCATCGACCAGAGGGAAAAGGAGCAATCCGCTTTGAGATGGCCTCGCGTCCGATTAGCTAGTTGGTGAGGTAATGGCCCACCAAGGCGACGATCGGTAGCCGGACTGAGAGGTTGAACGGCCACATTGGGACTGAGACACGGCCCAGACTCCTACGGGAGGCAGCAGTGGGGAATATTGCACAATGGGGGAAACCCTGATGCAGCGACGCCGCGTGGAGGAAGAAGGTCTTCGGATTGTAAACTCCTGTTGTTGAGGAAGATAATGACGGTACTCAACAAGGAAGTGACGGCTAACTACGTGCCAGCAGCCGCGGTAAAACGTAGGTCACAAGCGTTGTCCGGAATTACTGGGTGTAAAGGGAGCGCAGGCGGGAAGACAAGTTGGAAGTGAAATCCATGGGCTCAACCCATGAACTGCTTTCAAAACTGTTTTTCTTGAGTAGTGCAGAGGTAGGCGGAATTCCCGGTGTAGCGGTGGAATGCGTAGATATCGGGAGGAACACCAGTGGCGAAGGCGGCCTACTGGGCACCAACTGACGCTGAGGCTCGAAAGTGTGGGTAGCAAACAGGATTAGATACCCTGGTAGTCCACACCGTAAACGATGATTACTAGGTGTTGGAGGATTGACCCCTTCAGTGCCGCAGTTAACACAATAAGTAATCCACCTGGGGAGTACGACCGCAAGGTTGAAACTCAAAGGAATTGACGGGGGCCCGCACAAGCAGTGGAGTATGTGGTTTAATTCGACGCAACGCGAAGAACCTTACCAAGTCTTGACATCCTGCGACGGTGCTAGAAATAGTATTTTCCTTCGGGACGCAGAGACAGGTGGTGCATGGTTGTCGTCAGCTCGTGTCGTGAGATGTTGGGTTAAGTCCCGCAACGAGCGCAACCCTTATGGTCAGTTACTACGCAAGAGGACTCTGGCCAGACTGCCGTTGACAAAACGGAGGAAGGTGGGGATGACGTCAAATCATCATGCCCTTTATGACTTGGGCTACACACGTACTACAATGGCGTTAAACAAAGAGAAGCAAGACCGCGAGGTGGAGCAAAACTCAGAAACAACGTCCCAGTTCGGACTGCAGGCTGCAACTCGCCTGCACGAAGTCGGAATTGCTAGTAATCGTGGATCAGCATGCCACGGTGAATACGTTCCCGGGCCTTGTACACACCGCCCGTCACACCATGAGAGCCGGGGGGACCCGAAGTCGGTAGTCTAACCGCAAGGAGGACGCCGCCGAAGGTAAAACTGGTGATTGGGGTGAAGTCGTAACAAGGTAGCCGTAGGAGAACCTGCGGCTGGATCACCTCCTTTCTAAGGAGTCAGGCAGGAAGAAAGCATCGAAGATGGTTTCTTCCTGGAACAGGTGACAGAGACAAGCAGAGTAGATATTGTTCGATTTTGAGGGCCCTGAAAAGGGAACTCAAAGACGTACCTTGAAAACTGAATAATAACTGCGAAACAAAGATTATAGTA
The DNA here is from genome assembly GCF_019967995.1 of Faecalibacterium prausnitzii. Lineage (NCBI taxonomy): Bacteria > Bacillati > Bacillota > Clostridia > Eubacteriales > Oscillospiraceae > Faecalibacterium > Faecalibacterium prausnitzii. The sequence continues at coordinate 681,070 of NZ_CP065377.1, forward strand.
AGTTCTTTTTAAGAAATATTACAATTTCAAAAGGAAGGGTAACATAATCTTCGTTGGCAAGAGAGAATCAAGAGGATACCAAATGTTCTTAAAGAACGTTTGAAAGGTCAAGCGAACAAGGGCGCAGGGCGAATGCCTTGGCACTGGGAGCCGATGAAAGACGTGATAAGCTGCGATAAGCTTCGGGGAGCTGCAAATAAGCATTGATCCGGAGATTTCTGAATGAGGAAACTCACCTGGGTTCATACTCAGGTACGATCTACTGAACTTCAAAATAGGTAGATCGAGGGAACCGCCTGAACTGAAACATCTAAGTAGGGCGAGGAAGAGACATCAAACGAGATTCCGTAAGTAGTGGCGAGCGAACGCGGAAGAGGGCAAACCGGGAGTCGAAAGACTTCCGGGGTACGGACTGCATTTAAGACTTGAGTTGTTAACCGAACGGCATGGGAAGGCCGGTCAGAGAGTGTGAGAACCACGTAGGTGAAAACGACAAGAGCTGAGCAAGTTCCAGAGTACGGCCAGACACGTGAAACCTGGTCGGAAGATGGGGGGACCACCCTCCAACCCTAAATACTACCCAGTGACCGATAGCGTATAGTACTGTGAAGGAAAGGTGAAAAGCACCCCGGGAGGGGAGTGAAAAAGAACCTGAAACCCTGTGCCTACAAGCACCTAGAGCACGTCAAAGTGTGATAGGGTACTTTTTGTAGAACGGTCCGGCGAGCGATTGTATGCAGCAAGGTTAAGGTCTTCAGGACTGGAGCCGAAGCGAAAGCGAGTTTGAAAAGGGCGTTAAGTTGCATACAATGGGCCCGAAACCGGGTGACCTACCCATGGTCAGGTTGAAGTGGAAGTAAAATTCCATGGAGGACCGAACCGACCTCCGTTGAAAAGGCGGCGGATGAACTGTGGGTAGCGGAGAAATTCCAATCGAACCCGGAGATAGCTGGTTCTCCCCGAAATAGTTTTAGGACTAGCCTCAGGTTAGATATCTGGAGGTAAAGCACTGAATAGCCTAGCGGCCGAGAGGTTAGCGAAGCTTATCAAACTCAGAATGCCAGAATATTGATGCCTGGGAGTCAGACAGTGTCAGATAAATGTCATTGTCAAAAGGGAAACAGCCCAGATCTACAGCTAAGGTCCCAAAGTCAGGTTAAGTGGAAAACGATGTGAAGATACGCAGACAACCAGGATGTTGGCTCAGAAGCAGCCACTCATTCAAAGAGTGCGTAATAGCTCACTGGTCGAGCGTCTTTGCGCGGAGAATTTAACGGGGCTAAACCTGGCACCGAAGCTTAGGCAATGTAGCAATACATTGGGTAGGGGAGCGTTGTATACGCGGCGAAACAGTAGCGCAAGCGGCTGTGGAGTGTATAGAAGTGAGAATGCCGGAATGAGTAGCGCGAATGCAGTGAGAATCTGCATGGCCGAAAGCCTCAGGTTTTTGGAGGAAGGTTCGTCCGCTCCAAGTTAGTCGGGAGCTAAGGTGAGGCCGAAAGGCGTAGCCGATGCACAGACGGTAGAGATTCCGTCACCACCAAAAGAGTTAAGCACAGGGACACATAAGAAGTCTCAGAGCCGGGTGTTGGTTCCGGTAGAGATCGAGGGAAAATAGTACCGAAGTCTGGGATGGAAGATGGCGAGAAAAGCTGTGTGGATTTCTGAGGTGCCCGTACCGCAAACCGACACAGGTAGGTAGGAAGAAGATTCTAAGGCCAACGGGAGAAGGGTTGTTAAGGAACTCGGCAAATTGACCCCGTAACTTCGGGAGAAGGGGTGCTCCAGAGATGGAGCCGCAGAGAATCGGCCCAAGCAACTGTTTACCAAAAACACAGGTTTGTGCTAAATCGAAAGATGACGTATACGAGCTGACGCCTGCCCGGTGCTGGAAGGTTAAGAGGAGATGTGCAAGCATTGAATCGAAGCCCCAGTGAACGGCGGCCGTAACTATAACGGTCCTAAGGTAGCGAAATTCCTTGTCAGGTAAGTTCTGACCCGCATGAAAGGCGTAATGATTTGGGCACTGTCTCAACAGCCCGCCCGGCGAAATTGTAGTACCGGTGAAGATGCCGGTTACCCGCGACAAGACGGAAAGACCCCATGGAGCTTTACTGTAGCCTAATATTGGGTTTCGATGTTGCATGCACAGGATAGATGGGACTCTGGGAAGTGATTGCTTTGGCGGTCATGGAGAGGACGTTGGGATACCATCCTTGCGATATTGGAATTCTAACCTGCGGCTCTGAATCGAGTCGGGGGACATTGTTAGGTGGGCAGTTTGACTGGGGCGGTCGCCTCCTAAAGAGTAACGGAGGCGTTCAAAGGTTCGCTCAGCTTGAACGGAAATCAAGCAAAAGAGTGCAAACGCAGAAGCGAGCCTAACTGCGAGACTGACGGGTCGAGCAGTAACGAAAGTTGGAGTTAGTGATCCGGTGGTATGTGAGTGGAAATGCCATCGCTCAACGGATAAAAGTTACCCTGGGGATAACAGGCTGATCTCCCCCAAGAGTCCACATCGACGGGGAGGTTTGGCACCTCGATGTCGGCTCATCGCATCCTGGGGCTGTATTCGGTCCCAAGGGTTTGGCTGTTCGCCAATTAAAGCGGTACGCGAGCTGGGTTCAGAACGTCGTGAGACAGTTCGGTCCCTATCTGTCGTGGGCGCAGGATATTTGATGGGAGCTGTCCCTAGTACGAGAGGACCGGGACGGACGTACCTCTGGCGCACCAGTTGTTCCGCCAGGAGCATAGCTGGGCAACTACGTACGGATCGGATAAACGCTGAAAGCATCTAAGCGTGAAGCCGACCCAAAGATAAGATATCCCACTGATTTGATCAGGTAAGATCCCTTGAAGACTACAAGGTTGATAGGCACGATGTGTAAGTGGAGTGATTCATTCAGCAAGTGTGTACTAATAGATCGAGGGCTTGACCACAATTCGCTTGAGACTCAAAGAGTCAACGAAAAAATGTTAGCAGTGATTATTCAGTTTTGAAGGCACGTCCTTCTAGAAACACTGGACAAACAGTAGACCGTATGGTATACTGAACCAGTCATATAGTCGGTGACAATGACGGTGAGGTCCCACCTGTTCCCATTCCGAACACAGTAGTTAAGCTCACTCGTGCCCAAGATAGTTAGCTGGAAACGGCTTGTGAAAATAGGTAGTCGCCGACTTGATCGAAACGCTCTAAGAGAAATCTTAGGGCGTTTTTTGTTGCACAAAAATGCGGTATGATCTTTAGCAGAAATGCGAATGCAGCAGGGCTTGACAGAAGCACTACTATGTAATACAATGTAGACAAGCTACTACGTAATACAAAATAGCAGAAAGGAGGAGTCCCCAGTGGAAAACAACACACAGCTTCTCAAGGGTATTTTGGAGTTCTGCGTTCTGAAACTCATCAGCAGAGAGCCGACCTATGGCTATGAGATCGTGATGAATCTGAAACAGGTCGGTTTTTCAGACCTGAGCGAAAGCACACTGTATCCGCTGCTGCTTCGGTTGGAACAACAGGGAAAGGTCACAGTAGAACGCAGACCTTCCCCCAAGGGGCCAAGTCGGAAATATTACGTTGTAACGGAGGAAGGGCGGCTGGCGCTTTTTGAGTTTCGGCAGGATTGGAGACAGCTCTGTCAGCTGGTGGAAAAAATTTTTAAGGAGGAGCCAGATGAATAAGTATTTTGCATTGCGAAAGGCAAACCGGATGCGTACCAGACTGCTGACAGAAAAAAGTCAGGAGCAGCTTAAGGAAGTAATCCGCTATCTTCGTCGGGTCAGCTGGGACTCCTGCGGTATTGAACTTGTGCACAACGATCTGCTTGATATTTCCATCCAAGCCAATGCGGAAAATCAGGAACTGTTCGATTCGATTTCGGATGCAAAAACCTTTGTGGAGGAGGTCAAGCCAAGTTTGAAAACACTGAGAGCTGCGGATTACTTCTGGTTTCTTGCACCGCTGTATTTTTTCTTTGAGTGGGGCGTGGAAGGGCTGCTGCTTTACCCGGTAATTGGCGATTGGGTTTTTGAACTTTCTGTAGGCTATCTGATGCAGCTTGTTGTTGCAGTGACGGCTTTTTGCGCACTGTTCCGCCGGATGATGGAGCAGGTAGGCTTTCCGCCGCGAGATCATTGGCTGAAATATGCTACATGGCTAGTGCTTTATATCGTGACCCTGTATGGAACGGGCTGGTTCTTTACCCAGGTCGCGGGTAAGATCGTACTGCTGCGGCTTCCGATCCTTAGCTATTCGATTTTTTGTCTGCTTCTGGGTGCAGGACTGTATGCAATACATTTTTGGAGATATGGAAAAGACCCGCGTCTGACGGCTCGTCTATAAAGAAAAAATAAAGCAAAAAAGAAAAAGCGGTCCCGCGGCACTGTGCATAACAGTGTGACGGGACCGCATAATTTATTGGGTGGTGTACCGGTTACGATACGAGTGCCTGCTTAGCCCTTGCCGGCGCAGCCGAACAGCTCGATCTTCTCCTTGCACTTGTCGATGATGGCCTGAGCGCCGGGAGCCAGCAGCTTGCGGGGGTCGAAGCCCTTGCCCTGCTGATCCTTGCCAGCCTCGATGTACTTGCGGGTGGCCTCAGCAAAGACCAGCTGGCACTCGGTGTTGATGTTGATCTTGGAGACGCCCAGGCTGATGGCCTTTGCGATCATCTCGTCGGGGATGCCGGTGCCGCCGTGCAGGACCAGGGGGATGTTGTTAGTGGCCTTGTGGATGCGGTCCAGAGCCTCGAAGTCCAGACCCTTCCAGTTGGCCGGGTAGACACCGTGGATGTTGCCGATGCCAGCTGCCAGGAAATCAATACCCAGATCGGTGATCTTTGCGCACTCCGCAGGGTCTGCGATCTCGCCAGCGCCCACGACGCCGTCCTCGACGCCGCCGATGGAACCGACCTCAGCTTCGATGCTCAGGCCCTTGGAATGTGCCAGAGCGACCAGCTCCTTGGTCTTCTCCACGTTCTCCTCGATGGAGTAGTGGCTGCCGTCGAACATGATGGAAGAGAAACCGGCTTCCACGCAGGCCTTGCAGCCTTCGTAGGTGCCGTGGTCCAGATGCAGAGCAACGGGAACGGTGATCCCCATGGAATCGACCATTGCGCTGACCATCGCAGCAACGGTCTTGAAACCGGTCATGTACTTGCCGGCACCCTCGGAGACGCCCAGGATGACAGGGCTCTTCATCTCCTCGCAGGCGGTCAGCACAGCCTTGGTCCATTCCAGGTTGTTGATGTTGAACTGGGGCACACCGTAGTGGCCGTCGCGTGCCTTGATGAGCATTTCGGTTGCATTTACCAACATTATTCATTACCTCCGCAAATTCATATTATTGGGGTGAAAAGTCGTTTGAGAATGCGACTTTGCGTATCCCTTAACGAACCTGTAAGGCTAGTATACCCCAAACAAACTATAAAATCAATCCAAATTTTCAACATGGTTTCCCGTTCGTCAAAATGATGTTGGAGATTGTGGCAAAATGCGGGAACGAGACGTTCAAAAAATAGTCATATTTCCGACTTGAATTTTACAAAAAGTACGGCGGCTTCTGTACGGAAAATTTCCTCACGGTTGAAAACCAGGTGGAAAGTGTGGAATTCCACCCGGAAAGTGGGCGCAGATGCTTGATTTTTGAACACTTTCAACGGAGTTTTCAACATGTGGAAAAGAAAAGCCTGTTTTACAAAGTGTATATGGACTCGAATGTGGAAAACTTTTGCCGAAAAAAATATACCGATAAAATGACAAGGGGGCTGCCCTCTGCCGGCCGGAACAAAATTCAGGCGGGAAAAAAGGGGAATCCTATGGCAAAGGCGGGGCGGTTATGTTATACTTTACTATGACACTCTGTCGAATTTCGTAAACAGTGAAACAAAAAGGGCCTGTCCCTTTTCGATAAATGGAAGGAGAACACAATGGACGAACAGAAAATGCCGCGCCGCCCCCGCCGCGCTGCGGAGGACACGCCGAAGAATGAGAGCCTGGTCTACGGCAAGAACCCCGTGACCGAGCTGCTCAAGAGCGGCTCCGGCGTGGATACGGTGCTGCTGGCCGAGGGCATGGCCCCCGCTGTGGCGGCGTACTTCACCGCCATGGCCAAGGAGGCCGGGGCCACCGTCAAGCGGGTCCACCCCAACAAGCTCCGCTTGATGACCGGCACCGAGAGCCACCAGGGTGTGGCTGCGTTTGCCAGCGAGATCGAGTATGCCACGGTGGAAGACCTGCTGGCGGCGGCCAAGGCGAAGGGGGAGCCGCCCTTCCTCGTGCTGAGCGACGGCATCGAAGACCCCCACAATCTGGGTGCGGTGATGCGCAGCGCACTGCTCTGCGGTGCCCACGGCATCGTCATCCCCAAGCGGGGCGGCGCTTCCGTGACCCCCACCGTCATCAAATCCAGCGCCGGTGCTGCGGAGCGCCTGCCCGTGGCCCGTGTGGCCAACATCGGCGAGACCATCCGCCGCCTGAAGGACCAGGGCGTTTTCGTCTACTGTGCCGATATGGACGGTGTGCCCCTGCGCAAGAATAACCTCACCGGCCCCATCGCGCTGGTGCTGGGCAGCGAGGGCAGCGGCGTCTCGCAGCTGGTGAAAAAGCTCTGCGACGGCGTGGTGCGGCTGGATATGGCCGCACAGGGCACCGGCGTGGACAGCTTCAACGTCTCGGTGGCGGCTGGCATCATTTTGTATGAGATCCAGAGCCAGCGGGCAGGCGAATAAACGCGGACTGCTCCGCAGAGATTGAGCAGGGAGGTACAACGAATGGCGAAGAATGATGCCCGTAAAAACGGCTTTGAAAAAACGAACCCGGAGGACCTCGCAGCCAAGGAAGAAAAATTCCGCACTTTTTTCAGCACCAGTGTGGCGCAGGTGCCCGATGAGATGAAGCACCGGGATGACGAAAAGCAGGAGCCTGCAAAGCAGAAGACCCAGAGCAGCATCCTGGGCCGCATCCTGGGCCGCGCCAAGGAGGAGGCAGAGCCTGCCCCCGAAAAGCCTGCCATGCCGCAGGAACTTCCGCCGACGGGTGAGATCCGGCTGGGCGGGGAGGACGAGGCCGCGGAGCCGAAGGCCGATCTGGAGCTGGCCGCAGACTTCTTTGTGGCAGAGGAGCCGGAACCGCCGGTGCAGCCTGCCCCGGCCGCCCCGGCCAGCCGGAAGTCGGCTGCCGAAAAGCAGCCCGCCCCGCAGCCGCAGCAGCCGAAATATGAGAAGAACTATGTGCGCGGCCCACTGACCCCGCAGGAGCAGAAGGAACATGCCGAGATGCAGGAACTCAAGGCCCTGCTCTTCCCGGCCCCGAAACCGGCCCGGCCCGAAGCGGACACGCCCGCCCCGCAGGAGGTGCTGGGCGTCGAGACCGCCGCATTGGAGGCCGAGGAAAAGGCCTGCGCGGCCCTGCCGAAGATGGTCTTCGCCGAGGACCGGACCCGCAAGCCGGAGCCGGAAGAGGCCCGACCGGAGCCGACCCAGCCGTTCCGCTTCTTTGGGGAAGGCGACGACGAAGCCACGCCTGCGGCCCCCACGCGGGAGACGCCGCCCAGCATGGACGACAGCATGAGCATCCCGTTGGTGGGCCTTGAGGAGGAGCCGGAAGCGCCGGTCTCCGCACCGGATGCCGCGCCCGCCGAAGCTGCCCAGCCTGCGGAAGCGGCTGCAAAAGCCGCACCCGGCGACGCATCCGCAGCCGAGACGCCTGCGGCCCCGGCAGAGGAAGCTGCCGCAGAGCCTGCCGAAGAATCTACCCCCGAAACCGTGGACGAGAAGCTGCATAAGATGAGCGCAGAACTCACGCTGCGCTGTGTGCTCAGCGGCATCCTGGCTGTGGTGCTGCTCCACTTCGGTCTGACGGCGGCGGGCCTGCTGGCACCCATTGCCTCGCTGGACCCGGTCGTCGCTCCGGCGGCATTCTACGCCGCCAACCTGCTGGTGCTGGCTGCGGCGCTGGCCGTGGCCTACCCCGTCCTGCGGGACGGTCTGAGCGGCCTGAAAAAAGACCGCCGCCCCAGTGCAGACACCATGCCCGCGCTGGCCGCCTGCGGTGCGGCGCTGGAAGCTGCCATCGCCCTGCTCAACGCCAGGAGCTACCAGACGTCCAGCTGGACGCTGCTGTCCGGCATCGCGGCGCTGGGGCTGTTCATGGCCCTGCTGGGCAGCCGGGTGCAGCTGGCCGCTGTGAAAAACGGCTACGACCTGGCCACCAAAGACCCGGCCGGGCTGCAGGGGGCGTTCCGGGTCAAGGACAAAGACCTGATTCGGATGCTTGCCCGCAGTCTGGACGAAAAGGACCCCTGGGTCCTGCTCAGCCGCCCGGTCCAGTGGGACGACGCCCTGCTGGAACAGAGCTTTGGCGAGCGCGCCAGTGAGCGCCGCGCCCGCAAGACGTCGTACATCCTGCTGGGGGCTGCGGTGCTCAGCGGTCTGGCGTTCCTGCTGTTCGGCGGCGGGCTCAACGGCATGGCTGCGGCCATGACCGCCATGCTCTGCATGGGCGCTCCGCTCTCCTCCACGCTGGTGGCCGGTCTGGCCACCCTGCGGCTGCAAAAGAGCGCCGCCGCTGCCGGTGCGGTCATTCCCGGCTGGGCCGCGATCGAAGAACTGGGCGGTGTGGATACCGTGCAGGTGGACGCCGACGAGCTTTTCACTGCGGACAGCGTGAATCTGGAGGATATCCGCATCTTCAAGGGGGGCCGCATCGACCGCGCCATCCTCTATGCGGCCAGCATCCTGAACCAGAGCTGCGAGACTCTGCGCGGCCTGTTCCGCCAGATCATTGAGGACCGCACCGACATCCTCTACCCCGTCAAGGATCTGGAGACCCACTACGGTCTCGGCTTTGCGGCCTGGTGCGATAACAACCGTGTCCTGATCGGCAACCGCACCTATATGGAAAAGGAGGGCGTTCCCGTGCCCGAAACGGAGTACGAGGAAGAGCACTCCCAGCATGGGACCTTGCAGATCTTGTATCTGGCGGTTTCGGGCAATCTCCACGCCATGTTCGTGCTGCGCTCCACAGGCGGGCGGAATGCGGCCCGCGGGCTGGAAGTGCTGCAGAAGGAGAACATCCGCCTTCTGGTCACCTGCAAAGACCCCAGCCTGACCGCCAGGCACATCACCGACGCCTACCATCTGCCGGAGGGCATGATCACCCTGCTGGAACAGGACCAGTGCGATGCCCTGAACGCCGCCCCGGCGCAGCCGGAGAACGCCGCCCGCTGCTGTATGCTGCACGATGAGGGCTTCGTCAGCCTCATCGGCGGTCTCCGCGCCGCCGAGCAGGCCCAGAACGCCGAGACGGCTGCCACCACGGTGCAGCTGGTGTCGGTCTGGTTCTCGGTGGCCATCGGTGTGCTGCTGACCTATGCGGGCAGCATCGGCACCCTGTCTGTTGCCGCCGTGCTGATGTATCAGGCTGCGTGGAGCGCCCTCAGCCTGGCAGTCTGTGCGCTGAAGCAGCACTAATTGAAAATGATTCTCAAAATAAATAGGAATTATTCTTGATTTTGAGCTCAAATTCTGTTATAATACTCTCAGAAGGAACGCCCCGGTTGCAGCCGGAGGCGAGCACATACACACAACAATAAAGGAGAGCATGGATTATGGAACTCAAGGGCACCAAGACCGAGAAAAACCTGTGGGAAGCATTTGCAGGCGAGAGCCAGGCCCGCAACAAGTACACCTTCTTCGCCAGCGTAGCCAAGAAGGAAGGCTACGAGCAGTTGGCCGCGATCTTTGAGGAGACGGCCGCCAACGAAAAGGAACACGCCAAGATGTGGTTCAAAGCCCTGCACGGCGGCTCCATCCCCGACACCATGACCTGCCTGGAAATGGCAGCGGGCGGCGAGCACGACGAGTGGAACGAGATGTACCCCCGCATGGCGAAAGAGGCCAAGGAAGAGGGTTTCCCCCAGTTGGCTGCTCTCTTCACCATGGTGGCACAGATCGAAAAGGAGCACGAGGAGCGCTACCGCGAGCTGGCCGAGAACCTGAAGAACAATCAGGTCTTCGCCCGCGAGGAGCAGCAGGTCTGGCAGTGCCGGAACTGCGGCTACACCTACATCGGCAAGTCCGCACCCCTGAAGTGCCCTGTCTGCGCACATCCCCAGAGCTATTTTGAGCTGAAGAAGCACAACTACTAAGAACCAGCCGAAGAGGCTGCGATACTCCTTCCGTCATCGCTTGCGCGATGACACCTCCCTCAAAGAGGGAGGCTTTTCCGGCCTACCGCCACGCCAAGGCCCCCTCTCCGAGGGGGCTGGCACGGCAGCGCCGTGACTGGGGGAGGTTCGCAGCCTCTTTTTTTTGTTGCAATCCCACCGGAAATGTGTCATAATCGGAAAAAAGATAACAGAGGGGAGAGAACAGGATGGCATATCGGGCAGCGGTGTGCGACGACAGCGCAGCGGATGCGGACTATGTGCGAGGCATCGTGGCGCACTGGGCAGAGCAACGGGGCGTCGCGCTGGAATGCCGGGCCTTTTCCTCGGCGGAACAGTTCCTGTTCTGCTACGCAGAGGATAAAAACTTTGATTTATTACTATTGGATGTAGAAATGCCCGGCGCAGACGGTGTCACGCTGGCCAAAACGGTCCGGCAGGAGAACGAAGCCGTGCAGATCGTCTTCATCACCGGCTACTCGGATTACATCGCCGAGGGCTACGACGTGGCCGCGCTCCATTACCTGATGAAGCCGGTCCGCCCCGAAAAGCTCTGTGCCGTGCTTGACCGCGCGTGGGAGAAGCACCGCCGGAACGAGCGCTGCCTGAACCTCGAACGTTCCGGCGAGATGATCCGTCTGCCGCTGTACGAGGTGCGGTATCTGGATGTGCACCAGAACTATGTGACCGTCCACGCCAGACAGGACTATACCCTCAAGCGGACGCTGGCTGAGTTCGAGGCAGAGCTTGATGAGCAGTTCTTCCGGGTGGGGCGGGGGATGATCCTGAACCTGAAGCAGATCCGCCGCGTGACCAAAAAGGAGGTCGTTCTGGCGGACGGCACAGTGCTGCCCCTGCCGCGCGGCAGCTATGAGCCGCTGAACCGGGCCATCATCGAGAGGACATGAGGCAGAGGAAGGGAAAACAGATGCTGAAACTTTTTTCAAGGCTTTTGGATCACCGCATCGAAGCCTACCAGCGGGAGCTTATCGAGACGCATTACAAAGAGGTGGATAACATGTACCGCCAGATGCGGGGCTGGCGGCACGATTACCGCGGCCACATCCAGACCATGAAGGTCCTGGCGGCGCAGGGGGATCTGGAAGGCATCCGGGCCTACCTTGACCAGCTGGACACCGACCTGAACACCGTGGACCTTGCGGTCAAGACGGGTAACGCCATGGCAGATGCCATCCTCAACAGCAAGATCTCCCTCGCGAAGAGCCGGAACATCCCGGTGCAGATCGACGCCCACATCCCGGTCCGGCTGAAGATGAGCGAGCTGGACCTCTGCTGCATCCTCGGCAACCTGTTCGACAACGCCATGGATGCCAGCGCCGCCCTGCCCGAAGCCGAGCGCCTCATCCGGGTGTATCTGGATATGAAGGGCACCCAGCTCTACATCTCGTTCACCAACTTCACGGCCAGCCAGAAGCAGACAAAACTTGCCGGGCGGTTCGCCACCACCAAGGGCGAGGGCCACGGCTTCGGTCTGGTGCGCATCGATGCCATCGTCGAAAAGCTGGACGGCTACCTCAGCCGCAACAGCGAGGATGGAGCCTTCACGACGGAAATTTTGATCCCGCAAGTATGAAATTGGAAGGTGTTCCGTTGTACCAAGGAAACCATTGCAATTCATCCCCCAAAATGAACCGTTCGTCCCCGATCTGTGCCGGGGACGATTTTTTGTGGTAGGATAGGCCCAGACGAACGAAAGGGGAATCCCACATGGAAACGGGAACGAACAAAACGAAGCAAAAACCAAAATACGACCTCTGGCAGATCACGGCCTATATGCTGGGCGTGGCATGGCGGGGCAGACATTGGACGGTGTTCACGGTCGGCCTCTCGCTGGCGCTGGTCACGGCGGGCAGGACCATCGCGGAGCTGCTGTTTGCCCCGGCGGTGCTCCGGGTGCTGGAACAGGGGATGGCGCTGGGCCGTCTGCTGGCGGTCATTGGCGGTTTTTCTGTGCTGCTGGTCGCACTGACCTTCCTGCAAAGTTATCTGAGCGAACGGAATCTCTTTGGAAAAATGAACGTCCGGGTCGATATCCTGGACCTTTCGGCCCGCAAGCGGGCCGGCACCTCCTACCCGAACCTGCTGGACAAGCGCTTCCTGGATCTGAGCGCCAAGGCCGACCGGGCCGGAAGCACCAACAATGAATCCGTCGAAGCATTCTGGGTGAGCTGGGGCGAGATCCTGACCAACCTCTTCGGCTTCGGAGCCTACCTGCTGCTGTTGTCCGGCCTGAACGCCTGGCTCTGCCTGCTGGTCTGCGCCACATCGGTCATCAGCTATCTGGCGTCCCGGCGGATCAACGAGTGGGGCTACCGCCACCGCGAGGAGGAAGCTGGGTATGTGAAGCGGCTGGCCTACGTGCAGAAGGTCGCCACCGACCGGCAGTACGGCAAGGATATCCGCATCTTCGGCCTGCGGGAGTGGGTGGAAGAACTCTGGGAGAGCACGATGCGGCTCTACCACGGCTTCCTGCTCCGGCGGGAGACGGCCTATCTTTGGGCCAATGTCATCGACCTGGCCCTGCTGCTGGTGCGCAACGGCGCAGCCTATGCCTACCTGATCTGGCTGACGCTGGAACAGGGCCTGCCGGTCTCGCAATTCCTGCTCTATTTCGGCGCGGCCACCGGCTTTGCCCAGTGGGTCAGCGGCATTCTGGAAAAGTTTGCAAAACTGCACAAGCAGTGTCTCGACATCTCTACCGTGCGGGAATTTCTCGAATATCCGGAACCGTTCCGCTTTGAGGACGGCCTCCCGCTGGAAAAGCGGCTGGATACCCCCTATGAGCTGCGGCTCGAAGGGGTCAGCTACCGGTACCCCGGCGCGGAGAAGGACACCATCCACAAACTCGACCTGACCGTCCGCCCCGGCGAGAACCTCGCCATCGTGGGCCTGAACGGTGCGGGTAAGACCACGCTGGTCAAGCTGCTCTGCGGCTTCCTCGATCCCACCGAGGGCCGTGTCCTGCTCAATGGGCAGGACATCCGCCCGTATAACCGCCGGGATTATTACAAGCTGTTCGCGGCGGTGTTCCAGGATTTCTCGGTTTTGTCGGCCACCGTGGCCGAGAACGTGGCCCAGTGCCGCACCGGCATCGACGAGGCCCGCGTCTGGCACTGCCTGGACGAAGCGGGCCTGACCGAAAAGGTGCAGAGCCTGCCCAAACAGCTGGAAACGCAGATCGGCCGGGAGGTCTACGAAGACGGCGTCGAGCTGTCCGGCGGGCAGACCCAGCGGCTGATGCTGGCCCGTGCGCTGTACAAGGATGCGCCTGTGCTGGTGCTGGATGAACCCACCGCCGCGCTCGACCCCATCGCCGAGAACGACATCTACCAGAAATACAACGAGATGACGGCAGGCAAGACCAGCCTGTTCATTTCGCACCGGCTGGCCTCCACCCGCTTCTGCGACCGCATCCTCTATCTGAAGGACGGCCGGGTGGCCGAGGAAGGCACCCACGAAGAGCTGCTGAAACGGGGCGGCGGCTACGCCGACCTGTTTGAGGTGCAGAGCCAGTATTACCGGGAGGAGAACGAAGCATGAGCGCATCGAACAAAACGATCACCATCCGGCAGGGGTGCCGGTACGCCTGGCGGGAGTGGAACATCTTCTGGAAGCTGTCGCCGAAGTTTTTCTATGCTACCTTTGCCAGTGCCGCCCTCACGGCGCTGAGCCCTTATGCCACGGTCTGGCTGTCGGCCCAGCTGGTGGGCGAACTGTCCGGCGGGCGGGACCCGCACCGGCTGATGGTCTGGGTGCTCTGGACCCTGGGCACGACCGCCGTGCTGACCCTTCTGCGCGCAGCGGCGCTTCACTGGAAGGAAGCGGAAACGGACGACCTCTGGCAGCGGCAGACCCGAACGTATATGGACAAACAGATGTCCCTCGACTACGTGGATGAGGACAGCCAGCGGGTCTATGACATGTACAGCCAGATCCAGCAGGACGCCAGGCTATCGGGTGCGGGCGGCACGATCTGCATTTTGCTGGTGGAAAAGATCGCCACGGCACTGTTCCAGATCTTGGGCGGCGTGGTGCTTTGCTGGGGGCTGTTCACCGCGGCGGTGCCGGATGGGCGGCTGGCCTTTCTGGGGCACCCGCTGTTTCTGGCGGCGTTCTGGGCCGTGATGGTCTGCACCGCCTGCCTGTCGCCCGTGTTCGCGGGGCAGGCGGCCAAATATGAGCCGCTGCTGCAGGAGTCCGGAAAGCTGGGCAACCGGATGTTCCACGTCCAGTTCACCCTGCCGGAAGAGCCGAAGAACGCCCCCGACCTGCGGATGTACGACCAGTACCAGAATGTCGTCAGCGGCTATATGGTGGGTCTGTGGGATGACTTCGCGAGGCTGCGCCGGGGCGCGATGGGAATCTTCCTGTCGGCCTCCTCGGCGGTGCCGGCGCTGCTGATGGGGCTGGTCTATCTCTTCGTCTGCCTCAAGGCCTGCGGCGGGGCGTTCGGTCTGGATGCCGTGACGCAGTACCTTGGTGCGGCCGCCAGCCTGTTCCAGGGCGTTGTCACCCTTGTGAACATGCTGGCCGAGATGGAGATCAACGGCGTCTATATGAAAAACATCTTCGATTACCTCGACCTGCCCAACAACATGTATCAGGGCAGCCTGACCACCGAAAAGCGGAGCGACCGCCAGTATACGGTGGAGTTCCGGGATGTCTCCTTCCGTTACCCCGGCAGTGCGCAGTACGCCCTGCGCCACCTGAACATGAAGTTCAAAGTCGGCGGGCGGCTGGCCGTGGTGGGGATGAACGGCAGCGGCAAAACGACCTTCATCAAGCTGCTCTGCCGCCTGTACGACCCCACCGAGGGGGTCATCCTGCTGAATGGCATCGACATCCGGAAGTACCGCTACGACGAGTACATGGACATCTTCTCGGTCGTCTTTCAGGATTTCCGGCTGCTGGCCCTCCCGCTGGGCCAGAATGTCGCGGCCCGCACCGGATACGATGCCGCCCGCGTGACCGATTGCCTGCAAAAGGCGGGCTTCCGCGACCGGCTGGCGGCGATGCCGCAGGGGCTGGACACGGCGCTGTATCAGGAGCTGGACGAGAACGGCGTGACCGTCTCCGGCGGTGAGGCGCAGAAGATCGCCATCGCGCGGGCTTTGTACAAGGATGCGCCCTTCATCATCCTGGATGAACCCACCGCCGCGCTCGACCCCGTGGCCGAGGCGGAGATCTACGCCAAATTCAACGAGATCGCGGGGGACAAAACGGCCATCTACATCAGCCACCGGCTGTCCTCCTGCAAGTTCTGCGATGAGATCGCCGTCTTCGACCACGGCGAGGTCATCCAGCAGGGCACCCACGAGCGCCTGCTGGCCGACACCGCCGGAAAATACTATGAGCTGTGGAACGCGCAGGCCCAATATTACACGGAGGAACCGGCATAAAGACACGGTCTGGATGGGATTTTTTGCACAGTTTTTGCTGCAAAAAACTATGCGTTTCCACAAAAAGCGGCTCGAATTGTGAACTCTTAGGGCGAACGGCTTGAAAAGAATTTGCATCCTGTGTACAATGAAACGAAAGTGAGAACGATCATGACGCGGAAAAAGTACCTGTGTGCGGCACTCCAATTCTTTGAAGCGAAAAAGGAGGGACGTTCGACCCTATGAGACATTCTTTTCACCCGATGGGACGGGCGCTCTGTGCCCTGCTGCTGGGGGCAACGCTGACCCTCTCGCCGCTGGCGGCGCAGGCAGCGCCCCGCGCGGAGAACCGTTCCGCAAAGCTCGCGCTGGAAGTGACCGAGATGGAGCTGGAGATCACGGCGGACGACCCGCGCCCAAAAGCCTACCTTTATACCGGCGGGCAGAGCGATTATTACTTCATCGTCTGGATGAGCAGTAACCCCAGTGTGGCCACCGTGGACGGTGACGGCAAGGTGACGGCCCGCAGTGTGGGCAAGGCCACCATCACCGCCATCTCGGACCACGGCGACCGCGCCGCCTGCGAAGTCACCGTTACCCGCAAGGGGGAGGAGGCCGAGGCGCAGAAACCCACCCTCAGCGAGACCAGTCTGGAACTGGTGCAGCAGTACGATGCCCTGCACCCTACACAGCAGCTCACGCTGACCAACAGCGACCATTCCTTTATTTATGTGTACCAGTGGCGCAGCAGCGACCCCAACATCGCCTCGGTCGATGACAAAGGCGTCGTGACGGCCCAGAAGCCGGGCAGCGCCACCATCACGGCGTTTGCTTCCAACGGGCAGGCGCTGCGGTGCGCCGTCACGGTCACATCCGAGGTCGGAAAGGTCACACTGAACAAGACGGACCTGCTGTTCAAAACGGTGGGCAGTCAGGAGGCCCTGTGCGCCACGGTGGCCGTGGAGAGCGGCGGCAGTGTGCCCATCACCTGGGTCACCAGCAATCCGGGCGTTGCCACGGTGGACACCAACGGTGTCGTGACGGCTGTGGCCGACGGCGAGGCAAAGATCACCGCCCTTTCGCCCAGCGGCCGATACGCGGTGTGCAGTGTGGTCGTCGGCCTGGCCGGGGACAAATACGACACCGAAGAGGACCTGGCCGACGAGCTCAAGCTCCCGGACCCGTATGTGGCCGTCCGGCTGAACCGGCTTTCCTGAGCATAAAAATAAGCCGCGCCTTCGCAGGTGCGGCTTATTTTCATGCGGTCAGATCTCGTTGCCGGAGTCAAGAGAAGATCCGAAATTTCACGAAAAATTTTTTACACCCCCGGCAGGAACAGCATCGTCCCGCGGGCGGCCATCATGGGCTGGAACGCGCAGCTGAACAGCCCGCCCGCCACGGCCAGCACCAGGGCGAAGAGCAGCAACAGCAGCACCAGACGGGGAGCGTGGGAAGACCTGCGGGGACCTTGCTTGCGCTGCATGGCACATCCTCCTTTCCGGAACATCATCTGCCCCAGCCTATGCACCCGCTGCGCCGATTGTGCACTGGGGCGAAGTGTGGTACACTAAAGGGGAACGATACGGAGGACTTTTTATGCTGACCATTACTCTGCTGGGCACAGCGGCCACCATGCCTCTGCCCGACCGCGCCTTGACGGCGGCAGTGGCCGAATGCGGCGGGCACAGCCTGCTGTTCGACTGCGGCGAGGGCACCCAGACCGCTGCCCGCCGCGCCGGGGTCAACCTGATGAAGCTGGACGCCATCTGCCTGACCCACTACCACGGCGACCATATCTTCGGCCTGCCCGGCCTGCTGCAAACGCTGGGCTGTCAGGGCCGCACCCGGCCGCTGACGATCTTTGGCCCGGCCGAGGGGATGGAGCCGGTCTGGGGCGCCATCCGCGCCCTGACCGGCCCCCAGCCCTATGCCATCCGGGCTGTGCCGCTGGGCACCGACCCCGTCCGGCTGGAAACGCTGGCCCCCGGCTGGCCGGTGGGGGCCGAACTGCTGCCCTTCCGGACGAAGCACCGGGTCCCCAGCCGGGGCTACCGGCTGGACCTGCCCCGCGCAGGCCGCTTTGACCCAGCCAGAGCCAGGGCGCTGGGGGTGCCGGTGCAGCAGTGGAGATTGTTGCAGCGCGGGGAGCCGGTCACTCTGGAAGATGGGGCGACCATTGCACCCGGACAGGTGCTGGGCGCACCCCGCAGAGGGCTGCGGTTCGTGTTTTCCGGCGATACGGCCCCCTGCGCCGCGCTGGAACAGGCCGCACAGGATGCCGACCTGCTCCTCTGCGACGCCACCTACCCGGACGATGCGCAGCAGGCTCAGGCGAAACAGTATGGGCACAGCACCTTTCGGCAGGACGCTGAACTGGCGGCGCGGGCCGGGGCACGGCGGCTCTGGCTCATGCACTATTCGCCCATCATCACCGACCCGGAAGCCGCCCGCCCGGCGGCGGAAGCGGCCTTCCCGTCGGTGGAATGCGGCGTGGACGGACAACAGATCATTTTGCGATACGACGAGGAACCTTCATGACAGCTGAGACCATTTCCTTCCCGCTGGACCCCGGTGCAGCGGCCCTGCTGACGCGCCTCCATACGGCGGGCCATGCCGCTTATGCGGTGGGCGGCTGTGTGCGGGACAGTCTGCTCGGCCAGACCCCGCACGACTGGGACCTCTGCACCAGTGCGACCCCCGAACAGGTGCTGGAGTTGTTCGGGGAAGCGCACTGCATCCCGACGGGATTGCAGCACGGCACCGTGACCGTCAAACACGGCGGGGAGCTGTACGAGATCACGACCTTCCGCACCGAGGGGGCGTATTCCGACGGCCGCCACCCGGACCACGTCGCCTTTGTGCCGGACGTAAAAGAAGACCTGGCCCGGCGGGATTTCACCATCAACGCCATGGCCTATAACGCCGAAGAAGGGCTCATCGACCCGTTCGGCGGGCAGAGCGACCTTGCCGCCGGCATCGTGCGGGCGGTGGGGGAGCCGCAGCGCCGGTTCGAGGAAGACGCCCTGCGCATCCTGCGGCTCTACCGGTTCGCGGCCCGGTTCGGCTTTGCCATCGACCCAGCCACCGGGCAGGCGGCCAGAGCGCTCTGCCGCCATCTGGACTGCGTGTCCGAAGAGCGCATCGCGGAGGAGCTGAGCCGTCTGCTGGCAGCTCCGGCACCGGGAGCTTATCTGGAAGCGGAGGTACTGGCGGTTATCTTCCCGGAACTGGATGCGGCAGAGCTTCCGGAAAGCCGACGCATCCTCGACGCGCTGGAGCCGGGCATGGAACACGTCCCGGTCCGGCTGGCGGCGCTGCTGTGCCCGCTGGGCGAAGCCGGTGCAAGAGCGGCGCTCAAACGGCTCAAGTGCTCCAACGCCCTGAGCGGTACGGTGGCGACGCTGGTTCGGGAGGCAGCTGCCGGGATGCCCGGCGCTGCGCTGACGCTGACGGCCAAACGGTTTTTGAGCCGCTATGACCTTGCCACGATTACGGATCTGACGGCCCTGTGCAGTGCCCAGCATCCGGAACAAGCCGAAGCGTTCGCCGCGCTGCAACAGGAAGCCGCGCGGCTGGTGGAAACGAACGCCTGCTGCCGCATCAACCAGCTGGCCGTGAATGGCCGGGACCTGATGGACGCAGGCATCCGGCCGGGGCCGGGGCTGCGCCGGGTGCTGGACGCTCTGCTGGAACAGGTGCTCACTGGGCAGCTCCCCAATGAGAAAGCGGCACTTCTGGCCGCAGCGGCGCAGGTCGCTGCGTCTTGACAAGCGAACGGACGTGCGGTAGTATAATACTACTGCTTTTGTATGTTATAACATGAGGAACAAAATGACAGAAACACAGAATGCAAACCGCTCCGGTGCGCTCATTGCGATGAGCGGCGGCGTAGACAGCTCGGTTGCAGCCTGGCTGATGCAGCAGAAGGGCTATGCCTGCACCGGCATCACGATGCGGCTCACCCGCAACGAGACGCTGGGCCAGTCCGGCTTTCACACCTGCTGCTCGGAAAAGGACATCGAAGATGCCGCCGAGGTGGCGTATGCGATGGACATCCCCTATGAGGTGCTGGATTTCACCGCCGACTTCCGGGAAAAGATCATCGAAAAATTCATCCGGGTCTATGAGGCGGGCGGTACCCCGAACCCCTGCATCGACTGCAACCGGTATATGAAGTTCGACCACCTTCTCTCCTGGGCGCGGGAGCATGGGATGGAGTATGTGGTCACAGGCCACTATGCCCGCGTGGAGCAGGACGAGGCCACCGGCCGCTGGCTGCTGAAGAAGGGACTGGACGAAGGAAAAGATCAGAGCTATGTGCTTTACAACCTGACGCAGGAGCAGCTGGCCCATGTCCGCCTGCCGCTGGGGGCACTGCACAAGAGCGAGGTGCGTGAGATCGCGGAGCAGCAGCATTTCATCAACGCCCGCAAGCACGACAGCCAGGACATCTGCTTTGTGCCGGATGGCGACTACGAAAAGTTCATGGAAGATTTCACCGGCAAGCACTACCCGGCAGGCGATTTCCTCGACGAGGCGGGCCGCAAAGTGGGCACCCACAAGGGGGCCGTGCGGTATACCATCGGCCAGCGGAAGGGTCTGGGCCTTGCCATGGGCGCACCGGTCTATGTCTGCGCCAAGGATATGCAGGCCAATACGGTCACGGTCGGCCCGGAGAAAAGCCTGTTTGACCGCATCGTCTACGCCGAGGAGGCCAACTGGATCGCCATCCCGGCGCTGACGGCCCCGCTGCGGGTCACGGCCCGCACCCGGTATCATCAGGTCGAGCAGGCCGCGACCGTCTACCCGGCGGGCGAGGATCGGTTCCGGCTGGAATTTGACGAGCCGCAGCGCGCGCCTACGCCAGGGCAGGCGGTGGTGCTGTATCAGGGCGATGTGGTCCTGGGCGGCGGCACCATCGTGCGGGTGGAAAAGTGACCCGCTCCCCGGTGGGAGCGCATGATGAAGCAACCGAAAACCGGCTGCGCCGGGCAGGCGCGGCAGGACCAGAGAAGTGGAGAGTATCGATATGCAAGATCAGTATTCCCGCACCCAGCTGCTGCTGGGCAAGGAAGCCATGGAAACGCTGCACCATTCCCGCGTGGCAGTGTTCGGCATCGGCGGCGTGGGCGGCTATACCGTTGAGGCACTGGCCCGCAGCGGCGTGGGTGCGCTGGACCTCATCGACGACGATAAGGTCTGCCTGACCAACCTGAACCGCCAGATCGTGGCCACCCACAAGACGGTGGGGCAGTACAAGGTGGATGTGGCGGAACAGCGCATCCACGAGATCGACCCCAACATCAAGGTCACGACCTACAAGACCTTCTTCACCCCGGAGACGCAGGACCAGTTCGATTTCACCCAGTACGACTATGTGGTGGATGCCATCGACACCGTCACCGGCAAGATCGCGCTGGTGGTCAAGGCAAAGGAGGCGGGCACGCCCATCATCTGTGCCATGGGCGCAGGCAACAAGATGGACCCCACCCGCTTTGAGGTGACGGATATCTACAAAACTTCCGTCTGCCCGCTGGCCAAGGTCATGCGCACCGAGTGCCGCAAGCGGAAGATCAAGCACCTGAAGGTCGTCTACTCCAAGGAGCCTGCCATGACGCCCATCGAGGATGATTCCATCAGCTGCAAGAATCACTGCATCTGCCCGCCGGGCACCCAGCGCAAGTGCACCATCCGCCGCTCCGTCCCCGGCTCCAATGCCTTTGTGCCGTCGGTCGCCGGCCTCATCATCGGCGGCGAGGTCGTCAAGGACCTCATCGGTTTCGTGCCTCTGAAGGGGTAAACCCTCTCAGTCTCGCAAACATGCTCGACAGCTCCCCCGAAAGGGGGAGCTTTTGTTTTATAAAAAGTGCGCGAAGCAATGACGAAGAGGGGAAAATCCTTGCATAAAACAAATTTGCAAATAAATTGCAAATTCCTCTTGCAATTTGCGCCGAAACCATGTATAATCTCCCTTGCACGAAAACGCAATCAATTTGCAATTTACAAAACTGAAGCGCCATTCTGGTGCAAGGAGAACCCCGTATGGAACTGTTTTTGGATGTTTTGGGCGAGAGCCTGGTCGATACGGCCAAGATGCTGCCCTTTCTGTTTTTGGCCTATCTGTTCATTGAATACGTCGAGCACCGCCACGGCGAGAAGATCGAGGCCGTGCTGGAACGCAGCGGCCGCTGGGGGGCCATCCCGGCGTCGCTGCTGGGCTGTGTGCCGCAGTGCGGCTTTTCGGCCATTGCGTCGAACTTTTATGCCTCCCGCGTCATCTCGCTGGGCACCCTCATCGCGGTGTTCATCGCCACCAGCGACGAGGCGGTGCCGCTGCTGATCTCGATGCCGGCGTACTGGGATAAGCTCGTGCTGCTGATGGTCATCAAGGTGCTGTACGCCATTGCGGTGGGTCTGGTGCTGGACTTTGTGCTCCGCGGCATCCTGCCCAAGTCTCTGCGGGGCGGCTACACCGGCAGCGCCGATGAGATCGACTGCCATGAGACCCACGACGATGAGGAGGGGCATGAACGCCCCATCTGGCAGGCCGCGCTCCGCCATACGCTGGAGATCTTCGTCTTCATCTTCGGGTTCAGCCTGCTCTTCGGCCTCATCGTCGAGGGCGTGGGCGAGGATGTGTTCGCGGACGTTCTGGGCCAGATGGGCTTCTTCCAGCCGGTGTTCTCGGCGCTGGTGGGCCTCATCCCCAACTGTGCGGCCAGCGTTCTGTTGACCCAGCTCTATGTTGAAGGCGCCCTCCGCTTTTCCAGCCTGGTGGCGGGCTTGTGCACCGGCGCGGGCGTGGGCCTGGCGGTGCTCTGGCGGGCGAACCCCTCCTGGAAGCAGAACCTCTTCATCACCGGCCTGACCTGGGCCTCCGGCGCTGCCGTGGGCGTGGGCATCCAGCTCGTGGTCGCGCTGGTGGGCTGAGCCGGATTTATTATTTGATCTGCCGTCCTGAAATTGCTCAGGGCGGCTTTTTGTGGTATACTGGAACATATCATAAAAGCAAGGGAGAACACCATGCAATATCAACTTCTGGCAAGTGATTTCGATAACACGCTGGTCCCCTTCGGGGAGCCGAAGGCCCACCCGGCGGTGGTCCGGGCCGTGAAAAAGATGCAGGCGGCGGGCGGCAGGTTCGTGCTCAGCACCGGGCGCGGGTACTGCGTCGTCAACAAAGAGCAGCTGGGCGGCATCCGCTTCGATTACGCCATCACCTGCAACGGGGCCTGTGTCGTGGACAAAAACGGCACCGTCGTGGCCGAACATCCGCTGACCAACGAGGAAATGTACGCCCTCGTGGATTTCTGCGAGGATTACAACTACCCGTTGCAGTTCAACTACCGGGATGCCTATTACGCCTACTGCGAGTACGATGCGCTGAAGAGCTTCTACGATTCCCTGCCGAAAAGCGGCCTGACCTGCCTGGATGGTGAGGACCAGGACCGCCACCTCATCGACATGCCCCACGCGGCCTTCGTGGTCATGCCGCCGCAGGAGCTGTCCCGCTTCCACGAAAAGTTCGGCCACCTGGGCCTGCACTTCATGCAGACGGGCGGCGTCGGCCGAGACGGCTGGTGCTGCTACGACGTCGTGCGCGGCGGCATGGATAAAGGCGTGGGGCTTTCGGACCTGTGCGAGAAGATGGGCCTGACCCTGGCCGACGCCGTGGCGGCGGGCGATTCCGCCAACGATGTGGGGATGCTGAAGGCGGCGGGCCTCGGCTGCTGCATGGCCAACGGCACCGCCGACGCAAAGGCTGCGGCCGACCGCGTCATCGGCGATGTGCGGGAGGACGGCCTGGCCGCGCTCATCGAGGAACTCTGGTTCGACGGCCCGAAGGCTGTGCCCTCCGGCCGCGACCTTGGCTCGGCCTGGGACGCGATGGAAAAGGCAGGCGTGGCGGAATGAGCTTTGCGCCGGTCTACAGCGAGCACAGCCGCGCCCTCATCCTCGGCACCTGGCCCAGCCCGAAAAGCCGCGAGATGGCGTTCTATTACGGCCACCCGCAGAACCGCTTCTGGCCCATGCTGGCCGCGCTGACCGGGGAAGCCGTGCCCGCGCGGGAGGACATCGAGGCCAAAAAGCAGATCATCCTCCGCCATGGTCTGGCGTTGTGGGACACGCTGGAGCGCTGCACCATCACCGGGGCGTCGGATGCGTCCATCCGGGATGTGGTCCCCAACGACATCGCAGGGCTGCTGGAAAAAGCGCCCATCGAGGCGGTGTTCTGCAACGGGGCGACGGCCTATAAAATTTATACCAGATATCTGGAACCCATCAGCGGGATCCCGGCGGTCAAGCTGCCCAGCACCAGCCCCGCCAACGCCGCCTGCCGCCCCGACCAGCTGAAAGAGATCTGGGGGAACGCTTTGGAACGCTGGATCTTGCCTTGAGCGCGAAGCCCGACTGTGCAGGAGCCGCAGGCGACAACGCACAGACCTGCCCGGCCTGCCAAGGGCTCGCCCTATGGGAGAGCTGGCATCGCGGAGCGATGACTGAGAGGGCAAGCCATGAAATCTTGATTTCAAAGCTGTAAATTATTCGTGAAACGCTTGCGTTTTTCCCAAAAGGCTTTATTATGGAATCATACAGGGAGCCGCAGGCTCCCGGACAAGGAGTTCGAAACATGAGCAAGATCATTCGCACCTCAAAGCCCAGCGTTCTGCCGTGGTATGCGGCGGCGCTGGTGTTCGTGGTGCTCTGCGCGGTGCTGCCGGTGTATCAGCTCTGGGCGCTGCTGGTGTCGCTGGGCGGTGCCTGCGCGGCGTTCGGCGCGGCAAAAAAAATCTGCCCGCCCCGCGTGGTGGAACACGAAGTGCCCTTCCACACCGGCGTGGACGATGTGGACGCCATGCTCACCGGGATGCAGAAGCAGCTGGATACCCTCCACGCCCTGAACGAGGCCCTGCCGGACCCGAACCTCTCGGCGGCGATGACCCGGATGGAAAAAGCGGGCCGCTCCATCGTGGAGACGGTGGAGGCCAGCCCCGCCAAGGCCAAACAGGTGCGTCGGTTCGCCAACTACTACCTGCCCGATGCCGTGAACGTGCTGCAGCAGTACGCCAGGCTGGCCCGACAAGGCGTCAAGGGCGAGAACGCCGCTTCCATCCGCGCGGAAGTGGAGCGCAATGCGGCGTCCATTGCCACGGCATTTGAAAACCAGCTCGATGCCCTCTATGCGGCGGAGAGCATGGACCTCTCGGCAGACCTGACCGTGCTGCAGAACATGCTCAAGGGCCAGGGCTTATAACGGAAGACCGGCGCAGGCCGCCGTGCGGCAGGCGCTGTTGGAACTGGAAAGGACGGAATCAACAATGGCTGATAACAATACCCTGAATTTTGACCTCGATGCCCCCGCAGTACCCACTCTGACGCTGGACCCCGCTCCCGCTGCTGCGCCGGTGGAGGAGAAGAAGGAAGCCCCCGCCCCCGCCGCACCGGAAGTCCGGCTGACCCCGGAGGAGCAGGCGATGGTGGATTCTTTCGCAGAAAAGATCGACATCACCAACAGTCAGCAGGTGCTGCAGTA
Source organism: Faecalibacterium prausnitzii (assembly GCF_019967995.1). NCBI lineage: Bacteria > Bacillati > Bacillota > Clostridia > Eubacteriales > Oscillospiraceae > Faecalibacterium > Faecalibacterium prausnitzii. The sequence continues at coordinate 706,172 of NZ_CP065377.1, forward strand.
CGGCTCCGCCTGCCAGAAAAAGATCGGCGACTTCTCCGAAGCCGCCCTCTCCAAGGTCTCCACCAAAGATCTGGGCGAGGTGGGCGACATGATCACCGACCTCATCGGGGAGCTGAAGAGCTTCGACGCCAACGAAGAACAGCAGAAGGGCATTTTGGGTTTCTTCAAGAAGAAGGGCGACCAGCTGGACAACCTCAAGACCAAGTACAGCAAGGCCGAGACGAATGTGGAGAACATCCAGTCCATGCTGGAGGGCCATCAGGTCCAGCTGCTCAAGGATATCGCGATGCTGGATAAGATGTACGACCTGAATATGGCCTACTTTAAGGAGCTGAGCATGTATATCCTGGCCGGCAAAAAGAAGCTGGCCGAGGTCCGCGCCAACGAGCTGCAGCAGGCCATGGACAAGGCGAAGACCTCCGGCCTGCCCGAAGATGCCCAGGCTGCCCGCGACCTGGCCGACCAGTGCGAGCGCTTTGAAAAGAAGCTCTATGATCTGGAGCTGACCCGGAACATCAGCCTGCAGATGGGCCCGCAGATCCGTCTGCTGCAGAACAACAACACCATGATGGCCGAAAAGATCCAGTCCACCATCGTGAACACCATCCCCCTGTGGAAGAACCAGATGGTGCTGGCACTGGGTCTGGCCCACACCCAGAAGGCCATGCAGGCCGAGCGCGCCGTCACCGACATGACCAACGACCTGCTCAAGAAAAACGCCGAGGCCCTCAAAATGGGCACCATCGAGACGGCCAGGGAGTCCCAGCGCGGCGTGGTCGATATCGAGACGCTGCAGCAGACGAACAAGAGCCTCATCGAGACCCTCGACGAGCTGAACAAGATCCAGAACGAGGGCCGCGCAAAGCGGGTGGCGGCTGAGCAGGAGCTGACCCGCATCGAGGACGAACTCAAGACCAAGATGATGGAGATCCGGAGCTAAAATGGCGAACGCAGATTTTTCCCAGAATCAGAATCCCAACCCCGGCGGCTTTGACGCAGGCAGCTACCGCGAGGCGGCACCGAAGACCGAAACGGCCCGCCTGACCCCGGCACAGCAGAAGCTGGCCGGGCTGGAAGCGGCCCTTCCGGCGGCGCTGCGCACCCAGGGCGCGGCCCTTGCGCTGAGCGTGGTGGTCATGCTGGCGGCATTCTTCGGCTTTGGCGGGGCCAAGCTCAAGGCCAAGGCCAACGAAGCCGCCAAGTGGTACACCGTCGGTGTTTCAGCCGATGGCGGCTACACCCTGAGCGAAGAGCTGACCACCCGCGCCAACACGGCGGCGAACATCCTCACCACCGGTGTCAATACGCTGGGGGCCGACAATACCGAGGTGCTGGCGGCGCAGGACGCGCTGAGCGATTTCAACGCCTGCCTGGAAGCCGTGCAGAACGGCGGAAAAAAACAGTCCCTGACGGCGCTGCCCTATTATCAGGGCAGCACGATGCAGGCACTCTATCAGGCCGATGCGGCGCTGGGCGCGGCCATCGACCAGCTCTACGCAAAATTGCAGGAGCAGGCCGCCGACCCCATGAAGATGGGCGCGGTGCAGGGCCAGTACGGTCAGTTCAACAGCGCGGCTACCATCATAGGCAACCTGACCTATAACGAAAAGGTCTACGCGTATCAGAAGGACACCGGCGGCTTCCCGGCCAGTGTGCTGAAAAGCCTGTTCGGCGTCAAGGAGGTGGAACCTTTCGCATGAAAACGATGAAACGATTTGCTTCCCGGCTGTGTGCTGTGCTGCTGGTCCTGACGGTCGGCGTTACGGCGCTGGTGCCCGCTGCCTTTGCGGCCAAGGCCCAGCTGCCCAGCCTGCCCAGCGACCAGTGCGTCGTGGACGATGCCAATGTCCTGAGCGACAGCACCACCACGACGATCGAGAACCTCAACGCCCAGCTGACCGAACAGTGCAGCGGGGCACAGATCGGCGTACTGACCGTGGAGTACACGGGCAGCGTCTCCACCGAGGACTACGCCGTGCAGGCCGCCAACGCCTGGGGGCTGGGCAGCTCCAGCAACAACAACGGTGTGCTCATCCTTCTGGTGATGCAGTCCCAGCAGTATGCGGACGGCGACTATTATCTGGCGACAGGCGACGGCTTCCGCAACACAACGCTGGAAAAGCAGGCCAGCGCCATTGCGCAGACCATGGAGGACAGCTTTGCGGCGGGCGACTATGACGCCGCCGTGACCACCTGTGCCCAGAATGTGGCCAGCACCATTGCCGACATCTACGGCGTGACCCTGAGCGGCACGACCGGCAGCACCGGCACGGTGGGCAATGGCAATACGGGCAGTTACAAGGATCCCTATTACGATGCCCCGGCGGCATCCTATCAATCGCCCTTCGTGACGCTTCTGTCCGTTCTGGTCATCCTGTTTGCCCTGAAGGTAATCTTCAGCGGCATCCGGTATGGCATGGGCGGTGGCTTCGGCCCCTTCTTCGGCTTTGGTCTGGGCTACGGTCTGGGCAGCCGGCGCCGCCGCAGACCTCCGTATGACGACTGGGGCCCCGGCGGCCCGCGCGGCCCCAGAGGCCCCCGCCCGCCCCGTCCGCCGCGCGGCGGCGGGCCGCGTCCTCCCCGTGGGGGCGGCGGCTTCGGCGGTGGTTCCTTTGGTGGCGGCATGGGCGGCGGACGTTCCGGCGGCAGTTTTGGCGGCGGGAGCTTCCACGCAGGCGGCGGCTCGTTCCATGGCGGCGGCGGTGGCCGCGGCAGATAAGCAAAAAAATGGCTGTGCAGCCGGGCTGCACAGCCATTTTTCGTTCGGTTGAGATTACTTGGTGCCGTAGATACGGTCGCCTGCGTCACCCAGGCCGGGCACGATGTAACCGTTCTCGTTCAGGTGGTCGTCCTTGGCACCCAGATAGATATCGACATCGGGGTGTGCCTTGTGCAGGGCCTCAATGCCTTCCGGAGCAGCGATCAGGCCGATGAACTTGATCCGCTTTGCGCCGTGCTTCTTGATCTGGCTGATGGCGTCGATGGCGCTGCCGCCGGTGGCCAGCATCGGGTCCAGGACCAGGACGTCGCGCTCGGCGATATCCTGGGGCAGCTTGCAGAAGTACTCCACGGGCTGCAGGGTGGTCTCGTCGCGGTACAGGCCGATGAAGCCGACCTTTGCGGCGGGCAGCAGGGTCAGCATACCGTCCAGCATACCCATGCCTGCGCGCAGGATGGGCACCAGAGCCAGCTTGCGGCCAGCCAGGACCTTGGTCTTTGCCATGGTGATGGGCGTCTCGATCTCGACCTCTTCCAGAGGCAGGTCACGGGTGGCTTCGTAGCACAGCAGGGTCGCGATCTCGCCAACGAGGTCACGGAACTCCTTGGTGCCGGTCTGCTTGTTGCGAAGCAGGCTGATCTTGTGCTGCAGCAGGGGATGCTCAACGATCATAGGGGTCATAATAAACGCTCCTTTTTTATTGGATAAAACCTCTCCGTCTCGCCTTCGGCTCGCCAGCGATGACGGAGAGGTCGAACGGACAGGTTTACCGGTTCTCGATCGCCATCAGCTTGGCGATGCGGTTGGCGTGGCGGCCGCCCTCGAACGGGGTGTTCAGGAACAGGTCCACCAGCTGGCAGGCCAGGCCGGGGCCGACGACGCGGCCGCCCATGCACAGGGCATTGGCGTCGTTGTGGCGGCGGGTGTACTCACAGCTGAAGCTGTCGGAGCAGCAGCAGGCGCGGATGCCCTTGACCTTGTTGGCGGCCATGCTGATGCCGACACCGGTGCCGCAGAACAGCAGGGCCTTGCTGCACTGGCCGCTCACAACGGCGTCGCAGGCGGGCAGGGCCATATCGGGATAATCTACGCTGGCGGTGCTGTGGGTGCCGAAGTCGATGTACTCCAGCCCCAGCTCGTCCAGATGAGCCTTGACGGCTTCTTTCAGTTCAAATCCGCCGTGGTCAGCGGCGAGAGCAATGGGTTTTGCCATGGTCTTAGTCCTTTCCATTATCCGTTTTGACGTTCTGGGCGGCTTCGGCGGCAAGGCGCTCGGCGCGTTCCCGCTCGGCCTGGCTCAGCCGGTGGTAATCCGGCAGAAGGGCTTCGGGCAGGACGGCTTCGCCCCGCTCGGCCATCTGCTTTGCCACCAGCGCAACGGCTGCGGCCCGCCCGCCCCGCAGGGCAGGCGGCACACAGAGCACACCCGGAACATTGCTGTATTTATTATAGCACAGAGATGCGCCATCACCAACAAAAAACAGGGGCTTTTTGCAATTTTCTACAAATTGGGCAAGGTCAGCCACGGCGCGGGCGTCATCGTCCAGCAGCCGTGCGTGAGTGGCCAGGTCGAACGCAGCGCTGTATACCTGTGCGCGGCGGGCATCCAGTGCGCAGAGCACGGTGCCCTCGCCGGTGTGGGCTGCGGCCAGCGCTTCCAGCGTCGAGACCGGGGCGCAGAGCGTTTCGCGCGGGAAGGCAAGGCCCTTGACCGCAGCCAGCCCAATGCGCAAGCCGGTGAAGCTGCCGGGGCCGGCATTGACGCCGAACAGGTCGATGTCCTTGCAGGTCAGGCCGCAGAGCCGGAGACAGCCGTCGATGAGGGGCATCAGCGTCTCGCTGTGGGTCATCCCGGCATCCAGATAGCACTCATACAGCAGGCGGTCGCCCTGCATCAAGGCCACGCCGACGGTCTTTCCGGCGGTGTCCACGGCTAAAATGTTCATAGTTCGACCCCCTCGATGGTGATGCGGCGGGTGGTATCGTCCAGCCGCTCGATGTGGATGCGGATCGGGTCTTCCAGCGCCAGCAGGTCGGCGAAGTTCTCGCTCCACTCGGCGGCGACGATGGCCCCCTGATCCAGATAATCGTAGAACCCGGCCGCGCACAGGTCGTTCTCGGTGGAGATGCGGTAGAGGTCAAAATGCGCGAACGGGCGCGGGCCGCGGTAATAGTTCACGATGGCAAAGGTGGGGCTGCTGACCGGGTCGGTGCAGCCAAGGCCCTCGGCCAGGCCCTCGCAGAAAGCGGTCTTGCCTGCGCCGAGACCGCCGGTAAACGCGATGAGGGAGCCGTCCGGCAGGGCAGCGGCCAGCCGCCTGCCCAGTGCCACGGTCTCCTCCCGCGAAGTCGTGATGAATTGAGACATAAGATGCACTCCCATCTGGAGGCTCAATCCGCCCCGGCGGACCGGAGGCGGGACTGAGGGTTTGAAAAAGAGGATGGCAGATTTCTGCCATCCCCCAGTATACTATAAATCGCCTCAAAGTGCAACGCTTACGCGGCCTGCTGCACGGGCGTCTCGTCGGCAGGCTCTTCGATGATGGGCAGGGCCGCATCGGCATCGCCCAGCAGCATGGTGTAGGCCGCCGCCGCATGGGGGCGCTTGCCGCCCTGCGCGGTGTACCAGACGAGGTCATCTGTGCCATAGGTCGCCTGCGCGTGTGCTACGGCCTGCCCGATGCTCTGCCCCAGGATGAGGTAGTTGACCGTGTCCCACAGCATACTGCGGGAGTAAACGGTGTAGACATTGTTGACATAGCCCACCACAGCGGAGGCTCCGCCTGCCAGCAGAGCGTTTGCCATCGAGAGGTCGATGCTGTCGTCCACACCCAGGAACTCGCAGGTCTCGGAGTAGACGAGGGTGTCCTTCAGCTGGCCGAAGCGGTAGGCATTCTTGAAGAAGCCCGCTGTGACGCAGTACCGGCCGTTGATCTTGATGACCCGGTGGGTCAGCAGGTCAAAGCCGTAGAAGAGATCCCGCGTCATGCTGGATTCCTCCGTCAGCAGGATGACCGGTTCGGTGCGCAGCTTCCGGAACAGGCCGCGCGCGTAGGTGTAGTAGGCACCATGGGCGCTCAGGATGCACAGGTCGTACCGGTCCATCCGGCGCAGGTCTGCCACTGTGACCATCGTGTCAATGCGGGTGTTCAGCCCCATGGCCGTCCAGAAGCCTTTCATATAAGAGTAATAAGGATAGCGGGAGCTGTTGACCGTGTTGTCGAAGGCATAGTAGATCATGGCCGAACCAAGATTTCCGCGGGGGGCATTGGACATCTCCTGCAGATCGACCGAGGGCATCTGGGAGAGGGTCACAGCGGCGTTTTCCTCCTCCGGGTCATCCACGAGGATGCCGCCCTGCACACCGCAGCTGTAGGAGAAGCTGACCATGCCGTTCGCTTCGTCTATATAGATCGAGCGCACCGAAACAAGGCCCTGTTCCGCCAGCTGCCGGAGCTGGGCCTGTGCGGCGGCAAAGCGCTCGGCGCGGGAGAGCGCAGCAAAATCGCCGCTGTCCGTCAGGGCCGCAACGGCGCTGTCCGCCTCCTGCATCTGGGCCGCATCCTCGCGGGTCAGGGTGTTGGAAACAGCCAGGTCGTCCGCACCGGCTGCCAGTGCGGCAGTGGGGAAGAGGGCAGCGAGCAAAAAGCTCAATGCGCAGAGCGCAGATAAAAATCGTTGAACGGGTGCTTTCATGCAAAAAGTCCTCCAGAGGGCCTGCCCGTCGGCAGGGCTTCCACGTCCATTGTAGAGGGTCTGTTCTGCTTTGTCAAGGCCGGCCGGCAGGATTTTGCAAAGCTGTCACAGCCGCACGAAAAATCTGTGAAAAATACACCCCGTCTTGCGCAGAATCACGCATTGCTGTATAATACACTAAAATGGGGGAGCAGCGGAAAAAAGCTCCCCCTGCTGGAACACGAAAGGGCGGTGCTTCTTTGGAGAGCATTCAACGATATTTCAAACGAACGGATAAAGTGTACCTGCTGCTGTGCATTTTCAGCAGCGTAATGGCCTGCGTGGCGCTGTCGTCCTGGGCGGCGAAGCAGGGCAATGGATTTGCCGTGGATGAGATCACGGGCCAAATCACCGGCATCGGCGACTACCGCCGCGCACTGGTGCAGGGCGTTTCGGCCCTCGTTGGCATCGCGGTGGCGCTGCTGCTGTCCAATGTCGACTACCGCAGCCTCGTCAAAGTGTGGCCGGTGCATGTGGCCCTGACCTGGGGTCTGGTGCTGCCGACGCTGTTCATCCGGAACGTGACCGTCGGCCCGCTGACCATCGGCTACAATGCAGGCGACACCGACAACTACTCCTGGTACAAGCTGGGCGGCTTCACCCTGCAGCCCACCGAGCTGGCCAAGATCAGCTTCATCCTGACCTTTGCGATGCACCTGAACAATGTGCGGGGGCACATCAACGAGCCGAAGGAGCTGGGCAAGCTGCTGCTGCATCTGGCCGTCCCCATCCTCATCATCCATGTGCAGGGCGACGACGGCACGGCCATCATCTATGCCATCATCGGGTGCAGCATGATGTTTGCGGCGGGCCTGAGCTGGAAGTATATCATCGGGGCGCTGGCGGCAGCGGGCATGGCAATGGCAGCGGCCTTTGCCTTTTTCAGCGATAAGATCGGCAAGGGCTACCAGTGGTACCGCATCCTGGCTGTGCTGGACCCGGAGAACAAGACCGGCTGGGCCCCCAGCGAGGCCGTCTGGAAGAACATCATCTACCAGCAGCAGCGCGGTGAGATCGCGCTGGGCAGCGGCGGCATCTTCGGCAACGGCCTCTTTGGCGGCGGTTATTACAGTGTGCCCAACGCCCACAACGACTTCATCTTCAGCTGGATCGGCAACGTGACGGGCTTTGTGGGCTGCTGTGTGGTGCTGGGGGTGCTGTTCGCCATCGTCATCAAGACCTTCTTGACCGGTGCCCGCAGCGAAGATCTGCTGGGTACCTTCATCTGCGCCGGCATCGGCGGGGCGCTCATGGCCCAGATCGCGGTCAATGTGGGGATGAACCTGCGCGTCCTGCCCGTCATCGGCGTCACTCTGCCGTTCTATTCGGCGGGCGGCAGCTCGGTGATGATGCTGTATATCTGCGTTGGGCTGGTGCTGTCGGTCTATATCCACAATACGAAAAAATTGTTTGGTTGATTAGGAAAAAGGAAAAGAGAGTTTATGGAAATATCTGCGGAAATGACCCTGCGGGAAAAGGTGATGAAGTACGTCAAGCAGTACGTCCTCATCACACTGAGCATCTCCATCATGTCGGTGGGCGTGTACTTCTTCAAGTTCCCCAACAACTTCGTCTTTGGCGGCGTGACCGGTACGGCGGCTCTGGTGGCCAAACTGACCCCGATGTCGGCCTCGGCTTTCTCCTCGGCGGCGAACCTCGTGCTGCTGGTGGTGGGCCTCATCTTTCTGGGCAAAGAGTTCGCCATGACCACGGGCTATGCGACCTTTGTAATGTCGGCGGAGCTGATGGTTTTTGAAAAGCTCTGCCCCCTCAGCGGCCCGCTGTCCGACCAGCCCATGCTGGACCTGCTCTTCGCCATTGCGCTGCCGGCCATCGCCTCGGCACTGCTGTTCAATGTGGGCGCGTCGTCCGGCGGCACCGACATCATCGCCCTCATCGTGGAGAAATACACCCACATCCACAGCATCGCGGTCGCGCTGTTCATCACCGACCTGTTCATGGTCATCGCGGCCTGCTTCGTCTTCGACCTGTACACGGCGCTCTATTCCTTCGTAGGTCTGACGGTCAAGTCGCTGGTCATCGACGCTGTGCTGGAAAAGATCAAGATGTGCAAGGCCATCCTCATCGTCTGTGATGAAAAGAAACCCATCTGCGATTTCGTCATGCGCAAGCTGATGCGCGGCGCGACCTATACGCCCTGCTTCGGTGCCTACACCGATAAGCCCCACTACATCATCTACACCACCCTCACCCGCCACGAGGCCGACCAGCTGCAGGAATTCATCCACAAAGAGCATCTGAACGCCTTCATGTCCATGCTGAGCACCACCGAGGTCTTCGGCAAGGGCTTCAACCACGCATAAGAGAAAATAATCCTCCGGACGCTGATGCAGTGCGCTGCACCGGCGTCTTTTTTTTGGCCGCGATCCGGTGGGCCGCTGAATCGGTATGTACCACATCGAGGATGGAAGTGTAGAGTTTCTATAAGGACCAGACAAGGGGAGGGCCATGCGCCTTCCCCTTGCTTGTTTTTGCCGGTTATAGTATACTGACCCTGAAATCAAAACAGCGGAGGGGACAACGATGGTACAGGTAGATCTCATCACCGGCTTTCTGGGAGCCGGAAAGACCACATTTTTGCGCCGGTACGCGGCGTATCTGGTGGCACAGGGGCACAATGTCTGCATTCTGGAAAACGACTTCGGCGCCGTGAACGTGGACGCCATGCTGGTGCAGGACCTTCTGGGCGACCACTGCGAGATCGAGACGATCAGCGGCGGGTGTGACTGCGACACCCACCAGCGCCGGATGCGCACCAAGCTCATCTCCATGGCGATGCGCGGCTTTGACCGGGTACTCGTGGAGCCGAGCGGCATTTTTGACGTGGACGAGTTCTTCGATGTCCTGCGGGACGACCCGCTGGACCGGTGGTATCAGCTGGGCAATGTCATCGCCATCGTGGATGCGCTGCTGCCGGAGACCCTCTCGGCGCAGGCCGATTATATCCTGGCGTCCGAGGCGGCCAACGCAGGGAGGGTGGTGTTCAGCCGGAGCCAGCTGGCTGACGCTGCGGACATGCAGGCCGCACAGGAACATCTGCGCCGTGCATTGACCGCCTGCAAGTGCAGCCGGAGCTTCCAGCCCGGCGAGTTTCTGACCAAAGACTGGGCCGACCTGACGGATGCCGACTTCGCGGCCCTCGACCATTGCGGCTATCGGCAGGCCAGCTGCGAAAAGCTGCATTTTGACGAGCACAGGGCCTTTGGTTCGGCCTATTTTCTGGAATTGGGCCTGCCGCGGGAGCAGCTGGAACGGAACATCCCGTCGCTGTTCACCGACCCTGCCTGTGGCCATGTGCTGCGGGTGAAGGGCTTCGTGCGGGATGCAGGCGGCTGGGTGGAGCTGAACGCCACCGCCGACGGCCTGACCGCTGCGGGCATTCCCAATGGGCAGGAGGTGCTCATCGTCATTGGCGAGGGGCTGGAGAAGGAGAAGATCGAAGAGAAGCTGAAACGGTGAGGTATGGCCCTCTCAGGCGCTTCGCGCCAGCTCCCCCAGCGGGAGGCGGATGACCGCTCTGGCTCCATGGGGGTGGTTCTGTTCGAACACGGCAGTTCCGCCGTGGGCGGCGGCGATCTGCTCCACGACATGCAGGCCGAGGATGTGGGGAACATCCTCAGAGGATTCCGGCTCTTTGAGCGCGGCCAGCACGGCGGGCGGGTAGCCGACGCCGTCGTCGGTGAAGGTCAGGCAGAGCTGACGGCTGCGGACCTCGGCACACAGGCAGACGGTCACCGGCTGCGGGTTGTGCCGGACGCTGTTGCTGAGCAGGTTTTCCACCAGCCGCCCCAGAAGGGCGGGGTCTGCAGAGATTTGGGCCTGTTCGGCATCGAGGGTCTGGGTCAGCGAGAGGTCGCACTGGTCGGCCAGGGGGCTGTCGCAGAACTGGGCCACCAGCTGCCGCAGCAGCGGGCCGACGGTCAGCAGCTCCCGCCGGAGGGGCTGGGCTCCATATTGGAGCTTGCTGGTCAGGTTCAGATCGTCGATGAGGGTGCGCAGCCGCTCGCTCTGGGTGCGGATGCCGCCGGCTTTCTGCCGTGCCGGGGCGGGCAGGGCTGCATCCTGCTCCAGTTGCTCGGCCCAGCCTAAGATCAGCGCCAGCGGGGTGCGCACATCGTGGCTGACGCCCGCGATCCACTGGGTGCGGGCATTGTCCCGCCGGGCAAGGGCCAGCAGTTCTCTGGCACCCCGCCAGCTGAGCAGAAAGCAGACGGCCAGCCCGGCCGCCAGCATCCCAAGCAGGCAGGGGAGGAGGAGCCCGGCAACGTCGGTCAGCATCCCCGGCGAGGTGTAGACCGTGTACTTCCACATGCTGCCCGGCTCCGTACCGGTCACGAACAGCCCGTAGTCCTCCGTCCAGCAGAAGACCGGGTAGTCGTCCAGATACCAGCGCGAGAACCGGGCCACATCGCTGGAGGTGTAGCGGCGGTCGAGCGTCCGGGGCAGTGCATAGCTCCAGATCACCCGGCCGTCGGCGTCCAGCACCATGGCCCAGGAGTAGCCGTCCATCCATTCTTCGGGGGTGTGCTGCGGGCCGAAGGCAAGGCCGTCGGCAGTCTGCACCATGGAATCGGCAATGTTGCTGTAAGAGTATTCCCGCTTGGGGCGCTGCCATTCCCGCCAGAGCACCCAGCCCAAAAAGCTGTTGCCCAGCACGAACATCAGCAGCACGATGCCCACCGCCGCCAGCAGATACCGCCGGAGAAGGCGCGAAAAGGTTTTCATGAGCGTACCTCCCCGGCCAGTTTGTAGCCGATACCCCGCACGGTGCGCAGAAACTGCGGCCTGCCGGGCAGGGGCTCCAGCTTTTCGCGCAGGTGGCGGATGTGGACGTTCAAACTGTTTTCACAGCCGTAGTAATCCGCGCCCCAGACGGCTTCGCACAGGGCGTCATAGGTCACGATGTGGCCCCGATTCTCGGCCAGCTTGCGCAGCAGAGCCAGTTCGGTGGCGGTCAGGGGCAGGGCGGAACCGTCCGGAAGCTGGACCAGCGCATCGTTGAGCTGGACGATACGGTCCCCCAGTGTCAGCTGCTGCGAAGCGCCCCGCGCCAGCTCGGTGCGGTAGACCCGCTGCAAAATGTGCTGTACCCGCAAGAGAAGCTCCTGCATGAGGAAGGGTTTGGTCAGATAATCGTCTGCGCCAAGGCCCAGCCCGAACAGCCGGTCTGCATCGGCATCCCGTGCGGAGAGGAACAGCGCCGGGACATCCGCTCTGGCCCGCAGCGCCCGGAACAGCGAAAACCCGTCGCCGTCCGGCAGGTTGATGTCCAGCACCATCAAGTGGGGCGGTGCGGCGTCGAAGGCAGCCCGCGCAGCGGCACAGGTGGCTGCGGTGCGGATGTGGTGATACCCGGCTCCGCTCAGCTGTTCGCAGAGCAGGCGGAGCAGGTCCGGGTTGTCGTCCACCAGAAGAAGTTCGGCATCATAGATGGAAGTCATAGCGTTCGTGTTCCTTTGTGCATTTTTTCTTCACTATACCACAAATGGCCCGGCAGAGCAGCGCTTTGCCGAAAATTTAAGGCCAAATTAAGCTCGGCTTCCGGGTGGATTAAGGCAGCGGGTGTATCCTGAACGTGTTCCGAACAACAGGAAACACGAAAAGGAGCGGATAGCATGAAATCTGTGATCGAAACGCACGACCTTTGCAAAAGCTACCATGGTCACCCGGTGGTGGACCATTTGAACCTGACCGTCCCGCAAGGGTGTGTCTACGGCTTTTTAGGCCCCAACGGTGCGGGCAAATCCACCACCATGAAGATGCTGCTGGGGCTTGTGCACCCCACCGGCGGCAGTGTGGAGCTGCTGGGGCACACCCTGAACGAATCGAGCCGCATGGCCCTGCTGCGGCAGACCGGCAGCCTGATCGAATCACCGTCCGGCTATCTTCACCTGACGGCGCTGGAGAATCTGGCCATCGTGGCCGACTTAAAAGCCGTGGACCGGAAGGACATCGACCGGGTGCTGGACATCGTACACCTGACCAAAGACGCTGACCGGAAGGTGGGGCAGTATTCCCTTGGCATGAAGCAGCGGCTGGGCATTGCCATGGCGCTGCTGGGCAGCCCCAAACTGCTGATTTTAGACGAGCCCACCAACGGTCTGGACCCGGCGGGCATTCAGGAGATGCGCAGCCTCATCGCCGCCATGCCGCAGACCACCGGAGCCACCGTGCTGATCTCCAGCCACCTGCTGGGCGAGATCGAGCAGATGGTGGATCAGGTGGGCATCCTGAACCACGGCAAACTGCTGTTCGAGGGTTCTTTGCAGCAGCTGCAAAAACACAGCCGGGGCGGCATTCTGCTGCGGGTGCTGGATGTGTCAAAGGCCCTTGCCGTGCTGAACGAGCAGGGGATGCAGGCAGCAGCCCGGACGGAGGAGCCGGACGTCGTTCTGCTGCCGCCGCAGGACGATGCCGCGCTGGCGGCACTGGTCTGTGCGCTTGCCGAACGCGGGGCAGGTGTCGTGGGGCTGACGGCCCAGACAAAGAGCCTTGAGGATATCTTCCTCAGCCTGACCCAGACCAGCGGGGAGGTGGCGTGAGATGGCGGCTTTCCGTGCAGAACTGCAAAAAGCCCACCGTAGGCACGACCTTGCTCTCTGCCTGTTCATCCCCGGCATTGTCGTGCTATGGGTGGGCGGCCTTGCCCCGGCAGACCCGGAGGAGCTTGCCAACGGTTACAGCGCCCTGCTTTACAGCCTGCCCGTCATTGAAGCCATTCTGATGCCGGTGATGATGGCAGTTCTGGCCTCCCGGTTGTGGGATATGGAGATCAAAGGCAACACCGCCAAGCTGCTCTACACCCTGCAAAGCCGCCGCAGCCTGTTTGCAGGCAAAGCGGTCTTTGGGGTGCTGGAGGTGCTGTTGGTCACGGTGCTGGAGCTGGCCTGCGTTCCGGTGCTGGGGCGCGTTCATGGTTATACCGAAGCCTTTCCCACTGGGCAGCTGGTCTATCTGTTCGTCTGCACGCTGGCGGTGGACGCAATGCTCTTCTTTGGGGAATTTCTGCTGATGCTGTGGGTGGGCAATCCCCTGCCGGCGCTCTGCGTGGGCATTGTAGGGGCGCTGGTTGGGCTGTTCTCTGCTTTTATGCCGCCGCTTGCCAGTTACTTTGTACCCTTTGGGTACTACATCCCTCTGAGCGCCTACGAAGTGGCGAACTGGGACAAGGCTACCCACACCGTCACCTACGGCACCCGCCCCTTCAACTGGGGGCTGTTGGCCTTCACCCTTGCGCTGGGCGCTGTGCTGTTTGCCCTTGCGTGGCGCAAGGTACAGGACGAGGAGGTATAAAACCATGCTGAAACGCTGTATTCTTGCGGAGAACCGCAAGCTCCACGCATCCCCCATCTGGGCCATGTTCTTTGTGCTGCCCATTCTTTCCGCCACCTATGGCACGTTCAATTATCTGCAAAATCTTGAGATCCTCACCGACGGCTGGTACAGCCTTTGGACCCAGCACACCCTGTTTTATTCCATGCTCTTCTTCCCTGCCATGGTAGCCACCTATGCTGCCTACTTGTGGCGGCTGGAACATCTGGGGCACAACTGGAACCTGATCATGGCAAGCCCCGTACCGCCGCTGGACCTGTTTGCCGCAAAGTTTGCGGTGGTGACAAAGCTTGCGTTTCTGACCCACGGCTTTGTGTTCGCGCTGTTCGTGTTCTGCGGCAAGGTATTTGCCCATCTGCCCGGCTGGCCGCCGGTTCGGCTGCCGCTCTTTCTGCTGCGGGGGTTGCTGGGTGCGTTGGCTGTTATTGCTGCGCAACTGGTGCTGGCCATGGTCATCCGCAGCTTTGCCGTGCCCATTTTTCTGGGGTTGCTGGGCGGCATTACCGGCATCTTTATCAGCTCCAAGGGTCATGGGCTGTTGTGGCCCTATTCCCTGATGCAACTCGGTATGAACTCCAACAAAAGTGCGGATGCTCTGGCTGGCAGCTACGGGCTGTTTGCAGCCAGCTGTCTGGGGTGGCTGGTGGTGTTCTTTCTGCTGGCGCATCTTCTGCTGCGCAGATGCGATGTCCGGGCCTGAGCGGTCTGCGGCGGAATGTTCACAAAATCTGCTTGAAAAGAACGGTGAAATCGGGTAGGATAATACCATTCAGAAGGTGAAAGGAGCGAACGTGATGCGGACGCTGAAGGATCTCCTCAAACGGCTGCTGTGCTGGGCGCTGCTGCTGGCACTGCTGGTGCTGGCTGCGGCGGGGGCTGTGCTGGGGGTACAGGGATGGAAACTCTACCGTGCCACCCAGCCCGGACTCCCGGCGGCGCAGCTGTACGAGACCCTCTCGGCCCGCCCCGGATTCACCACCTGCGATGCCATCCCCCAGACCTACATCGACGCCGTCATCGCCGTGGAGGACAGCCGGTTCGAGCTGCACCACGGCGTGGACCCGGTGGCCATCGTCCGGGCGCTGTGGACAGACCTGCGGACCCGCTCGCTGGCCGAAGGCGGCAGCACCCTGACCCAGCAGCTGGCAAAGAACATCTACTTCACGCAGGAGAAGCACTTTGCCCGCAAGGCGGCGGAACTTTTCGCGGCGCTGGACATCGAAAAGCACTGCTCCAAGCAGCAGATTTTTGAGATGTACGTGAATACGATCTATTTCGGCAGCGGATGCTACGGCATCGCCGAGGCGGCGGAAGGCTACTTTGGCAAGACGCCTGCGGAGCTGACCTCCGCCGAATGCGTCCTGCTGGCGGGCCTGCCCAATGCGCCGTCCGCCTACTCGCCCCATTCCAGCCCGGAGCTGGCGCTCAAGCGCTCGCAGGTGGTGCTGGACCGGATGGTCTCCTGCAAAAAGCTCACAAAGACCCAGGCCAGAGAGCTGCAGGATGAGATCGCCGCGCTGCCGGTGCTGGCAAGAACCTGACAAACTACAAAAACTCCCCTCAGCCATCCACGGCCGAGGGGAGTTTTTTGCGGAGATGCTTTCTTATTCCGGTGCCTTCATGCTTTCGACCATGCTGATGTTCCGGACATGGCGGCGCATGAGGCGGCAGACGACGACGGTGAAGAAGAGGGTGAGGGCTACGCTGAACAGGTAGCTGCGGGGTGCGATGGAGCGGATGAACATCATCTGGTCCATCTCCACGGTGCGGACGATGAACTGATGCAGCGGCACGCCCAGCGCAAGGCCCGCCAGCGACCCGATGAGGGCCAGCAGGTCGATCTCGCGGAAGATGTAGCGGTAGACCTCGTTGTCGAAGAAGCCCAGCACCTTGATGGTGGCCAGCTCCTTTTTGCGCTCGCCAAGGTTCACGCTGATGAGGTTGTAGAGCACCACGGCGGCCAGCGCAGCGGCACAGACGATGATCAGGATGACCACATAGTTCAGGCAGCCGATGAGGTTGTCGAACATTTCGGTCGTGTCCTCCATGAAGGAGACCCCGCTGACGTAATTGCAGGCCAGCAGGTCGGTGCGCAGGGTGTTGCGGTCGTCCGAGGTGGGGCAGTCGGTCTGGCCGTAAACGGTGTTCCACTCCGGCAGGGTGCCGCCCGTCAGCGTCCGGAGCTGCGCCTGCGAGAGGTACAGCCGGGTGAAGACGTAGTTCTCGGTGATGCCGGTCAGGGTCAACGTTTTGCGGCTGCCATCGCTGGTCTCCACCTCAAAGGTGTCGCCCACCGCAAGGCCCAGGCTCTCGGCGGTCTTCTCGGTCAGGATGGCACTGTTATCGTCAAAGGGGATGGCCTTGTGCCCCTGCCGGGTGCGAAAGGTGAAATATGCGGTCATCTGGCTCTCGTCTTCTGCCGTCACGATGCTTACGGTCTGCTTGTCGCCGCTGGCATTGTAGAGGGTCACGCTCTTGTTGTAGAAACGGCCCCAGCTGGTCACATCGGCGCTGGAATCCAGCACATCGCCCAGACCGTGTTCCACGGAAAAGGCTCTGGTGTCGCTGTACGAGATGGTCAGGTCGCTGTGGTTCAGCTCGGTGGTCTGGCGGTTGAGCATGGGCAGGATGGAATCCTGGATGCCAAAGCCGATGAGCAGCAGGGCCGTGCAGCCCGCCACGCCCAGCACGGTCATGAAGAAGCGCTTCTTATACCGGAACAGGTTGCGAGCCGTGGTCTTCTGGGAAAAGCTCATGTGCTTCCACAGCGGGGTGATGTATTCGAGGAAGATGCGCTTGCCGGCCACCGGTGCGCGGGGCAGGAGCAGGGCGGCGGTCTTCTCGCGCAGGCTGGCGCGGCAGGCCTCCCAGGTGGTGATGCCGATGACGGCCGCACTGAGCAGGACGCTTCCCACGGCCATGCCGGGGTAGAATTGCAGGGTGAAGGTGGGCAGGCGGAACACCATGGTCTGATAGGCCTGCCAGATGATGGTGGGGAAGACGACGAAGCCCACCGCCATGCCCAGGATGCTGCCCAGGATGCTGGAGGCCAGGCCGTAGAACAGGTACTTGCCCGCAATGGCTGTGTTGGAGTAGCCCAGCGCTTTCAGGGTGCCCATCTGCAGGCGGTTCTCGTCCACCATGCGGGTCATGGTGGTGGAGGCCACCAGTGCCGCCACCAGGAAGAAGAACACGGGGAAGACCCGTGCGATGGCGTCCATCCGGTCGGCATACTGCTCAAAGGTGACGAAGCTCATGGTGCTGTTTCGGTCGAGGACGTACCACTCGCCGTTCTGGATGTCAGAGATCTGCTCTTCGGCATCGTCGATCTGCTTCTGGCCGTCCGCGAGCTTCTGCTCCGCCTCGGCTTTCTGCGTTGCGTATTCAGTGCGGGAGGCGTCCAGCTGCTCTTTGCCGGTATCGTATTCGGCCCAGCCGTCATCCAGCCGGGTGCGGGCATCGGCGAGCTGCTGTTCGGCGGCAGCAAAGGCGGAATAGGCAGAGGCGGTGCCGGTGGAAAGCCCCAGCTGGCCCTGCATCAGTTCCAGTTTCATCTTCCGCAGAGCGGCTTTGGCCTCGGTGACGAGTTCCGTATTGGAAAGGCTGGGCGAGGAGAGGAGCCCCTGGGCATACATCTGCCGCTTGCCCTCGTCCAGCTGCTGCTGGTAGCCGTTGAGCTGGGCATAGATGCTGTCGTAGGCGGCCTGTGCCTTGGCGAGGGCATCCCGCAGCTCCGTGTATTCTTCGTCGGCGGGTTCGGCCTCGTCGAGCGCTTTCTGCGCGTTGTGGAGCGCGGCTTCGGCATAGGTCAGCAGCGGGTCGGCCACCTGCTTCAGGTTGACCAGAAGCTCGATCTGCTGGAGCTGATCTTCAAATTCCAGGATCTGCTCCTCGCCGTCCAGCACTTTGTCCGCACCGCTCTGCATGGTGTCGGGCAGGGCGGCTTTCTGCTGGGCCAGCTGCGCTTTGCCGGAGGTGTACTCTGCTTCGCCCTGCTCCAGCTGCGCTTTGGCGGCGGTGAGCTGGGCTTGGGCCTCGTCGAGCTTCTGTTCGGCCTGTGCAAACTGGCGTTCGGCCTCTGCTTTCTGCTCGTCGTAGGTCTGCTTGGCATCGGTCAGTTTGGCAGTGGCGTCGTCGATGAGGGCTTCCCGGCGGGTGGTGCACTGTGCGCCGCTGATGGAGGTCAGCCGGTCGGCGACGGCATCCACGGCCGTCTGGTATTCATCGGAATAGTTGTCATACTGGTCGGCATTCTTGACCTTGATATAACAAACGGTGTAATAATCGGCAGTCAGCTGACCGTCCGAGACGTAGACGATGGCGTCCAGAACGCCGTCGCCGGCGGTGGAAGTCTCCTGGTCGGAGGAAAAATGCAACGGGTCTTGCACCTGCCCCACCACGGTATAAGAGGTGCGGGCGAGGCCGTCGGTGCCGTCCGGCAGGGTCAGCGTGGTGCCGATGGGGATCTCTTCCCCGTGGCCCATGACATGCACGACGCATTCGTCGGCAGCTTCGGGCATCCGGCCTGCCAGCAACAGCGGGCGGTTCAGATTCTCGGCCGTGTCGGCACCGGGGTCTGCCGGGAGCTGCTGGATGCGCAGGACAGCGGGCTGGTCGGTGCTGGACCAGCGGCCCTCGGTGTCCAGATACTTCACCGGCTGGACCGCTGTGACGCCCTCGGTCGCGGCAATGGCGTCGATGTCGTCCTCGGAAAGGCCGAGGGTGGAGAGGACGCGCAGGTCGAATACGTTCTGCTGTACGTAATATTTCTGCCCGGCGATCCGCATACTGGGTGCAAAGCTGGCAAGGCCCGTCAGGATCATCACGCCCAGTGCCACGATGCCGAACAGGGACAAAAACCGGCTCAGGTTGCCCCTGAGATCCCGGAGGATGTTTTTTCGATAACTTTTCTGCACAAGAATCACCACTCGATCTGTTCCACGGGCACAGGGTGCTCGTTGATCTGGTTGGACAGGATCTGCCCGCTCTTCACCTGGATGATGCGGTCGGCCATGGCCGTCAGGGCTGTGTTGTGGGTGATGACGATGACGGTGCGGCCCGTTTCGCGGCAGGTGCGCTGCAGCAGGGCCAGCACCTGTTTGCCGGTCTTGTAGTCCAGCGCACCGGTCGGCTCATCGCAGAGCAGGAGCTTCGGATTTTTGGCGAGGGCGCGCGCAATGGAGACGCGCTGCTGTTCGCCGCCCGAAAGCTGGGCCGGGAAGTTGTTCAGCCGCTCGCCGAGGCCGACGCTTTCCAGCGTGGCTTTGGGGTCCAGCGGGTCGCGGCAGATCTCGCTGGCCAGTTCTACGTTTTCCAGCGCCGTCAGGTTCTGCACGAGGTTATAGAACTGGAAGACGAATCCGACGTCATACCGCCGGTATTGGGTCAGCTCTTTCTCGGAGAACCGACTTACATCCTGCCCGTCGAGCCAGACGTGGCCCTCGTCGCAGGTGTCCATGCCGCCGAGGATGTTCAGCAGGGTGGTCTTGCCTGCACCGGACGGCCCGACGATGATGCAGAACTCGCCCTTGTCCACGTAAAAATTCAGGCGGTCCGCTGCGGCGATGCGGACACTGCCTGTCTGGTAGTATTTGGAAACATTTTCAAATTCCACGAAGTGTTCCATAATGCTTCTCCTTGCCTTGGGAAATCAAGTTTATTCCAATATAACTATACCATAATTTCCACAGGTTGGCGGGAAAAATCGCCGCAAATTTTCAAAAACTTCATAAATTTGTAGTATCCCAGAGGAGGTCAGCCAGCGCTTCGATGCGGCACTGCGCAAAGTAGGCCTCTTCCAGAGGAATCCACCGACGGACAAAGTTTTCGTAGCGTTCGCCTTCCCGCGCCTGCAAACGGCGGGCCTGTTCTTCTTTGGAACAGGTGACGAACACTTTGAGGTCATAAAAGTCTGCAAGAATCGGGTGGTGGCTGTAGCTGCCCTCCAGTATATAGAGCGGTGCGGGCGGTACGCACTGTTCCGGCAGATAGGCACCCTCCCGGCAGGAGTACGCCCGGCTGCGCACCGCGGCCCCGGCCTGTGCCGGAACGAGCACTTCCTCCCGCAGGCGGGCCAGGTCCATATTGGCGCAAGGCGTTTCGGCCCAGTCCGGGATGCGCTGTGCCGGGGGAAGATAGTAGTCGTCGGTATGGAAGACGGCGCTGCCCGGAAACTGTTCTGCCAGCTGTGCCGCCAGCGTCGTTTTGCCGCTGCCGCAGCGGCCGTCCAGCGCGATGAGCACGGGCCGCTCCGGGTGGGCCTCCAGCAGGGAGGCGATGGTCTGGGTGAGAGAAGTCATATTCATAGGTCTTTTCTGAAGGTCAGATTTTTGTATTCTGTTTTCGTTCCGCTGCGGCGGAAGGTTCCATTTTCGGAAGGAGCAAAGCCCAGTGAGCACATTACACCGCAGGAACTGGCATTGTCAGCGGCGACATCGGCAAGAAATGTCTTGACGCCGTTCTGGATGCCAAAATCGACCAGTGCACCGACCATTTCCTTGGCGTAGCCCTTTCGCCAGCAAGTAGGATGGATGCAGTACCCGATATCCCAGCAGCGTCCGTTTTCCTTAATGACGGCGCAGCAGGTGCCGATGGCTTGGCCGGTGACTTTATCCTCTGCGATGACATAGTAGCAGTCAGCGCTGTCATTCAGATGCCGCAGAAGTTCCATATACTCATTGAGATTGTCGATGGTGTCCAGTGCTGGATCGGTCAGGTATTTTCCGGTAATAGGGTCGCCCCAGATACAGAGTGCAAAACCGGCATCTTTGGCCTCCTGCGGGCGCAGGCGCAGCCGGGCGGTTTCAAAAGGAATAAAATACATAAAGAACTCCTGAAAAGTTGCGTTCTTGACAAATCGTAAGAAATTGACTATACTACAAATAGAAAAGGCGCTGTCTGCAAAGTGGTCAGCTCCTTTACCGGCAAGTGTTAAAAAGTAACGACCGCTCTAGTTGGGGAACTGTGAGGCGGTCGTTACTTTTTATTGCGTTTGGAATAGTGCTTGGCCTTGGGCTTGTCCCGAAAGACATCCTTTGAGATCATCCAGGTTACCTGCGTAACGCCGATGACAACGTCTGCAATCAAATGCAGTATGTTCACAACAGTATTCAAAACATCCATGTTGGACTCCTCCGTTCAGGTTGGGTGTGGTTGACATGCAAACATCCCGGAGAAGATAAAAAGCAGACCTCCTCCGGATTTGACACCGGAAAGAAGCCCGACCACCTGCAATGCAGACAGCGCACCACTATTTCTAGTGGATGGTATCATTATAACACGGATTTCGACGCTTTTCAACGAGCGCGGCGCTCCGGCGGCGCGGCACAAAAAGAGGAAACGAAAAACTTTTCAAAAACCCTTGACACCTCTCCGAAGCTATGGTAAGATAATGCCACGTTAGAAATAACTAACCACAAGGCGGTCCGCAACAGGAACCGCGTTCTTTTTGAACTTGAGGTTAGATGAATCTAACCATGAAGCTCTGCATAGTCTGGATGCACAGCGGGAATGCTTTTCTTAAACCAAGCAACGGAGGAAAACCGGCCATGGAGCGTAATTTTGAGACCGTGATGATCGAACAGTGCTCGCCGGTGCTGGCAGGCCTGAAAGCCGCCGGGCTCTTCCGCTATGAGACGCAGGACTGCAAAGACCTTGCCGAGCGGGTGCGCGGCTGGAACGCACGGCTGGGTGAGAAGGGTCTCCGGGTCCGGGTTCTCAAGGGCTGTGCCCGCACCCACCGGTATCTGGTCTATGTCTACCGGGAGAACCGCCTGCGCGAAGTGCTTTCGGATGAGAATGTCCGCACATTTCTGGTGCAGGAAGGCTACCATCTGCCCGAAGGGGCGGACGACTGCGAACCGCTACTGCGGCAGCTGTCGCGGCGGTTGTGCTGCGAGGCAGAGTTTCCGCATGAGATCGGCGTATTTCTGGGCTACCCGCTCACCGATGTGGTGGGCTTCATCGAGAATCAGGGCCGCAACTTTACCTGCTGCGGCTGCTGGAAGGCCTATGGCGACCGCGATGCCGCCGAGCGCCTGTTTGCCCAGCTGAACAAGTGCACCAGAGTATACCTGCGCCTGTTCCACAGCGGCACCCCGATCTTCCGCCTTGCCGTGGCGGCCTGAAACTGACATTTCCTACCAATACTCTCTTTTTATCCTGGCGCCTGCCGGAGACACCACGCCCCGGCGGGAAAGATCCTCCTTTTGACACGCGGCCGCCCGTTGCAGTCTGACCCCTGCACCGGGCGGCTGTGTCATATCCGGACAAGTGCGTCGGATGGACGGTGGTACGTTGATTGCGGAGAGAAAACCTGACGCTCCGAAGAAACACAAACGGCTGGAATGTTCGCGATCGTTCTTGTTCAAAATAGCAAAAATTGAACAAAACAGGAAGAAACAATCTGTTTGTTCCTACGAACTAACTTCAAATTATGAAAAAAATATTGACAAGAAAGGTTAGTAAGCGTAAACTATCCATGCTGATAGTCGCGACTGACTAACCGGCGTCGAAACTTCCCCCGACCGGAGGAACCTCACAGAACGCTGTGCGGGATGTGAAACATTGTGACATAAGGGAGTGGACGAAAGATGATGCCTTTGACGATGGCCAAGGCGGGCGAGACCGTCACCATTCAAAAGATCACCGGCAAGGACGAGGTGCGTCTGCATCTGGCAGAACTCGGCTTTGTGGTGGGCAGCGATGTGACTGTGGTCAACGAGATCGCGGGCAACCTGATCGTGCAGGTCAAGGAAAGCCGCCTGGCGCTCGACAAGACGATGGCCAACCGCATTCTGATCGGCTAAACAGCGGCAGCGCTGTTTGGGACCTGCTCCGACACTGGAATGGTCTCTGAAGAAAAGACAAGTAGAGGAGGATTTACATGAAGACTTTGAAAGACGTCAAGGTCGGCGAAACGGCCACCGTGGCACGCCTGCACGGCGAAGGCCCGGTCAAGCGCCGCATCATGGACATGGGCATCACCAAGGGGGTCGAGATCTATGTCCGCAAGGTGGCACCTCTGGGTGACCCCATGGAACTGACCGTGCGCAACTACGAACTGAGCGTGCGCAAGGCCGACGCTGAAATGATCGAAGTGGTTTGATCCGAACAGAGAGGAAAGGAACACAATGAGCATTAAGATCGCATTGGCCGGCAATCCGAACTGTGGCAAAACGACCCTGTTCAACAATCTGACCGGCTCCAACCAGTACGTCGGCAACTGGCCCGGTGTCACTGTCGAGAAGAAGGAAGGCAAGCTGAAGGGCGAGAAAGACGTCATCATTCAGGACCTGCCCGGTATCTATTCGCTGTCTCCCTACACCCTGGAAGAGGTCGTCTCCCGTACCTATCTGGTCAAGGAGAAGCCCGACGTCATCCTGAACATCATTGATGGCACCAACATCGAGCGCAACCTCTACCTGACCACCCAGCTGATCGAGCTGGGGATCCCGGTGGTCATGGCGGTCAATATGATCGACCTGGTCCGCAAGAACGGTGACAAGATCGACCTGAAGAAGCTGAGCAAAGAGCTGGGCTGCCAGGCCGTCGAGATCAGCGCGCTGAAGGGCGAGGGCACCGAAGCGGCCGCCAAGGCTGCCATCGCCGCTGCCAAGGCGGGCAAGGCCTCCGAGGAGTTGCCTCATGTCTTCACCGGCAGCGTGGAGCACGCCATCGCACACATCGAGGAGTCCATTCAGGGCAAGGTCGATGACCACTTCCTGCGCTGGTACGCCGTCAAGCTGTTTGAGCGCGACGACAAGGTCCAGGACGAGCTGAAGCTCGACAAGAGCCTGCTGGCTCACATTGATGACCACATCAAGGATTGCGAGAATGAGATGGACGATGACGCCGAGAGCATCATCACCAACCAGCGCTATGCCTATATCAACACCGTGGTCGAAAAGGCTGTCAAGAAGAAGGCCCGCGTGGAGCACCTGACCGTTTCCGATAAGATCGACCAGATCGTGACCAACCGTGTTCTGGCGCTGCCCATCTTCGCACTGGTCATGTTCCTGATGTACTCCCTGTCCATGGGCACCTCCATCGCGGATGGCGGCTGGTCCATTGGCACCTTTGCGACCGACTGGACCAACGATGTTCTGTTCGGTGAGATCGTGCCGGATGCGCTGGGCGGCTTTTTGGAGGGCATCGGCGTGGCAGGCTGGCTGTACGGCCTGATCATGGACGGCATCGTCGCCGGTGTCGGCGCAGTTCTGGGCTTCGTTCCCCAGATGCTTGTGCTGTTCTTCCTGCTGTCCATCCTGGAGGACGTCGGCTATATGTCCCGCGTCGCCTTCATTATGGACCGTATCTTCCGCAAGTTCGGCCTGTCCGGTAAGAGCTTCATCCCCGTGCTGGTTGGCACCGGCTGCGGCGTGCCCGGTGTTATGGCTTCCCGTACCATCGAGAACGAGCGTGACCGCCGCATGACCATCATGACCACCTGCTTCATCCCCTGCGGCGCTAAGATGCCCATCATCGGCCTCATCGCAGGTGCTCTGTTCGGCGGCTCCTCTGTGGTCGCAGTCTCCGCATACTTCATCGGCATGGCAGCCATCATCTGCTCCGGCGTGATCCTGAAGAAGACCAAGCTCTTCGCAGGTGATCCCGCTCCCTTCGTGATGGAGCTGCCCGCATACCATGTGCCTGCATGGAGCAACGTGTTCCGTGCAACCTGGGAGCGCGGCTGGTCCTTCATCAAGCGTGCTGGTTCCGTCATTCTGATTGCAACCGTCGCCATCTGGTTCCTGCAGGGCTTCGGCTTCGAGAACGGTGCCTTTGGCATGGTCGAGGATCAGGACAACTCCGTGCTGGCTGCTATCGCTACCAAGATCGCCTGGATCTTTGCACCTCTGGGCTTCGGCAACTGGCGTGCAACCGTCGCTTCCGTCTCCGGCCTGATCGCAAAGGAGAACGTCGTCGGCACCTTCGGTGTTCTGTATCACTTCGGCGGCGAGCTGTCTGAGAACGGCGATGAGATCTGGGCTGCGGTTGCACAGGATTACACCGCTCTGTCGGCTTACGCCTTCATGATCTTCAACCTGCTGTGCGCTCCCTGCTTCGCTGCAATGGGTGCCATCAAGCGTGAGATGAACAACGGCAGGTGGACCGCCATCGCCATCGGCTACATGTGCGCTCTGGCTTACTGCGCTGCGCTGGTCGTGTATCAGCTGGGCGGCATCATTTCCGGTGAGGTCGGTTTCAACTTCTTCACCATCGTTGCAGTCGTCATCCTGGTGGCCTTCATCTATCTGCTGGTCCGCCCCAACAAGTACACGGGCATCAATGAGGTCAGCATCGACACCAAGAAGCTCACGGCAAACAAGTAAATTGGTTCTGTTTTGAGAGGAGTGCATTGTTATGATGGAATTTCTGGCAGCAAACTTCAATCTGCCGACCATTATCGTGGCGGCGATCGTGTTTGGCTGTGTGGGCTGGATCACCTGGCACTCCCACAAGCACGGCGGCGGCTGCGGCGGGTGCTCCGGTGATTGCGGGCACTGCAACGGCGGCTGTCACTGAGGAAACCGCAGGGCGCGGGTCGAAAAGCAAATCGGCCCGCGCCCTTTTTTAGAAAAATAAAAGTTAGCTTTGGATAACATTTCCAGGCCTCTCCGGCAATGCGCTGCCGTGCCGGAGAGGTTGAATATTCCGATGAAAAGAGTGTGATAAGCATGGAACTGACACCGGCGCATCTGCGGTATCTGCTGGCGATCTATGAGGTGTCGCAGACCCATCTGGACATCTGCTCCCGCAGCATTGCGGAAAAGCTGAACGTGACCAAGCCCTCGGTGGTGCGGATCATGAACCTGCTGATGGACCATGGCATGATCGTCAAGGAGCACTACGGCAAGATCTACCTGACCGACCGCGGCATCTTTGTGGCCAGAGCAGTGAAGGAACAGCTGGAAACGGTGCTGGCAAACTTCCCGCCCGTGAAGATCGACCTGACCGAGGAGGAGCGCTGCACGGCCGCGCTGGCCCTGACCTCGGCACTGCCGGAGCGGGCCTTTACCGGCGCATACGACCGCATGTTCGGCCCGGACGCCAGCGAAGACACGGAGGCGGTATCGTGATCAACAAAAAGCTGATCGCCTTTGACCGGGGTGCCATGCGCTTTGTGGGCGCGAACGTGGCGTTCCAGTGGCTGGGGATGCTCTGCAACATCATCTTTGTGCGGGTCATTGCCCAGCTGGTGGGAGCCGTCTTTGCGGGCGGGCTGACCCACGAGATGCTGCGGCAGGACTTTGTGCTCTGCCTGTTCACCATCCCGCTGCGGTATGTCTTCACCCTGCTGGCATCCAGCATGAGCGACTGCGCCTCCAAGGATGTCAAGCGCACCCTGCGCAGCAAAATTTACGAAAAACTCACACGCCTGGGCGCGGGTTACAGCGAGACCGTCGCCACCAGTGAGGCCGTCATGCTGGCCAGTGAGGGCGTGGAGCAGATCGACACCTACTTTGCAAAGTATCTGCCTCAGTTGTTCTACAGCCTGCTGGCCCCGGTCACCCTCTTCGTGCTGCTGGTGGGCGTCCATGCGCGGTCGGCCATCATCCTGCTGTGCTGTGTGCCGCTGATCCCCATGTCCATCGTGGCGGTGCAGAAATTCGCCAAAAAGCTGCTGGACAAATACTGGGGCGAATACACCACCCTCGGCGACAGCTTTCTGGAAAACATCCAGGGCCTGACCACCCTGAAGATCTACCAGGCCGACGGCTGGAAGCATGAGGAGATGAACCGGCAGGCCGAGCGCTTCCGGAAGATCACGATGAAAGTGCTGACCATGCAGCTGAACTCCGTCACCCTCATGGACCTGATGGCCTATGGCGGCGCGGGGCTGGGCATCATCAGCGCGGTGACGGCGTTTGCCAAAGGGCAGATCACCCTGACAGCGGCGCTGACCATTCTTCTGCTGGCGGCAGATTTCTTCCTGCCGCTCCGCTTGCTGGGCAGCTACTTCCACATCGCGATGAACGGAGCAGCCTCGGCGGAGAAGATCTTCCGTCTGCTGGCGGCGGACGAGCCTGCCGACGGCACACAGGAGGCAGGGGAGGATACCACCCTGAAGCTGGACCATGTGACCTTTGGCTACGAGAACGACCGCACCATCCTCCACGATGTCTCGCTGTGCATCCCGCAGGGCAGCTTCGTCTCGCTGGTGGGCGAGTCCGGCTGCGGCAAAAGCACCATTGCGGCCATTCTATCCGGTGCCCGCACCGGGTATACGGGCAGCGTGACGCTGGGCGGTGTGCCGGTGCAGATGCTCCGGGAAGAGAGCCGCCTGCGCACCTTGACGGTCGTGCCGCACAATGCGGCCATCTTCAGGGGAACGGTCGGTTCCAACCTGCGGATGGCAGCGCCCGCTGCCGATGACGCTGCACTTTGGGCCGCGCTGGAAGAGGTGAACCTTGCCGCGTTCTGCCGCAGTCAGCAGGGGCTGGACACCCCGCTGCATGAGGGCGGCTCAAACCTGTCCGGTGGTCAGCGCCAGCGTCTGGCCATGGCCCGTGCGCTGCTGCACGACTCGCCCATCTACCTCTTCGACGAAGCCACCTCCAACGTGGACGCCGAGAGTGAAAACGACATCATGGCGGCCATCCGCAAGCTGGCGGGGAAGAAAACGGTCATCCTCATCTCCCACCGTCTGGCCAATGTGGTGGACAGCGACTGCATCTACGTCATGGACGGCGGCCGCATCGCCGAGCAGGGAAAACACGAGGCCCTGCTGGCCGAAGGCGGTGTCTACAGCCGCCTGTACAACGCCCAGAAACAGCTGGAAGACCTTGGGGAGGTGAGCGCATGAACGCACCGAAAAAACGCAGTCCGTTTGCGATCGTCCGGCGGCTCATCGTGCTGGTCCGGCCGATGCTGCCTGTGATGCTGGCTGCCATCGCGATGGGTGTGGCGGGGTACTTCTGCGCCACCTTCATCACCATCTTCGGTGGCTTCGGCCTGCTGGCCGCCGCCGGGCTGGAAAGCCCCATCCCCTCGGTGGGCACCGTCTTTGCCTGCATCTTAGTGTTTGCGCTGCTGCGCGGTGTGCTGCGGTATGCCGAGCAGGCATCCAACCATTATATCGCCTTCAAGCTGCTGGCCCTCATCCGCGATCGGGTCTTTGGAGCGCTCCGCCGCCTGAGCCCCGCCAAGCTGGAGGGCCGCGACCGCGGCGACCTCATCAGCCTGATCACCGCCGACATCGAACAGCTGGAAGTCTTCTATGCCCACACCATCTCGCCGGTCTGCATCGCGGTGGTCTGCGTTGTCGGCATGACCTGCTTCACGGCCCGGTATCATCTGCTGCCGGCGCTGGTGCTGCTGGCGGGCTACCTGCTGGTGGGTGCGGCCCTGCCTGTGTGGTCGGCCAGACGCGGTGACAAAGCCGCCCGCGCCTACCG